>NZ_JBPPSW010000001.1:0-546150 GCF_051337705.1 Arthrobacter sp. IK3 | reverse complement strand
AACACCCGAGTTGATCCAGCCGAAGATGGATGCGTCGTAGGTGCCGGTGCCCAGGGCGGAGCCCCAGTCAGAGGCGCCCAGGCCGCCGTCGACGACCTTGAAGCCGGCCTCGGAGGCGGACTGTGCAATCAGGGTGTAGGCGTCAGAGCGGTTGGGGTTGTCCTTGTTGTACATGATGCGTACTTCAGGGGTGGCACCAGCCAGCAGTTCCTTGGCGCCTTCAACGTCAACCTCGGCGAATTCGGAGGAGCCGTTGTTGGCTGCGGAGTCTTCGTAGCCGTCCTGGTCAGAGAGGAAGATCTCCGAGTCCAGCGGGGCTGCATCCGGGTTGAGCTTCTTCACGATCGAGTCAACGATCGCCTGGCGCGGGATGACCTTCATGAACGCGGTGCGCACATTCTGGTCAGCGAAGACGCCGGTGTAGTTAAGGTCAACGTGGTCGTAGGAGAGCTGGTTGCCGGAGTTGATGGTTACACCATCAATGGCTTCGAGCTGATCCACGGTGTCGGCCGAGGCCTGCGGAGCAATGATGTCCACTTCACCGTTCTTCAGAGCCTGGACCTGAGCGGGAGCATCGCCGATGTAGCGGACAATGATCTCGTCGATCTTGGGCTCGGGACCCCAGTTGTAGTCCTCGTTGCGGGTCAGGGTCATGGAGTTCTCGGGATCGATCGCCGAGACAATGAACGGACCGTTGGAGAGGTACAGGGAAGCGTCCGAGGGCAGGGACTTCGTGTCGAAGCCGGTGTTCCAGAAGTCGGCAACAGCCTTCAGCTCTTCGTTCACGGGAGCCGGGTTTGCCGGGTCGCCCGCGGGCGTGTTCTGGATCAGTTCGATCAGCGCGTCGCCGTCGGCCAGGCCGGCCTTCTCGGCAACAACGTGCGCCGGGGTCTGGACGCCGCCGTCGGTCATGGCACCAAAGGCAATTTCCCAGTCCGCGAAGGGCTCGGAGTAGGTCATGGTGATGGAGCGTCCGTCGTCGCCGATTTCGGGAACGTCGGTCAGGCTCAGTCCTGAGGTGTCGCCCGCGTAGTCGAAGTAGGTGGTACCGGAAACGGTCTCGCCCTCTTCGTTCAGGGTGGCGTCGTTGAAGTGGCCGGAGTTGACGGCCCAGAGGAGCATGAGGTCATCGGCGTCGACAGGCTCGCCGTCGGACCAGTTGACGCCCTCATTGACGGTGTACTTGACCGTCAGGGGATCGTCGGACACCTTTTCGTAGGTGCCGAAGTCTTCCAGCGGCTCAACCTTGAGTTCATCGGTGATGTAGTTGAACCCGGAGTGCGTGGCGTACGCGATCTTGCCGTTGATATCTACGTTGCCGTTCGCCGTGTTGCTGTTGAACGAGCTGAAGGCGTTAACCTCCACAACGCGGACAGAACCGCCGGTGCTCTCGCTGTCAGTTGAACCGCCGTCGGTGGTCCCCTGATTCGCTGCACAGGCGCTCAGCGCGAGGGCAGCTACAGCTGCCACACCCACTGCTTTGGAAATACGTGCAAAACGCATTCCGCCTCCTATTTCTCAGTGCGTCATTGTCTCCGGCGGGATTACCGGAATCACGGACAGCGCAGATCCTGCGTGCCTCGTCGCATATGACTAAGAGAGTAGACCGCGGACCGCTACCGGCCCGTAACTTGGTTCCCGACGCGACACGGTTGTTACACGTTTGCAACCTGAAAATTATCATTACGACAACTCCTCTGGTCTGATGCTATTGAAGGCGCTATTGTGCCCCCGCACACACTCGGGAAGGGCTTTCATCGGGCAGTAAAATTGCAGCTGGGACATGAACCGGTCCCCATCCACGTCCCGGAGGACTCTTGTGAAGCTCACGATTATTGGCGGCTCGAAGGGAACCGGCGCCCAGCTGGCATCCCTGGCACAGGCTGCGGGCCACGAAGTCACGGTGCTTTCCCGCAGTGGTCAGGGCCCCGGAGGCGTACGCCTGCTGACCGGGGACGCCGGAAGTCCGGCCGCCGCGGCGGCAGCCGTTGCCGGTGCGGACGCCGTCGTCGTTACGGTGGGCGGCTCGAAAGGGAACCCCAGGCACCGGGCAGCCGTCACGCGCACGGTCATTGATGCCATGAAGGAGCAGGGCGTGCAGCGGCTGATGGTCCAGTCTTCCCTGGGCGCCGGGGACTCCGGCTCCCTCATGCCGGCCCCGCTTCGGATAGCGATGAAAGTGGCACTGGCCAAGCCGCTCGCAGACCACAACGAGCAGGAAGCTGCCGTGCAGGGCTCCGGCCTGGACTGGACGATCGTGCGGCCAACGGGCCTGACCAACAAGGAACCGGCCGGTTCCTGGCAGGCCTTGGAAACCGGGGACAGCGGAACCCTCCGCGGCTCGATTCCCCGCGCCGATCTGGCCGAATGCATGCTTGGCCTGCTCGAAGATCCGGCTTCCATCGGCAAAGCCGTGGGCGTTAGCAGTTAGGCAGCCCGCCTGCCTGGGTTGGCGCCTGCCTGGGTAGGGCGCGGCCCGCTTGGCTTGGGGCAGACCCCTGTTCCCAGCTCAGGCGCAGCCCGCGTCCCTAGCCCGCCGCCGCCGACTGCGGCAGCGGTGTTTTCCCGGCCCGTGCATCCTTAATACGCGGGCCCGCGAACCACAGCGCGATCCCCGCGAGCACCCATACAGCCAGGGTCAGGGCGGCGCCTAATCCGCCGGCGCCGTCGAAATAAGCCACCGAGCGGACCAGCGTGCCTGCGGCTCCCGGCGGAAGCAGCTGTCCGATCAGTGCGACGCCGGCGGGGAGCCACTGGGCGCTGGTGGCTATGCCCGCAAACGGATTGCCCACAAACATCATGGACATGGCGGCAATGGTAAAGCCCTTGGTGCCGAAGCACTCGTTGAGGCCCGCCAGCGGCAGTGCCAGTGCAGCAATGCCGAGAGCGACGCTGGCGGCAACCGGGACCAGCGGGCCTTCGATGCTGCCGAAGAGGTATTTGAGGACAGCCGCAACGACGAATCCGCCGGCGACTGAAAAGCCGGTGAGGCCCGCGAAAATCCACCAGCGCTTGCCTGCGAGCATGGAGCGGAACGCCACTGCCGGCACGATGCCGCCGAACACCAGCGGGAAGGCAAGTCCGCCGATGCCAACACCGGTCGGGTCGGCCGAGGGCAGGGGAACGACGTCGATAATCTCGACGCTACGGTGCGTGCCTCCGGCTATGGCGGTCCCGACGTTGCTGATGGTTCCGGAGACTGCAGTCGATCCTGCACTTGCCACGTAGACCCTCATGTCCGGCGGCGAGAAGTCGATGCCTCCCACAATGCTGCGTTCGCGGATTGCCTGTTCCAGCTCTGGAGCACTGTTATAGGGCTCGACGACGAACGCACCCGGGGACTGTTCTTCCAGGGTTGCGGCAATCGACTCGGCCTGATGCTCGGCGCCTACCACGCCCAGGCCCAAGTCGCGGGGCCCGGAGAGGAGGGAGGGAGAGATGAAGAGCATCAGCAGGGCCAGGAGGATGACGGAGAGGCCGACGGTGAGCCCTGCCCAGATTGCTGCGTGCTTGCGGTGGGAACCCGTTTCCCGGGTTTCGGCGGTCATGGAGAATCCTTCTGTTGCGGAGGAATTTCCTCCGCTTCTACCGGAAGATATTCCTCCGGTTTAGACTGGGGGTCAAATTGAAGGAGAACGAATGAGGGCTGATGCCGCACGCCGAAGGCAGAACATCATTGAGCACGCCAAGCACGTCTTCGCGGAACGGGGCGGGGACGTCGCCCTCGAAGCCGTGGCGGCTGCCGGCGGCGTCGGCATCGCCACTCTGTACCGGAACTTCCCGTCCCGGGAGGACCTTGTCCGGGCCGTAGTCCAGGACATGGTGGAACAGATCATTGGCGCCGTGGAGCGGGCCCGGACAGGCCTGGATGCAGACCCGTCCGGTGCCTGGAAGAACCTGCTGTCCAGCCTGATGTCAATGAAGCTGGGGGCGCTGACGGACGGGCTGGCGCTCCAGGCAGGCGCCGCCCGGGATCTGGACTCCGCGCCCCTGGCACAGGTCCAGCAGCCTGCCCTGGATGCCCTCAACAATGTGCTTGCGGAACTCAGACGGCACCGGGCTGTTCGGGGGAACCTTACGGCGCTGGACGTGATTGTTGCCGTCGCGACCATCACCCGCCCCCAGGTCTCCCCTATCCGCGGCGCTGCCCCCGGTGTACCGGAGCAGCTTGCCGAGGCATACCTGCACTGGAGCCTGGGCGTGAGCTAGTCGGCCGGGCTGCTGTTCCGCGGGCCTGCCGTGCCGTTGGCCGACGGCATGTACCGCGAGCGGCCCTCCCAGCTTCCGTGCTCGGACAAAGGGCGAAAGCGCAGCGTAGTGAACTCGTGGTGGAAGTCCCGGCGTTCGCGTTCAGCCATCGCCCGTGCGTGGCGGCGTCCCGTCTTCCCGCCGTCCCGGCCGGACACCATTCCGGTCATGGCCCGGGTGCTGGTCCAGATGGAGAACGTGGAAACAGTCCGTGGCAGGCGGATGCCCGCCAGGGCGAGCGCTGCTTCCGGGTGGTCACGGATTTGGCTTTCCACCGGCCGCCCCCAGTGAATAAAGCGGGGCAGCTCTGGAAGGCGCAGCCGCGCGAGGGTTACTGCCACTACGGGCTCGTGCGGGTTGGCTGGTTCTGCCGATTCCGGCAAGCCGGAGAACTCGCAGACCGCACCCCAGCGGCGCAGGAACCTCATTCTGACGTGCCAGCCTTTCTCGAGCTTGCGGCCCAGCGGATTCTCCGCCAGGAAAGCGATCAGGGACTGTTCGTCCTCCCACTCCGCGAACACCGCAGTGCGCTTGAGCTGCATCCTGCGGGCCGAAACGATTGGTGCGCCCAGCTCCATGCCGGCGAACACCTCGCAGTGAACCAGTCCCTGCACTTTGGGCGGGCGCAGCAGGATTGCGGCGGCGGTAAGCCGCGGCAGGTGCGCGAGGTGGAACGAGAAAATGCTCATGCTGCCGGCCGTTGTTGTTTCCCCCATTCCCTGATCCTCACAGCAGCGGATTGTCAGGGTCAAACGGGTGCGGCCCGTAAGGCGGGACGATTGTCAGCTAATGGACGATCTGCATCCGGTGAGGAGTCTGGTTCAACCGCCGTCCACCGTCGGGGACGACGGTCACGATGTCCTCGATACGGACGCCAAACTGGCCCGGAAGGTAGATTCCGGGTTCGATCGAGAAGCACATGCCGGGTTCCAGGATCTGGGTTTCTCCCTCGACCATGTAAGGCGGCTCGTGCGTCGTCAGTCCGATTCCATGCCCGACGCGGTGAATAAAGTACTCGCCGTATCCGGCTTCAGTGATGACAGCCCGAGCAACCCGGTCGATCTCCTGGCATTCCACGCCGGGACGCACGGCCTCGAATGCTGCCTGCTGTGCCCGGCGTACGACGCCGTGTACTTCCCGTTCTTTGGCAGCTGGCTCCCCGACGTGAACGGTGCGTGTGGTGTCCGACCCGTAGCCGTCTTTGAGCCCGCCGAAATCGAGCACCACCATGTCCCCCTCCCCAATGATCCGGGGGCCGATTTCGTGGTGCGGGTTGGCGCCGTTTGGCCCGGAACCCACAACCGTGAAATCCACCTGTGAGTGGCCGAACCGGCGGAGCAGCCGGGCCAGCTCCGCCCCGACGTCGTTCTCGCTGCGCCCCGCGAACTGCACTTTCACGATCTCCTCATAGGCCAAATCAGCGGCCGCACCCGCCGCAGCCAGCCCGTCAATCTCATCAGCGTCCTTGATGGCCCGAAGCATGGGCAGCGCCGTGGTCATGGAGACATACGAGGCACCGGGCACGTGGTCCTGCAGCCCGAGCAGATGCATGGCCCAGGCGGAGTCGGAGATCGCATAACGGCCGTCTCTGCCCAGGAGGGAGGCCGCTGCGGCGTAGGGATCGCTTCCGTCGGTCCAGTCCACAATCCCAAGGTTGGAGCCGGCGGGGGCCGCTTCCGCGTCCGGCCGTTCGAGCTTCGGAACCAGCAGGCGGGGCTCACCATCTGCCGGTACCACCAGCATGGTGATGCGCTCGGTGATGGCAACAGGTGCATACCCGGTGAGGTACAGCAGGTCCGGGCCCGGAGTGACCAGGAGGCCGTCCAGTCCGGCTCTGCCGGCTGTTTCTGCTGCCCGCCGCAGCCGCTGCGCGAAATCATCGGCGGTAAACGGAGGCGGGCCGCCGGGTTGTTCACTCATGGACTCTTCCCTTCCTTTGGCTACTGCCGCTCCGCTCAGGCAGCCCGGCGGTAGTGTACGGAGACCGCCCCGTTGCCCATCGGTTCGGCAGAAATCAGTTCCAGGCGGCGAGTGCTGTCGAGAAGGCCTCCATAGAGGGTGGGGCCATGCCCGGTGATCATCGGGTGGACCAGGAACCTGTAGTCGTCAATGAGGTCCAGCCGGTCCAGCGCCGAGGCGAGTTTGCCGCTGCCAAGGAGGACGCCGTCGGGCGTTTGGTCTTTGAGCTCCTGCACCGCCGTGCCCAGGTCGCCTTCAAGCAGGTGGCTGTTGTTCCACGGGAAGTGGCTGCGCGTCGCCGACGCTACGTATTTGGGTTTGTCCTCCAGCGTCAGCGCCCACTCGCGGATTGTCGGCGGCGCCTCGACCTCTCCCCGTGCAACGAGCGGCCAGTAGCTCTCCATTAGCTCGTACGTGGTGCGGCCCCAGAGCATGGCTCCGGACTCGTCCAAAAGCCGGGTGTAATGCGTATGGGTCTCGTCGTCGGCGATTCCCTCCTGATGGTCTACGCAGCCGTCCAGGGTGACGTTGTAGCTGAAAGTCAGGGAGCCCATGGAGCGATTGTCCGGCTGCCCGGTCCCGGGGGCAATCCGTTTGCGGGATCGACCCGCCCATTCACTGCAAAGGCCGGTGGGGTGGGCCGGCGGCCGGCTGCGTTCCCGCCGGGCGGACGGTGCCGGATCGATACCGGGTTCGGGGAATAGGCGGGATCCGCAGCAGGTTCCATCTTCGCCGGGGCATCGCCGGCTCCCTACTGCAAGGAGAAACGCACATGGCACGAGTAGTTATCTTCGGCGGCACCGGTTATGCCGGCGGAAACATCGCCCGAGAGGCGGTCTCACGAGGGCACGAGGTGATCTCCTACTCCCGCAATGCACCGGAACAGCCGCTCCCCGGAGTCGAGTACCGCACCGGTTCCTTGGCTTCCCCGGACGTGGTCACCGCAGCAGCGGCCGACGCCGATGTCCTCGTTGTGGCTGTGCACGGAGCCGACGTCGACGGTGCTCCCCTCACAACGTATGTCCCGGCGTTGATCGACTCCGCGCGCTCCAACGGCGCGCGCCTTGCTTTCGTTGGCGGTGCGGGCTCCTCACTGGTCGCGGAAGGTGGTCCGCGGCTGGTCGACACTCCCGACTTCCTCGACGACTGGAAGCCCGAGGCCCTGTCCCATGCCGAGGTCCTTGAAGCAATGCGTCAGGCACCGGAGGACCTCGACTGGTTCTATGTGAGCCCGGCGGCCCTCTTCGGCGCTTTTGCACCGGGCGAAACCACCGGCTCTTACCGGACCGGCGGTGACGTCCTGGTGACCAAAGACGATGGTTCTTCGGAGATCTCCGGCACCGACTTCGCTCTCGCCTTCGTAGACGAAATCGACAACCACGCACACCCGCGGCAGCGGTTTACTGTGGGGCACTGACACCGCCCAGCAGGGAGTACCATCCTCCTGAGCGGCGAAGGCCCGGGATGCACAGCATCCCGGGCCTTCCTCACGCTATGGACGCTAGACGTCGAAGCGGAACTCGACGACGTTCCCAATTCGATACGGCCCCTGGAGATGTTCGTGCTTCCGGGGTTGGACCTTGCCGTAACGGCAAGGTTTACCGTCTCGTCTTATGACTGTTTCAGTGATCGACAGCGCAACGAGCATGCGCCGAGTGCTCGCGGCGGCCCCCGACGACCGTGCCGACTTGGTGCGCGACATCTGGTCTCCCCTGGCTGGGATGTACCACTTCATCCCGGGAGGGGTGGACATGGCCACGGTGCACCGCCAGAACTTCGGCTTCGATTGGAAGGGCACAATCGAACCCATCCAGGAAGGTCTCGAACGCCTCATCGAGGCAGACGCCTGGAACCGCATCGCCATGGCACTCGAATCCGGGGCCGCAGCACTCCGGGCAGCCGCCCCGGACATCGAGGTACCAGACCTCCAGGTGCTTCTCGTCTTGGGCGATCCCGCCAACGCGCACTTCTTCGACGAAGTCCAGGGACTGTCCGCATTCGGAGGAATCAGCGGTTACATCGCGATCACCGTCTGGCCTACGCCCCAGGTTCTGGAACGCCTCGAAGCGATTGCCGTCCATGAGCTGCACCACAATGTGCGGTACTCGCCGGGCGGTGTCGTATGGGATCCGATAACTGTCACCGTTGGCGAACAGGTCATCTCAGAAGGACTTGCAGACGTATTCGCTGCGGAACTATTCGGCGACCGGGGGTACACGCACTTCGTCAGCGAGAGCACTCACAATGACGACGATGTCCTTGCAAGGGTCGCAAGCGGGCTACACATCACAGGTATGCAGAACTTCACAGCGTGGGTGCATGGCGACGCGAGCGCACGTCTCCTCGGCGCAGCGCCAGCTGGGCTACCTACCGGCGCCGGCTACGCAGCCGGCATAAGACTGGTGCGCGCCTACCTCGATACTGTGGGAGCTACCGCGGCGCAGAGCATTGCCGCGCCAGCGGATGAGGTTTTGCGCGTCGCCGCGCCTCAGCTGGGCTTGGGCCTCAACCGGGAAGACTGAGGACTACGACAACGAACGGGAGGCAGTCCGTGGAGTGGACCGTGCGGGAGCTGGCTGAGCGCGCAGGCATCAGCGGGCGCACGCTGCGTCACTACCATCAGATCGGACTACTCGACCCCGACCGCGTCGGATCCAACGGTTATCGCTACTACGGGCTCGACGCGGTCTCCCGCCTACAGCGGATCCTCTTGCTGCGAGAGACGGGCATGCCCCTGTCGGATATCGCGGACGTACTGGATGCAGCCGCAACTCCTGAGGCCGAAATGGAAGCACTCACCGGGCATATGGAGCATCTCGCGAGGGAACGCGCCTCCCTGAATCGACGCATCAACGCGGTGGAACACACGTTGTCAATGCGTCGTGAAGGCCGCAAACCTCGCATGGATGTCATGCTCGAGGGGTTCAATGACCGATATGAGACTGAGGTTGTCAAGCGCTGGGGACGCGGCGCATTCGATGCATCGAATCAGTGGTGGCACGGTAAATCGATCCAGCAGCAGAAGGAGTGGAAGGCCAGAGCCGAGGCCCTACTGGCCCGGTGGCGTGTGATTCAGGAGGAAGGCGACGAACCAGACTCCGCCACAGCGCAAGATCACGCCGCAGCCCACATGGAGTGGTTCAGGGAGATCCCAGGAACTCCTACCCACGCGGGAGATACTGCGAAGTCTGTTGACATGGTCCGGGGCCTCGCAACTCAGTACGAGTCAAACCCTGACTTCCATGTCGTCTTCGGAACCGCGGAAGCCGCAAGGTTCGCTGCGAACGCGCTGCGACTTCACGTGGGAAACTCCGGTAAGCCCGGATGACCTCCAGCTCTACACGTTGAAGCGGAACTCCACCACGTCGCCGTCGGCCATCACGTAGTCCTTGCCTTCAATCCGGACCTTGCCGTGGGCCTTGGCCTCGGCCATTGAGCCGGCCTCAACCAGATCGTCGAAGGAGACAACTTCGGCCTTGATGAAGCCGCGCTGAAAGTCGGTGTGGATGACGCCGGCAGCCTGGGGGGCGGTGTCGCCGCGGTGGATGGTCCAGGCGCGGGTTTCCTTGGGACCGGCGGTGAGGTAGGTCTGCAGGCCGAGGGTGTGGAAACCAACGCGGGCCAGCTTGTCCAGGCCGGACTCTTCCTGTCCGCTCATCTCCAGCATTTCGCGGGCTTCTTCTTCGTCAAGCTCCACCAGGTCGGCTTCGAGCTTCGCGTCGAGGAAGATGGCGTCGGCGGGGGCAACGAGTTCGCGCAGCTCAGCCTGGCGGTCCGGGTTGGACAGCACGGCGTCGTCAACGTTGAAGACGTAGATGAACGGCTTGGCGGTCAGCAGGCTCAGTTCGCGCAGCTGGTCCATGTCCAGCTTGTCCTTCTCGATGGAGGAGAAGATCGTGTCTCCGCGCTCGAGCACAGCCTGGGCGGCCTGCATGGCAGCCAGCTGCGCGGCGTCGCGCTTCTTGATCTTGACTTCCTTCTCCACGCGCGGGATGGCCTTCTCCAGGGTCTGGAGGTCCGCGAGGATCAGTTCGGTGTTGATGGTCTCCATGTCCGAGCGGGGATCAACCTTGCCGTCCACATGGACAACGTCGGGATCGTCGAAGACGCGGATAACCTGGGCGATGGCCTCGGCTTCTCGGATGTTGGCGAGGAACTGGTTGCCCAGGCCTTCACCTTCGGAGGCACCCTTCACGATGCCGGCAATGTCCACAAAGGACACGGTTGCGGGCAGGATGCGGGCTGAACCGAAGATCTCGGCAAGCTTGGCAAGCCGCGGGTCCGGCAGGGATACGACGCCGACATTCGGCTCGATCGTAGCGAACGGGTAGTTCGCCGCCAGAACGTTGTTGCGGGTCAGCGCATTGAACAGGGTTGATTTGCCGACGTTGGGCAGGCCGACGATGCCAATAGTAAGAGCCACGGTAGAAATCTTACCGGGGCAGCCCGGCTGAGCCGAACCGGGGCGATTTCCGCGGCTCCCCCGCATCGACATGGCAGAAACTGCACGTTTCAGCTTCGATACGTGCAGTTTCTGTCATATGGATGGTGAGGGGAACGGGCGGACCTAGGAGCGGCGGCCACCGAGGCCCCGGGAGGAGTCCCCCATGGCCTTGAGCGTGGCGCGAATTTCCTTGGGCAGGGAGAAGATGATGTCCTCTTCCGCCGTCACCACTTCCTCCACGTCCCCGTAGCCGTATTCGGCCAGCAGGTTCAGCACGTCCTGGACCAGGTTCTCCGGAACGGAGGCACCGGATGTGACGCCCACGGTCGAGACGCCTTCGAACCATGACTCGTCCACCTGGTTGGCGAAGTCAACGCGGTAGGAGGCCTTGGCACCGTATTCCAGCGCCACCTCAACCAGCCGCACGGAGTTCGAGGAGTTGGCGGAACCAACCACAATCACCAGGTCCGCATCCGGCGCAATCTTCTTGATCGCGGCCTGGCGGTTGGAGGTGGCGTAGCAAATGTCGTCGCTGGGCGGATCCTGCAGGTTCGGGAACTTCTCCCGCAGCAGCTTCACCGTGGTCATGGTTTCGTCCACGGACAGTGTGGTCTGCGAAAGCCAGATGAGCTTATCCGGGTCCCGGACCTCGATCTTGTCTACGTCCTCGGGTCCGTTGACGATCTGCATGTGGTCCGGCGCCTCCCCGTAGGTGCCTTCGACTTCCTCGTGTCCCTCGTGTCCGATGAGCAGGATGTCGAAGTCATCCCGGGCAAAGCGCACGGCTTCCCGGTGGACCTTGGTCACCAGCGGGCAGGTGGCGTCGATGGTGCGCAGGCCGCGGTCCTCCGCGGACTGCACGACGGCGGGAGAGACGCCGTGGGCGGAGAAGATCAGCAGGGAGCCTTCCGGCACCTCGTCCGTCTCATCGACGAAGATGGCGCCGCGTTCTTCCAGCGTGCTGACGACGTGCAGGTTGTGCACGATCTGCTTGCGCACGTAGACGGGCGGGCCGTAGTGTTCCAGCGCCTTTTCGACGGCGATGACGGCACGGTCGACGCCGGCGCAGTAGCCTCGCGGCGCCGCGAGCAGGACCCGGCGCGCTCCGGACACCGGCGCAGCGGCAGCAACCTCTTCGGGGCTCCGGCGGCGGCGTGGCACGGTGGGCATCGGCACGGAAACGGCTGTGCTGGTCATGACTCCATGCTAGCCGGTAGGGGGACGGACCCCCGAGCCGGAACTGGCACGTCCGCTGTCAGCGCACATCCCGGCGGGATCCGGCCGCCAGGCGAAGCACCAGTCCCAGGACAAAGGCCACTCCCCCGCCGATCAGCAGCACCAGCAGCCAGGACTGGAAGCTCGCCTGCGCAAGAGGAACCAAACCGTCCACGAACGTCGAAGCTACCGGGTTCGCAGGCGTCTGTCCCTCCACAACCCGTCCGGCCGCTCCCGAGGCCAGCCACAGGACTCCGGCGAGCATAGCGAGGCCCGCACCGGTCAGCGCGAGCGTCGTGGAGCGGCGTCGTGCAACAAGCAGTCCGAGCAGGGCGGCGAGCACGGCAGCGGCGGCCAGCAGCGGCCAGGAATCGGCAAAGCGCACCAGGGTTTCAAGTTCTGCACTGCGGTCCTGGCCGGAAACCGTCAGCAGCCGCTCCCCTGCGTCAGCCGGTTCGGTACCGATTTCACCGGCGATCTGTGCGTTGACGAGGGTCAGGAGCGGGCCGAGGTCCAGGGTGGGCGTCCCGGAATCGAATGTAGCGGTGTGGGAACGCTCCAGCGTCTGGGTCCAGGCCTCGGGGTAGCCCGGCGCATCCTGGAACCCGGAAACCACCCGCTCAATGATTGGTTCGACCAGGGAAACCAGCCCGTCCGGCAGGCCGTCGGTCACCGCTGCACTCGCCTGGGACGCTACCGCTGTGGACAGCTGGGCCTGGAACGGTTCGTCTTCACCCAGCGGCTGGGCAAGCTGGGCGAATCCCTGCGCGGATACGACGTTCTGCGCCAGCCAGGCGCTGCCTACTGCGGCCCCGGAGAGCACGAGTGCTAGAAGGACCAGGATTGCCGAACCGAAAGTGCGCATAGTTTCCCAAATCTTTTCCGCGGAGCCGGGCAGCCCGGCAGGGACACAAGGGCCTGGCCCGAAGACCGTTGTCCACGGTCCGGGAGCAGCGGACACGATGTGTCCCAGGCACCTGATAGACAATAACCTTAGGACCGGCGCCGCAAAGGACCGGCCTGGCGCTGGACCAACAGGAGTTCGAAACATGCAGAATGCCGCAGGAGCACAGGATCCGGACCAGACGGATACCGGAAACGCCCTCGCGCCCACGGCAGCCCTGACCTCCCCGGAGAATCCGTGGCCCCTGGCGCTGCTGTCCAAGAACCTGAAGGCCTACATTGATCGCGCACCGGCGGCGTGGGTTGAGGGCCAGGTCATTGAATTGAACCGCCGTTCGAATGCCTCCTTCATTACCCTGCGCGACGTCGATGCCGAGGTGTCCCTGTCCCTGACGGTGTGGAGCACGGTCATGAACCGCCTGGAGCTGCCACTGGAGCGCGGCGCCCGGGTGGTGGCACTGATCAAGCCGGACTTCTACGTGAAGACCGGCCGGCTGTCCATGCAGACCAGGGACATCCGGCCCGTGGGCCTGGGAGACCTGCTGGCCCGGATCGAACGCCTTCGCCAGGCACTCGCCGCCGAGGGTCTGTTCGCGGCAGCCCGCAAGCAGCGGCTGCCGCTGCTCCCCGGCCGGATTGGGCTCATCACGGGCCGTAACTCGGATGCCATGAAGGACGTCATGCGCAACGCTGCACTGCGCTGGCCCGCCGTTGAATTCGAGGTCCGGGAGGTTGCGGTCCAGGGCGTGAACGCCGTCGCCGAAGTGACCCGGGCCCTCGCTTCCCTCGATGCCATGCCGGAAGTGGACGTGATTGTCATTGCGCGCGGCGGCGGGTCTTTGGAGGACCTGCTGCCGTTCAGCCATGAAGATCTGATCCGGGCGGTTGCCGCTGCGCAGACTCCAGTGGTCAGCGCCATCGGCCACGAGGCTGACCGTCCGCTGCTGGACGAGGTAGCGGACCTCCGCGCGTCAACTCCCACGGACGCGGCGAAGCGCGTTGTGCCCGACGTCGGCGAGGAACTCTCGCGGATCGGCACGGCACGCTCGCAGCTGCGCCGGATCATGGAGCTCATGCTCAGCCGGGAAACAGACCGGCTGGCCCACATCCGCACCCGCCCGGTCCTCTCCGCCCCGGAAACCATGCTCGCTTCCCGGGCCGAGGACGTGGCACGGCTCCGGGACCGTGCGTTCTCGGCGATGCGGTCCGAGGTCCGGCGCGATGCAGACAAGATCAGCTACCTCCGCGCGCAGGTCCGCTCACTCTCACCGCAGAAGACCCTGGACCGGGGCTACGCCGTGGTGCAGCTCGCAGACGGCTCCGTTGTCCGGGACGCCGCGGAAGTTGAGACCGACGCCCAGCTGCGCATCCGGGTGGCCGCCGGGGAGCTCGGCGCCGTTGCCACCGGACACCGCTAACCGACTTTCCATTGGAGGAGAACACCATGAATGAAGCAGCAGCACTCCCGGCCGACATCGAGGCCATGAGCTACGAGCAGGCACGCGACGAGCTCGTGGCCGTGGTAACCCGGCTGGAGGCCGGCGGAGCGAGTCTCGAGGAGTCACTCGCTCTCTGGGAGCGGGGTGAGGCGCTGGCCACCCGCTGCGATTCCTGGCTCGAGGGCGCCCGGGAGCGCCTCGAGGCTGCCCGCGCAGCCCGCGAAGCCTGACGTCCTGCTGCCGCGGGGCGGCAGCAGGACCGAAGGTTACGGCTTGGAGGTACCGGGCTTGTAGGTGCTAAGGAACTCCGCCAGGCGGGAGATGGCGTCCTCGATGTCCTCGAGTGCCGGAAGCGTCACCATCCGGAAATGGTCAGGACGGATCCAGTTGAACGCCGTGCCGTGCGAGACCAGGATCTTCTGCTGCTTGAGCAGGTCCAGCGCGAACATCTCGTCGGATTCGATCGGGTAGGCCTCGGGATCCAGCTTCGGGAAGAGGTACAGCGCACCCTCGGCGTTTTCGACGCTGACGCCCGGAATGTCATTGAGCATCTTGTAGGCAAGATCGCGCTGCGCCTTAAGCCGGCCGCCGGGCAGGATCAGGTCGTTGATGCTCTGGTAGCCGCCAAGCGCGGTCTGGATGGCGTGCTGGGCCGGAACGTTGGCGCACAGGCGCATGTTGGCCAGCAGGTTGATGCCCTCGATGTAGTCCGCGGCCGCACGCTTCGGGCCGGAAATCGTCATCCAGCCGCTGCGGAACCCGGCAATCCGGTAGGCCTTGGACAGGCCGCTGAAAGTCAGGCAAAGGACGTCGTCCCCGGTGAGGGAGGCCGCGTTGATGTGCACCGCGCCGTCGTACAGGATCTTTTCGTAGATCTCATCGGCAAAGATGATCAGGCCGTGCTTCCGGGCCAGGTCCACGATCTGGCGCAGCACGTGTTCGGGGTACACCGCACCGGTGGGGTTGTTCGGGTTGATGAGCACAATGCCCTTGGTGCGCGGCGTGATCCGCTCTTCCATGTCGGCGATGTCCGGCCACCAGTGGTTCTCCTCGTCGCAGAGGTAGTGCACGGCGGTGCCGCCGGCCAGGGACACCGAGGCGGTCCACAGCGGGTAGTCCGGGGTTGGCACCAGGATTTCGTCGCCGGTGTCCAGCAGCGCCTGCAGGGACATCGTGATCAGTTCGCTGACGCCGTTGCCCAGGTACACGTCATCGACGTCGATGTTCTGGATGCCGCGGCCCTGGTAGTACTGGACAACGGCCGTGCGTGCGGAGAAGATGCCGCGGGAATCGCTGTACCCCTGGGCTGTGGGCAGGTGGCGGATCATGTCCACCAGGATCGCTTCCGGCGCCTCGAACCCGAACGGGGCGGGGTTGCCGATGTTGAGCTTCAGGATTCGCTGTCCCGCCGCCTCCATGCGCTGCGCGTGCTCAAGGAGCGGCCCGCGGATGTCATAGAGGACGTTATGGAGCTTTTGGGACTGGGTGAATTCGGCCATCTACACAGAATGCCATAACCGCCTCCGTCCCTCCCCAACCACTACGCCGAGAGGCCAGTTACGGCTCCTTTCGCGGACGATTGGAGCCGTAACTGGCCTCTCGGTGGAAGTGAGGGACCTATCCGGGACGGAAGAACCCTAGGCGAGGCCCTTTTCTTCCAGCCAGGCCTTGGCCGCGTCCTTGGGATCCTGCTTCTGGTCCCCGGAGACTGCCTGGTTCAGGGAGATCAGGTCTTCGGTGGTCAGCACAGCGGAGATGCTGTTGAGCACGTCCTGGGCTTCGGAGCTGACGGCATCCAGGTTGACCAGCGGGACAACCTGCTGGGCGATGAAGTTGTTCTTCGGGTCCTCGAGCACTACCAGGGAGTTCTCCTCGATGGAGGGCGTGGTGGTGTAGATGTCAGCTGCCTGGACCTTATCGGTCAGCAGTGCCTGCAGGGTGGCCTCGCCGCCGCCGTCGTTGATGGCTTCGAAGCCGGCCGGCTCGCAGCCGTACTTTTCCTTCAGGCCGGGCAGGCCGTAGGCGCGTTCCTGGAAGGTGGTGGGTGCGCCGATGGTGATTTCTCCGCAGACCTTGGCCAGATCCTCCAGGGAGGTCAGGCTGTACTTCTCGGCGGTCGCCTGCGTGACTACCAGGGCATCCTTGCTTTCAGCCTTGGCGGGGTCCAGCACCGCAATGTTCATGTCCGGCGACTCTTCCTTCAAGGCATCCGGAAGCGCGTCCATGATCTCTTCGGCGGACTGTGCAGTGGCTTCGGTGTCCGCGAAGAGCAGCAGGTTTCCGGTGTAGTCCGGAATGACCTGGACGGATCCGTCTTCCAGTGCACGGTAGTAGATCTCGCGTGAACCGATGCCGGGCTGCGTGCTGGCCTGGATGCCTTCGGCGTTCAGGGCGCCGGCGTAGATCTCGGCGATGATCTGGGATTCGGGGAAGTCGGCCGAACCCACAACCAGGGTCGCCGAGTCTTCGACGCCGGTGGGCGCGGAGGATGACTCAACGCTCTGCGGATCCGAATTGGCGCCGCATGCGGCGAGCATCAGGACCGTGGTGAGGCCTGCGGCACCGGTGAGGGTTTTCCGGGTGCCCGGACGGGTAAGAGTTCTCATGCTGTTGTTCCTTCTGCGAGGCCGGCAGGGGATGGCTGACGGCGGCGGTGGTTGGCCGGTTTCCGGGTTCTGCTGCGCAGCCCCGGCGAAAGAGCGAGGCGCTGGACGGCCGCCAGCACCAAATCAACGGCGAGGGCCAGCAGCGCGATCAGCAGCGCGCCTCCGAAGAGGCGCCCGTTGTCCCGCAGCTGGGTTCCCTCGATCAGGTACACGCCCAGCCCGCCCAGGGAGATGAACGCGACCACCGAGACAGTGGCCAGCACCTGCAGCACGGCGGCGCGGAATCCGCCGAAGAGGACCTTGAATCCGTTGGGCAGTTCAACCCGGAAAAGGATCTGGAGCTCGGTCATGCCCATGGCCCGCGCTGCGTCCACGACGGTGCGGTCCACGGAAGAGATCCCGGCATAGACTCCTGCCAGCAGGGGCGGAATGGCCAGCAGCACCAGCGCCCAGATGGGCGGCATCAGCCCGATCCCGGCCAGCAGCACAAAGAGGAAAACCAGCCCCAGCGTTGGCAGGGCGCGCAGGATCCCCGCTCCGGAAACGACGACGACGCGCCCGCGGCCCGTGTGCCCGATGTAGAGTCCCAGCGGCACGGCAATCAGGGCGGCGATTCCGACGGCCAGCGCGGTGTAGCCAAGGTGCTCCAGGATCCGCTGCGGAATGCTGCCCGTGCCGGTCCAGGAACTCTCGGCGGTCAGCCACTCGAACATCTGGACCAGGACGTTGTCAGATGAGTAATCCATCAGCCGGCCGCCGTCCGTGCCTCAACCGTGTTGAGCGGCAGCTTTGGTCCGCCGCGCCTCACGGCCCGGCTCCAGGGGGTGAGGAGACGCTGGGCCAGCACCAGGACCAGGTCCAGCACGAGGGCCAGGAGCAGGATCAGCGCTATGCCGATCACGATTTCGGTGGGGAAGTTCCGGTACAGGCCGTCCATAAACAGCCGGCCGAGGCTGTCGATGCCCAACAGCGCTCCCACGCTCACCAGGGACATGTTGGACACCGAGATCACCCGCAGGCCGGCGAAGAGGACGGGCAGGGACAGCGGCAGGTCCACGGCGAAAAATCGCCGCAGCGGACGGTAGCCCATGGCCGTGGCGGCCTGCCGGACGTCGTCGTCCACCGAGTTCAACGCATCCACGGTGGAGCGCACCAGCAGGGCGACGGCGTAGATCGTGAGTGCCACCACCACGTTGGTGATGTCCAGGACCCGGGTTCCGAGGATCACCGGCAGCAGGACGAAGAGGGCCAGGGACGGAATCGTGTAGAGGATCGCCGAGGACCCCAGGATCGCTCCCCCGGCAAACCGGTGCAGCCGGGCGAACTGTGCCAGCGGCACGGCGATCAGCAGGCCCAGCAGCAGCGGCACCACGGCCTGGAACAGGTGCAGTGCGGTCAGCCGGGAGATCATCTCCGTGTTGGACCAGAACCAGTCCATGCTCAGACCGCCGAACCGTGCAGTGCCTTGCCGCGGCGCAGCCGGGCAGCCTCGATCAGTTCAAAGATTTCTCCGGCGCGGACAATGCCCGCGGCGGCTCCGTTGTCATCCACGACGACGCCGAGTCCCGACGGGGAGGACAGCGCCGCGTCGAGGGCGCTGCGCAGGCTCTCGCCACGGCGGTGGAGTGATCCGCCGGGCACCAGCTGGCCCGGTGAGGTGACCGTTTCCCGGCTGCTGGCCGGCACCCAGCCCAGCGGCCGTCCGCCGTCGTCAACCGCCAGCGCCCAGCCGCCCTGAACCGGAACGGCGGGATCCGCCAGCTCAGCCGGGTCCAGGGTTTGGACGGGATGCACAGGAACCCCTGCGCCGGGCTGGAAGCCCAGGTGCCGGAAACCGCGGTCCCGTCCCACGAAGCCGGCGACGAAGTCGTCAACCGGAGCGCGCAGGATTCCTTCCGGGCTGTCGTACTGGGCCAGGCGGCCGCCGACGGCGAAGACGGCGACCTTGTCGCCCAGGATTGTCGCTTCATCTATGTCATGGGTGACAAACACGATGGTCTTGGCGAGGTCCCGCTGCAGCCGCAGCAGCTCCTGCTGCAGTTCGCTGCGGACCACGGGGTCGACGGCGCTGAACGGTTCATCCATCAGCAGCACCGGAGGGTCCGCAGCCAGGGCGCGGGCCACACCTACGCGCTGCTGCTGGCCGCCGGAAAGCTGCGCGGGGTAGCGCTTGCCCATGGCTGGGTCCAGGCCCACGACGTCGAGCAGTTCCGCCGCCCGCTCACGGGCCCGCTTCCGCGGGACTCCGTTGAGGCGGGGGACGGTGGCAATGTTGTCCAGGACCGAGCGGTGCGGGAGCAGTCCCGAGGACTGCATGACGTATCCCATGGAGCGGCGCAGCGCGGAAGGCGTGATCCCCGCTGCGTCCTTGCCGTCAACATGGATGGTGCCGGATGTCGGTTCAACCATCCGGTTGATCATGCGCAGGGACGTCGTCTTGCCGCAGCCGGAAGGACCCACGAATACGGTGATGGCTCCCCTGGCGATGTCCAGGGAGAGATTCTCCACGGCGGCGGACTCCGTGTCCCCGTATGACTTGGTCACGCCGCGGAAGCGGATCATGGGCTCGGCGGAATCCTGCCGAGCCTCTGTGGCGTCCGGAATGGACATGGCTGCCTCCGTGGTTGGGTGCGACGGTCTCGCATACGGGCAAGAAACGGCAGTATGCTGACAAGCCGTGGAATTAAGCTATGTGGTTTCCGGCACCTGAGTCCAGCGGATGCTTGGTTTACGCCCCTAGCGTAGGGGCGCCGTACCGCCGTCGGGCGCGGCTTCGAGTAGTTTCAGCGCCACATCCACCAAACCCACCCTTTCCAGACCCGTCACTTCCGCAAGCGGGAACCAGGCTGCCTCGTCGGTACTGCCCGCCGCTTCGTTCACCAGGCTGCCTCCGGTAACCCGGGCCCGGTAGATCACCCGCAGCGCGTGGAGCATCCGTCCCTCACCGCGCATCCGGCGCTCGGCGGGAACAAAGTGGCTGTCCACACCCAGCAGGTCCTGCAGTTCCACGGTGAAGCCGGTTTCTTCGAGGACCTCGCGTACCGCAGCGGTGGGAGCGTCCTCTCCGTATTCGAGTCCGCCGCCGGGCAGCGTCCAGGCGGAGTTGCCGTGCTGGTTCCAGTGCGCAAGCAGGATCTGCCCGTCCCGGACCACTACGGCATAGGCGCCAACCCGGACATCGAAACCGCGCTCGCTCATGCTGTTTCGCCCTGCAGGAGGTACCGCACGCCGAATACGGGGTCCTGGCTGAGGAAGCGGATGTCGCCCAGTCCGCGGGCGGACAGGCCGGCCAGAAGCAGTTCCTGGAGCAGCGGCTGGTGCACCCCGATTCCGCCGCCCACCACCACCGGGCCGCTGATGCCCAGCCTCGCTGCGACGTCGGCCACCAGGGACGCGAGGTCGCGGGCGGCTGTGGCAATGATGCTGCGGCTGGGTGCGTGGCCCTCCTGGGCCGCGTCGAAGACCACCCGGGCCATGGAGGCCCAGTAGCGGCGGCCGGTGTCCGCATGGAACCGTGCAATCAGCGCGTCCGGGGCTTCGACGCCGACGGCGAGCAGCAGCTCTGCTGCCAACCGGTCCGGTTCCTGTCCCAGGTCATGCAGGCGCAGCGTGTGGCGGACGGCTTCCCGGCCAATCCAGTAGGCACTGCCTTCGTCTCCGAGGAGGTAGCCCCAGCCACCGGACCGTGCCTGCGTGCCGTCCGGTGCCATGCCCCAGGCAACGGATCCGGTTCCTGCTATGAGGCCGATCCCGTCCGGAGCTTCTCCGGCGGCGAGGATCAGGCGGGTGTCATGGACAACGGTCACGTCTGCTCCGGGGACGTGTTCCAGGATCAGTTCCCTGAGTGCGGCCGCATCCTGCTCCGTGTCCACTCCCCCGGACCCCGCAATGACGCGGGTGATGCCGTGGGTGCCCAGCGCAGCAAAAATCTCCGCCAGATTGCACCGCGCCTGCTCGCGTGAAACATTCTGGACGTTTGCGCTTCCACTGACCGCTTCTGCCACTGCGGCCTGTCCCTCCAGCCGGATTCCGTGGGTCTTGGTGCCGCCAATGTCGAGGCCGATCGCCGTGATGGACGTGCCGGGGCTGGGGCTGGATGCGCTGGTGCTCGATTGCATTCCTTTAGCCTACGCAGGTGAGGTGCTTCACCGGATATTGGGCGGCCATTTGACGCAGTGGACGGGGCTGATCAGGCGCCGTGGCTCCGGCGGGCCAGGTCCAGCAGTCCTTCGGCGGCGGCCAGCCGCAGCGCCGCGTTGGACTGCCTGTCATGCTTCCGGCCTTCCCTGGCGCCGGGGACAAGGCTGAGCGCCACTCCGGCCGCCCGGGCATTGAGCGCCGCGGCAGAGCTGCCTGCCGCTTCCGCAGCGGCTTCGAAACCCGGCCGGTATTCCGCCACCCTGCCCGGCAGGGATGACTCCGGCGACAGCCAGGCGAGCACCTCCAGATGCCCCAGGAAACAGGCCAGGTCATCGACGCGGTGTCCGGGCCCCATGCCGTCTACGTCCAGGACTCCGGTGATCCTGCCGTCCGCCGCCAGCAGGTTTCCTTCGTAGAAGTCACCGTGTACAGGGACAACGGGTCCCGGATCGAGGCCTTCCACCATCGATTCGACGCCGCGGGAGATACTGCGAATTCGCTGTGTGTCCTGTGGCAGGACCGATGTGGCGGCCCGCCCGTAGGCCCGTGCACGCTCTGCCCACGCCGGACGGCGCTGCAGTTCCAGCGCCGTCGCGGGAAGGGAGTCAAGGATGCGGAGAAGGTCCGCTGCCGTGATGGTACTGGTGCCGTCTGCCAGCCCGGAAAGCAGCGGCCTTCCCCGGAGCGGGGAAAGCACGACGGCGCTGCGGCCTTCGGCTCCAGCCAGCAGCGCGGCGGCGGGCACCGCGGACCCTGCCAGCAGCTGGTGCCGGTGCCGCAGGCCTTCGGCGTGGGTGGGCAGCACCACCTTGACGTATGCCTCCCTGCGCCCGAGCACCGCGTGGACAACCGCACGCCGCAGGGGGCGGTAGCCAATAACCGTCAGCTCCACGCGATCCGCGTCTGCGGAGCCGAAGAGCATCCGTGCCATTCCGACCGCCGAAAGGGCCCATGCCAGGTCCGGGAGTAATGGGTCATTGGGGTGCAGCCAGAGGAACAGGGGAACACCAGCGAGGGAAGTCCGCAGCACCGGCCCGGCAGCAGCAGCCTGGGAGGTGGTCGCTCCTGTGTGGAGGGTGAGCGGAAGTCCCGCGGGGTCGATGGCGCGCACCTGGTAGAGCGCCGTCGCACCGGCACCGGGGCGGTCAAAGGTGCGCTCGTGAACCCACGAGTCCAGGACAAGTCGCCGCGAAGCCAGGAGCTCGGCCAGCGGAACAGCCATCCCAGCCCCTTCGAGCAGTATCCGCGGGGGCACCTGCCTCAGGTTCCGGCCGGAGGATGGACGGCCTGCCTGCCTGCCTCCACCTGGGCACACTGCGCGGGTGCTAGGCCCGGCGGCGCTGGAGGACGTCGTCCAGATTCAGGATCCCGGTGGCGGTCCGGGGCTCGATCGCGGTGCTGCCCGGTGCCGGAGCGGCAACCGGACGGATGGGGGTCTTCAGGACGGGCTTCGGTGAAGCGGGAACAGCAAGCGGCGCCGGTGCCGGTCGGGGCGCCGCCGGAGCGTCCACATAGGTCGGTTTTGGAACCGCCACGGGCTCCCAGGAAGACGCTTCGGCGCTCTTCGCCGCTTCGGCCAGTGCCGCGGCGCGCAGCTCCTGTGCGGTCAGCCGCGGAACGGGCTTCGGCTGCGGAGCCGCGGGAACGACAGTGTCTGCAGCTGCGGGAAGATCAGCCGGGCGATCCGCGTCAGTGCCGGCGGCGTCGAACACCGTGTCAGCCTTCGGGTTGCTGCGCAGCGGACCCTTCGGAGCGGCATCCTGTGTGGCGGCAGCGGCAGCGGCAGCACGCCGGACCCGGCGTTCACGCTTGTCACGGACGGCGAGGCCGCGCAGCGAAACCACGGAGGCAGCCGCACCGAGGGCAGCGCCGGCAGGGATCCAGCCGGAGACGGCGCCGAACAGTGCGGCTGCGCCGCCGCCAACCACCGCGAAGACGCAGACCAGCCCCACGACGGCGAGGAACAGCCGTCCGTAGCGGATCTTCAGGGGGCCGGGAGCAGCAGCCGGATGATCTTCGGCAGGGGTGCCGGAGCCCGCTCTCAGGTGCGGCGTGTGCTGGGCGCCGGTGCTGGTGTTGTACATGGTGTTCCCCTGAGAACTCGGGTCCGGTTCGGTGGCGGCACTGCTGGGCGCGCGTTCGGCGGTGCCGGCACGTCCGGAAGACTGTGCAGGCACCTGCTTTCCGTGCAGGTACTGAGGGGCGACCCACAGCATCCAGAGCCCGACGGCTGCCGTCAGGACCAAAGAGCTGTTAAGAGGGAAGTCCACAACTACGACCGTAGAAGAAAACCCTCACCGGACGCGGGATTGGAAAGGGGTGTGTCGAATCACGTCAGGAGGAAATCCAGCGCAAAACCCGAGGTCAGCGGGCTGAAGGCAAGCGGGACAGCAGCCCTTCCGGAACTTCCTCCGCGGTGAGGGCGAAACTGAGGTGGTCAGCCCACTGCCCCGCAATGTGGAGGTAGCGGCGCCGCAGGCCTTCTTCGCGGAAGCCAAGTTTCTCGACGACGCGCCTGCTGGGCATGTTTTCCGGACGGATGTTGATTTCCATCCGGTGCAGCCCCAGGACCCGGAAGCAGTGGTCGGTGGCCAGCGCAACCGCTGTCGGTGCGATGCCCCGGCCGGCACGTGCCTCGTCCACCCAGTAGCCTAGCGTCGCCATACGGGCGGAGCCCCAGAGAATGGAGGAAACCGTCAGCTGTCCCACGATCGCCGGGGAACTGCGCACTCCGGCCTGGCGTTCAGTGATCACGAACGGCAGGGCTGTGTCCTGGCGCGCCTGCTGGTTGAGGCTGCGGACCATCCCTGCGTAGGACGGCAGGACACCGCCGGGCAGCGGATTCGTGGCTTCCCACGGCCCAATCCAGCGGGCATTGCGCGACCGCACCGAATTCCATTCGGTGCGGTCGCGGTAGCGGATCGGCCGGAGGATGAGGTCGCCGCTTTCCAGCGTCACCGGCCAGATCGCCGACCCCAGCACGGAGTTAGCCTTCGTCGGAGGTGTTGAAGTCCTTCAGCCAGGCACGCAGGTCCGGGCCGAGGTCTTCGCGCTCGGAGGCAAGGGTGACAACAGCCTTGAGGTAGCTGAGCTTGTCACCGGTGTCGTAGCGGCGGCCGCGGAAGACGACGCCGTACACGCCGCCGCCTTCACCTTCGGTTCCCGCGAGGGTCTGGAGTGCGTCGGTGAGCTGGATTTCGCCGCCCCGGCCGGGGCCGGTTTCTTCCAGGACGCCGAAAACGGAGGGGTGCAGGACGTAGCGGCCAATAACGGCGAGGTTCGACGGCGCATCCGCCGCGTCGGGCTTCTCCACGAGCTTGTTGACGCGGACGTAGTCTTCACCCTCGATGACGGAGATGTCGGCGCAGCCGTAAGCGCTGATCTGGTCCGGTTCAACCTCGATGAGGGCGACAACGGAGCCGCCCGTCTTGGCCTGGACTTCCACCATGGTTTCCAGCAGCGGATCGCGGGCGTCAATCAGGTCGTCACCGAGCAGGACGGCAAACGGGTCATCACCGATATGCAGCTTGGCGCGCAGGACCGCGTGGCCAAGGCCCTTCGGATCGCCCTGGCGCAGGTAGTGGATCTCGCCCAGTTCGGAAGACTCCCGGACCAGGGCAAGCTTCTCGTCGTCGCCCTTGTCCTTCAGGGTCTGCTCGATGAAGGGAACCCGGTCGAAGTGGTCCTCGAGGGAACGCTTGTTGCGGCCGGTGATCATCAGGATGTCCGGCATGCCGGCGTTGACGGCCTCTTCTACGACGTACTGGATGGCCGGCTTGTCCACCACCGGAAGCATTTCCTTCGGCATGGCCTTGGTGGCCGGAAGGAAGCGCGTACCCAGGCCGGCGGCGGGAATTACGGCTTTGGTGATCTTAGGGCGTGAGGTCATGACGGTAAGAGTACCTAAGTGAACGCTCAGCGCGCCAAATGTACCCTCGCGGCAGGCACAATAGGTCAATGACCGACGACATGAAGGAACAGGTCCGCAGCCGTTTCAAGCAAAAGCGCCGGGAGCTGCGCGGCGGGGAGTCTGCGCAGCAGCTTGCCGACGCGGCGGCACCCCTGCTCCAGGGCCTCGAACCGGGCTCCATGGTCAGCTGCTATCTCTCCGCGGGAACCGAGCCGGACACTTCGGCACTGCTCGGGGCGCTGGCGGACGCCGGCCACACCGTTGTGGTTCCGGTCTGTGAACCGGGGCACCAGCTGTCCTGGTGTCCGTGGACTCCCGGTGCAGCACTGGTTCCCGGCCTCTTTCCGGGGATTCCGGAACCTGCCGGGCCCCGGTGGAACCTTCCCGAAATCATGGAACTGAATCTGCTGCTCATTCCGGCACTGGCCGTCTCCGAAGACGGAACAAGGATGGGCAAGGGCGGTGGCTATTATGACCGCTTCCTGACCAGGTACCGGGCGGCCGGCGGCGCGGCACCGGTAGTTGCCGTGGTCCACGATCATGAGTTCGTCCCTGCGGGAAGCCTTCCCGCTGATGCCCTGGACGTACCGGTGGACGGGGTCCTGCGCCCCGGCGGTTATACGCGGGTAGCCCGCTGAGAGGTGTATACTTAGCACTCTAGGCCGCAGAGTGCCAATCCTTCCGCTGCTTCGGCGGACAGCGACACTGCTGAGGCCTTCCTTTCGCCCTTCAGGAGGAGTAAGAGTGCCCACGTATGCCTATGCCTGCAAGGATTGCGGTCACGCGTTCGATATCCAGCAGTCCTTCACCGATGACAGCCTGACCGTCTGCCCCGAGTGCGGCGGCAACCTGCGCAAGAAGTTCAACAGCGTGGGTGTGGTTTTCAAGGGCTCCGGCTTCTACCGCACGGATTCACGCGATGCGGCATCCACTGTTCCGGCTGCCCCTTCCAAGGATGCGCCCGCCAAGGAAACGGCCAAGGAATCGCCCAAGGCTGCTCCGGCCGCATCTTCGGCCGCGGCATCATCTGCGGCGGCACCCGCCGCCAGTTAGTCACGTTTCCGGTTCCCGTTCGCGGCGGCCCGGCAGGAAGGCGTCCCGCTCCTCCACAGGAGCCCGGGGCGCCTTTGTTGTACCCGGCCCCAGTCGCCCGGCTTTCCGCAGTTCCCTGCCGCGCCTAGCGTTGCCGCATGTTCAGCAAACTGCGGCTCGGCCGCGTTCCCGGCAGGCGGGACAGCCCCCGGGCGCCCGGTTCCAAAACTCCTTCCCTGCGTCCCGGCACCGGACACCCCAGGGGAAGGTTTCGCCGGTTCCTGGTTCGGCGCCGGCGGCTTCTCGCTGGTTTGCTGGCTGCTGCAGCTGCGGGCATAGCAGTCGAGGCGCTGCTGCCCCCGGACCCCGCGACAGCACTCGTTGCCGCAGCCGCAGGGGACCTGCCCGCCGGCCATGTCATCGCGCAGCGGGATCTTCGGATGATCAGCCTGCCGCCCCGAGCCGTACCGCCCGGGGCTTTCCATGAAGCTCAAACGGCGGTGGGCAGGCAACTTGCGGTGCCGGTGCGCGGCGGCGGCCTGGTCAGCGAAACTGTCCTGGTCGGCGACGGACTGCTGACCGGGTCCCCGGCGGGAACCGCTGCCCTTCCCCTTCGACCGGCGGATCCGGCCGCGGCACGGCTGCTCTCGCCTGGAAGCCTGGTAGACGTGGTGGCGGCTCCGGAAGAGGGGTTCGACGGCGCGGGCCCACCGGTTGTCCTCGCCTCCGGCGTGCCCGTGCTGCGGATTACCGGCACGGACAGCGGGACTACGTCATGGCCGGGGACAACCGCAGCGGCTGATGAACAACTCGTTGTGGTCGCAGCCCCGGCAGCCGCCGCCCCTGAGCTGACCGTCGCCTCAGCCCGCGGCGGACTCTACTTCGTCCCGAAGGGCGTGCCGGGTCCGGGCCCCTAGCCTGGGGCCGGCTGGATTCCTGGCCGGTGGCGGTCCGGATCCTCCGGCACAGCTACCCCCAGTGCGGCGGACGCTGTTCAAGAAGCCAGGCGGAGCCGTCCTCAGGAGAGTCCCCCCAAGCACGGGGGTCGTCTTCTGCGGCGGTCTGCGGCAGGGCCCCCGCTTCGTCAACGGGTGCGGATGCGCCGGTGGCGGATCCGTCACCGGATGGCTTGGCGACCGCGGGCTGGGGGACGGCAGGTGCCGTGTGTAACAGCTGCGCCGCCTGCTTCAGCCTGGTGGGCGCCGAGGTGCTTCGCCGGGAGCGGCGTTTGCTGCTCCCGTCGGCCGCAGGCCGATTCGCCTTCTCCTGTCCCTGGCTTTCACCGTGCGCCTGCGCTCCAGTGCCGGATCCCGCGTCAGGAGGGCTGTTCTGTTCCTGGTTCATGCTGCCTGTCGATTCCGCCGGCCGCAGCTGCCGCCGCGGCCCGGATGCCCGGATTGGTTTGTTCCTCTGAACGCGGACGGATCCGTGTGCTGCCGTGCGGCACCACGGTTGCCTGCGCAGCTGCCGCGTGTACTTCACGGATGGGCTCAGGCTCGGGGGCCGGAGACGGCAGGCCCAGGTAGCGGCCCACCAGGTCCGCACAGGTGGCGGGATCGGTAAATACTTCGATGGTCCACAGCGGCATGTAGCGCCAGCCGAGCCGTTCGAGCAGCTGGGGACGCAGCCGGCTGCGCTCCCGTACGCTCATTCCCCGGTACCGGGCAGTTCCGTCAGACTCGATGGCCATGGGAACAGCTGGATCCGCATCCGCGGAACGCCGGACAGTAGCCACAATGTCGATGACGTCGTCGTAGTGGTCCCAGACCTCGGCGCCCCGCGACCGCAGCCTTCCCACCAGGTCCGCCACCAGCGGGTCGTCCGCCATGATTGAGTTGCCGGCCGGGCGGTCAGCGGCAGGCTGCACGGGCCCGCCGTCGAGTTCACGCACCAGGAGCTGGTAGAAGTCTCGCGCTCCGTGGCCCAGCCGCGATTCGTCGAGGTCCGAGGGCTGGAAACACGTCAGCACGTGAAGCCGGTAACGGGCACGGGTCATCGCGTTGACGAACCGTCCTCGTCCACCGGGCTCGGAGAGCAGGCCGAAGTTGTGCAGTGCCCGCCCATGCGGGGTCCTTCCGAAACCGAGCGAGAAGATCACTGCGTCCCGGACCAGGCCGGCGGCGCGGTCGGCCGGGACCACCCGGAAGGATTCGGCTCCGGGAGCGAAGAAATCCGCTGCCCACGGGAAGTTCGCCATCTGCACGCGGATAGCTTCCGCCACCCGGACGGCATGACGCGGGCTGGCCGTGATGACTGCCAGGGACTGGCTGGGCCGGCGCCGTACGTGCTCGAAGACCAGGTCCACAACCCGGTTGACCTCGGCCGAGACGCTCTCAACGCCCTCCTGGTCTGCGCTGGGCATGCCGGTGCCGTCCGCGAGGTACTCCACCGTGAGCGGCCGCTCCCCTGTGGCCACTTCGTCTCCGCGCGGCACCCAGGCGAGCTGTCCGTCGTAGAACTCTTCGGAGAGCTGCTTGAGCAGGTGCTTGTCGGTTCCGCGGTAGACCGTAGAGAGGCTGCGGACAGGGAGGATGCGGGCAAGGGCGTCAAAGGCACTGGGCAGTTCGTCCGCGCCGGAGCCTGCCTGAGGCTGCTCAATGTTGATGGTGAACGGGCGGGGTCCGCCCAGGTTTCCGTCACCGAAGGCAAGCACCTGCCCTGCGCGGGCGATCGCCGGCACGGCGGCCTGCAGGCTCATGGACTCGGCATCGAGGATGATCACGGCGTCGAACCGCCGGGATCCCGGAAGCATCATCGGCAGCAGCAGGGGGCTTGCGGCCCACACCGGGAGCAGGGAGGAGACCAGCTCGTCGGACTGCCCGGAGAGGGAATCCACCGTGAGGGGGCCGGTCTTGATGACGTCGCGGAGCTTCGCTGCATCCTTGGGGCGGGACTTGATCCCCTCGCGCCAGCGCCGTGCAAGGTCCCAGCGCAGCCGCGAAGCACCAGAGGTGATGTGCGCGTTGTCGGCCAGGCGGTATTCGGCTTCCAGCCGGCGCAGGCTGTCGCCGTCGGACATTGCCAGGTAATCGTCGCCGCTGATCATGGCTTCGAGGGCAGACTGCCACCAGGCCAGTTCCAGCTCATAGCCGACCTGCCGCGGCGTCACTTCCCGCGCTTCAAGGTCATCGAGCAGTTCGCCGAGGCCCTGTCCGCGCATCTCGTCCACGAGGAGGGTGCGCTCGGGAAGGGTCTCCAGGGTTTCCTTGTCCCCGGCGAGGGCACGCAGCTTCTTTTCCAGGTCATCCAGCGACTGGTCTGCGAGGTTCGGTTTGTCCGGGGTTCCGGCCAGGATGCGGGTCAGCTCATCCAGCTGCTCCTTGACCCCAAGGTAGGTCCGGTTCAGGTCGGCGAGTCCGGTGGGAACGGAGGGGTGCCGCTGGGTAGTGGCGTAGCGGGTCCAGATGCCGCGCTGCTGCTGCACCTGTACCAGGGAGGTGTGCAGGTCTGCGATGTGCACGCCGGGGCGGATGTACTCCTTGGCCACCCGGCGCAGCCGCGAACGGGTCATGGAACTCATGTCCACCCCGTGCTCACGACGCCACGACGAGGAGGCCGTAGCGGAAATCAGGTCGGTAACGGGACGGTCGAAGATGTCCGGAGTGAACTTGTCCAGGCTCTCGCGGACGGCGACCAGCAGCTCGAGCTGCTCGCCCCACTGCGCGAAGGTCTCACCCAGCCGAATCTGCGAATGCTCGGCGACTTCCTGCACGCGGGCGCGCAGCAGCGGCAGCGCTTCGGCCAGTTCCTCGGTGAGCCTGTGCGCTGCCTCGGTTTCCTTGCGGTTCAACAGTTTGGCACCGAACCAGGGGCTTGAGATGGCGGCACGGGAGAAGCTGCCCAGTTCAGCGGCGCGGCGCAGGCGGCCGGTCAGCTCGGTGCGGTCCGTGATGCTGTCCAGGACGCTGCGCTTGAGCCGTACGGTGGTTGCCGGGGCGGGCGTCAGCGAGGTCAGTTCGGCCAGGGACTGCATGGCCTGGTAGGGAGAGCATCCCCAGCGCTGCCGGACGTTGTGCAGGGACTTCACGTGGTCCCGCAGCTGGTGGCGGCTTTCCTGGAGAACCTTGTGCAGGTTGCCGAGGTTCGGCTCAGCAGCCTTCTCGTTCCGCACGATGGCGCGGACCAGACGGTCCCGCAGGGCCTCTTCGCCGAGCCCTGCTCCGAGCTGCAGCACCAGCGAACCGAGGTTGAGGTTCTCCAGCGCGGATACGAATTCGTTCAGGGTTCCGCGGCGTTCAGCAACGACGAGCACGGACTTGCCGGCGTTCACCAGGGCAGCGGCCGCATTGACGGCGGTTTGCGTTTGGCCGGTCCCCGGAGGAGCCGAAACCACCAGCGAGTTTCCGGCTCCGGCGAGGTCCAGCACGTCCTGCTGCTCGCGGTCTGCGTCCAGTACCAGGAGCTCGGACGCCGGTGCGCGGTCATCCAGGGGCGGCAGTCCCGGGTCCGCGGGTTCGGCTACCTCTGCGCTGCCGTCCACGGCTGCGTCCATCAGTGCCCGGAGGATGGGATGGGAAGGGTCCAGGGCCGTGTCTTCGGAGAGGTCCGGCAGGTCCGCAAAGGTGGAGACGAGCAGGCGGTGCTCGATGTTCATGCCCCGCACGCCGTCGGTGAGGCCGCGCAGCCGTTCCAGCACCGGGTGCGGATCAAACCGGGCCGTGCCGTAGGCCAGCCGCGCCAGGGATTCGGCGTCGACCTCCAGGCCCTGCTGGTTTTCGAGGTGGCGGATGAAGGCGGGGTTCAGCTCGGCCTTGCCGGTGAGCTGGAGCTCGTAGTCGTCCTGGGAAGCATGCACGGTCAGGCTGACGGCGGTCAGCAGTACCGGTGCGGTCAGGGATTCGGGGCGCAGGGCTTCGTCAGAGGCGTAGCGCCAGGATGCGGTGCCTGCGGCGAGATAGCCAACGTCGATCCCGCGGTCGGAGCCGAGTTCGTAGATCTTGGCCCGCAGCGCCCTGGCGGCCCGCATTGCGGTGCTGTAGTGGTCCGCGTCGCGCAGCAGGGTTGAGAGCCTGGTTTTCCTCCCGGCAAGCAGCTGGGCAAGCCCGGAGGGGTGGGCGTGGGTCAGGTCGATGCTGTTTTCCGGCGTGACCGTGAAATGCAGCAGCGTGTCCGACCCGGCGTGCTGGCCAAGCCCGGCCAGCCACGGCAGCAGGAAGTCCGAGGCGCTGTCCCCGGGATTCTGCTCAGACACTGATGCCCTCTTTCCTGCACTTCCGCGCGACGATCTCGACCAAACTGGCATACCTTCCAAGCTATCGTCAATTGCCCGAATAGCTCCGGATAGCAACGCGGGGGACGGCTGTTCAGCCGTCCCCCGCGCTCTACGATGCTACTCCCACTCGATGGTTCCCGGCGGCTTGCTGGTGACGTCCAGCACCACTCGGTTCACGCCGTCCACCTCGTTGGTAATGCGGTTGGAGATCCGGGCCAGCAGGTCGTACGGCAGGCGCGACCAGTCCGCCGTCATGGCGTCTTCACTGGAGACCGGACGCAGCACGATCGGGTGGCCGTAGGTGCGGCCGTCGCCCTGGACGCCTACGCTGCGGACATCGGCCAGCAGGACAACCGGCATCTGCCAGACTTCCTCGTCCAGGCCGGCCGCGGTGAGCTCGGCACGGGCAATGGCATCTGCGCGGCGGAGCAGGTCAAGGCGGTCCTTGGTCACTTCCCCGATGATGCGGATACCCAGTCCGGGGCCGGGGAACGGCTGGCGGCCAACGATCTCGGCGGGCAGGCCGAGTTCGCGTCCCACGGCACGGACTTCGTCCTTGAACAACAGGCGAAGCGGCTCAACGAGTTCGAACTGCATGTCCTCCGGCAGGCCGCCCACGTTGTGGTGGCTCTTGATGTTCGCTGCGCCTTCACCGCCGCCGGATTCGACGACGTCGGGGTACAGGGTGCCCTGCACCAGGAACCGGATCGGTTCTCCGGCGGCATTGGCTTCGGCCATGATGGCGCGTTCGGCTTCTTCGAAGGCCCGGATGAATTCGCGGCCAATGATCTTCCGCTTGGTCTCCGGGTCCGTGACGCCGGCTAGGGCGTTCAGGAAGCGCTCCTGCTCGTTGGCGACGTAAAGCTTGACGCCGGTTGCGGCGACGTAGTCACGTTCAACCTGCTCGGCTTCGCCTTCGCGCAGCAGTCCGTGGTCCACGAAAACGCAGGTCAGCTGGTCGCCGACCGCACGCTGCACCAAGGCCGCGGCCACAGCGGAGTCCACGCCTCCGGACAGGCCGCAGATGACGCGGGAGGAACCGATCTGCTGGCGGATACGCTCGACCTGTTCTTCGACAATGTTGCCGGTGGTCCAGCTGCGGTCCAGCCGTGCACCCTTGAACAGGAAGTTTTCAAGCACCTGCTGGCCGTGGGCCGAGTGCTTGACCTCCGGGTGCCACTGGACGCCGTAGAGCTTCTTTTCCTCGTTCGCGAATGCGGCAACGGGGGCGCCTGCGGTGCTCGCGAGGACCTCGAAGCCCTCGGGGGCTTCCTGGACACTGTCACCGTGACTCATCCACGTGTTCTGGTGTTCCGGCGTCCCTTCAAGGATTGAACGGGAGCCGTTTACTGCGGCGGCATCGGTGGAGCCGTATTCGCGCAGGCCAGTCTCGGCGACCTTGCCGCCGAGGGCCGCGGCCATGGCCTGGAAGCCGTAGCAGATGCCGAACACCGGCACGCCGGCGTCGAACAGTTCGGGATCCACCTTGGGCGCACCTTCGGCGTACACGCTGGAAGGTCCACCGGAGAGGATGATCGCTGCGGGGTTCTTGGCCAGGAGTTCCTGGGTGCTGTAAGTGTGCGGCACGACCTCGGAGTAGACGTCGGCTTCGCGTACGCGCCGGGCAATCAGCTGGGCGTACTGGGCACCGTAGTCCACAACCAGGACGGGGCGCTCTTCAATGGGAGCAGTCGCGGGATTAGTCACGGTTTCAAGGATAGTCGCCACAGTGCACCGCCCGCACCTTGGGCGGCTTGCCGCCTCCCCCCCCCGAAGGCGCCTAGTAGCGCTTGGCGGCTTCCGGGTGGGCAGCGAGTTCCGCGAGAACCTGCTTGTGGGTGCGTGCTTCCACGATGAAGGACAGGAACGGCACCACGCCGCCCAGGGCAATCACAATGAACTTCGAGAACGGCCAGCGCATCAGCTGCCAGAGGCGGAAGTCAGCGAAGAGGTACACCACGTACAGCCAGCCGTGCGCAATGAGCACGGCTGTGTAGAGGTTCAGGCCGCCTACAATCACGGGTGGGATCTGGAGCATGTACTTCATGACCATTTCGGCCACGAGCAGCAGCAGGAAGATACCCGTTACCCAGGATGAGACCTTGTAGAAGGCCAGGGCTGTCCGGATCTGCGCGTGGGTGCCTCCGAAGCGGCGCTTCTTCTTCTTGGGGCGGGGCGGCCGGGTCACTGCGGGGTCGCTCAATTCTTTACCTCACTGCTCGTTGTGCCTGGTTCTTCGTCATACTCGTCCTCGTCTTCATCATCGTCGTCCTCGTACTCGTCCTCTTCGAGGCTGCGCTGGTATGAATCAGCCAGCAGCCGCCACCACAGGAAGACGGAGAATCCGGCGAAGACTACCCATTCGACGGCATAGAAGATGTTCAGCCAGTTGATGGTGGTTTCCTGCGGCTGGGGATCCACGGTGACGGTCTGCAGCCCGGTATCTGCCGGAGTTCCGTCCACCGTCGTCTCATGCGCCGTGACGAACGCGGAGTACAGCGGCTTGTCCCAGATGTTGCCCAGTTCGGCGCTGGACAGTGCGGCGACGGTGCCCGCGGGCACCGGTCCGGCAACCGGGGCTTCCGGCGGCAGCAGCCGGCCGGTAATGGTGACGTCGCCCTCGGGAGCGGTTCCCGCGTCGTCTGCTTCTTCGGCCCAGCCGCGAACCACGGGAATCGAGGCGTCCTGCGGAGCGCCGTCGACGTCGAACGCGGTGACTACCCAGTAGCCCTCTTTGCCATCCAGCAGCCGGTTGTCGATGAGGACCTGGTCCTCGGGGTCGAAGGATCCGCTGAAGGTGACCATCTGGTCAGCCTGGGTGCCGTACAGCGGTCCGCCGGGAGTGAAGACCTCGGTCAGGGGACGAACCACTTCGGTGTCCTCGGCAGGCGGCGGGCCCTCACTTTCGGCTGCCGAGAACTGCCACTCGGAGAGCAGCACAAACACGGTGGATATGGCCAGGGCAAACAGGAGTCCTGCGATCCAGCGTGGTTTCAGGGCAGTCTTAAGCACGGCTTAACGGTACTTCGTAGTCGTGTAGAAAACCCAATGGGCGCCTCCGGGGCTGCTCAGTGGTCGAAGAACACCAGCGAGGAATTGATGAGTTCAGCCAGGACCTCCGGGTCCTGCGCGCGGCGCAGGGATTCCCGAAAAGCCGGCCGGAACAGGGACCGGGCCAGCGTGGCCAGAACCTCCAGGTGCTCCGAATAGGCTGCCGCCGGCGTAGCGATCAGCAGCACTACCGTTGCGGGTCCGTCGGAGGCGCCGAAATCCACGCTGTGCCCGTACCTGCAGACTCCCACCGCGATCGAGGTCTTCACCACGTGCTTGCTGCGGGCGTGGGGCAGTCCGATGCCCCCGGGCAGTCCCGTAGCCATCTGGTGCTCCCGGGCGGTGACGTCCTTAAGGAAGCCATCCAGGTCCAGCAGCCGGCCCTGGGCATACATCCGCTCCGCCAGCTGCGCGGCGGCGTCGTCCCTGTCCTTGGCCTCCATTTCCAGGATGACCATTTCCGGCTCGGTAAGGACGGCGCCGGACGCGTTCAGGCTGAGTTCACTCATGCGTCGGTGCTCCGGTTCAGCGCGGGGCGATGTCCTGGACAGCCAGGCGTGCAGCGTCGGCGGAGACGTCGTCGGGCTGTTCCTGGCTGAGCCGTTCCGCTTCGACACGGGCGAGGTAGTGGCGGACCTCTTCCTCAACCCGGGCGTCGTCCCAGCCGAGGATGGGTGCCATCAGCTCCGCGACTACCGGGGCGGCGGAAACGCCGCGGTCCCAGGACTCGATCGAGATCCGGGTACGGCGTGCAAGCACGTCCTCGATGTGGCGGGCACCCTCGTGCGTGGTGGCGTAAACCACTTCGGCACCGAGGTAGTCGTCCGCACCGGGAAGCGGTTCGCCAAGTTCCGGATTCGCCTTGATGAGGTCCAGGACTTCACCGGCAAGGGATCCGTAACGGTTCAGCAAGTGCTCCACGCGCACTACGTGGATGCCGTATTCGTCGGCGGTGCGGTGGCGCCTGTTCCAGGCGGCCTTGTAGCCGACGGCGCCCAGCAGCGGGATGGTCTGCGTGCAGGATTCCGGCACCTTCTCATCCAGCGCCCGGGCAGCTTCATCCACGGCGTCCTTGGCCATGACGCGGTACGTGGTCCACTTGCCGCCGGCCACGACCACCAGGCCGGGCACGGGGTGCGCGACGACGTGTTCGCGGGAGAGCTTGGCCGTTGAGTCGTTCTCCCCCGCCAGCAACGGACGCAGGCCGGCGTAGACGCCTTCAACGTCTTCGCGGGTCAGCGGGCGCTTCAGCACGCGGTTGACGTGTTCAAGCAGGTAGTCGATGTCCGCGGAGGTTGCCGCCGGGTGGGACTTGTCCAGGTTCCAGTCGGTATCCGTGGTTCCGATGATCCAGTGGCGTCCCCACGGGATCACGAAGAGCACGGACTTTTCGGTGCGCAGGATCATGCCCACGGTGGACTGGATGCGGTCCCGGGGAACCACCAGGTGGATGCCCTTGGAAGCGCGCACCTTCAGCTGGCCGCGGTCGGTCACCATGGCCTGGGTTTCGTCCGTCCACACGCCGGTGGCGTTGACCACCTGGCTGGCGGCGATGTCGAACTCTTCGCCGGTCTCCTGGTCCCGGACGCGGGCTCCCACCACACGCTCCCCCTCACGGAGGAAGTCGACGACGGAGAGCCGGTTCACGGCGGTGGCGCCGTAGTGCACCGCGGTGCGGACCATGTTGGCCACGTAGCGGGCGTCGTCCACCTGGCCGTCGTAGTAGCGGATGGAGCCGATCATGGCGTCATCCTTCAGGCTGGGGGCCGCGCGCAGGGTCCCCCGCCGGGTCAGGTGCTTCTGCATGGGTACGCCGCGGGAGTTGCCCGAGGTCATGCCCAGCGTGTCATAGAGGAAGATACCGGCACCGACGTAGGGCCGTTCCACGAAGCGCTTGGTCAGCGGGTACAGGAAGGGCACCGGCTTCACCAGGTGCGGGGCGATGCGCTGCAGCAGCAGGCCGCGCTCCTTCAGGGCTTCCTGGACCAGGGCGAAGTCCAGCATTTCGAGGTAGCGCAGGCCGCCGTGGATGAGCTTGGAGGAACGTGAGGACGTTCCGGAGGCCCAGTCCCGGGCTTCCACCATGCCCACCTTCAAGCCGCGGGTGACGGCGTCCAGTGCAGCGCCGGCGCCCACCACCCCGCCGCCGACAATCAGGACGTCCAGTTCGCCGCCGGGGGCCGACGTGGAACGCAGTTTCTGCAGGGCTTCTTCGCGGTATTCCGGACTGAGTGCATCTGTTGCCATGGTCTAGGTTCCTCTCTGAAGCGTGCCCCTGGGGTGGCGGGGTTGGACGTGCTCAGGTGTTGTAAAGGTATGGCGATACCAGCACATCGATGCGCTGGAACGCCTTGAGGTCAGAGTATCCGGTAGTGGCCATTGCCCGCCTCAGGGCCCCCATCAGGTTGGAGGTTCCGTTGGTGTGGTGCGAGGGGCCCCACAGGACTTCCTTCAGGGGGGCAACGGTGTCCAGGTGGACCCTGTCGCCGCGGGGCAGTTCGCTGTGGTGGGCTTCCTGTCCCCAGTGCCAGCCGCGTCCGGGTGCTTCCTCGGCGCGGGCAAGCGCGGAGCCGAGCATGACGGCGTCCGCACCCATGGCAATGGCCTTGATGATGTCGCCGCTGGTACCCATGCCGCCGTCGGCGATCACGTGCACGTACCGGCCGCCGGACTCATCCATGTAGTCCCGGCGGGCTTCGGCGATGTCTGAGATCGCAGTGGCCATGGGAGCGTGGATGCCCAGGGCACGCCGCGTCGTCGTCGTCGCTCCGCCGCCGAAGCCGACGAGGACGCCGGCAGCGCCGGTGCGCATGAGGTGCAGCGCCGGGGTGTAGCCGGCGGCACCGCCAACGATGACGGGGACGTCGAGTTCGTAAATGAACTGCTTGAGGTTCAGCGGTTCAACGTTCTTGGAGACGTGCTCGGCGGAAACGGTGGTTCCGCGGATCACGAAGATGTCCACGCCGGCGGCGAGGACGGTCTTGTAGAACTCCTGGGTGCGCTGCGGCGTGAGCGAGCCGGCTACGGTGACGCCGGCCTCGCGCATTTCGGCCAGGCGGGAGGTGATCAGCTCGGCCTGGATCGGCGCGGTGTAGATCTCCTGCAGCCTGCGGGTGGCCGAGGGATTGAAGTTCTCTTCGCTGAGGACGGCGATTTCGTCCAGGATGGGCTGCGGATCCTCGTAACGGGTCCACAGGCCCTCAAGGTTCAGGACGCCCAGTCCGCCCAGCCGGCCCAGCGCGATGGCGGTTGCCGGGGACATCACGGAGTCCATCGGGGCGCCGATGACTGGCATTTCGAACTGGTAGGCATCTATCTGCCAGTTGACCGAGACGTCCTGGGGATCACGGGTGCGCCGGGAGGGCACAATCGCTACGTCATCCAGGGAGTAGGCTCTGCGCCCACGCTTGCCACGGCCGATCTCAATCTCGTTAGTCACTGCTCTAGGTTATCCCAGTCGTTAAAAGAAGCAGGCACCGTTCCGGTGGGGACGGTGCCTGCTCCTGGAGTCTTCATGCTTAGCGGCGACCGTAGTTCGGCGCTTCGGCGGTCATCATGATGTCGTGCGGGTGGGATTCCTTCAGACCGGCCGGGGTGATCCGGACGAAGCGGCCCTTGGCCTTGAGCTCGGCGATGGTGTGCGCGCCCGTGTAGAACATGGTCTGGCGCAGGCCGCCTACGAGCTGGTGCGCGACGGCGGACAGCGGGCCACGGTACGGCACCTGGCCTTCGATGCCTTCGGGGATCAGCTTCTCGTCGCTGGGCACATCGGCCTGGAAGTAACGGTCCTTGGAGTAGGAGGTGTTCTTGCCGCGCGTCTGCATGGCGCCCAGCGAGCCCATGCCCCGGTAGGTCTTGAACTGCTTGCCGTTCACGAAGACCAGGTCTCCGGGGCTTTCGGCAGAACCTGCCAGCAGCCCGCCGAGCATCACGGTGTCCGCGCCGGCAACGATTGCCTTGCCGATGTCGCCGGAGTACTGCAGCCCGCCGTCGGCAATGACCGGAACACCGGCGGGAATCGCAGCCTTGGCGGCTTCGTAGATCGCGGTGACCTGCGGTACGCCGACGCCGGCAACCACGCGGGTGGTGCAGATGGAGCCCGGGCCAACGCCAACCTTGATGGCGTCAGCACCGGCGTCGATCAGCGCCTGGGCGCCTTCACGGGTAGCTGCCTGCCCGCCGATGATGTCCACGTGGGCAGCAGCGGGGTCCTTCTTGAGGCGGGTGATCATTTCCAGCACACCGGCGCTGTGGCCGTTGGCGGTGTCCACCACCAGGACGTCCACGCCGGCGTCAACGAGGGCCATGGCGCGCTCGTAGCCGTCGCCGAAGAAGCCGACGGCGGCACCGACGCGCAGCCGGCCTTCGTCATCCTTGGTGGCGAACGGGTACTGCTCGGCCTTATCGAAGTCCTTGACGGTGATCAGGCCCTGAAGGTGGCCCTCGTCGTCGACCAGCGGCAGCTTCTCGATCCGGTTCTTGCCCAGGAGCTCAACGGTCTCCTCCGGGGAGATGCCCACCCGGCCGGTGATGAGCGGCATCCGGGTCATAACTTCCCCCACCTTGCGGGTGGCGTACTCGGAGCGCGGAATGAAACGGGTGTCGCGGTTGGTCACGATTCCCAGCAGCTTGTTCTGCGGGTCCACGACCGGCAGGCCGGAGACGCGGAAGTGCGCGCAGAGGTCATCGAGTTCCTGGAGCGTGGCGTCCGGGTCGATGGTCACCGGGTTGGTGATCATGCCGGATTCGCTGCGCTTGACCCGGTCCACGTGCTCGGCCTGGTCCGCAATGGAAAGGTTGCGGTGGATCACGCCGAGGCCGCCGTGGCGGGCCATGGCGATGGCCATGCGGGACTCGGTGACGGTGTCCATTGCAGCGGAGAGCAGGGGTGTCTGTACGGTGATGCGCTTGGTCAGGCGGGAGCTGGTGTCTGCCTCTGAAGGGATGACATCCGTGGGGCCGGGCAGCAGAAGGACGTCGTCATAGGTAAGTCCGACGAAGCCGAACGGATCGTGTTCTGGGGACTGCTGGCTCAAGTGCGCGCCTCTTTCGGGACCGGAGATTTGTGGGGTGGCTGGGACAACACGCCCGCGTTTATCTAATCGTAGAACGAAACCGGTACCCCTCCCTATTCCTTGGGGCCCTTTGAGCTATGTGGTTCCGGGCACTGTGACGCCTTCCCAGCCGGTGGCGGCCAGGATGCGTTCCGCGAGGACATGGGACGTGGTCTCCATGTAGGTCCGGTTCAGGTGGTCATGGTCCTTGTAGACAATCACGTTGCCGATGATCCCCGGGCAGGCGTCATCGAAACAGAACTGGTCGCTCAAATCCAGCACGCGCACGCCGGGTATCCGGGCCTCTAGTCCTTCCAGCGGCGAAACTTCCGCGAGCAGCTGGCTGCGGGGCACGTGGCAGGCCCGCACGTCGAAGCCGTTGGATTCAAGGCACTTGAACATGTCGAACTCGAACCGCGGGTTGTCCCGCATGGCCAGGACCTGGATGCCAGCCTCGGTGAAGGGGCGGACGCCGTCGTCGTAGCCGCCGCCCAGGGTTTCATCCGGACTCGATTCCTGCGTGAGGGACGCGACGGTGAACACCGCGTCCGGCATGAGGTCCAGGACGTACTCCCCCGCGGCCTGGTTGAAGGCATTGCACTCTTCGGACCGTTCAGGGTCTTCGGCTCCGTACCGGCAACCCATCTTTAGGACAGTGACCACGTGCCAGTCGTTGGCGCGCGCCACCGGGCCGAGGGCCGCGGTCCACTGCATGGCATGGGAATCTCCCAGCACCACGATGGTCTTCTGCGATCCTTCGGCAGTACCGATCTGCTTGCAGTGCCCTTCCAGGACACTGCCGGCCTCCGGCGCCGCGGCCTCCCCGCACGCCTCGTCCAGCTGTGCCCATTCCTGGTCCATCTCTGACGGCGCCGGCTTGACGAGGGCCTGGGTGGAGGAGACGGTTTCATAATCAGGATCCAGGGACAGCGCGCCCGGATTGTCCGCAATGGACTGCAGCCGCACGGCTTCTGCCTGCGCATCCACGCGTTCCTGCCAGCCGGCCAGCGGCGCGGCAACGAGGGCGAAGGAAGCTGCCAGCACCACTGCCGAGCGCCATGCGGAGACCTGCGGCCAGGACCAGCCGCGCAGCGGCCCTTCCACCAGTTTGGTGGTCAGTACAGCCAACAGCAGCGAAACCGCAATGACGACGGCGCCGTCCACCAGCCCGGCGTTCTGCTGTTTGGAGGCAATCAGCCAGAAAACCAGCACCGGCCAGTGCCACAGGTACAGGGCGTAGGAATTGTCCCCCAGCCTCACCAGCGGCCCGGCCTTCAGCAGCCGGTCCGCTCCGATCCGGCTGCCCGTGTCTCCGGCAGCGATCACCATGGCCGCAGCCAGCGTGGGCCAGAGTGCGAGGTACCCGGGGAACTGCTGCTGGACCTGAAGGATGATGCCGCAGCTGAGCATGGCGATCACGCCGGTCCACCCGATCAGGATGCGGGCCCGGTGGCCCAGGCGGAGGTACGGCAGGGCCAGCGCCAGCAGGGAACCCAGGGCGAACTCCCAGAGCCTGGTCCGGGTGTCGAAGTAGGCATAGGCCTGGTTGGTTCCGGTCTGCCAGACGGAGTACGCCAGGGACACCGCGAACACGGCGGTGAAGACTACCGCCAGCACGGACCGGTAGCTCCTGCCCGCCAGCCTGGAGACCGGGAGGGCTGCCGCGAAGATCAGCGGCCAGAGGACAAAGACCTGGCCCTGGATGGACAGGGACCAGAAGTGCTGCAGCGGGCTGGCCGCACTGTGGTCTGCTGCCAGGTAGTCCACCGCATTATTGGCCAGAGTCCAGTTCTGGAAATAGAACAGCGAGGACCAGGTCTGTCCAATCAGGTCCTGGCGGGCACTGGCCGGCAGGAGCGCCGCGGCAGCGGCGAGCACTGCCAGCAGGACGACGGCGACGGCGGGCAGCAGCCGCTTGAACAGGTGCAGCCAGTACCGGCCCAGGGCCAGTGTCTTTCCGCTTTCGGCCTTCCGGACGAAGGAGCCGGTCAGCAGGAACGCGGAGATCAGCAGGAACACGTCCACTCCCCCGGAAACCCTGCCGAGCCAGACGTGATAGATAACCACCAGCACCACGGCGAGAGCGCGCAGCCCCTGGACTTCGGGGCGGTAGCGCCGTTCCGCGGCGCGCGGGGCAGGGGCCTGCGGGAAGTCCGAAGCGGCAGCGTGCTGCACGGATGCTGACACTTGCTGGTGTCCTTTCAAAGCGGCAAATACCGCACGAGTTTACCGGCCGAACCCCGCGAAGCCTGAATCCGGCGGCCCTGCAGCAGCTCCAGGAAAGGGCAAAGGCCCCGCCAGCCGCGGAGAAAATCCGCGTCTGACGGGGCCCTGGGCCAGCCGAAAGTTAGTGGCTGTGGCCGTGCTCATCTTCCTCGTCAGTCGGCTTTTCGACGACGAGTGCCTCGGTGGTCAGGACCAGCGCGGCAATGGACGCGGCGTTCCGCAGTGCGGAGCGGGTGACCTTGACCGGGTCAATGACGCCGGCCTCGATCAGGTTGACGTATTCGCCCGTGGCGGCGTTGAAGCCGTTGTTGACTTCCAGCTCGCCCACCTTGGACACGACGACCATGCCCTCGGCACCTGCGTTCTCGGCGATCCAGCGCAGCGGCTGGGCCAGCGCACGGCGGACCAGGCCTACGGCAGTGGCGGCGTCGCCGTCGAGCTTTGCCACCTCGGAATCGGTATCCAGGGCGTGGGAAGCGTGCACCAGCGCGGAACCGCCGCCGGCGACAATTCCCTCTTCCAGGGCAGCACGCGTGGAGGACACGGCGTCCTCGATACGGTGCTTCTTCTCCTTCAGCTCAACCTCGGTTGCAGCACCAACCTTGATCACGCCGATGCCGCCGGAGAGCTTCGCGAGGCGCTCCTGGAGCTTCTCGCGGTCCCAGTCGGAATCGGTGCGCTCAACTTCGGCACGGATCTGCGCTACGCGGTCCGCAACGTCGGCTTCGGAGCCGGCGCCGTCCACAATCGTGGTGTTGTCCTTGGTGACGGTGATCCGGCGGGCGGAGCCCAGCACCTCCAGGCCAACCTGGTCCAGCTTCAGGCCGAGGTCCGGGGATACAACCTGGGCGCCGGTGAGGGTGGCGATGTCCTGCATCATGGCCTTGCGGCGGTCGCCGAAGCCCGGCGCCTTGACCGCAACAACGTTCAGGGTGCCGCGGATCTTGTTGACCACCAGGGTGGAGAGGGCTTCGCCGTCCACGTCTTCGGCAATGATGAACAGCGGCTTGGAGGCCTGCAGTGCCTTTTCCAGCAGCGGCAGGAACTCGGCGACCGAGGAGATCTTGCCGGAGTTGATCAGGATGAGCGCATCTTCGAGAACGGCTTCCTGGCGCTCGGCGTCCGTGACGAAGTAGGGCGAGAGGTAGCCCTTGTCGAACTGCATGCCTTCGGTGATGACCAGTTCGGTGGACGTCGAGGAAGATTCCTCGATGGTGATGACGCCGTCCTTGCCGACCTTGTCGAAAGCTTCGGCCAGCAGCTGGCCAACTTCCTCGCTCTGGGCGGAGATGGCTGCCACGTGCGCAACCTGGTTGCCTTCAACTTCCTTGGCGTTCTCCAGCAGGCGTGCGGCAACTGCTTCAACAGCGGTTTCGATGCCGTGCTTCAGTGCGCCGGGAGCGGCGCCTGCGGCTACGTTGCGCAGGCCTTCCTTGACCAGTGCCTGGGCCAGGACCGTTGCGGTGGTGGTGCCGTCGCCGGCAACATCGTTGGTCTTGGTGGCAACTTCCTTGGCCAGCTGGGCGCCAAGGTTCTCATACGGATCGTCGAGTTCGACCTCGCGGGCGATCGTGACGCCGTCGTTGGTGATGGTGGGTGCGCCCCAGGTCTTGGCGAGCACCACATTGCGGCCGCGCGGGCCGAGGGTGACTTTGACGGTGTTGGCGAGCTTGTCGACACCGGCTTCCAGTGAACGACGGGCGGAGTCGTTGAACTCCAACTGCTTTGCCATGTGCGTGTCCTTTCGAGAACTACATCTACAAAAGAAGACCCCGGCCGAATCTGGCCGGGGTCTTCAAAGACTTACTTGACGACGATGGCCAGCACGTCGCGTGCGGAGAGCACCAGGTATTCCTGGCCGCCCTGCTTGACCTCGGTTCCGCCGTACTTCGAGTAGATGACGACGTCGCCCTCAGCAACATCGATCGGCACACGGTTGCCGTTGTCGTCAACGCGGCCGGGGCCGACTGCTACGACTTCACCTTCCTGGGGCTTTTCCTTGGCGGTGTCCGGGATAACCAGGCCGGAAGCCGTGGTCTGCTCAGCTTCGAGCGGGCGAACAACGATGCGATCCTCAAGGGGCTTAATAGAGACCGACACTCGGGCTCTCCTTTGCTTAGTTACTAACGGGTTTGTGGACCGTCGGTAGGCGCTTGCCGTCGTCGCGGGTGCCGGTGGGCGCTTCCCTCAGGAATTAGCACCCTCACAAGGGGAGTGCTAGCTCCGACTTTATGCAACGGTTAGCACTCGGTCAAGGCGAGTGCCAACAAAGGCCGCAAGATAATTCTCTGCCGTCCGGGACCGGCTCCCGAGCGGGCGTTCGCACGTTACTGCCCGGGCGACATCTAAGTTGCTTAGCCTTGCCTAACAAGATAGTTTTCAGAGGCGCGCAAAATTAGCAAACGATTTTGTGACCTAATGGTGGAGGCATCCCCCGGCAGGCCAAACCGAAGAGATCATCTGGAGCACCCCCAAAGTGAAGACCACCCTTAAGTCCCGGCTGCTTGCCGGAACCGCCCTGGTTTCCCTGCTCGCCGTCAGCGCCTGCGGCTCGGAGACCGACGCCGCCGCCGAACCTGCATCGGCAGAGCCGACCACCGTTACCGTGGAGCACACCCAGGGCACCACTGAGGTTCCCGTGAACCCGGAGGTCGTCTACACCTTCGACCTCGGCGCCCTGGACACACTCGACGCCCTGGGCATCGAGGTGGACGGCGTTCCGGCCGCGAACTACCCCGAAAGCCTTTCCAAGTACGGCTCGGATGACTACGCCAAGATCGGCAGCATGAAGGAACCGGACTTCGAGGCCATCAGTGCCGGCGCTCCGGACCTGATCATCATGTCCGGCCGCACCGCAGACTCCTACGAAGAGTTCTCCAAGATTGCCCCCACGATCAACCTCAGCACCGACGCTGCGGATCCGTGGAATTCCTTCATCTCCAACACCGAAATCATCGGTGAGATCTTCGGCAAGGAAGCCGAAGTCGATGAGAAACTCGCCGCCCTTGACTCCAAGGTCGAAGAAACCAAGGCCACCGCGGCCGACGCCGGCAACGGCCTGATCATCATGACCAGCGGCGGCGAAATGACCGCCTACGGCGCAGGTTCGCGCTTCGGCCTGATCCACGACGTCCTGGGCATTGCCACCGCCGCTGACATCAAGTCCGAAGCACAGCACGGCGAATCCGTCTCCTTCGAGTACGTCGCGGAGATCAACCCGGACAACCTGTTCGTCATTGACCGCGACGTCGCAGTCGGAAACGCAGGCGAAGTTGCCTCCGCAGTCCTGGACAACGAACTCGTCATGGGCACCAAGGCCGCCAAGAATGACCGCATCACCATGCTCGATTCCTCCAGCTGGTACCTGGTGGGCTACGGCCTGAACAACGTTGACGCCATGGTCAGCGCTGTCCAGGACGGCATTTCCTAACCGTCCTTCGTACCTGCTAGATCCTCGCCGGCCGGGACCGCCTTCGGGCGGCCCCGGCCGGCGGGGGAGACGGAACCCCCATGACAACACAGATCAGCCCCTCAGCTCCGGCTCCTGCCGGGACCGCTGCCGTACCCGGACCACGACGCCGGGTCCCCGGCCCGGCAGCCATGCTGGTCCTGGGCGGCACCGCCGTCCTGGTGCTCGCCGTCGTCAGCATGTTCGTGGGCGTCAGCGACGTTTCCCTCTCCTCGCTGCTGGCCGGCGACGAGCACGCCTGGACGATTTTCTGGGTCAGCCGGGTGCCGCGGACACTGAGCATCATCCTTGCCGGCATGGCACTGAGCGTGGCCGGGCTGATCATGCAGCTCATGGCGCGGAACAAATTCGTTGAACCCTCCACAGTGGGAACGATCGAGTCCGCGTCCCTTGGCATCCTCGTGGTGACGGTCCTGATTCCCGGAGCCTCGCTGTTCATGAAAATGTCCACGGCCACCCTTTTTGCCGTCGCCGGAACCGCACTCTTCCTGCTGATCCTGCGCCGCATCCCGCTGCGCAATACCTTGATCGTCCCCCTTGTGGGCATCATGCTCGGCGGCGTCATCGCTGCCGTCACCACCTTCTTCGCGTACCGGTTCGACCTGCTCCAGACGCTGAATTCCTGGATGACCGGGGACTTCTCCGGCGTCCTGCGCGGACGGTATGAGCTGCTCTGGATCGTCGGCGCGCTGACGCTGATCGGTTTCCTCGCCGCAGACAGGTTTACGGTCGCCGGCATGGGACAGGAGTTCACCACCAACCTCGGTCTGAACTACAACCGCGTGATGACCCTCGGCCTGATCATCGTGTCCCTGATCAGCGCCGTCGTCGTGGTCAGTGTGGGTTCGGTCCCGTTCCTGGGTCTCATCGTGCCCAACCTTGTCTCCCTCCTGGTAGGAGACAACGTCCGCCGGGCCATCCCCTGGGTCGCGATTTTCGGTGCGGGCTTTGTGCTTGTGTGCGACATCATCGGCCGGACCATCCGCTACCCCTACGAAATCCCCGTGGGCGTGATTGTTGCCGCCGTGGGCAGCGTCCTGTTCCTCTACCTGCTCCTGAGAAAGCGCTCCGCCCGTGCCTAGCTCACCCACCAGCGTCCTGCCTTCGGCAATGACGGTCCAGCGCCGCCGTCCCGTACGGAACCTCTCCCCCCGCTTCTGGATCATTGCCCTCTCCGTCATTGCCGCGGCGCTCGTCGCCGTCTTTATGACCATCGAGCTGCGCGGAAACCTCGGCTATGTCCTGCCGCGCCGCGCCATCAAGGTGGGGTCGATGATCCTGGTGGCCTACGCCGTCGGGGTTTCCACCGTCCTGTTCCAGACCGTGACCGCGAACCGGATCCTGACGCCGTCCATCATGGGTTTCGATGCCCTGTACGTGCTGATCCAGACCGTCCTGGTATTCACCTTCGGCGGCGGACTGGTTCTTTCCATGTCCGAGCCGCTGCGCTACGGGATGGAAGTCGCCCTGATGGTGGGCTTCTCCTTCCTGCTCTACCGGTGGCTGTTCACCGGCGGGGGCAAGTCCCTGCACCTGATGCTGCTGGTGGGAATTGTGCTGGGCACGATGTTCCGCGGCATGTCCTCCCTGCTGCAGCGCCTCATCGAGCCCAGCGAGTTCATCATCCTGCAGGACCTGTTCTTCGCGTCCTTTAATAATGTCGACGGCGCACTGCTGGGTTACTCGCTGATTGCCGTCGCAATCGTCAGCGTTCCGGCCTGGCGGATGCGGCACTCCCTCGATGTGATGTCCCTGGGACGGGATACCTCCATCAACCTGGGCGTGAACCACAAGCGTTCCGTGACCGGTGTGCTGGTGATCTGCTCGGTCCTGGTTGCCGTCTCCACCGCACTGGTTGGCCCGGTGACCTTCTTCGGCCTGCTGGTGGCATCACTGGCCTACCAGCTGTGCTCCCACTTCTCCCACAAGGCCGTGGTTCCCATCGCCGTGCTGCTGGGCATCATTGCGCTGGTAGGCGGCCAGCTGGTCCTTGAACGCATCTTCGCTTTCGATACCGCGCTGAGCATTGTCATTGAATTCGTTGGCGGAATCGTGTTCCTGATTCTGCTCCTGAAAGGCTCCCTTAAATGATCCAGGTCAACGGCGTCACCAAGACCTACGGCTCCACCCCGGTAGTGGACGGGGTGAGCTGCCACATCAAGGGAGGCGGCGTCACCTCCATCATCGGTCCGAACGGAGCCGGCAAGTCCACGCTGCTTTCAATCATCAGCCGCCTGCTGAAGTCCGACGCCGGTTCGGTCACCGTGGACGGCCTGGACGTCTCTGCCGCACCGGGCAAGGACCTGGCCCGGAAGATGGCTATCCTCCGCCAGGACAACCACCTCACCGTCCGGCTGACGGTCCGCGACCTGGTCGGATTCGGCCGGTATCCGCACAACGGGGGGCGCCCGACGGCGGCGTGCCGGGAAAAGATCGAGCATGCCATGGCCTTCCTGGACCTCACTGAGCTGGCCGACCGCTTTGTCGACGAGCTTTCCGGCGGCCAGCGCCAGCGTGCGTTCATCGCCATGGTGCTGGCGCAGGACACGGATTACCTGCTGCTGGATGAGCCGCTGAACAACCTGGACATGAAGCACTCCGTGGAGATGATGCGGCTGCTGCGCCGGCTCACCGATGAGCTGGGCAAGACCGTTGTCCTGGTCATCCACGACATCAACTTCGCGTCCTGCTACTCGGACGACATCATTGCCATGGCAGACGGCAAGCTGCTCCATCAGGGACCGCCGTCGGCGATCATGCAGCCTGAGGTCCTGAAGGACATCTACGAGATCGATATCCGGATCGAGGAGATCGAGGGCAACCGGATCGGCGTGTACTTCGCCTAGGGCTGCCTAGCCGTACGCTTCCCAGACCTTGCCTTCCGGGGCTCTGCCGTCTGCCGGCCGGTCATCGAAGCCCGGCAGCTCCGGGATCCAGAGCGGGGTTCCTTCAACGGCAGCGTGGATGAACCGCACTAGAGTGTCCCAGACAGCGGCGGAAGACACCGGCTCCAGCATCAGCAAACCGGCCTCGCCCGGACGTTCGTCCACCGGACCCAGCCGGTAATGGCCGGCCCTTCCTGCGTTCACGAACGCGAACCAGCCGCCTGTCCACTCCTCAACGATTTCCCATTCGGTCCAGGGTTGTTCCCACATGCGCTTGGCCGCCTCTCCCAGGCTTTCCGGGGCTTCTGCCTCCTGGGACTTCATCCTCGCTTCGTACTGGTCCGTCGTCAGGACCACCGGTTCATGCGCAATGCTCCATGCCGGTGAGAAGCCCAGCCAGTCCGCTATCGCTTGAGGGACGGCGTTGGCCTGAAGCACCTGAACTGCCAGGTCATCAGGCCCCTGTACACGCCCGGACGACGCGGAGAAACGCGACGGTTCCGCCGTCACCCTGCCGAGGCCGCCGCCTATCCACGCCTGGAGAATGGCGCCCCCTTGTGCGTCGGCCGCTGTGACGCTGAATGCCGCGTCCGAGCTGCGTAACGGTGCCACGAAGCCGGTACCTGCCTGCGTCAGGCTGCTGTCTGCGTCAAGCAAACCTGCATTCTGCAGCACCGCGAGTTCCGGCCCCTTGCGCTGGAACCTTCCCAGGCGGTTCCGTTCCGCCAGGCTGTCCATGAGCTCCAGGGCGCGGATGGGCAGGAGAAGTGGCGGTTCCCGGTACGGCTGGGCCGCTGCAAGCACGGCAAGATCCTCGCGGTCCTCTCCGGCCAGCCGTGTGGCCTGTAGGTCCAGGCGCGGCTCTGTGGGCGCGATGGTGTCCATGAGACTGCGTTCCTGGCTCTCCCCGACATCACCTCCGGCTTCGATCTTCAAGTCCTTGATCATCTGTTCGAACAGCAGCTTCATTCCGACTAGCTGGTCAGCGGTGTAGCTTGCCGTCGCCTCGCATATCCGGTTGCCCGCGATCCAGAGCCAGCGGTCGACGCAGACCGGGTGCTGATCCATCTGGTGCACGAAGCGCTGTCGCCGGCCGCTGACGGGACCTTCGGGACCGTTCATCGGCCAGGCCTCGTGGGCGATGATGCGGACCTGCTGTGCTGTCTGCATGGTTGAGGCCAGCGCTGCGGTCGCATACCTGGTGAGGGAGATCCCGTTTGCGGGTGCCCATCGCAGGACCATATTGGGGCGGAAGATCCCCGAGGGTACAGGCGGATGTGCCACGGCAATCATGTTTCCGGGGCACTCAGCCAATTCCCAGTCACCCGGGCGGAGAATCCGGAAACCGCGCAGCCGTTCGTAGCTGATGCCGGCAGCATTCGTCACTCTTTCAGCCTCCCGTCCGAATCGTAAAAGTCCTTTACAAACCGGTCTTCCCCGCGGGCCTCGAGTTTGTCTCCTTCTTTCATCCACTTGGGTTGGAGGAACTTGGGCATCCAGTACCAGCCCATGAGACCGATGGCGAGACAGGCGAGAAGAAGCGCACTGTAGGGCATGATCAGCGCAACAATGCCGCTTTCATTCACGAAGTGTTGCGGGGCCATAAGAAGGAGCCACGCCCCTAAGAAGGTGGTGGCCAGTGAAGGTTTTCCCGGCATGAACCTATCCAGGATCAGCAGCCCAACAAACTTCCTTGTATAAACCAGGACACCACCGGTAAAGACGACCAGGCCAAAGGGCAGCATGAACGCGAAGAACGCCCAGTAGTTGGTTTCCATGTTGGACCTCCACGTTCGCTACGCCCGGTCATGCGGTGCCGTCATGCACTCAGGCTTTCTCATCCTGCGCATTCGTATTCCATTTCAGTAAGAGTCAACCGCCAAAGAGTTTGTTCCAACCCGTCGCCAAACTGTTTACGGCGTCCCAGACGCCGTCGGCTGCAACATCTTTCAGTGTGCGGCCGCCCAGGAAATCGAACTCGATAGACGTAACCACGGAGATTCCGATTCCGATTCCGGCGCCCACCAAGGTGCCTGCCGGGCCGCCGATTGCGGTACCGATGAGCGCACCGGCGCCAGCTGCTCCAAGGTCGATGCCCGCCTTGGTGCCGCCCTTGATCCCGCCCTCGATGTTTGCCCGCCGGTCGAGTTCCTCCTTGCTCCACCCCGGGTTCGCCTGCAGCAATTCGTTGTAGGCGTCCTTCCGCTCGTCGGCAACGGTGAATCCCGCTGTAACAGCGGTGAGTACACCGCTGCCACCGATCTTGAGCCCTTTCGCTGCCGAGCCAAGGTCTTTCAACCTGTCCGGCAACACCCAGTTCGATGGATTCGCCCTGACCCGGTTGCGGTACCAGCTCGAATGGTTGTAGAAATCCCTGGAGACTTTCGGGCGAAGGTCAAAACTAAAGACGGCTGTCGGTCTCAGTTCAGTTTTCCAGCGCCCCCTCGCCATGCGCATACGTTGCACTGCAGTTTGGTATGGGCGGAACAACAGCCCGGGCCGCGTATCCCTAAGATCTGCCTGCCGAACCTGAGTGGCGTTTATGCCTGTGCCTGCTGCCCCATAGAGAACCGTCGCGGGGATACTCGTGGCGGCGTCCAGGAACCAACCGTCACCTCGAAAAGCGGATCGAAGTTTTTCGCTAGTTTGCTCTTCCAGTGCCCGGTATTGGGCGGCCAGCCCCGCCACTTCGGCCGGCAGCAGCAGGTCCGCCGTGGCTGCCGGCCGCGGTGTGTATGCCGGCTCCGCACGGCAGACGGACTCTTGCTCTTGCGCAGCGCGCAGGTTTGCGGCTTCCACTCGTTCCAGGAGCGCCGTCCGCCGGATGTGAAGGAAACGAATTCCATCGGCGAATTCCGTCAGCGCCGTGCTGACAGCCTGGGCTGTGTCCGCGAGCATTCCGGCGTTAGGCAACACGTTCCGATACGAACTGATCATCTCGGCAGAGCCGTCCCCGGCGTAGTGCGATCCGAGCTGCTTCCAGGTGTCCCCGGCCCGTTCAACACTCTGGAGATACGCATCCCCGCCCCGTTTCACTGCTGGTGCCGCGCTCTCCACCGCGTCCGGCGAACACCAGCCACGGAGACTGGATGTCTCGATCGGCATCAGCTGGCCCTGTCCAGTTGAGGTTCCCAAAGGATTCCGGCCTGAAGCTCAGCGAGGCTGGACTTCGCTGTTTCGGCCATGTCCTGGTCCGCGCCCGCAAGAATGGACACGGCTTTCCGGACGCCTTCGGCCGCGTTGTGAATGCGTTCCTCCGCGGCCTCTATCTGCAGGCTCATAGTGTCCTGCCAGACCTCGGCGAGCGCCTGCGCCACGGTCCCGGAACCGTCCCCACAGGCGGACTGCGCTGAATCCATGCCTTCCCGCAGTGCGGACAGTGCTGCGTGCCTGGTCTCGTCTTCCTCCACCTGGATGAGGATGGCGGCGCAGCCCTCGGGATTGACGCTGTATCCGTTCAACGGCATGCCGCCTCCTAGTACCCCTCGTACGTCCGTGTGGGAGCCGGCTGCCGCCGATTCGGGAGTCCTCTCCCCGGCGGCTTCGTGCTCCTTTTCCGGAGAGCGTACGGGTTTCCAGGCAGTTAGGATCTGGCTGCGCTCAATCTGTGGATAGCTTCCTCAAGGACCTCCGGTGCGCAGCCAAAGTTCAACCGGACATGCCCTGCCCCGGCCGTCCCGAATTTCAGTCCGGGTTCCAGCGCTACCCGGGCCTTCTCCAGGGCGTACTCCCCCGGGTCCGTCCCCCAGCCCAGTGCACGCATATCCAGCCAAGCCAGATAGCTCGCGTCCGGCATCCGGTATCCCACTCCCGGCAGTTCTGCTGCCAGCAGCTCGCGGAGAAGTTCCCGGTTGGAGGCCAGGACTGCCAGCACGCCGTCGAGCCACTCCTCGCCGTCGGCATATGCGGCCGCTGTGCCGTGCAGGCCGAGGATCGAGGTGCGGAAACCTACTTCCTCCGGCATCTCATCCAGCAGCAGCCGGGTTTCAGGGGTTGAGGCGATCATCAGGGCACACTTCGAGCCGGCAATGTTCCACCCCTTGCTGGCCGCTGTCACGCAGACACCATGGGTCCGTGCTTCATCTGACACCGACAGGAAGGGAGTGAAGGTCTCCGGAGAATAGACCAGCGGGGCATGGATTTCGTCGCTGACCACCGTGGCGCCGTACTTCGCAGCGAGGCGGGCGACGGCGTCGAGCGTTTCCTTCGGGTGCACCAGGCCCAGCGGGTTGTGCGGATTGCACAGCAGCAGCGCGCGGGCACCCCCGGAGAAGGCAGTCTCGAGTCCGTCCAGGTCCAGGGACCACCCGGCATCGTCCTGCAGCAGCGGTACCTCACGGACCTTGCCGCCCGCCTCCAGCGGAAGATCGAAGAACGGCGGATACACCGGCGGGGTGATGATGACTTCGTCCCCCGGCTCAAGCACCTGCCGGAGAGTTTCCACGATGGCGACGCTCACGTCTGTGGTGGTCCGCACGTCCTCCGGGTCCACTTCCCAGTTCCAGCGCCGCTGCGCGAAGTCCGCGAACGCCGGGCCCACCGGACCGGGCCCGGAAACGTAGCCGACGTCGGACGCTTGGATCCGTTCGATCATCGCGCGGGCCACGGGCGGGGCCAGCGGGAAGTCCATTTCCGCTACGAACATCGGCAGCACGTCGCCGGGATAGGCGCGCCACTTGGCGCTGGTGCGGAGGCGGAGGACATCAAGGGGATCTACAGCCAGCTCAGTCATGGCCCCAAGATACCCGGTCGCGGCCGGACGGTCGCCCAGTGGCAGCGCGGGTGCCAAGCAGCGCCGTCGCCGCCTCACCCGCCCTGTGTCCGAAGAACTAGGCTTGTATCCATGCCCGACACTTCCCTTGCCCATGTCCTGACCCCCGAAGGCTGGGCCCTGCTCAATTCCCTTGGCCCGTATCTGGAGTCCGAGTCCCTGAAGCTCAACACCGACCTGCGCAAGGCCGGGCACTCCCCCGAGCTCGTCGCCGCCGTCCTCACCCAGGCGAAGCTGCGGATGAAAGCCCGCGCAAAGTTCGGGCCGTTCGCCGAACACATGCTCTTCACCCCGGCCGGTCTCGAGCAGGCCACCCGGCTGAATGTTGCGGCGCTGCATGCCCAGCGCTACCAGGAAGCGGGCTTGGAAAAGGTAGCCGACCTGGGCTGTGGCATCGGCGCCGACTCGCTGGCCCTGGCCACGCTGGACCGCCAGGTCACCGCCGTCGAGCTTGATGAAATCACTGCAGCCGTGGCAACCATCAACCTGATGCCGTGGCCGGAAGCGAAGGTAGTGCAGGGGGACGCTGAGTCCTTTGACCTGACCGGGATCGACGCCGTGTGGCTGGATCCCGCGCGGCGCACGACGTCGACGTCGGGAACCTCCCGCATCTTCGACCCGGAAGCCTTCTCACCTCCGCTGTCCTTCGTTGAATCCCTCGCCGAGCGCGGTATGCCGGTGGGCGTGAAGCTCGGGCCGGGCATCCCGCACGAGTCGATTCCGGCGAACTGCGAAGTCCAGTGGGTGTCTGTGGGCGGCGACGTTACCGAGGCCACGCTGTGGTTCAACGAGCTGCGCCGCCCCGGTATCCGCCGGGCAGCACTGGTCATTGGTGCCAACGGTGCCGCGGAGCTGACCTCGCACGAGGACTATGTCCCCGGTGCCCAGGACGTGCAGGTCGGTCCGGCGGAGGGCTATCTCTACGAGCCCGACGGCGCGGTCATCCGCGCGGGCCTGGTCGCCGACGTCGCGCGTTCCCTGGGCGGGCATCTGCTGGACCCGCAGATCGCCTACATAGCCGCTCCGCACCGAATGGAGACGCCGTTCGCACGGGCTTACCGGATCTTGGAGGTTCGGCCCTACAACGTCAAGGCCCTGAAAGCCTGGGTCCGTGCCCAAGGCATCGGGGTCTTGGACATCAAGAAGCGCGGTATGGCCGTGACGCCCGAGGAACTGCGCAAGCAGCTCCTCACCGGATCGGGCAAGGGCCCGAACAAGGCCACCCTGGTCCTCACCCGGATTGGTGAGGACCGCGTGGCAATCGTCGTCGAGCCGGTGCCATCTGCGGTGGACGGCTAGCTGCGCGAGAACTCGCTGGCTTCGCGCACCTGCTCCGGTGTGGGACGGACCCCGGTGTAGAGGACGAACTGTTCCTCTGCCTGGATCGCGATGACTTCGGCGCCGGTGATGACCTTTTTGCCCGCACCCCGGGCGGCACGGATCAGCGGGGTTTCAGACGGAAGGGCGACGACGTCGAACACCGTCTCTGCGGCCGCGATGGTTTCGTCGTCGAAGGACTGGGCGTCCTCGTCGGGCCCTGCCATGCCCAGCGGCGTCACGTTGATGAGCAGATCAGCGGTTGCCTCACCGGGTTCCGGAGCCCAGTGGAAGCCGTAGAGGTCAGCCAGCGACCGGCCGGTGGCTTCGTTGCGGGCCACGATGGTGACGTCTGCGAAGCCGGCATCACGCAGCGCCGCTGCGACGGCCTTGGCCATTCCGCCGGAGCCGCGCAGCAGCACCGAGCTGGACGCCGGGACCTCGTGGTCTGCCAGCAGCCGTGCGATCGCGAGGTAGTCAGTGTTGTAGGCGGTGAGCACGCCGTCGTCGTTCACGATGGTGTTCACTGAATCGATCGCCGCCGCGGAGGGATCCATACGGTCCACCAGCGCAATGACCTCCTCCTTGTAGGGCATGGAGACGGCGGCGCCGCGGATGGGCAGGCCACGGATCCCTGCTACCGCCTGGGCCAGGTCCGCCGGCGCGAATGCCTTATAGACGTAGTTCAGGCCCAGCTGCTCGTACAGGTAATTGTGGAACCGGGTGCCGATGTTGCTCGGGCGGGCGGCCAGGGAGATGCACAGGGTCATGTCTTTGTTCAGGATCGGCATTGGTCCATTATGGCGTGCGGAGGACGCCGGACGGAGCTTTGGCAGCGGAACTGAACAGGCCGGTGTCCGGGCTACGATTGAAGTCAGCTCTAAGAACGCAATGGTGCGGTACCGGAGAATCTGACTTTCGCAGCGCACAGCAGGAGACGTATTGGATATTGAGTTCGCAGCTTCACCGCAGTCGACCCTGGGGGTCGAGTGGGAACTGGCGCTGGTCGACCGGGAATCCGGTGAGCTGCTCTCAGTAGCCGACGAAGTCCTGCGGGCGGTGAACGCCAACGATCCCAGCCTCAGCCCGGATGACGAGCACCCGCACATCAAGCAGGAACTGCTGGAGAACACGGTTGAGCTGGTGACCGGAATCTGCACTACCGTGGCCGAAGCCAAAGCTGACCTGGCGCGTTCAATGGCAGCCGTCCGCCGGGTCACGGATGACATGGGTGTGGAGCTGTTTTGCGCCGGGACCCACCCCTTTGCCGCGCCGCGTTCCCAGCCGGTGACGGACAAGGAACGTTATGCCAAGCTCATTGACCGCACCCAGTGGTGGGGCCAGCAGATGCTCATCTACGGTGTCCACGTCCACGTCGGCCTGGATTCACGGGACAAGGCGCTTCCGGTCCTCGACGGCCTGGTGAACTACTTCCCGCATTTCCAGGCGTTGTCAGCGTCATCTCCGTTCTGGTCCGGTGAGGACACGGGGTATGCCTCCCAGCGTGCCCTGATGTTCCAGCAGCTCCCTACGGCCGGGCTGCCGTTCCAGTTCCGTTCCTGGCACGAGTATGAGTCGTACGTGCAGGACATGTTCACCACGGGTGTCATCGATTCGATCAGTGAGATCCGCTGGGATATCCGTCCGGTTCCTGCGCTTGGAACCATCGAGCTGCGTGTCTGCGACGGGCTTTCCACGGCTACGGACATCGGGGCCATTGCTGCGCTGACCCAGTGCCTTGTCGACGAGTTCTCCACCATCCTGGACAATGGCGGAACGATTCCGACCATGCCTCCGTGGCATGTGCAGGAGAACAAATGGCGTGCTGCCCGCTACGGGCTCGATGCCATCATCATTCTCGATGCTGCCGGCAACGAAAAGCTCGTCACCGAACACCTCCTCGAGGACGTTCTTCCGCGTCTTGCTCCGGTTGCCGAGAAGCTTGGCTGCAGTGCCGAACTGGCCGATGTTGCGGGCATCATCGAGCGCGGTGCCGGCTACCAGCGGCAGCGCCGTGTTGCGGAGGCCAACGGCGGCGACCTGCGCGCAGTGGTGCACGACGGCGTCGCGCAGCTTCGCGGTGAGGCCTAGCTGTCATTCCGCTGGGCCTTTCACACCTCCGTGGGAGTTACGCCTGGGCTTCCGAGTGCGGCCCGGTGTTTCTTACGCGTTGCGGTCCGTGACCGATGGCGGGGCTGGGAGCCTGGCCGTTCTCATTCTTACGCCTTGCGGTCCATGACCGATGGCGGGGCTGGGAGCCTGGCCGTTCTCATTCTTACGCCTTGCGGTCCATGACCGATGGCGGGGCTGGGAGCCTGGCCGTTCTCATTCTTACGCGTTGCGGTCCATGACCGATGGCGGGGCTGGGGCAGGCTGGAGCTAAGCCGGAGCGGTGTCTGGAGTCTGGGGGCCTGAGCAAGGCGCGGGCTGGAGATAAGCCCCCCGGGGCTTGGCAGGTGCGGTCCTGCTCCCCCCCCCTTCTGCTTTGGCCCGTAAGTGCTGACGCCGGACGTTGCAAAAAGCAGGCAATTCACCGGTAATCCTGTGGTCTGAAAAGGGCCGATTTTGGCCTCGGAATGTCAGTGGCAGCTGAGAGCCTTGGGGTATGAACCGTTCCTCGGGCACCCCGTTTTCCCGGTCAGCTGACCGGGAACAGGACGGTGCTCCGGGTGCGGAACCAGGACGAGATTCTGCCGGCTCCTTTTTTATCCCCGGTCCCGGGCGATCGGATGGTATCGGCGGCCCGGGTGGCCCAGGCGGTTCGGGTGGCTCGGGTGGCCCTGGCGGCCCCGCCCGTCCAGGCAGCTTGGGCGACGCCGGCAGCCCCGGCAGCCCCGGCAGTTCCGGCGCCACCGGAGGCCCGGGTGGCTCGGGAGGCCCTGATGGAAGGGACTCACCAAAGCCGCACCGCGGCGCTGTGCTCCCCACGGTTTCTGTCTTCCATGCCGAGCCCGGGCCGACAGACACAACCGATCCCGATCCGCTGCCCGAGGGATTCACCGGACAGCTATCCCTCCGCGGACCCGAAACCCTCGGCTACGACGAAACCGTCTCCACGCTGCAGCGCCTGGGCATACTCATCTCCTGGGCCCAGGCCCAGCAGGCCCGCGTAGCCGCCCGCCTGGAAGTACTCTTCGCCAGGGACATCACCGAGGCATCCGGACGCGAAGAACCAGCACTGGCCATGAGCCTCGCAGCAGCCGAAGCCTCCACCGCACTGAACATCCCCCACATGACCGCCATGCAGCTCATCAGCGAATCCACCCGGCTCTGCACCGACGCACCACAGACTCTCGCCCGTCTGGCCGAAGGGAAAATCGCCCTCCAGCACGCCCGCATCATCCTGGACGAAACCCACAACCTCCCCACCGACATCCTCGAAGAACCAGCCGCCGGCAGCGCCCCCGGTCGCGCTCCCGGTAGTGCTCCCGCACCAGTTGGCCCCGGCGCACCGGGTGACGGGGAACCCGGCCAACTGGACCTCGGACTCGAAAACCAGGACGCGCAACCCGGACCTACCAGCGACCACGGATCGAACGAGCAGGCTGACGGGGACGGCCCCCGTGATCCCGCGCCCGGAGCCGGGCTCACCGTCCGGGGTGCGTTCGAACGCGATCTGCTCGCGGCAGCCGAGGGAAGGACCGCTGCCGGATTCGGCCGCCGTGCCCGACGGCTGCGGGAATCACGGTTCCCGGACCTGATCCCCGTCCGGCACCGCCAGGCCAAAGACAAACGACGCGTCAGCTTCCAACCCCTGCCAGATGGCATGTCCTGCCTCAGCGCGATCATCGCCGCAGAAAAAGGCCAGGCCATGTTCGCCGCCCTGACCGGTGCAGCGAAAGCCGGCAAACATGCCGGGGACCCCCGCACCATGGACCAGCTCCGCACGGACGTCCTCACCGAACTGCTTCTCGGGGGCGATCCAGCAGCTGACAGTCCTCCCGATGCAGGTGACTTTGCGTCAGGCAAAGGCTCTCCGCCTTCTAGCGCCGCCGAGGAAACTTTGTCCGCCACTGGTACGGATAGCAGTCCCAGCATCATTTCCAGCCCTGGCACTGGCTCCGGCCGCGGGCCCTACCCCGGCTCCGGCACCCACCCCGGCCACAGGCCCCACCCCGGCAAAGGGTCCTCCTCCGGCGACGGCTCGGGTACCAGCACCGCCCCTGGCCCTCATGCTGACTCCGATTCCCGCGCTGACGCGGGTTCCCGATCCGGCTCCGGCCAGGAAAGCCCCACGGAAGCACCCGCTGCCCCGCGCAGAAGCCCCGGCCAGGAAGCCACGCGTCCCCGCCGTGCCGAACGGCACCGGCAACGAAGCCGCTCCAAAGTCCGCACCGAGGTCATGGTCCTCATCAACGCCGACACCCTCGCCGGACTCGACGAGAACCCCGCAGAACTCAACGGCTACGGACCGATCAGTGCAGAAACAGCGCGGGCCATGATTCTCGACGCCCTGCGCTGGACACCCCTGATCCAGGACCCCAGCACGGGAGAGATCCTGAACGTTGGACGAACACGGCGGATCCCGGCTGGACTCAAACGCTGGCTTCAGGCACGGGACGGGAGGTGCAGGTTCCCCGGCTGCTCCGTGAGCGTCACGCACGCGGAGATCGATCACACCAAGCCCTTCTCCCGCGGCGGGCCCACGGATCACGCGAATCTGGAACACCTCTGTCCTAAGCACCACCGGTTCAAAACCCTCGACCACTGGACAGCACGCCAACCCGAACCAGGAACCATCGAATGGCACTCACCCACCGGACGAACCTACGCAACCGGTCCGACTCTTGAGTACCAGCACGCGGAGTACCAGCACGCGGAGTACCAACAGCCTGAGTCTCAACAGGCTGAGTTACAACCGACCACGCGGGCTCCGGAACAACGGCGTCACCCGCATCCGCCGTCGCCGTCGCCGTCGCCGGAGGATGATCCGCCGCCCTTCTAGCCGGAGACCGTCCGGTAGAAGGCGGTACACGACCGGACAGAGGGACAGAGGGACGGAGGGACGGAGGGACGGAGGGACGGATCTCCACGAGGGTGAATGACAGGGAACTGGGTACCAGCCGGTTGTAACTCGGGTCCGAGATATTTGTCTACGTGGGATCCCTGTTCGACGGGAGTCAGTCCGGTGCCGGTCCTGCGAGCCCTCCGGAAGCGCGGCCAGGGTGTAGCCCGGAAGACGGCCCGGCCAGCGACCGGCCATGCCGAGGCGCCTAAATGAGCTGGCGGCTGCGTGAGCCCTGTCCTGCCCGGCCATGCCTGCCCGGCGACTGTGCTTACCCGGTCGCCCAACCGGTGGCGGGGTGAGCCCGGTCGCCCAACCGGTGGCGGGGTGAGCCGGGTCGCGGAGCTGGCGGCTGCGTGAGACGGCAGCTGCGTGAGACGGCGGCCGCGCTCACCCGGCCACTGGGCCGGTGGCTGCGTGAGCCCGGTCCCCCGACCCGACGCCTAACCGAGCCAGCGGCTAAATGAGCCCGGTCCCCCGACCCGGCGGCTGCGTGAGCCCCCTCACCAAACCGGCGCCTAACCGAGCCGCGGCTGGGGTCTAGCCCCTACCCTGCTACGCAGCAGGAAGCTGAATGCTGGTCACAGGCTGGGAAGGATCCGGGGTGAAATCCACACCGGAAGGTTCGCCGCCAGCCATGACGATCTGCGAACCCAGGGCAGCAACCATTGCACCGTTATCGGTACACAGACGGATGGGAGGCACCCGAAGCGAAATTCCGGCAGCAGCACAACGCTCGGCGGTCAGCTCACGAAGCCGGGAGTTCGCAGCAACACCGCCACCCAGCAGAAGGTTCGTAATCCCCTGCTCAGTACAGGCGAGAACAGCCTTGGACGTAATGACATCCACAACCGCCTCCTGGAAGGACGCAGCAATATCCGCAACAGGAAGCTCCTGCCCGGCAGCCTCATACTGCTCCACACACCGGGCAACAGCAGTCTTCAAACCGGAAAAGGACCAGTCATACCGGTGCGGACCCGGAGCCTCGGCCGTACCCATGTACTTCGGCTGGGTCAGTCCGCGGGGGAACCGGATAGCCTTCGGGTTCCCCTGGCGGGCAAGCCTGTCGATTGCCGGGCCACCGGGATACCCAAGACCCAGAATCCGGGCAACCTTGTCATACGCCTCACCGGCAGCATCATCAATGGTCGACCCAAGCAGCTGGACATCCGCTGTCAGGGACCCGACACGAAGAATCTCTGTATGCCCGCCCGAAACAAGCAGGGCACCAAGGTTTTCCGGAAGCTTGCCGCCATCGAGAACACCAACACCCACATGGGCCACCAGATGGTTGATCGCATACAGCGGTTTGCCCGTAGCCACAGCCAGGGCCTTAGCAGCGCAAACACCAACCATCAAGGCACCGGCAAGGCCGGGGCCGGAGGTGACAGCAATCGCATCGATGTCCTCCAGCGTTACACCGGCCTCATCCAGGGCCTGGCGCAGGGTCGGAACAAAAGCGTCCAGATGTGCACGCGAGGCGATCTCCGGAATGACACCGCCAAAACGGACATGCTCCTCCATCGAGGAGGACACGGCATTGGTCAGCAGCGTGTCGCCGCGGACAATACCGACACCGGTTTCATCGCAGGAGGATTCGATGCCAAGCACCAGTGGTTCGGTGCGGTTCATTGGACGTCCTTCACAGGGTTGGATTCGCGCACCGGAGCACCTTCCCAGGTGGAAAGCTCCAGACGCATAATCAAGGCATCCGCTCCGTCCCGGTAGTACCTCGGACGGACGTGGATCTGTTCAAAGCCAAACCAGCGGTAAAGCCGCTGCGCCCGGGGATTGTCAGCACGCACTTCGAGAAGCACGTCATCTGCACCCCGCTGCTTCGCCTCATCCACAAGAGTGGCAAGCAGCCTGGACCCTGTACCGGCACCCTCATGGGCTGAGTCGACGGCAATGGTCTGCACATCCGCGATGGGCAGTACGCACATCAGCCCGGCATACCCAATCACCGTGCCGTCAGGATCCTCGGCAACATAGTACGAACGGGTAGCGCGCTGTCGCAGTTCGTCGTAGAACATCTCGGTGGGCCACGCATCAACCGGGAACATCGCCTTTTCCAGCGCATCCACTGCCGGGATATCGTCCTCGGTCATCGCCCGGATCACGGCAGGCTGCCCGATCACAGCGCCCGCTTCCGGGGACCGGGCACCTTGGCATCGGATTCGCGAAGATAGAGCGGCAGGTCCGGAAGCAGCTCCAGTCCCCGGACCAAACGCACGACGGCGGTGCGGCCCAGCGCTTCAGCCGTCGGCTGGGCTGCAGCAAAGTCCTGCACCGTGCGCAGCTCCTCCGGATACAGTCCTGCACCTGCACCATAGGCCGGCACATCCGGAACCTCAGACGGGGCAGAAACATCCGGCCCGTCGAGGAGTTCGGCGGTGCCGCCGGTACTGCGGTAGCGCGCCCAGTAAACCTCTTTGCGCCGGGCATCCGTAGCCACAACGAACTCATCCACTCCGGCGCGCCACGCGTCCAGGGCAGCGTCCACTGCAATGGCGTCCAGGCTCATGACGCCGTGCAGCGGCTTGTTCCAGGCGAAAGCAAGGGTACGCGCGGTGGCTATGCCCGACCGCAGCCCGGTAAACGGGCCGGGGCCCACACCCGTGACGATCGCATCGACCTGATTCCCGGAGACACCGGCGTCGCTGAGGAGCCTCTGGATACCCGGCGCCAGAACCTCGGCATGGGACCTGGTGTCCTCGGTGGCGAAGGACGCGAGCGTTTCACCCTCACCGTTGAGAAGTGCCGCACTGGCTATGGCAGAGGTGTCGATGGCGAGGATAAGCACGGTGTTCAGTTTACGCCGTCGCCCGCGGCTCCCGTGCGGGAGGGCAGCGGCCGGACAAACGGTCAGGCCAGCTCGGCGCTGACCGTCTGCAGCAGGCCCCTGTATGCCTGCGCCGAGGGCCAAGGCTTCAGCAGCAGCCCCCTCTCACTGTTCACCAGCTGCCACGTTCCTGCAGGCCTCGCCTGGATACCGGTTTGAAGGTCAGTGCGTCCATCAACCTGCTGCCAGATGAACCACTCCTGCTCCCACATGTGCCGTACCGCGGCGTCCGCCTTCTCAGGGAGGGGAACCTCCGCACCGGATGCACCGGACATCCGTGCCTGGACTGCCTCCGGGGAGATCGATACTTCCGCGTCCAGGAGCCACGAAGGTCCCAGGCCCAGCCATGCTGCGAGCGCTGGGAAAAACTGGTCGAGGGACAAGAAATCGACCTGGCGCCGGCCCGGATCACCCTGGTCCCCCATCCGCAGCCTGGCACACGACGGTCCGGCCAGCACGAGGACGCCCTCGCTTCCCAGCGCGCCGTAGAACGCAGACTTTTGTCCGCCGCAGGCCGCTGCGAACTGCACGCTGCCTGACGTGCCGTCTAGAGGCGAAGCGACCAGCCGGCCTTCGGCCGTGAGACGGCCCCTGCCCGTCACCAGCCCGGTGGCCTCAAGTTCTTCTAGGCCTTCCTGTGCGGTACCTAGGCCGAAGCGCCCCAGTTTGTCGCCCCTGCCCAGCAGGAGGAGGACATCCTGGGCGGCCGGTGAGAGCCACGGGCCCTTGGACCGGAAATCCTGCGTCACTGCCAGCCCGGACAGGGCTTCCAGCGGTTCGCCTGCCTGCTGTGAGGCGAAAGGCTCAAGTCGCGGTTCTGCCGCGGGGAAGTCATCCATCCCTTGTTCCGTCCTGTGCCTGGATGCTGCCCGCCATGACCGAGAAGGCCTGGTCATAGGCCGGAAGCTGTGAAGTACGGCATGTGGCTGTGCAGGTGGTCAGCAAGCCGTCCCGGAGGTGGAACCACTGCTGGACGTGCAGGACGGCTTCGGGAGTTTCGTAGGTGTACTCGATCCAGCGGCCTTCGGCGCCGCTGTACGGCCAGAGATTCCAGCTCAGCACCTGGGGAGATTCGAGGGCGGCGAGTACGCCGGCTGCCTCCTGGGTTGCTGCCCGGCCTGCCGTCCCCTCAAACGGGCGTGTGCGCAGGGTCAGGTTGGGCCGGAACCCTCCGGTTGCCGGTGCCAGGACCAGCGCCTCACCGTTTTGGCGGCTGGCTTCCCATCCGGGCGGAACCTGCATCGACACAGAATCGACAGTAATGACGTCCACCGGGTTCACGCTGCCCGGGCCTTCGCGTTCTCGGCCATTTTGACCCATCGGGGCAGCATAAAGCGCGGGAGCCAAACCAGGCTCATGAGGAAGGTCCAGATTCCTCCCAGCATAAGCACCAGCAGCACTCCCAGGAGGGGCCGGGGCAGGGAGTCGCCGTCCACGTCCCACAGCAGAGTTCCGGTCAGCAACCCAACGCCGCCGTAAAGCATGCCAAGGGCGGGATAAGCCTTGACCTTCGGAAGGAGGCCCGGATGCCCCAGCCATGTGCGCCAGCGTCCGGTGTAGGCGCGCCATCCCATGGCGAGCACCACGAGGCCGAGGATCAGCCCCAGAATGAATCCCATAGGTCCTTGGCCTTCTTTCCTATCTTTTCTCCGACGCCGCTGCCAATGATGCCGCCGGCAATGCCACCCACAATACCGCCGGCAACAGCGCCGGCCGCCGTTCCCACCACGGGGATCCAGCTGCCAACTACCCCGCCGACGACGGCGCCGGCCTTCGCTCCTGCCCAGGCGCCTCCGGCACCGGCAGCCAGGGATGCGCCTCCAACAATCGCAACGTTCTCCGTGACGGACAGGGCCCGCTGGCCGGGGGTCCAGTCCGGATGCTCAATCCGGTCCGCGTTGTACTGTTCGCTGCCCTGGTCCCATGCGGTTATTCCGGCGTCCAGGACAAAAAGTCCGCGCCCGCCCCAGCGCGCCCAGGCCGGAGGGGTCGCTGCTTCGGCATTGAGCCGCAGCTCAGGGCCCGGACGGGCGAAGCCGTCATCCGGGAACGGGACACGGGTCAGGTCTACCGAGCGTTCAACGGGAATCAGGATGCCGGATGGAGACCGGGTATAGCGCACACCTCCGTCCACCACTTCGTAGGGAATGTTCTCCAGGCGCAGTTCCGCGGCAAGGTCGCCGCTGACATCCACGGTCCGGCGAACATGCAACTGGGACTGATGAACGTGCTCCAGCACGGTGTCCGCCAGGGAGGTGGTGGTACCAAATCCGGTACTGCCCAGGATTCCGCTGTCCGGCAGCAGTCCCGACGCCGCGCGGATCGAGCCGGCGCACCGGGCCTCTGCTTCCGCGTATTTTCGGCATAGCTCCTGAACCTGCAGCTGAAGGGAGGCCACCTCCGCTTCCCGGCTTTCCGGGTCTGCGTCCGGCTGGGGCGTGCACTGGCCGGAAAGCGAAACCAGGTCGCTCGCCTGCTGCCTGAGGGCCCTGGCATCCGCGGCAAATTCCACCAGTGCTGTGCGGATCAGGCCCGTGACAGTTTCGGCCTCGTTCCCGAATGACTGGACCTTGTCGAAGGCCCCGTAGGCTGCCTCCGCTTCCGGCGCACTGTAGACCGCACCCAGCCCCAGCCAGATTTCCCGGCTGGCAGTGGCGGTACCGGAAGCATCCGTCCCGGCGGCAGCAATCAGGTCTGCCTGGCGTTCAAGCTCCCCGGCCTCCGCGAAATCGGGGAGCGAGGAGAAATCCACGGCGGTCATCCAACCTCCGCCGCGTTTGCCTGGGCGCGGGCGGCCATCTCGAGGTCGGCGTCCCGATAAGCGTCCAGTGCCTGGTGGAGGGACGAGCAGGCGGTCTCAGCGCGGCTCCTCGCGTTGGCGATCAGGAGGGCAGCGTACTGCTCGTACGCTGCTTTCAGTGCATCACCGACGACGGCGCTGCGCGCGGCGGCCTGCGCCCCTTCGGCTGCGTCCTGCAGGCTTTTCGCCGCGTCGGCCAGGTTAGCGGCTTCCTCGGCGGTGCGGTTCACCACGGATCGTGCCGATGCCAGGTCAATGTTCCAGCTGGCCATGTCCCTCCCCCAAAGCGATATCCGGTTGCGGTTTATCGTATCCGGGGCCCGGACGCACCCGCGATGGGGAGAAGTACCCATCGCCCGGAGGTTAGGAAGCCAGCCCAGGGGCTGTGGCCCAGCGCGGACCATACCCGGCGATCCGGATGGACCGCTCCTCGTCGTCGTCCTCCGCCGAGAAGTCCGTGACCAGTTCGCCGGCTCCGGCCGCTTCTCCCCCGGTGGCACGCTGCAGGGTGATTTCGAGGCGGCTCTCGGCGAGGTGCTCCACCAGGCCATGCCCCCACTCCACCACCGTTACGGACGAATCCATGGTGTTTTCAAGATCGATGTCGTCGATCTCCGCGGCCGACCCGAGCCGGTAGGCGTCCACGTGCACCAGATCCGGACCGGCACCCAGCGCCGGATGGATCCGCACGAGCACGAAGGTTGGGGAAATAATTCCCGGGCGCACGCCAAGACCCTCGCCGAGGCCCTGCGTAAAGGTGGTCTTGCCTGCACCAAGTTCCCCGGTCAGGAGAAGCAGGTCGCCTGCGCGCAGCTCGCCGCCGAGCGTGCGGGCGAGTTCCTGCGTCTGCGCCGCGCTGGAAGTGGTGTACTTCTGCTCCCACGCCGGAGCTTCGGCGGCATTCACGGCAGCGCCGCTTCAGCGTCCGGGTCAAGGCTCACGGCGGATTCAGCGGCCCCCGAGTCGATGTAGCTCCGGGTCACTCGGCCGCTAATCCGGGTGATGATCTCGTAGTTGATCGAGCCGCTGGCCTGGGCCCACTCGTCAACGCTCGGGTAACCGGACGGCCCAAAGAGAACTGCTTCCTTGCCCAGGAACGTATCCGCAGTGCCGGCCACGCCAGTGCGGCCCACGTCGATCACCATCTGGTCCATGGCGATGCGGCCGACTACCGGAAAGACCTCGCCGTCAACCATCACGGGGCCGCCCGTGGCGACGCGGGGAATCCCGTCCGCATATCCCACCGGCACAAGGGCCAGGGTTGTGGGTTCGGCGGTGCGGTAGTGCAGCCCGTAGGAAACTCCCTGCCCGGCAGGGACTTCCTTGCAGTTGGCGATGGTGGTCTTGAGGGTCATGGCCGGGACGAGTCCGAGCTCCTGCGCGCTTTGGCCCGGGAACGGGGACAGCCCGAACATGCCCAGTCCCACCCGAACCAGGTCGAAGTGCGAATCCGGGCGGGAGAGGACCGCGGGAGTGTTCGCAATGTGGCGCACCTCGTGGTCCACCCCTGCGTCCTCCGCCACTGCCACGGCCTCGCGGAACCTCTGCAGCTGCTGGTCGGTTTCCTGCCTGCGCGGCTCGTCCGCCACTGCAAGGTGGGAGAAGATGCCCACCACCCGCAGCAGGCCGTCTTCCTGGTACGCCAGCGCGGCACCGACGAAGGACTCCCACAGCTCTTCGGGACAGCCGTTGCGTCCCAGCCCGGTGTCGATCTTCAGGTGCACCCGCGCCGGTACCTCCAATTCACGGGCAGCTGCCACTACGGCTTCAAGCTCCCAGCCCGAAACACCAATGTCGATATTCGCGGCGATGGCCGCGGAGAAGTCACTGTCCGCGGTGTGCAGCCAGGCCAGCACGGGCGCGGTGATTCCCGCCGTGCGCAGGGCCAGCGCTTCGGAAATGTGTGCCGTCCCCAGCCAGGAGGCTCCGGCGTCGATCGCGGCGCGGGCAACCTCCAGCGCCCCGTGTCCGTAGGCATCGGCCTTCACCACGGCCATGAGGCGGGCGGGCTTGGCGATTTCGGCAAGATGGCGGACATTGTGCCGGATAGCGGCGAGATCGACGACGGCGCTGCGCTCCGCCGCGGGGACAGTTTCGAGGTAATTCACGGGTCCATTCTTTCACTGCGCGCCCGGCAGGAAATCACAGGCCGGTCTCCGCGAGGTGCTTGTGCATGATGTGCAGGCCGGTAAACCCGTGAATTGGATGGGCGAACGCTTCCGGAACTGTGGTGAGGATCCCGAACCCCAGGGACTGCCACAGCGCCACAGCCCGCGTGTTTGTCTGGACCACGGCGTTGAACTGCATGGCACGGTACCCCTGCGCCTCAGCCTGCTCCAGCACGTGGGCGGCGAGCGCCCGAGCGATTCCACGGCCGCTCGCCCACCCGGCAGTCATAAAGGATGCGTTGGCCACATGGCTGCCGGCACCGGCACGGTTGGGGTGAAGCTGGGCCGTTCCGAGGACCTGCCCGGCTTCCTCCGCCACGAAGATGTGCGCCGGGCGGGGTTCAAGCCAAACGGCCCGTGCTTCTTCCTCCGTCAGGTCCCGGTTCCAGCAGTAGGTTCCCCCGTCCCGCACGATTGGCTCCATGACTGTCCAGATGCCCGGCCAATCCCCTTCTTCGGCTTCCCGGATGCTGATACCCAAGGCGTGGCTCAGGCGTCGAGGGCTGCAGCCCAGAGATTGATATCCGAGTCCTGCGCAAAGGTGTCAATCTCCGCGAGCTCCGAGTCCGTGAAATCCAGCTTCCGGACTGCCGCCAGGCTGTCTTCGAGCTGCTTGACGCTGGAAGCGCCCACCAGCGCGGACGTGATGGCGGTACCGTTGCGCTGGGTACGCAGTACCCACGCGATCGCCATCTGTGCCAGCGTCTGTCCGCGGGACTCGGCGATGCGGTTCAATCCGCGTACCCGGTCCAGGTTTTCGTCGGAGAGCTGCGACGGGTCGAGTGACTTTCCGGCTGCGGCGCGGGAGTTCTCCGGCACGCCGCCGAGGTATTTGTTCGTCAGCAGGCCCTGCGCGAGCGGCGAGAAGGCGATGGACCCTGCGCCGGTCTCTTCAAGGGCTTGGAACAGGTTCGGCTCGCCCTGTTCCACCCACCGGTTCAGCATGGAGTAGGAGGGCTGGTGGATCAGCAGCGGCGTGCCCATCTCCCGGAGGATGCGCGCAGCCTCGATGGTCTTCTCCGCAGAGTAGGACGAGATACCGGCGTACAGTGCCCGGCCCGAACGCACCGCGGTGTCGAGCGCGCCCATGGTCTCCTCGAGCGGTGTGTCCGGGTCCGGACGGTGGCTGTAGAAAATGTCCACATAGTCCAGTCCCATGCGTTCAAGTGACTGGTCCAGGCTCGCCAGGAGGTATTTCCGGGAGCCCCAGTTTCCGTAGGGCCCCGGCCACATGTCATATCCGGCCTTGCTGGAAATGATGAGTTCGTCCCGGAAGGGCCGGAAGTCGTCCTTCATATGGCGGCCGAAGTTGGTTTCTGCGCTGCCGTACGGCGGACCGTAGTTGTTGGCCAGGTCGAAGTGCGTGACTCCAAGGTCGAAGGCCCGGCGCAGGATGGAGCGCTGGGTCTCGAACGCTACGTCATCTCCGAAGTTGTGCCACAGGCCAAGCGACACGGCCGGCAAGTGCAGTCCGCTGCGGCCAACACGGCGGTACGGCATGGATTCGTAACGGTCTTCCGCGGGAGTAAAAGTCATGGCTCCATCCTGCCACCGCTGCCGCCGCGAATCGAGGAAGCGGCGTCGTCAGTCCTGGCCGCTCCCGGTGAGGATCGCCGCGCCGTAGCCAGGAAGTTCCACGCCGCCGTCGTATGTCGACAGCGGCGCGGTCTCCAGCAGGACCCGCACACTTCCGCTCACGGGAATGGGCAGTTCGCGCGGAGAGTCAGCGAAATTCAGGGCGACGACGACGCCCCCGCGGTGAATGGTCAGCCACCGCGATATCTCGTCAAAGTCCACGCTGATATTCCGGAAATCGGGTTCAGTCAGTTCCGGCACTGTCCGGCGCAGCGCCAACAGGTCGCGGTAGAGCCGGTGCAGCCTGGCATGCCCGTCATTGCCGACTTCGGACCAGTCCAGTTTTGAGCGGATGAACGTCTCGGGATCCTGGGGGTCGGGAACCAGGGACGGGTCCCAGCCCATCCGCGCGAACTCAGCGAGCCGCCCCTCAGCCGTAGCCGTTCCCAGTGCTTCTTCCGGATGGGACGTGAAGAACTGCCAGGGGGTGGACGCCCCGAACTCCTCACCCATGAAGATCATGGGAGTGTTCGACGACGAGAGGTTCAGGACGGCGGCGAGCGCCAGCTGGTCATAGCCCAGGACAGCCGTGTTCCGGTCTCCGGCCGCCCGGTTGCCGATCTGGTCATGGTTCTGCACCGCAACCACCAGCTGACGCGGAGTAATCACGGACGTGTCCAGCGGCCGGCCGTGGCTGCGCTGCCGGAAGGAGGAGAAGCTGCCGTCATGGAAGTAGCCGTTGGTGATGACCCTCGCAATGGCGTCGAGGGAATCGAAGTCCGCGTAGTACCCCTGCGTTTCGGCGGTGAGGTTCGTGTGCACCGCGTGGTGGAAGTCGTCGGACCACTGGCCCGCAATCCCGTAGCCGTTGAGGTGCCTGGGCGTGATCAGACGGGGATTGTTCAGGTCCGACTCAGCGATCAGGAACAGGGTTCCGCCCAGGTCCGCGGAGAGGTCGTCGGTCAGGGCAGCCATTTCCTCCAGGATGTGGAGGGCACGCTCGTCACGTAGGGCATGGACTGCGTCCAGGCGCAGGCCGTCAACGTGGTAGTCACGGAACCACATCTCCACGTTGTCCAGGATGTACTCGCGGACCGGGTCCGAATGCGGACCGTCAAGGTTGATCGAATCGCCCCACGAATTGGCGCTGCCCTGCTGCAGGTAAGGACCGAACAGCGGCAGATAGTTCCCGCTGGGACCGAGGTGGTTGTAGACAACGTCCTGAATGACGCCGATCCCGTGGGAATGCGCGGCGTCAACAAAGCGCTGGTATGCCTCCGGCCCGCCGTAGGCTTCGTGGACCGCGTACCACAGCACGCCGTCGTAACCCCAGTTGTGGGTGCCGTTGAAGGCGTTGACCGGCATCAGCTCCACATACTGCACGCCCAGGTCCGCCAGGTAGTCAAGCTTCCCAGCGGCGGCGTCCAGGGTGCCCTCGGGAGTGAAGGTTCCAATGTGCAGTTCGTAGATCGCTCCCCCGGCCATACCGGGCGAGACCCAGCCGGAGTCCGTCCACTGGAACCTGGAAGGATCGAAAGTCCGGGAGAGGCCGTGGACGCCGTCGGGCTGCCGGCGCGAACGCGGATCCGGCACCGGGGTGGTGGCGTCATCAATGAGGTAGCCGTAGTCGATCTCAGTGCCGGCCGTCTCCGTGTCCCGGGCATGGTCGGCATGCCACCATCCCCCGGTTCCGGCTCCCATGGGCACCTCGCGTCCGTCAGCGAGGAGCCTCATGGACTGTGCCCGCGGAGCCCAAACACTGAACGTTCTGCTCATGATGCCTCCTGGCGGACCAGCAGGGCCACGGGGTAGTGCTCGAACAGCTCTTCAGCTTCCACGCTTCCTCCCTTATGGCTCTTGCCGCTTAGACGGTCGGTGTAGTTGCCCTGCGGGAGCTGGACGGTCGTGCCCCGCCAGCCGCCTGCGGACGCCAGCCCCAGGGGAAGCCTGGTGACCAGGGAGAGGGCGCCGCCGCGGTCAAATCCGAAGACGTGTTCCGCGGCCGGTCCTTCACTGCCCAGCGCCGAATAGCCGCTGAAGAGTTCCGGCTGTTCCCGCCGCAGGCGCAGTGCTTCACGGGTGACGCGCAACTTGGCCGCCCCCGAGTCGTCCACCGGGCCGGGCTGACCCTGCCCGGCTTCGGCGACGGCGGTACGCAGGGAGTAGTCCACCGGGCGACGGTTGTCCGGGTCCACCAGGGAGTGGTCCCACAGCTCCGTGCCCTGGTAGACGTCGGGGACTCCGGGCATGGTCAGCTGCACCAGCTTCGCACCGAGGGCGTTGGACCACCCCGCCGAGGTAATCCGCTCGACGACGGAGGAGAGGACGGCGTTGGCTTCGGGGTGGTCCCAGGCACCGTCCACCAGCGCATGGAGCTGCTTCTCGAAGGCCTCATCCGGTGCGGTCCAGGTAGTGCTTTGGCCAGCTTCCCGGGCCGCCTTCTCTGCATAGGCGTGGGCTCGTTCGCGTTCCAGCGGCCAGGTTCCGGCGAGCGCCTGCCACACCAGGTCCGCCAGCGGCCGGTCGCCCAGGGGCAGGAGTTCGCCAAGGGTGGCCACAGCTTCGGTCCATTCCCGGGGTATCTCGGACAGGACGCTGATCCGCGCCCGGGTGTCTTCGCTGCGCTTGGTGTCGTGGGTGCTCAGGGTGGTCATCGCCAGCGGTGCTTCCTGCTGCCGCACCAGCATGGCGAGGTGCAGGTCATGCGGTTCCAGCGCAAACAGGGACGGATCCGCCCCTACCTCGTTCAGCGACGTCAGCCGGGAATAGCGGTAAAACGCGGTGTCCTCCACTCCCTTGGCCATGACCATGCCGGATGTCTGCTGGAACCGGACCGGGAGTTCATCCAGTCCGGATCCAGTGCCCCCGCCGCGCAGCAGCGGAACCAGGACATCCAGGGCGGGTTCAAGATCTGGACGCCGCACCCGCGCGTTCAGGACTGCTTCTTCCAGGTACTCGGCGCCGTCGGGAAGGTAGCTCCGGTACACGGGGAAGCAGGCGAGCAGCTCGGCAATCGCGTCGGCGGCCACCGCGGCATCCAGGCCGGAGTCTTCGGGCAGCAGGCGCACCAGCCGCTGGACCTCGGAGTGCAGCAGCCCGTCGGCAACGGCCCTCTTGGTGTCGTGGATCATGTGGCGGTAGGGCTCGGCGTCGGATGCGTCCGTGAGCAGTCCCGCTGCCTGCGGGTCCACGAACAGCCGGTCCACCTCGGCCAGCGCGTCGTAGCCGGTGGTCCCGGCGACGGGCCAGCGTTCGGGGAGCTTCTCCCCCGGCTCAAGGATCTTCTCCACCAGGACGTAGGCGCCGCCGGTCAGTTCGCTGAGCTGGCCCAGGTACCCTGCCGGATCCGCCAACCCGTCCGGGTGGTCGATCCGCAGGCCGTCGACCAGCCCTTCGCGGAACCAGCGGCCCACCTCAGCGTGGGTTTCCTCGAAAACCCACGGAACTTCCACGCGCACACCGGCGAGGGTATTCACGCCGAAGAACCGCCGGTAGTTGAGCTCATTATCGGCGCGGCGCCAGCTCACCAGTTCATAATGCTGGCGGTCATGGACTTCACGGGCGGTGTCTCCGGGGCTGTACGTTCCCTCGGCGATCGGGAAGGTCTGCTCGTAGTAGTGCAGCGCCCCGTCCTCGATCCGCAGCTCGTCCAGGGCGTCGCTGTTCTCTCCCAGCACGGGCAGGCGCAGCCGCCCTGCTCCGGCGTCCCAGTCGATGTCGAAAGCCTCGGCGTACCGGGAGCTGCGGCCTTCCTGGAGAACCGACCACCACCATCGGTTGGCGGACGGCGTCGCGACGCCCATGTGGTTGGGAACAATGTCCACCAGCACGCCCATGCCAGCCTGGTGGGCTGCGTCCGACAGCGCCTGCAGTCCTTCCGGGCCGCCGCGTGCCGGGTCAACGGCGGAAGGATCCGTGACGTCGTAGCCGTGCGTGGATCCCCGCTCTGCCGTAAGCAGCGGCGAGAGGTAGACCCAGTCCGCGCCCAGGTCCTTCAGGTACGGGACCAGGGCCGCGGCGTCGTGCAGGCTGAAGCCCTCATGCAGCTGGAGCCGGTACGTGGAGCGGGGGGCCCTCATACGGCGCTCTCCCGGGTCCTGGCTTCGGCCAGCACCGCGAGGGAAGCCGCTACTGAGTGGTCGTGGACTTCGTCTTCCTGCCGGTGGGCGCGCAGCACGACCATCGACTTCGCGGCGACCTCAAGCTTCCCGTCGCTGCCGATGGGTTCGGAGTCAGCCCCCCGCCCTGCGGTATCGATGACCTGGTCCCAGAGGTCCCCGTACTCCTGCGGCGGAAGCGTGACGGTTACGGCGTCATCATCCGCGTTGAAGTACAGCAGGAAACTGTCATCCGTGATCGGCTGGCCCCGGCGGTCGTTGCCGCGGATGCCCTGCCCGTTGAGGAAGACGCCCAGGGAACGGCCCAGCTGGCTGTCCCAGTCCTCGGGCTTCATCGGCGATCCGTCCTCATTGAGCCAGACAATGTCCGGAAGGACGTCTTCTTCCCCGCGCTCCACCGGACGGCCGTCAAAGAACCGGCGCCGGCGGAACGTTGGGTGTTCTGCGCGCAGCCGGTTCACCGCAGCGGTGAATTCCATCAGCGGCGCGTCCATGTTGTCCCAGTTGATCCAGGTCAGCTCGGAATCCTGGGCGTAGCCGTTGTTGTTGCCGTTCTGGGTCCGGCCGAGCTCGTCACCGTGGGAAATCATCGGGACACCCTGGGAGAGCAGCAGCGTTGCCAGGATGTTGCGCTGCTGCCGGGCGCGCAGCGACAGGACCTCCGGGTCATCCGTGGGACCTTCAACGCCGCAGTTCCACGAACGGTTGTGGGACTCGCCGTCGTTGTTGTCTTCGCCGTTGGCTTCGTTGTGCTTTTCGTTGTAGGAAACCAGGTCCCGCAGGGTAAACCCGTCGTGGGCCGTGACGAAGTTGATGGAGGCAACGGGACGCCGCCCCGAGGACTCGTAGAGGTCCGCCGAACCGGTGATGCGGGAGGCAAATTCACCCAGTGTCGACGGTTCGCCGCGCCAGAAGTCCCGAACCGTGTCACGGTACTTGCCGTTCCATTCCGTCCACTGCGGCGGAAAGTTGCCCACCTGGTAGCCGCCGGGCCCGATGTCCCACGGCTCGGCGATCAGCTTGACCTGGGAGACAACCGGGTCCTGCTGCACCAGCTCGAAGAACGTGGACAGCTTGTCCACGTCATAGAACTCACGGGCCAGGGTGGAAGCGAGGTCGAAACGGAATCCGTCTACGTGCATTTCAGTCACCCAGTAGCGCAGCGAGTCCATGATCAGCTGCAGGGAGTGCGGGTTGCCGACGTTCAGGGAATTGCCGGTGCCCGTGTAATCCATGTAGTAGCGCTTGTCGTCGTCCACCAGCCGGTAGTAGGCCGCGTTGTCGATGCCGCGGAAGGAAAGGGTGGGTCCCATGTGGTTGCCCTCAGCGGTGTGGTTGTAGACCACGTCAAGGATCACTTCGATGCCGGCCGCGTGCAGGGCCTTGACCATGGCCTTGAACTCCTGGACCTGCTGGCCGTCCTCCCCGGTGGAGCCGTAGGTGTTCTGCGGGGCGAAGAAGCCGATGGTGTTGTAGCCCCAGTAGTTGGAGAGGCCCTTCTCCTGCAGCGTTGAATCGTTCACGAACTGGTGCACCGGCATGAGCTCAAGTGCGGTCACGCCCAGCTTCTCCAGATGGGCGATCACGGCGGGGTGCGCAATGCCTGCGTACGTGCCGCGCTGCTCTTCGGGAATTTCGGGGTGCATCTCGGTCAGGCCCTTGACGTGGGCCTCGTAGATGACGGACTGGTGGTACTCAGTGCGCGGACGGCGGTCTCCGTCCCAGTCGAAGAACGGGTTGACCACCACGGCCTTCATCATGTGGGGCGCCGAGTCCTCGTCATTACGGGAGTCTTCGTCACCGAAGTTGTAGCCGAACAGGGACTGGTTCCAGTCAACCTGCCCGGAGACGGCCTTGGCGTAGGGATCCAGCAGCAGCTTGTTGGGGTTGCAGCGGTTGCCCTGTTCGGGGTCGTTCGGTCCGTCCACGCGGTAGCCGTACTTCTGCCCCGGAACCACATGAGGCAGATAGCAGTGCCACACATAGCCATCCACTTCGGTGAGCGGAATGCATGTTTCAGCGCCGTCGTCATCATAGAGGCAGAGGGTTACGGAATCCGCTACTTCGCTGTACAGAGCGAAATTTGTGCCGTTTCCGTCGTAGGTTGCTCCCAACGGGTAGGCATCTCCGGGCCACACTTCCATTCAAAGCTCCTCGCTGCGGTGGGTAGCAGGCAGATACTATGCCTGCTTACTTTTCTACAGTATGCCAGCTTCTCCGGGCCCGGGACGCCACTGTTCCATGGCCGAGATCACCCGGCGGATAGCCTCGGGAAGCAGCGAGGGCTGGACCGGCCCCTGCTCGGCGGCGAGCTTCCCGGCCCGGCCGTGGATGCTGGCCGCTGCCGCAGCCACCGCGGCGTAGCAGCCGGGATGCGGCGAGGACTTCCGGGCGGTGGAGAGCATCGCCCCGAGGATGCCGGAGAGGGTATCGCCGCTGCCCGCCGTGGCGAGCCACGGCGTCGCGTCGGCCTGGCTAAAGACAGGCCCGCCGGGGGCAGCTACCAGTGTTGCCCAGCCCTTCAGCAGGACTGTCGCACCGGTCAGGGCGGCGGCTTTCCGCACCCAGGTGAGCGGATCGGCTTCGATCGATTCCCGGCCGGTGTCCTCGCCCAGCCGGTTCAGCAGCGCGGTCAGCTCGCCGGCATGCGGGGTGAGGATCACCTGCTCGCCCATCCCCGGCTCGACGGCGGAGAGTGCGTCGGCGTCGATAACGCAGGGGAGCCCGGACGCCATTGCATCGACGGCGCGGCGGCGCTGCGCCTCGTCCGTACCCGCGCCGGGCCCGGCGACCCAGGCCTGGACATGTGTGAGCGGGACGGTGCTGTCCGAACAGACAGCCTCCGGATGCGCCTGGTTGATGAGCCTGCGAACCGGTTCCGGACCCAGGTACCGGACCATTCCGGTACCGGTGGCCAGGGCAGCGCCCGTTGCAAGCACCGCTGCCCCGGGATAGGTATCCGATCCGGCCGCTATGCCGAGCACGCCCCTGCTGTATTTCTGGTCCCCGGCCGCCGGACGTGGCAGCAGCGCTGCGATGTCCGGTGCAAGCAGGCGGTTCACGGCGGGCGTGCCAAGGTACGGGGTGATGCCAATGTCCACCACCTCGATATGCCCGGCCGCTTCAGCGCCGGGTCCGGCAACGAGTCCGGTTTTCACGGCGCCAAACGTCACGGTGGCATCCGCTTGCAGGTATGGTCCGGGCGCCTGCCCGGTATCGGCATCAATGCCGCTGGGCAGGTCGCAGGCGACGACGGCGGGCGCGTGCCCGCGGCGCAGCCTCGCCGGTGCCAGGGCGGCCAGGTGGGCTGCCGGGCCACGCAGGCCCCCCTTGCCGCCCGTTCCGAGAACGCCGTCCAGGACCAGGTCCGCGGCTCGACAGAGCTGCAGGGCTTCGTCCGTTTTGTCCGTGCTGAGCTCCAGCACCCGGCCTCCTGCTGCAAGGAACGCTGACAGGGCCTCGGCATGCGCACTGGAGGAGGTGCGGACGGCGGTGGTTGCGCAGCCCCGCTTCAGCAGCCGGGCTCCCGCATAGAGCGCGTCTGCCCCGTTGTTGCCCGCCCCGGCAAGCACTACGCAGGATGCGCCGTAGATCCGGCCGCGCCGTTCCTTGAGCAGCGCGGCACAGAATGAGAAGAGTCCGTGGGCTGCCCGCTGCATGAGCTCCGCGCCCTGGCCGGCATCCAGGAGGGGGCGCTCGGCGGCACGGACCGCGGTCCCGGAGTACGCACTGATCATGCGTACCAGACTAGCCTTCTGCGACCACCATGGCAGTGGCCAGGTCGCCGTCGTGGCTCAGCGACAGGTGCCAAACCCGGACGCCGCGCGCTTCTGCCGCTGCGGCAACCGTGCCCTCGACCCGGATTTTTGGCGCCCCGGCGGCATCCAGTTCAACCTGGCAGTGCTGCCAGTTCATGCCGGCCGGTGCACCGAGTGCCTTGGCCACGGCTTCCTTGGCGGCAAACCTGGCCGCCAGGGAACGCAGGTTCAGTTCCCGTTCGGCCGGTACGAACAGCCGGGTCCGAAGGCCGGGTGTGCGTTCAAGCTGGCGTCCGAACCGCGGGACATCCACCACGTCCACTCCGATACCGACAATCATGGTGTTCCCCCTGGTCCCTTGGCTGACGGCTGTTTATTCGACGGTGACGGACTTGGCCAGGTTACGCGGCTGATCGACGTCGTATCCCTTGGCGGTTGCCAGGACGCAGGCGAAAATCTGCAGCGGAACCGTAGTCAGCAGCGGAGCGAGCAGCGTCGGGGTCTCCGGCACGTAGAAGATGTGCTCGGCGTAGGCCTTGACGGCGTCGTCGCCCTCTTCTGCAATCACGATGGTCTTGGCGCCGCGGGCACGGATCTCCTGGATGTTGGAGACCACCTTGGCGTGCAGCGAGTCCCGGCCGCGCGGCGACGGAACAACCACGAAAACCGGCTGGCCTTCTTCGATCAGTGCGATCGGCCCGTGCTTCAGCTCGCCGGCGGCGAAGCCTTCAGCGTGGATGTACGCCAGCTCCTTCAGCTTCAGTGCACCTTCCATGGCGACGGGGAAGCCCACGTGGCGGCCCAGGAACAGGACCGAAGACGTATCCGCCATCAGTTTGCCCAGTTCCTTGATGTCCTCGGCGCTGTCCAGCACCTGCTGGATCTTGGCCGGAACCTTGGCGAGGTCCGCGAGGATGTCCTTGATTTCGCCCTGGAACTTGTTGCCGCGGATCTGCGCGAGGTACAGCCCCAGCAGGTAGGTGGCCGTGATCTGGGCGAGGAAGGCCTTTGTGGAGGCGACGGCGATCTCGGGTCCTGCGTGCGTGTACAGGACAGCGTCTGCTTCGCGCGGAATCGTGGAGCCGTTGGTGTTGCAGATGGCCAGCACCTTGGCGCCCTGCTCCTTGGCGTAGCGGACGGCCATGAGGGTGTCCATGGTCTCGCCTGACTGGGAGATGGCAACAATCAGTGTGTTGGAGTCAACAATTGGATCCCGGTAGCGGAACTCATGGCTGAGTTCGACCTCAACGGGAATCCGGCACCAGTGCTCAATGGCGTACTTGGCAACCTGCCCTGCGTAGGCGGAGGTGCCGCAGGCCAGGACCATGATCTTGTTGATGGACTTCAGTTCCTCCGGGCTCACCCGAAGTTCGTCCAGCGTCAGCCGGCCGTCCGCGTCGGAGCGGCCCAGCAGGGTATCTGCCACGGCCTGGGGCTGGTCATTGATCTCCTTTTCCATGAAGGAGTCGTAGCCGCCCTTCTCGGCCGCGGCAGCGTCCCAGTTCACGTCGAATTCGGTACCTTCTGCGGGTGCCCCGAAGAAGTCCGTGATCTCAACACTGTCCGGGGTGATGGTGACGATCTGGTCCTGGCCCAGTTCCACGGCACGGCGGGTGAAGTCGATGAAGCCTGACACATCCGAACCGAGGAAGTTCTCGCCGTCACCGAGGCCGACGACGAGGGGAGAGTTCCGGCGTGCGGCCACTACGGTGTCCGGGGAATCGGCGTGGACGGCCAGGAGGGTGAAGGCGCCTTCCAGCCGCTGGCAGGCAAGCTGCATGCTCAGGGCGAGGTCCTTGTTGCCGGCGCCTGCGTAGATGCTGCCCAGCAGCGCCGCTGCTACCTCGGTGTCGGTTTCGGAGCGGAATACGGCGCCGGCGGCCAGGAGCTCTGCCTTGAGCTCGGCGAAGTTCTCGATGATTCCGTTGTGGATCAGCGCAAGGCGGTCATTGTCCGCGAGGTGGGGGTGTGCGTTGCCGTCGGTGGGTCCGCCGTGGGTGGCCCAGCGGGTGTGGCCGATGCCGGTGGTTGCCTCCGGCAGGGGCGCAGCTTCCAGCTCAGCGACCAGGTTGGCCAGCTTGCCGGACTTCTTCCGGGAATCGACTCCCCCGGGAGTCAGCACAGCGACGCCGGCCGAGTCATAGCCGCGGTATTCGAGGCGCTTCAGGCCCTCCATGACAACGTCCAGGGCGCTGTGTCCTACTGCTGCGGCGGCACCCGGGCGGCCTGTATAACCTACGATTCCACACATGCTGCTAAGACTACCGGCACGAGCGGCTGCCGGTCTAAACAGCGCTGCTTCCCTGTGCCGGACAGGGGCCTGCTCCGTTTGGATTGGCCGCCGGGGCAGTGCACAATTCCTAGAGTGAGCGAACCAACTCCGAAGCCGGCGACCGGCAACGGCCATGAGACCAACTTCACGCCGTTCGTTGAGCTGGACCGCCAAACCTGGTCACGCCTGTCCCACGAGATTGAATCCCCGCTGAACCAGGAGGACATCACGCGCCTCCGGGGGCTGGGTGACCAGCTGAACCTGGACGAGGTCCGGGAGGTCTACCTTCCGCTTTCCCGCTTGCTGAACCTCTATGTGGCAGCGGCCGGGAAGCTGCACAGCGCCACCACAACCTTCCTTGGCGAGCAGACCACGCGCACACCCTTCGTCATCGGCGTCGCAGGTTCGGTCGCCGTCGGGAAGTCCACCACAGCCCGCGTGCTTCGGGAGATGCTGCGGCGCTGGCCGGACACCCCGAACGTTGAGCTGATCACCACCGACGGCTTCCTGTACCCGAACGCGGAGCTGAAGCGCCGCGGACTCATGGAACGCAAAGGATTCCCGGAAAGCTACGACCGCCGCCGCCTGCTGCGCTTCGTCAGCGCCGTCAAGTCCGGGGCGGAGGAAGTGCGGGCGCCGCGGTACTCACACCTCACCTATGACATTGTTCCCGACTCGGAAATCGTGGTGCGGCGTCCTGACGTCCTCATCGTCGAAGGACTGAATGTGCTGGCGCCGGCACGCACCCGCCCGGATGGCCGCTCCGGCCTAGCCCTGAGCGACTTCTTCGACTTCTCGATCTACGTAGATGCCCGCACCTCCTACATCGAGGAGTGGTATGTGCAGCGTTTCCAGTCACTGCGCAGCGGTGCCTTCGCCAATCCGGCATCCTATTTCCACCGCTATGCGGCTCTCACGGATTATGAGGCCCGCGAGACCGCCCTCGGCATCTGGAAGCGGATCAACGAACCCAACCTGGTGACCAACGTACTGCCGACCCGCGGCCGCGCCCAGCTGGTACTGACCAAGGACGCGGACCATTCGGTCAGCCGCATGCTGCTGCGCAAGACCTGAAACGTCGGGTCGGGGCGGCGCGGGAGGCACTCCGGCGGTTACGCTGGCGGAATGCTAAAGGGATTCAAAGACTTCATCATGAAGGGCAACGTGCTGGACCTGGCCGTCGCCGTCATCATCGGCGCTGCCTTTACGACCGTGGTGAACGCACTGGTCAACTCGGTGCTGATGCCGTTTATCTCCGGCCTGGTCGGGTCGCCGAACTTCGACAGTTTCGCAGCCGTGAATTTCAACGGGAACCAGATCCAGTTTGGAGTCCTGCTGACCGCCGTCGTCAACTTCCTGCTCGTGGCAGCGGCCGTTTACTTCGTGATCGTGCTGCCGATGAACAAGATGATTGAACGCCGGAACCGCCGGCTGGGGATCACGCCCGAAGAGAGTGCGGACCCGCAGGTCATGCTGCTGACGGAGATCCGGGATGCGCTGACGGCGCAGCCCCCGCACGGGACGGTCCAGTCACCGGGCGGCCCCAAACATTAGCACCGCTGGCGGGACGGGCTAGACTGCGGCGCTTTCGGAGGCCTTCAGCGAGAGGTTCGCTTCGACGACCGCGGCCAGCTTGGCCGCAACGGCCTGCGCGGTGTCCATGTCCGCAGCTTCCACCATGACGCGCACCAGGGGTTCCGTTCCCGAAGGCCGCAGCAGGACCCTGCCGGTTTCCCCGAGCTTTTCCTGGGCATCGATGACGGCCTGGCGGACGGCGTCATTGGTGGCTGCTGCCGTCTTGTCCACGTTCTTGACGTTGATCAGGACCTGCGGGAGCTTGTCCATGATGCTGGCAAGCTGCTTGAGGCTGCGCCCGGTCTTGGCTACCTGCGCGGCCAGCTGCAGGCCGGTCAGGACGCCGTCACCGGTTGTGGCGTACTTGGAGAAGATGACGTGGCCGGACTGCTCACCGCCCAGGCTGTAGCCGCCTTCGCGCATGGCTTCGAGCACGTAGCGGTCCCCCACACCGGTTTCACGGATGCTGATGCCTGCCTCGCGCAGCGCCAGCTTGAGGCCGAGATTGCTCATGACCGTGGCTACGAGTGCGTCGTCCTTGAGTTCTCCCGACGCTTTCATGGCTACGGCCATGATGGCCATGATCTGGTCACCGTCCACGATGCTGCCTTCGGCGTCCACGGCCAGGCAGCGGTCCGCATCGCCGTCGTGGGCTATGCCGAGGTCAGCTCCGTGTTCGAGGACGGCAGCCTGCAGGGCTCCCAGATGCGTGGAACCGTATCCGTCGTTGATGTTCACGCCGTCGGGATCCGCACCAATGACGACTACCTCCGCGCCGGCGTCGGCAAAGACCTGGGGCGAGCAGCCGCTGGCGGCACCGTGCGCGCAGTCAAGCACCACTTTGATGCCGTCCAACCGGTTGGGAAGGGTCTGCAGCAGGTGCACTACGTACCGGTCCTCGGCGTCCGCGAAACGCTTGATCCGGCCCACTTCGGCTCCGGTAGGCCGGAGGCTCGGTTCCTGCATCTCGGCTTCGATGGCGTCTTCCAGGGCGTCGTCGAGCTTCTGTCCGCCGCGGGCCAGGAACTTGATGCCGTTGTCCGGGGCGGCGTTGTGGGAGGCGGAGATCATGACACCGAAGTCCGCCTCGAGGTCCGCTACCAGGAACGCTGCAGCAGGAGTAGGGAGGATGCCGGCGTCGAAGACGTCCACGCCGGAGCTCGCCAGTCCCGCTTCGACCGCCGCGGAGATGAAGTCACCGCTGATGCGCGGGTCCCGGGCCACGACGGCGACCGGACGTTTGCCGCTGGGCACCTGGCGGTGTCCGAGCACAACTGCCGCGGCCTGCGCCAGGCCAAGGGCGACCTCTGCGGTAATGAGTCCGTTGGCCAGGCCCCGAACCCCGTCGGTACCGAACAGTCGTGTCATAGAAAAAGTCCTTAAAGCATGCGGCCGCCAGGGAAAACCGGGAACGTGGGGACTGCCCGGCGGAGGTTCAGGCGCAACCCCCGCGCCTATTCTGCCACCTCATTATCGCCCCCGGCGAAACGCAGGGCGCCTTCCGCCGGGTCAGGCGGCCGCATTTCGTCCCCTGCAGAACCGGTGTTCCCCCGCTGGCTTGGTATTTCGGCGCCCACTGTCCGATGCGGCACAGAGAGCCTATGGGCGCCCATCACGGCCCTACCGGCGCACCAGAGCCTTCTCGCCGTGAGGAACTCTCTGGTGCCCGTTCGCGACCCTTGTCCAGGAACGCAGAAGGCCCCCGGCAACTGCCGGGGGCCTTCTGCATAAACCCTCTGGTTCCAACCGCTGAATTAGCGCTTGGGGAGCCAAACACCCACACCGCCAAACCAGCGCTTGTGGAGCCAAGCACCCACACCGCCAAGCCAGCGCTTGTGAAGCCAAGCACCCACACCGCCGATCCAGCGCTTGTGGAGCCAAGCACCCACACCGCCGATCCAGCGCTTGTGGAGCCAAGCGCCAATTCGGCGCGAGGGTCCCAAAGGGCAGGCGCTCCAGCGCCTGCCCTTTGGGTAGCGCTGAATTAGCGCTTGGAGTACTGAGGCGCCTTGCGGGCCTTCTTGAGACCAGCCTTCTTGCGCTCGATGACGCGGGCGTCACGAGTCAGGAAGCCGGCCTTCTTCAGTGCCGGACGGTTGTTCTCGCGGTCGATCTCGTTCAGCGAGCGAGCCACACCGAGACGCAGTGCGCCGGCCTGGCCGGAAGCGCCGCCGCCGTGGATGCGGGCAATGACGTCGTATGCGCCGTCGAGGTCGAGGAGCTTGAACGGCTCGTTGACTTCCTGCTGGTGCAGCTTGTTCGGGAAGTAGTCAGCCAGTTCGCGGCCGTTGACGATCCACTTGCCGGTGCCGGGGACCACGCGCACGCGGGCGATTGCTTCCTTGCGGCGGCCAACTGCGGAACCTGCAACGGTCAGGGCCGGGCGCTCCTTGACGGCCGATTCGGCAGCGTCAGGGGTTTCCGAGGTGTAGCTGGTGAGCTCCTCGGTGTTTTCATTCAGCTCTTCAGTGTTCTGAGCCACGATTCTCCTTGAATTAATTTCTTAGTTGGCGGGCCAGAACTACTGGGCGACCTGGGTGATTTCGAAGGTCTTGGGCTGCTGTGCGGCGTGCGGGTGCTCGGCACCCTTGTACACCTTCAGCTTGCCCATCTGCTGTGCAGCAAGGGAATTCTTGGGCAGCATGCCGCGGATGGCCTTCTCAACTGCGCGCACCGGGTTCTTCTCCAACAGTTCGGCGTAGTTGACGGAGGACAGGCCGCCCGGGAAACCCGAGTGGCGGTAGGCACGCTTCTGTTCGAGCTTGGCGCCGGTCAGGGCAACCTTCTCAGCGTTGATGATGATGACGAAATCGCCCATGTCCATGTGGGGAGCAAAGGTCGGCTTGTGCTTTCCGCGCAGCAGTGTTGCGGTCTGGCTGGCAAGACGGCCTAGGACAACGTCGGTGGCGTCAATGACGTGCCACTGGCGGTTGATGTCGCCGGGCTTCGGGGTGTACGTACGCACGGTTTTTGCCTTCGTTTCTTCTTCTTAGGTGGCGCGCCGCGCATGGATGCCATACGCAGTGCAGCTTCTCTATGCGTTACCGGATGGTCAGGTGAGGACTGAATTAACCAGTGGTCCTGAGATCTCGGCTATCTCCCCGGGGCCAGGTGGCTCTGCAACTGAGCCGCTCCCGTGGGCATAGGCCTATCGAGGTAGGACACGCACAACGACTATAAACAATAGCCTGCTTGCCGGGTCAGGTCAAAGTCCCGGCAGGCACACTACTGCCTGGGACCATTCTATTCCCTCAGCGCCCGTGTTGTTTCCGCCCGCGCCCGGAGCTCAGCCTCTTCGGGGTACTTCACTTCTTCGAGCACCAGCGGATGCGGCGGAGCAAGCTTTGACTTTGAGTCCCGCACCCTGGCGAACATTCGCTCGGCCAGCCAGCCCGGACGCCGCTCTCCTGTCCCGACCAGCAGCGCTCCCCCTATCAGGGACCGCACCATGTTGTGGCAGAAGGCATCAGCCTTCAGCCGCGCTTCGAGGATCCCGTCAGGTGCTCTGGTGAACGTGAATTCCTGGAGTTCACGGATAGTCGTGGCGCGTTCACGAGGTTTGCAGAAGGAAAGGAAATCCTGCACGCCCAGCACTCCCGATGCCGCTTCGTTCATGGCCGCCTCATCCAGCTCGGTCTTATGCCAGAGGGTGATGCTGCGCTGCAGCGGGTCCCAGTCCTGCTGACGGTCCGCGATGCGGTAGCTGTAGCGGCGCCACAGCGCCGAGAACCTTGCGTCGAAGCCTTCCGGGGCAAGCGAGGCCCGGTGGACTTCGATGGCACCGGCCATGGCTTCCACGGCCCTCCGGGACAGACCGGCTTCCCTGAGAGGCACTGTCAGTTCCCGGTTAAGGACTCCGCGCAGGCGCCGCCTGAACGCTTCGGCCGGCGGGAGGTCGGTGCTGCGGGCAAGGGCGGCCCATTCACCGGCTGTGGCGTCGAAGTGCACCACCTGTCCTCGGGCATGCACCCCGGCGTCGGTCCGTCCTGCGACCGTGACCCGCACGGGGCGGCGGAAGAGTACCGCCAGCGCAGTCTCAAGTGTTCCCTGGACGGTGACCAGCCCGGGCTGCGTTGCCCAGCCGGCGAACGGGGCGCCGTCGTAGGAGAGGTCGAGCCGAACACGAAGAGGCCCGCCGTCCGGGTTAGGGACAGCGGGCCTCTCGATCGTCATACCCCAATATTAAGGGCACGGCGGGGAAATCCGAGAATTACTTCTTCTCTTCGGTTTCCTCGGCAGCTTCGTCAGCGGAGTCTGCAGACTCTGCCGAATCAGCGGACTCTGCGGAATCGGCAGACTCTGCGGAATCGCTGGAGTCAGCCGAATCGGCGGACTCTGCAACCGGAGCCGGAGCAGCGGCGGCAGCAGCGGTGGAAGCCTCTGCAACGACGGACTGCTTAGCGGAAAGCGGCTCCAGCACCAGTTCGATGACGGCCATGGGAGCGTTGTCGCCCTTGCGGTTGCCGATCTTGGTGATGCGGGTGTAGCCGCCGTCGCGCTGGGCAACGGCCGGGGCGATCTCGGTGAAGAGCTCGTGAACGAGGCCCTTGTCAGAGATCAGTGCCAGGACGCGGCGGCGGGAAGACAGGTCTCCACGCTTGGCGAAGGTGATCAGGCGCTCGGCGTACGGGCGCAGGCGCTTGGCCTTGGTCACCGTGGTGGTGATCTGCTTGTGCTCGAACAGCTGGGCTGCCAGGTTCGCCAGCATCAGGCGCTGGTGAGCCGGGCTGCCTCCGAGGCGCTTACCCTTGGTGGGTGTAGGCATTACATTTTCTCCTCAAACGGTGCCACGCAGTGCTCCTTGGCACTGGCGGCAAGATTTTGCGTGTTTAGAGCTCGTCGTCCGAGAACTCGGACTCGTCCTCTTCGATGGCTGCGGCGCGGGCGGCCAGATCAAACCCGGGAGGGGAATCCTTCAGGGACAGACCCAGTTCAACCAGCTTCGCCTTCACCTCGTCGATGGACTTCGCACCGAAGTTGCGAATGTCCATCAGGTCAGCCTCGGAGCGGGCTACGAGTTCACCCACGGTGTGGATGCCTTCGCGCTTGAGGCAGTTGTAGGAGCGCACGGTCAGCTCAAGGTCCTCAATCGGCAGGGCCATGTCGGCTGCCAGTGCGGCATCCGTCGGGCTCGGGCCAATTTCGATGCCTTCAGCTGCGGTGTTCAGTTCACGGGCCAGGCCGAAGAGCTCAACCAGGGTGGTGCCGGCAGAGGCGACAGCGTCGCGCGGTGCAATGGCGTCCTTGGTTTCGACGTCGACGATCAGGCGGTCGAAGTCGGTGCGCTGCTCGACGCGGGTGGCCTCCACGCGGAAGGTCACCTTGAGGACCGGCGAGTAGATGGAGTCAACCGGAATACGGCCGATCTCCTGGTCGCCGGACTTGTTCTGGCTTGCGGAAACATAGCCGCGTCCACGCTCGATGGTCAGTTCGAGTTCGAACTTGCCCTTCGAGTTCAGGGTGGCGATGTGCAGATCCGGGTTGTGGAACTCGACGCCGGCCGGCGGAGCAATGTCCGCGGCAGTGACGACGCCGGGGCCCTGCTTGCGCAGGTAGGCCACGACGGGCTCGTCGTGCTCGGAGGACACCGAGAGGTTCTTGACGTTCAGGATGATCTCAGTGACATCTTCCTTAACGCCCGGAACGGTGGTGAACTCATGCAGAACTCCGTCGATCCGGATGCTGGTTACGGCAGCACCGGGGATGGAGGAAAGGAGCGTACGGCGAAGCGAGTTGCCAAGCGTGTAGCCGAAGCCCGGCTCCAGCGGCTCGATGATGAACCGTGAGCGGTTGTCGGCTACTACTTCTTCAGTGAGGGTGGGGCGCTGTGCAATGAGCACTTGCATTTCCTTTCAGCGAGCGTCCGCTATATGACGCAACACAAATGGTGGAAACGACGACGACGGGGACACCCCGCGCGCGTCTTGGACGGCTAGCAGCCTCGCACCCGGGCCTGTGCCGCGTCCGGTTCCCTGCTGGGCAGGAAACCGAAGCGCGGCACAGGCACCGGCAACGAATGCGAATTAGACGCGGCGGCGCTTCGGGGGACGGCAGCCGTTGTGTGCGCTCGGGGTGACATCCTGGATGGTGCCAACTTCCAGGCCGGTGGCCTGCAGCGAACGGATCGCGGTCTCGCGTCCGGATCCCGGACCCTTCACGAAGACGTCGACCTTGCGGACGCCGTGCTCCTGGGCACGCTTGGCAGCGGCTTCGGCAGCCATCTGCGCAGCGAACGGGGTGGACTTGCGGGAGCCCTTGAAGCCAACCTCACCGGCGGAAGCCCATGAGATGACAGCACCGGTCGGGTCCGTGATGGACACGATGGTGTTGTTGAAAGTGCTCTTGATATGCGCCTGGCCCAGCGCGATATTCTTCTTATCCTTGCGACGCGGCTTGCGTACCGCTCCACGAGTCTTGGGGGGCATTACTTCTCCTACAAAGAGTTTGGTTTAGGTGACCTGGCTGTGCAGGTCATGGCCTGGACCGCGTTATTTAGCGGCCGGCCTTCTTCTTACCGGCAACCGTGCGCTTCGGGCCCTTGCGGGTACGAGCGTTGGTCTTGGTGCGCTGGCCATGGACAGGCATGCCGCGGCGGTGGCGGATGCCCTGGTAGCTGCCAATCTCGACCTTGCGGCGGATGTCGGCTGCTACCTCGCGGCGGAGGTCACCCTCAACCTTGAAGTTGCCCTCGATGTAGTCACGCAGCTGAACGAGTTCAGCATCGGTGAGGTCCTTGACGCGAGTGTCCGGGCTGATGCCGGTCTCTGCCAGGGTCTGCTCTGCACGGGTCTTGCCCACGCCGTAGATGTAGGTAAGCGCAATGACAACCCGCTTTTCGCGGGGAATGTCTACGCCGGCGAGACGTGCCATATTGGCGGTTCTCCTTTGGTGTTACCGGAGGTCTGAAGCAGTACGTCCCTGTTGCCAGGTCCCCGGCCTCCGTACCGGGGGTATGCGTCACGCGTATCAGACGCTGTACTGCTCATATTCAATTACTACGCGTGGGCTGAGCGCGCTCCGGCACCGGGCCGGAACAGTGGCCGCTATTTAGCCCTGGCGCTGCTTGTGGCGCGGGTTCTCGCAGATCACCATGACTCGGCCGTTACGGCGAATCACCTTGCACTTATCGCAGATCTGCTTGACGCTCGGCTGGACCTTCATGGTTTTCCTTTGCGTGGTTGCAGGGTTGAGCTCCAGTCCCCTCCTTTAGGGAGTGAACCGGAGCCTTGGTTGTTACTTGTAGCGGTAGACGATACGGCCCCGGGTGAGGTCGTACGGGCTAAGTTCCACCACAACGCGGTCTCCGGGGAGGATGCGAATGTAGTGTTGACGCATCTTTCCCGAGATGTGTGCGAGCACAATGTGGCCGTTGGCCAGCTCAACGCGGAACATCGCATTGGGCAGGGCTTCGTTGACCGAGCCCTCAATCTCTATGACGCCGTCTTTCTTGGCCATATCCTCCGCTAACGTCTGTGCTGCCCTTATTTGCCTTGGACAGCGGTTTTTGGTGTTTGATGGTCTCTCTCCCCGAACCGTTCCAGCCAGCGTAGGGCTGGATGGAAAAGGGCACGAATGTAGAGACAACCAACAGATAACTCTACGGCACACCCCCGCTTAAGTTAAATCCCTCCTCCCGGTTCACGCTGCGGCAGGCGTGAAAGCGGCTTATGCGGCAGGGCCGGCCCAGACGGCAAGCTCTGCGGGCCGGTCCGTAATGATCCCGTCCACTCCCGCGTTCGCCGCTTCCTCCCACTGCCACGGCTCATTCAGCGTCCAGGCAAGGACCTTGATGCCTGCGGCCTGCAGCACCGGGACCAGGGACGGAGATTCCCGCAGCACCCCGCCGTGGGGATTGCAGTATGAGCTTTCGGTTTCAGCCAGGAATTCCAGGAGCAATGCTTCCCGCCCATTTTCCGGCGGACCCGTGATGAGCAGGCCGCGGCCGATGTCCGGTGCGGCTTCGTGCAGGCTCTGGACAGTGTTCCGGGAGAAGCTCTGGAGCACGCAGCGGCCGGCGATTCCCGCGTCCCTCAGGATCTGCGCCGCAGTCCCAGCCTGATCCGGGGTCCACTCCCCCTTGAACTCCAGCAGCCAGCGCAGCTCCGGCTCGTCGGCGGCGAATTTCGCCAGGTCCTCCAGTCCGGGAATGCGTTCCCCTGCGAATTCCGAGGAGAACCAGCTGCCGGCATCTGCACTGCGCAGTTCGGCGCTGGCCAGTTCCGCCACCCTTCCGTGTCGGCCTGCGGTGCGGTCCAGTGTGGAATCGTGGATCAGCACGATGCTGCCGTCCGCACAGAGCTGCAGGTCGGTTTCGATCATCGCGGCCCCGGCTGCGGCCGCTGAAGCGAACGCGGCCAAGGTGTTTTCGGGAGCGGAGCATGAGTTGCCGCGGTGAGCTATGTTCAGCGGGTTCACAGGTATGGCTCAACGTTCTGTTCAAAGGACTTGGCGATTGCATCCGAGGCAGCCGCGAAAGCGTCCGCCGCGGGAGTGTCCTGAAGCATGATCTTCTCCAGGGCGGTGGTCAAGTGCTGGTCCCCTGAGGGGACGAACGAACGTGCCCAGTCCTGTACCCGGGTGGTGGCGAGCTGGTCCACTGCGGTGCGGAACTGGGGTGCCTTGGCGTAGACGGCCTGCATTTCGGCGCTGTCCGCGGCCGAGGTCCGAACCGGCATGTATCCGGTATTCGCGGAGAAGTAGGCAGTTTGCTCGGGTTCGCCGATGAACTGGAGGAACATCGCCGCTGCCAGCTGCTGTTCAGGCGATTTTTCCGCCGCGATGGCGATGCCGGTACCTCCGGTTGGGCATCCGGGGCCGGCCGGGCCTTCCGGCAGGAACCCCGTGCCGACGTCGAACTTGGCCGCTTCCAGGATGCCGCTGAGGGAGCCCGTGGAGGCAATGGTGCACGAGCTCACGCCGGCCGTGAAATCCGCGACATAGTCCGCGGCAGAAACAGCAACGGTCTGATCGCGGTGGATCATCCGGCGCAGGAATTCCCCGGCTTCGAGCGTTTTGGGATCGTCCAGTGTCAGCGTCCATTCCTTGGAATACTGCCCACCGAGTCCCCACATGATGTTGCAGAACCACCAGGCTGACCAGGAGGTGTCCGAGCCGAGTGCCATGGGAACGGCACCGCCGTTGGCCGCCGCGAGGTCCGGGGCCCAGGAGTTGTATTCGTCCCACGTTTTGGGTGCGCGGTCGGGCAGCCCTGCGGCCTTGAACAGGGTGCGGTTGTAGTAGAACAGCGGGGTGGAACGGGCATACGGGAATGCCCAGTGGCTGCCGTTGAACTCGTAGTCGTTGTACAGGCCGGTGTTGTAGTCGGCAGTGTCGATTCCCAGGTGGGCAGCCACATCGTCAACGGGAAGGATCTGCCCGTTGATCATGTAGCGGAACCACCAGACGTCGCTGGCGCCAACGAGGTCTGGAACGTTGTTGGTTCCGGCTGAAGCCTGGAACCGCTGGGCAACCTCGTCGTAGTTCGCGCCCGCGGTCACCAGGTCCACCTCGATGCCGGTCTCCGCAGTGAACCGGCGGATCAGTTCCTCCTCAATGGGCTTCGAAGCTCCGGGGTGGTTGGACCACCAGGTGATCCTGTCTGCCGGTGTGATGGAGCCCCAGTCGGTCCCTGCCGTTTCCACCGCTCCCCCGGTTCCGGCGGTTGACGGGCCGCCGCAGGCAGCCAGGGCGGCGGAACCGCCGAGAATCCCGGCGAGGGTGAGGATGTTCCGGCGGCTGAGGCCGGCGGGGACCGCGGAGGTGCCCGCGGAGGGGATGGAGGCAAAGCGGTTCTTCATGATTTCCTTCGATTGGTTTGCACAGCGGGTGGGTTTTGGTGCGCGTTGGTTTGAGGAGAGAGCGGACGGCTGTGTCAGCCGGTCACCGCGCCGGCGGTCAGGCCGGACACGATCCGCCGCTGGAGGACGAAAAACAGGGCGAGGACGGGGACGGTGACCATGACGGTTCCGGCCATGAGCACTCCCCAGTTGGTGACGCCGTCGTTGTTCTGCAGCAGCGTCAGTCCGACGGGCAGCGTCATCATTTCTGCCCGGTCAACAACCAGCAGCGGCCAGAGGTACTCGTTCCATTCGTTGACGACCGAGACCAGCGCTACGGCGGCGATGGTGGGCGCGGACATCGGGACCACGAACTGGAACAGGCGGCGAAGGTGTCCGGCGCCGTCGAGCACCGCCGCCTCCATGACTGACGCCGGAAGTGAGAGGAAGTGCTGGCGGAACAGGAAGGTGCCGAAGGCGCTGGCCAGCCCGGGCAGGATGATGCCCTGGTAGGTGTTGAGCCAGCCAAGCTCGGCCACCAGGGTGTAGTTGGGAATGATCACGATCTGCTGCGGAACAAGCAGGGCGAAGACCACCACCGCGAAGAACACCTTCTTGAAGGGCACGTCCACGAAAACCAGTGCATAGGCCGTGGTCAGGCCCAGGACAATCTTCAGGCCGGCACCGATGAGGGTGACGAACAGTGAGTTGGCGAAGAAGGATCCAAACGGCACGCGTTCCAGGGCCTGGGCATAGTTGGACAGGTCCCAGCCGGAGGGCAGCCACTGGATCGGTACCGTGTAGATTTCGTCCGGTTCCTTGAAGCTGGCCAGCAGCATCCACACCAGGGGCAGGATCATGACCGCCACGGCAGCGAGCATCCACAGGTAGCCGCCGACCGGGGGGCGTCGCGTTGGGCGGCCGCCCGGCGCGTGTGATGGCCGCCTGGACGGTACTGCCATGGACAGCGCGGGCGGCTCCGCCGGCTGCGGCTGCGCGGGCTGCGGGGCCGGAGGCGTTCTGGTGCTCACGAGTAGTGCACCTTCCGTTCGACGAATTTCAGCTGCAGGAGCGTCACGGCGAGGAGTACCAGGAACAGGATGGTGGCGATGGCTGACGAGTACCCGGCGGTTCCGGCCACGAAGCCCTGCTGGTAGATCTGGTACATCATGGTGGTGGTCCCTTCCAGGGGCCCGCCTTTGGTCATCGCCTGGATGATGTCGAAAGACTGCAGCGAACTGAGCAGCGTCGTCACCGAGAGGAAAAAGGTAGTCGGCCCCAGCAGCGGAAGGGTGATCCCCACAAGGGTCCGGATTCGTCCTGCTCCGTCCAGGGACGCGGCTTCCAGCAGGTCCCTGGGAATTGCCTGCAGGCCCGCCAGATAAATGAGGGCCACATAGCCCACGTTTTTCCAGAGGTAGACGATGATGACCATTGCCAGTGCGTAGCCCGGGTCGTTGTACCAGTCGGGCGATGCCAGCCCGATTCCCTGCAGCACCGCCGAAGTGATGCCGAAATTCGGATCGAACACAAACAGCCACAGCAGCCCGACGGCGACGCCGGAAAGCACGTAGGGCGCGACGACGATGGTGCGGGCCGCGCCCCTGAGCTTCAGCCTGCTGTTCAGGAGCAACGCGAGGGCAAGCCCGATGACCATCCCGCCGCCCACCGTGGCGAGCGTGAAGACTACGGTGACCATGATGATCTGCCCCGTCCCGGGCGCCGTGAACCAGTCGGTGTAATTCCGCAGGCCAACCGGGCGCGCTATCGCCGAGCCGATATTCCACTGGAGCGTTGAGTAGTACAGCGACTGGAGCAGCGGCTTGTAGGTAAAGACCAGCAGCAGGGCGATGTTGGGACCGGCCAGCAGGGCGAAGAGCAGCCAGTTGGCTGATGTGCGCCGGCGCCGTCCGGCAAGCCGGGACCTTGCCTGGCCATGCCGGGAGCCCGGCGCCGCAGGAGTGATGCCCGGGCCCGCGGAGGGGCCCCGCCCCGGCGGGGACAAGATAGTTGAAGACATAGCGGGTAAGGACCTTCGTCGGGAGCTTGGTGACGCCTTCAGCGTAGGTTTCGGAAACCCCTCAAAGGCTCCAAAACCGTCCCGGCAGCGAAGACTTCAGCATCCGTTGGAAGTGCTTTTAACACGGGTTAAGGGAGCGTTCACTTAGTGACGCGGGCGCAGTTCGAAGCCCCTTTGCTAGGGTCGGGTCCATGAACTCCCCACACGCAGACGCACTGAGGCCGGCCCGCAGGAACGTGGTCTCCGGAGTGCTGGTGGGTATCGGCATTGCCGCGTTCGTCGATGAGGTGGTCTTTCACCAGCTGCTGCAGTGGCACCACTTCTACGACAAGTCCACCGCATCCGTGGGACTGTTCTCGGATGGCCTTTTCCACGCCTTCGGATGGTTCGCCGTCGTCGCGGGTCTCTTCCTGTTCGCCGACCTCCGCCGCCGTGGAGTGCTCCTCCCGGCTCGATGGGCCGGAGCCGTCCTCCTCGGAACGGGTGCCTTCCAGCTCTACGACGGAACCGTGCAGCACAAGCTGCTGACCCTGCACCAGATCCGGTACGACGTCGAGCTGCTCCCCTATGACCTGGCCTGGAACAGTGCCGCGGTACTCATGATTGGTGCGGGGACACTCCTCCTGGTCCGCACCGGCACGGACCGCCCGCGGCGCTGATGGACCACTCCGCGGGCTCCTTCCCAGCCGAAGTGTTCTTCCTGGTCCCTGCCCTCGCGGCAACCGCCGCCTACGTGGCCGGCGCCTGTTCGGCGAAGGCACACGGCTGGCCGAAGCACCGTACCGCGATGTTCGTCCTGGGAATCGCCTTCGCCGTGTCCACCGTTCTGGGCCCCCTGCCGGCACTCGCGCACGGCAACTTCGCGGTGCTGGCGCTCACCCACGTGGTGGCCGGCATGCTTGCTCCGCTGCTGCTGGTACTCGCCCGCCCCGTCACACTCGCGCTGCGGTCCATGGACCGGATTCCCGCCCTGCGCACCGTGCGGATCCTGCGCAGCCCTCCGGCCCGGATACTCGCCAGTCCGCTCACCGCAGCCGCGCTCAACCTCGGCGGCATGTACCTGATGTTCCGAACCCCGCTCTATGACGCTATGCGCACCCACGCCCCCGTGCACTGGATCGTCACCTTCCATCTCGTGGCGGCCGGATACCTCTGGACAGCGGCACTGGTTGGACGGGACCCGAACCCGCACCGGGCGGGCCTTCGGCTGCGGGCGGGCGTCCTGGTCCTCACTGCTGCCGCGCACAACATCCTGGCGAAGTCCCTGTTCGCCCAGCCTCCTGCCGGAGTTCCCGCTGATCAGGCCGAGGCCGGTGCAATGGCCATGTACTACGCCGGCGGTGCCGTGGAAATCGCCGTCATGATCGTCCTCTGCCACCAGTGGTATCGGAACCCGGCGCAGCGGCCTTCCGCACCGGCGGTATCCGGACATGGGACCGTGCCTGCACATTCGACTGCCACCGGCAAAGCCCCGGACAGCCGAAAGGCCCCTCCAGCCGGCGGGCAGGAAGGGCCTTTCACTCCGGCCTCCGGTGCAGGGGCCGGAGGAAGCGGCGTCAGGGAACAGGGACCGGCGTGACGCCCAGCGGCGCGAGCCGCGAGGCACCGCCGTCGGGAGCCGTAAGCACCCAGATTCCCTTGTCATGGATGGCAACCGTGTGCTCCCACTGGCAGGACCGGGCACCGTCTGTGGTTACCACGGTCCAGTCATCCTCCAGCGTGACTGTTTCAATGCCGCCGCGAACCAGCATTGGTTCAATGGCCAGGCACATCCCGGGCTTCAGCTTGGGACCGCGGTGGCTGGTCCGGTAGTTCAGCACGTCCGGGGCCTGGTGCATTTCGGACCCGATGCCGTGGCCCACATAGTCCTCGAGGATGCCGAGGGGCTTTCCCGGGACGGAACTTACGTAGTCATCGATGGCGGCACCGATGTCTCCGACAAACCGGCCCTTGGCTGCGGCCGCGATGCCGTGCCACATGGCGGTCTCGGTGACGTCGGAGAGCCGCTGGTCCTCCGGATCAGCAGTACCGACAATGACGGTCCGCGCCGAGTCGGAGTGCCAGCCGTCCACAATAGCGCCGCCGTCGATCGAGATGATGTCGCCGTCGGCCAGCACCCTGCCTCCGGGGATCCCGTGCACTACTTCCTCGTTGACCGACGTGCAGATGGTGGCCGGGAAATCGTAGTACCCCAGGAAGTTCGACGCCGCGCCCTCCTCGGCCAGCACCGCGGCGAAGACCTTGTCGATCTCCGCCGTGGTGATGCCGGGACGGGCAGCGGCGACCGCCGCGTCCAGTGCCTTGATCAGCACGAGGCCTGCCTCACGCATGGTGCGCATCTGCGCGTTTGTCTTGTACTGGATCCGCGGCTGGGCCAACGTCTCGCCTTCTATCTGATCTAGCTGGTCTGCTTGAGTGCCTGCATGACGCGCTCGGTGACTTCGTCGATGTCTCCCAGGCCGTCAACCCGGGTCACGATGCCCCGGTCCTCGTAGCGGGCAACGACGTCGGCGGTCTGCTGCTTGTAGAGCTCAAGCCGGTGGCGGATGACCTCTTCGTTGTCGTCCGTGCGGCCTTCGATTTCTGCCCGGCGCAGCAGCCGGGACACGAGTTCCTCGTCATCCGCGGTCAGCAGGAGCACGGCGTCCAGGCTGTCGCCGCCGGCAGCGAGGATGTCATCAAGCTCCTCGACCTGCGCCACGGTGCGCGGGTAACCGTCAAGGAGGAATCCGTCCTGGACGTCGTCTTCCTGCAGCCGGGAGCGCACCATGTTGTTGGTGACCTCGTCGGGCACGAAGTTGCCGGCGTCGATGTACTTCTTGGCTTCGATGCCAAGCGGAGTCAGGTTCTTCACATTGTGCCGGAAGATGTCTCCGGTGGAGATAGCGCTGACACCGAGCCGTTCGGAGATACGTGTTGCCTGTGTTCCCTTGCCGGCACCTGGAGGCCCAATAATGAGCAGACGTGTCATCGCAATAACCCTTCGTAGTGACGCTGCTGGAGCTGCGCGTCAATTTGTTTGACCGTCTCGAGTCCCACACCAACCATGATGAGGATCGAGGTTCCGCCGAACGGGAAGTTCTGGTTTGCCCCGACCAGCACCAGGGCAATCAGCGGAATGAGGGCAACAATGCCCAAATACATGGCGCCGGGCAGGGTGATGCGGGAAAGCACGTACTGCAGGTATTCGGCGGTGGGGCGGCCGGCACGGATGCCGGGGATGAACCCGCCGTACTTCTTCATGTTTTCCGAGACTTCCTCGGGGTTGAACGTGATGGACACGTAGAAGTACGTGAAGAACACGATCATCAGGAAGTACACGGCCATGTACAGCGGGTGGTCGCCTGACGTCAGGTAATTGTTGATCCAGACCACCCATTCCGGCGGAGCGGATCCATCCGAAGGAGTGTTGAACTGGGCCAGCAGCGACGGCAGGTAGAGCATGGAGGACGCGAAGATCACGGGGATCACGCCGGCCATGTTGACCTTGATCGGGATGTAGGTGTTCGTCCCGCCGACGGTGCGGCGGCCCACCATGCGCTTGGCGTACTGGACCGGGACGCGGCGCTGGGACTGCTCAACAAAGATCACGAGCGCGACGGTGACAATGCCGATGGCAATCACGCCGAGGAAGATGGTCCAGCCCTGCGCGGTCAGGATGGCGCCGAGGGCGCTGGGGAAGCTCGCGACGATGGAGGTGAAGATGAGCAGGGACATGCCGTTGCCGACGCCCCTCTCGGTCACCAGCTCGCCCATCCACATGATCAGGCCGGTACCGGCCGTCAGGGTGATGATCAGCAGCAGGATGGTGATGATGTTGTCGTCCGGGATGATCGGCACGGAGCACATGTTGTTGAACAGTGCGCCGGAGCGGGCCAGGGAGACGACGGTGGTCGCGTTGAGCAGGCCAAGGGCGATGGTCAGGTAGCGGGTGTACTGCGTGAGCGTGGACTGCCCCTGCTGACCTTCCTCGTAGAGTGCCTGGAAGTGGGGGATCACTACGCGCAGCAGCTGAACGATGATGCTGGCGGTGATGTACGGCATGATGCCAAGGGCAAAGACTGAGACCTGCAGCAGGGCGCCGCCGCTGAAGAGGTTAACGAACTCGTAGAGGCCACCCGAGGTGGCACCAAGAGCCAAGCACTGCTGCACATTGCCGTAGTCAACACCCGGGGCCGGGATAAAAGCACCCATGCGGAAGATAGTGATGATTCCCAGCGTAAACAACAGCTTGCGTCGCAGGTCTGGCGTCCGGAAAGCCCGGCCAATAGCGCTAAGCAAGCGTCCTCCTGAAGAAAAGTGTGGAAATGAGTCCCGGCGGGACTCGAACAAAACCTGAGTCTATCCGCTCAGGGCCGCTGTTGCGTTATTGAACATAACAGCGGCGGGAGCGTTAAAGGCACCAAGCCCCCGGCCGGCCGTTTGGAGGCCTTCCGGGAGCTTAGTGTCATGCTGGCTTAGCGCACAACCGGCTGCCGGAACCCGGGAAACCCGGGACCGGCAGCTCGGTCAGTGCGCGGAAGAACACGGTGCTTAGAGCGCCGTGGTCGATCCGCCTGCTGCAGCGATCTTTTCAGCGGCGCTTGCAGAGAACGCATCCGCCGTGACATCCACCTTGACGGTGATGTCACCGGTGCCCAGCACCTTGACGGGCTGGTTCTTGCGCACGGCACCCTTGGCAACGAGGGCCTCTACGGTGACCTCGCCTCCTTCGGGGAACAGTTCGGAGATCTTGTCCAGGTTTACAACCTGGAACTCGACCTTGAACGGGTTCTTGAAGCCGCGCAGCTTCGGCAGGCGCATGTGCAGCGGCAGCTGCCCGCCTGCGAAACCGGCCTTGACCTGGTAGCGGGCGGCAGTACCCTTGGTACCGCGGCCAGCGGTCTTGCCCTTGGAACCTTCACCGCGGCCAACACGGGTCTTAGCCGTCTTGGCACCCGGAGCAGGACGCAGGTGGTGGACCTTCAGAGCCTTGTTATCTTCGGCCATGTTACTTCGCCTCCTCAACCTTCACGAGGTGCGGAACCGTGTTGATCATGCCAACGGTCACGGCATCAGCAGTACGGACGACGGTGTCGCCGATGTGCTTCAGGCCGAGTGAACGCAGCGTGTCGCGCTGATTCTGCTTACCACCGATGGTGGACTTAATCTGGGTGATTTCCAGCTGTGCCGAGCTGACGGCAACGCGCTTCGGAGTACTCATCATGCACCAGCCTTCTGCATGTTGCGGATCATCGCTGCGGGAGCAACTTCGTCCAGCGGCAGGCCACGGCGGGCAGCCACGGCCTGGGGCTCTTCGAGGCGCTTCAGCGCGTCAACCGTGGCGTGCACGATGTTGATCGCGTTGGAGGAACCCAGCGACTTGGAAAGCACGTCGTGGATACCGGCGCACTCGAGGATGGCACGAACCGGACCACCGGCGATAACACCGGTACCCGGGGAAGCCGGACGGAGCAGGACGACGCCTGCGGCTGCTTCGCCCTGCACCAGGTGCGGGACGGTGCCGGCAATGCGGGGAACGCGGAAGAAGGACTTCTTCGCTTCCTCGACTGCCTTGGCGATAGCCGAGGGAACTTCCTTTGCCTTGCCGTAGCCAACGCCGACCATGCCGTTGCCGTCACCGACAACAACCAGGGCGGTGAAGCTGAAGCGACGACCACCCTTGACCACCTTGGCGACGCGGTTGATGGTTACGACGCGTTCAATGAACTTGTCCTTGTCATCATTGCGTCCGCCGTCGCGTCCGCCGCGTCCGCCGCGGTCACGGCCTCCGCGGTCAGAGCGCTGCTCGCCCCGGCGGCCGCCGCGGCGGTCGTCGTTGCCTGCGGCAGCGGTTTCCTTGGTCTCAGTTGCCTCAGCAGATGTAGCTTCAGTCACCTGATTTTCCTTTTCCTTGTTTGCCTCGGTCACAGTGCCAGCCCACCTTCGCGTGCGCCGTCTGCGACAGCCGCGATGCGGCCGTGGTAGCGGTTGCCGCCGCGGTCAAATACCACGGCTTCGACGCCAGCAGCCTTGGCACGTTCGGCAACGAGCTCGCCGACGCGCTTGGACTTGGCAGTCTTGTCGCCCTCCATGGAACGCAGGTCTGCTTCCATGGTGGACGCGGATGCAACGGTTACGCCGCGGCTGTCATCGACAACCTGGACGAATACGTGGCGGGCAGAGCGGTTGACGACCAGGCGCGGACGGGCCGCGGTGCCGGCAATGCGCTTGCGGATCCGCAGCTGGCGGCGGCTCCGGGAAGCGGACTTGCTCTTGGAATTGCGCTTCTTATTGATGCTGATGGCCATGATTACTTACCAGCCTTTCCGACCTTGCGGCGGACAATCTCGCCGGCGTAACGAATGCCCTTGCCCTTGTAGGGGTCAGGCTTGCGCAGCTTGCGGATGTTGGCGGAAACCTCGCCGACCTGCTGCTTGTCAATGCCGGAAACGGTGAGCTTCGTGGGGCCCGTGACGGTGAGCGTGATGCCCTCCGGAGCCTTCACGGAAACCGGGTGGCTGTAGCCCAGGGCGAACTCGAGGTCCGAGCCCTTGGCCTGCACGCGGTAACCGGTGCCAACGATTTCCAGGTCCTTCTTGTAGCCTTCGGTCACACCGGTGATCATGTTGGAGATCAGGGTGCGGGTCAGGCCGTGGAGGGAACGGGATTCGCGCTCGTCATTCGGGCGGGCGACGGTGATGGTGTTCTCGTCCATGGAAACCGAGATCGGGCTGGGCACAACGTGGCTCAGCTCGCCCTTGGAACCCTTGACCGTGACGGTGTTGCCATCAATGGCAATATCGACACCGGCGGGGACAGAGATGGGCAGACGTCCAATACGTGACATTATTCTTTCCCTTCCCTGCTACCAGACGTAGGCGAGGACTTCCCCACCCACACCCTTCTTGGCGGCCTGGCGGTCGGTCAGCAGACCTGACGACGTCGACAGGATGGCGATACCCAGCCCGCCCAGAACGCGCGGCAGGTTGGTGGACTTTGCGTATACACGCAGGCCCGGCTTGGAGATGCGGCGTACGCCGGCGATTGAACGCTCGCGGTTCGGACCGAACTTGAGGTCCAGGGTCAGCGTCTTGCCAACCTGTGCCTCTTCTTCCTTCCAGCCGGAGATGTAACCCTCGGCCTTCAGGATGTCGGCAACGCGTGCCTTCAGCTTGCTGTACGGCATGGACACGGAATCGTGGTATGCCGAGTTTGCGTTGCGCAGACGCGTGAGCATGTCTGCGACAGGATCTGTCATTGTCATGTGGGCTCTAGCCCTCCCTCGTAACGGTTTCTGCTGCTCGGCGCGGGGCGTGCCTCGCGTTAAGCAACAGACCTTTTACGTAGTAATTAATCTTCGGATTTGAACGGGAAGCCGAGCGCCTTCAGCAGCGCGCGTCCCTCGTCATCGGTCTTTGCGGTGGTAACCACGGTGATGTCCATGCCGCGTACGCGGTCGATCTTGTCCTGATCGATTTCGTGGAACATCGACTGCTCGGTCAGACCGAACGTGTAGTTGCCGTTGCCGTCGAACTGCTTGCCGCTCAGGCCGCGGAAGTCGCGGATACGCGGGAGCGCCAGGGTGACCAGGCGGTCCACGAATTCCCACATGCGGTCGCCGCGCAGCGTAGCGTGCGCACCGATCGGCATGCCTTCGCGCAGCTTGAACTGTGCGATGGACTTACGTGCCTTGGTGATCTGCGGCTTCTGGCCGGTGATGGCCGTCAGGTCGCGGACAGCACCGTCAATGAGCTTGGAGTCCTTGGCGGCATCTCCAACACCCATGTTCACGACAACCTTGACGAGGCGCGGAACCTGGTTGACGTTTGCGTAGTTGAATTCGTCCTGCAGAGTCTGCTTGATTTCCGCTGCGTAGCGGGTCTTCAGACGGGGAACGATCTTCGTGACAGTCTCAGTCATTAGAGGTCCTTCCCAGAGCCCTTGGCGACGCGGATGCGCACAGTGCGGGTCCGGCCGTCCTTTTCGACGATTTCGGTGCGGTAGCCAACACGGGTGGGCTTCTTCGTCTCGGGATCCACGACGGCCACGTTGGAAACGTGGATCGGGGCCTCAACAACCTCGATGCCTCCGGTCTTGGAACCACGGGAGGACTGGCCAACCTTGGTGTGCTTGGTGACGCGGTTGATGCCCTCAACGAGCACGCGGTTGGTCTCCGGGAAAACCTTCAGAACCTTGCCCTGCTTGCCGCGGTCTCCGCCGCGCTCAGCCTTGGCACCGGTGATGACCTGAACCAGGTCACCCTTCTTGATCTTTGCCATGAACTACAGCACCTCCGGAGCCAGCGAAATGATCTTCATGAACTTCTTGTCGCGAAGTTCGCGGCCGACCGGGCCGAAGATGCGGGTACCGCGGGGGTCACCGTCATTCTTCAAGATCACTGCAGCGTTCTCATCGAACTTGATGTAGGAACCGTCCTGGCGGCGGCGTTCCTTCTTGGTACGGACGATGACGGCCTTGACCACATCGCCCTTCTTGACGTTGCCGCCGGGAATTGCATCCTTGACGGTGGCAACAATGGTGTCGCCAATGCCTGCGTAGCGACGGCCGGATCCACCGAGAACGCGGATGGTCAAGATTTCCTTGGCACCCGTGTTGTCGGCGACCTTCAGTCGCGACTCCTGCTGAATCACTTATTACTCCTGTCGTCGCGCCGGTTCTCAGTCTTCCTGAGCCTTGCGGAACGGATATGGGTGGACCCCGTAATACTGGTACTCAGCACCGGCCCCTACGGGCCGCTCTGCAGCGCAAGCCGCAGCACCATGCTGAACAAGATTATCGGGCTTTTGCCTTATTCGGCGGTGAGGAAGGGCATCCGAAAGAGGACATGCTTCCGCACCACACAGACAAGATTTCAAGTTTACCGCGAAAGGGCCCCGGAAACGAAATCGTATGATTCCGCCGCCGGGGCCCTGACGCTGTGGACGGCGCCTGTGCGCCGAAGGAGCTGCTTTTCAGCCTCTCCCCCGGCACACGCTCCGGCCTGTTATGTGCTTAGCAGCTGTTAGCTACTTGGCCTTTTCGATGATCTCGACCAGGCGCCACCGCTTGGTAGCGGACAGCGGCCGGGTCTCGGCGATCAGCACGAGGTCACCAATGCCTGCAGCGTTCTGCTCGTCATGGGCCTTGCGCTTCTCGGTGCGGCGAAGAACCTTGCCGTACAGTGCGTGCTTCACGCGGTCCTCGACCTCGACGACGATGGTCTTCTCCATCTTGTCGGAGACCACGTAGCCGCGAGCGGTCTTCCGGTACCCGCGGGCATCGGCTCCGTTTGCGTCAGTTGTCACTGCTGCCTCATTCTTGTTTTCGCTCATTTGGCATCATCCTCGGCAACCGCAGCTTCGGACTCCGCAGCCTTCTTCTTGGACTTCTTCTTCTCGGGGGCTGCTTCCTCAACGGGAGCAACTGCCTCGGGACGAATTCCCAGTTCACGCTCGCGGAGCACCGTGTAGATGCGGGCGATGTCGCGCTTTACGGCACGGAGCCGTCCGTTGTTCTCCAGCTGCCCGGTGGCGGACTGGAAGCGGAGGTTGAACAGCTCCTCCTTAGCCTTGCGAAGTTCTTCAACGAGACGCTCGTTGTCGAACCCGTCCAGCTGATCAGTTGCAAGTTCCTTTGAACCGATAGCCATTGCTATTCACCACCCTCGCGACGCACAATGCGTGCCTTCAACGGCAGCTTATGGATCGCCAGGCGCAGTGCCTCGCGAGCTACCTCTTCGGAAACACCGGAGAGTTCGAACAGAACCCGCCCCGGCTTGACGTTTGCAACCCACCACTCCGGCGAACCCTTACCGGAACCCATGCGGGTTTCGGCCGGCTTCTTCGTCAGCGGACGGTCCGGGTAGATGTTGATCCAGACCTTGCCGCCGCGCTTGATGTGGCGCGTCATGGCAATACGTGCAGCTTCAATCTGGCGGTTGGTTACGTATGCAGGCGTGAGAGCCTGGATACCCCATTCACCGAAGCTGACAGCGGTGCCACCGGTTGCAGCGCCGGAACGACCCGGGTGGTGCTGCTTGCGGTACTTGACTCGACGTGGGATAAGCATTTAAGCCTGTCCTCCTTCTGCTGCGGGGGCAGCTGCCTCAGCGGCCGGAGCCTCTGCAGCAGGCGCGGCGGCCTTGTCGCCGCGGTCGTTACGACGACGACGGTCCCCACGGTCGGCCGGGCCGCGGCCCGGACGGTCGTTGGAACGTCCGCGGGACGGTGCAGCAGCCTGCTGTGCAGCCAGTTCCTTGGAAGTGACGTCGCCCTTGTAGATCCAAACCTTCACGCCGATGCGGCCGAAGGTGGTCTTGGCTTCGAAGAAGCCGTAGTCGATGTTCGCGCGGAGGGTGTGCAGGGGCACACGGCCTTCGCGGTAGAACTCCGAGCGGCTCATTTCAGCGCCACCCAGGCGGCCGGAGCACTGGATACGAATACCCTTGGCGCCTGCACGCTGTGCGGACTGGATGGCCTTCTTCATCGCACGGCGGAAAGCCACGCGGGAAGAGAGCTGCTCAGCAACACCCTGGGCAACCAGCTGTGCTTCCATCTCAGGGTTCTTGACCTCGAGGATGTTCAGCTGGACCTGCTTGCCGGTGAGCTTTTCGAGCTCGCCGCGGATGCGGTCCGCTTCGGCGCCGCGGCGGCCGATCACGATGCCCGGACGTGCGGTGTGGATATCCACACGGACACGGTCGCGGGTACGCTCGATCTCAACCTTGGCGATGCCGGCGCGGTCCATGCCGGTGGACATCAGCTGACGGATCTTGATGTCCTCGCGGACGAAGTCCTTGTAACGCTGGCCCGGCTTGTTGCTGTCAGCAAACCAGTGCGAAACGTGGTCAGTGGTGATGCCGAGTCGGAACCCGTGCGGGTTTACCTTCTGTCCCACTTAACGGTCCTCCTCGTTCTCGGGGGTTGCGACAACCACGGTGACGTGGCTGGTCCGCTTGTTGATGCGGTAGGCGCGGCCCTGGGCACGCGGCTGGAACCGCTTCATGGTGGGTCCTTCATCAACGAATGCTTCGCTGATGTAGAGGTCACCTTCGTCGAAGGCCACGCCGTCACGGTCCGCGAGGACACGTGCGTTGGCCATTGCCGACTGAACTACCTTGAATACCGGCTCCGAAGCTGCCTGGGGGGCAAACTTCAGAATTGCCAATGCCTCATTCGCTTGCTTGCCACGAACAAGGTTGACGACGCGCCGGGCCTTCATAGGCGTTACGCGGATATGACGCGCAATTGCCTTGGCTTCCATTGCTTTCCTTCTCTCGTCTTCTGCCGAAAGAGCAGCGCCTAGCGGCGCTTGCCCTTGCGGTCGTCCTTCACATGGCCGCGGAATGTACGCGTCAGAGCGAATTCGCCGAGCTTGTGCCCGACCATCGACTCGGTGACAAACACCGGAATGTGCTTGCGTCCGTCGTGCACGGCGATCGTGTGCCCGAGCATGTCGGGGATGATCATCGAGCGGCGGGACCACGTCTTGATGACGTTCTTGGTGCCCTTCTCGTTTTCGGCCTGCACCTTAAGGAAGAGGTGCTGGTCGACGAAGGGGCCTTTCTTCAGGCTGCGTGGCATGTTTCCAGGCTCCTATCGCTTGTTCTTGCCGGAACGACGGCGACGCACAATAAGCTTGTCGCTCTCTTTGTTGGGGCGGCGGGTACGGCCCTCAGGCTTACCGTTCGGGTTGACCGGGTGGCGTCCACCACTGGTCTTGCCTTCGCCACCACCATGCGGGTGGTCAACCGGGTTCATGGCGACACCGCGGACGGTCGGGCGGACGCCCTTCCAGCGCATACGGCCGGCCTTGCCCCAGTTGATGTTGGACTGCTCGGCGTTGCCGACCTCGCCGATGGTGGCGCGGCAGCGGACGTCGACGTTGCGGATTTCGCCGGAAGGCAGACGCAGCTGGGCGAAGCGGCCTTCCTTTGCAACGAGCTGAACCGATGCACCGGCGGAGCGGGCCATCTTGGCACCGCCGCCCGGGCGCAGTTCAACGGCGTGGATAACGGTACCCACGGGGATGTTGCGCAGCGGCAGGTTGTTGCCGGGCTTGATGTCAGCCCCGGCGCCGGCCTCCACGAAGTCGCCCTGCTTGAGCTTGTTCGGCGCAATGATGTAACGCTTGGTGCCATCAACGTAGTGCAGCAGCGCAATGCGGGCGGTGCGGTTCGGATCGTATTCGATCTCGGCAACGCGGGCGTTGACGCCGTCCTTGTCGTGCCGGCGGAAGTCGATCAGGCGGTACTGGCGCTTGTGTCCGCCACCCTTGTGCCTGGTCGTGATCTTACCGGTGTTGTTACGGCCGCCCTTCTTGGGCAGCGGACGTACCAGCGACTTTTCCGGCGTCGACCGCGTGATTTCGGTGAAGTCGGCTACGCTCGAGCCGCGGCGGCCCGGGGTAGTCGGCTTGTATTTACGGATTCCCATTATTTATTCCTCGTTAAAGTGGTCTCCGCCCTAGCTGAGCGGACCGCCGAAGATGTCGATTGTGCCTTCCTTCAGGGTGACAATCGCACGCTTGGTGCTCTTGCGCTGTCCCCATCCGAATTTGGTGCGCTTGCGCTTACCGGCACGGTTGATGGTGTTGATCGAGTCGACCTTGACGGAGAAAATCTTCTCCACGGCCAGCTTGATCTCGGTCTTGTTCGAGCGGGGGTCGACCAGGAAGGTGTACTTACCTTCGTCGATCAGGCCGTAGCTCTTTTCCGAGACGACGGGTGCAAGCACCACGTCGCGAGGGTCCTTAGCGGTGGTCGCGCTCACTTGGCGTCCTCCTTGACAGTGTTCTTGCCGACGAACTCGTCGTAGGCGGCCTGGGTGAAGACCACGTCGTCAGCAACAAGCACGTCGTAGGTGTTCAGCTGATCTACGTAGATCACGTGAACATCGCTGAGGTTGCGCACGGACAGTGCAGCAACATCATTGGCGCGCTCGATGACAACGAGCATGTTCTTGCGGTCGGTAAGTGAACGCAGCGCTTCGCGTGCAGCCTTGGTGGACGGCGTCTCGCCGGCTACCAGGGATTCCAGCACGTGGATGCGGCCGTTGCGTGCCCGGTCAGAGAGAGCTCCGCGCAGTGCGGCGGCAATCATCTTCTTGGGGGTGCGCTGGCTGTAGTCGCGGGGCGTCGGTCCGTGGACAACGCCGCCACCGGTCATGTGAGGAGCACGGATCGAACCCTGACGGGCGCGGCCGGTGCCCTTCTGCTTGAACGGCTTGCGGCCTGCACCGGAAACTTCGGCGCGGGTCTTGGTCTTGTGCGTACCCTGGCGGGCGGCAGCAAGCTGGGCCACAACTACCTGGTGCAGCAGCGGAACGTTCGTCTGAACGTCGAAGATTGCTGCGGGGAATTCAACAGTTGCTTTGTTAGCCATGAGACTAAGCTCCCTTCACGGCGGTGCGTACGAGGACGACCTGGCCGCGGGCGCCGGGAACGGCACCCTTGATCAGCAGCAGCGACTTCTCGGTATCCACGGCGTGGACGGTGAGGTTCATCGTGGTGTGGCGGACGGCGCCCATGCGGCCGGCCATCCGAAGACCCTTGAAGACGCGGCCGGGGGTGGATGCGCCACCGATGGAGCCGGGCTTGCGGTGGTTCTTGTGGGCACCGTGGGAAGCGCCAACGCCGGAGAAGCCGTGACGCTTCATGACACCGGCGAAGCCCTTGCCCTTGGAGGTACCGACGACGTCGACCTTCTGGCCGGCTTCGAACATCTCAACGGAGAGTTCCTGGCCGAGCTCGTAGGTGTCAGCGTCAGCGGTGCGCAGCTCAACAACGTGGCGGCGCGGCGTAACGCCGGCCTTCTCGAAGTGGCCGGCCAGCGGCTTGGTGACCTTGCGGGGATCGATCTGGCCGTAGCCGATCTGAACGGCGGTGTAGCCGTCCTTGTCCGCATTGCGCAGCTGGGTGATGACGTTGGAATCAGCCTGGACCACGGTGACGGGGATGAGCTTGTTGTTCTCGTCCCAGACCTGGGTCATGCCCAGCTTGGTGCCCAGGAGGCCCTTAACCTGGCGGGTAAGTGAAGAAGACATAAGTATCTGCTCCCCCCTACAGCTTGATTTCGATGTTCACGTCTGCAGGCAGGTCAAGACGCATCAGCGAGTCAACGGCCTTAGGCGTGGGGTCAATGATGTCGATCAGACGCTTGTGCGTGCGCATTTCAAAGTGCTCGCGGCTGTCCTTGTACTTGTGCGGCGAACGGATAACGCAGTACACGTTCTTTTCCGTGGGCAGCGGCACGGGGCCTACTACCGTTGCGCCTGCACGCGTGACCGTCTCAACGATCTTCCGTGCTGATACGTCGATGACCTCGTGGTCATACGACTTCAGCCGGATGCGGATTTTTTGTCCCGCCATGGCGTCGTGCCTCTTTCTTCGAGTATTGCTCTCTGTACAGTTTTTGCCCCTGGCGGCCATGTTGGCCCCGGCGCTCCTCCAACAAGCTGAATCCGGAAGCTCCGGGTTCCTCAACCTGCCGAGGCTCCGACCCCCGCGCTCGGGCGTGTCGCAGATTCGAAACTGGCAACACCCGTTCAAGAATGGGGGCGGGTTATATATGGGCTTTTCCCCTGAAGGATTCGACCCTGCATCAGGCATTATCCTGACCGGGACGCAATCTCATCACGCACACAGTGCCGCGTTAGCAGCCTGCTGAAGCGCGTGCGGGCACAAAAGCGCTTGAACAACTTCTCTAGTCTGCCAGATAGCCGCCCAGAACGCTAATCAGCGTCCAGCGGGTGCCTCTGGCCTCTAGCATATGGAGTCACCGGGAACCTGAATTGCACGATTCGCGGCGCGTCATTTTTTTCAAGTCTAGCCCAGCCGGGTCCGGAGCTTAAATCGCGGTGCGGTGCTGAAATCCGGCAGCCCTGCACCCGGCAGCAGGGCCCGCTGCACCCGCGCCCGCGACCGGTGCCGACGCCAGAGACCGGTGCCGGTGCCGGGCTGGCGGCCGGCCCGTTTGGCGGCTGGCTCCGGTTCCAGAGTGCCGCCCGGGCTTACCGGCCCAGCGCCCTGCACCGGACCGAGCAGCTCAGTTCCCGGGTCAGCGCTGGTCCCGGTTCGCCCGGCGGATGCGTTTGGCGCGGTCAATTTCGGATGAGAAGTGGCGGCGGCCCCAGGCCAGCCCGCCGACAACGGCTGCCGCGACGATCAGGAAGATGAGAAGTTCCATCCTCCGAGCCTATCGGAGGCCAGTGGGCGATGTCAGTCTCCCTCCAATCCGGCCCAATCCCCGGCCCGCCGGGTGGAGCCCCCCGCAGGACCACGGCTGGAAAGAGCAACCGGAAGGGGTACCGGAAAGAGCAACCGGGAAGGGGTACCGCCGCTGTCGAGGCTTCCCCACACCCGCTCATCGCTATTCCTCCCCCACATCCCGCTCATCGCTCATCGCTCCTCCAGCGTCTCTTGCACCTGCGGTTCCGGAGCCGCCCGTACCCGGGTCAGGCGCCAGACCGCCAGCGCGATCAGCCCCACCGCCAGCAGGGCGAGCAGCAGGAAGGTGTATCCGCGGAGGTACCACAGCACGGCGAGCGCTACCCCGGCCGCTCCCCAGAGCGTAAAGAGCTTCCTGCTGGCCAGCAGGCCGAAAGCCAGGAGCCCGGCGTGGGCGACGAGTGCCCACAGCTGCTCCCCTGTTCCGCCGGATACGACGGTGCCCAGTCCGCTGCCGGAGAGGATTACCGCAGACCCTGCCAGCAGCACCGTGCCCCGGCGGGGGCGGTGGCGCAGGTATTCCCATGCTGCGATTCCGGCGAGGACCACCACCCAGAACTGGAGGGACCAGAATGCGTCCACTCCACCGGCCGCGAACCAGACGATCCGCAGCACGGCAAGCGCTGCCGGCAGGCACGCTGCCTCGGCCGCGGTCTCGCGCAGTGCACCCGGGACTTCCCGCACCGCAAGGCCAAGCGCCGCGATGAGGCTCACTGCCCCGGCGACCGCGGACAAGTTGTACTCCGCCATCGCCGGCACCGCGCCCAGCAGCAGGACAAAGGAGGATCCGGCACCCATGATGCGCACCCGGAGCCTGGATATGTCATCTCCCAGTGACAGGAACAGTCGAAGCGCCTGCAGCACCAGGGCAGTTGCCCAAACCGGCCACAGCAGCCCGTAGCCCGGAGTGAACGGCCGGCCCAGCAGCTCCTGCTCGAAGCCGGCGGAAGCGAGCAGTGCCGCCGCCAGCAGCAGCACGGCTGTTCCGGCAGCCAGCCATGGAATGCCCCGGGTATAGGACACTGCCAGCGCTGCAGCACTGAGCAGCGCGGGAGCCAGCGCTGCTGCCAGCAGGTTCCCTCCGTTAGCTGCGGCTGCGGGCAGCACGGCAACCGCGTAGGCCACCGAGGCTGCGAGGAGGGCTGTGGCCAGCCCGGCGTCGCTGCGCACCCGGATATGACCTGCGAGCGCTCCACCGCCGAGGGCTGCCAGGACCAGTCCTGCCGCTGCCGCAGGCATAACGGGTCCCGTCAGCACGGCACCGGACGCCAGCACGACGGCGTCGGACAGGACAAGCGGAAGGGCACCAACCGCGTACAGCCCCGGGAGAAGTGCCGGGACATACCGGCTCCGGGCAAACTCCGTCACGCTAACGGCCAGGAGGAGGACCAGCTGCAGGGCAACAACGTCCCGGCGGGGGGACCCCGTCAGCAGAACGGCGTAGGCTGCCGGCGCCAGGGCCAGGATACCCATGCTCGTCCACAGAGCAGCCCGGGCCCATCCTGCCGCGGGTCTTGGTTCCAGGAGGCTACGGACTATTTGCGCTGCAGCAAGTGCCGCGGCGCCGGCTGCAGCCAGTCCATGAATGTTTCCGCCGGCGTCCCGTGCCACAAGCAGTGCGAGGATTCCGGCCAGCAGCTGCGCAGCGAGCAGGTACTGTCCCCGGTGTGCCGTCCTGAACCTGGCCAGGAACAGTCCGCAGGCCAGGGCTGCCAGAACAAGCAGCTCATAGCCGCGCAGTCCCAGCAGTCCGGCACCGGTAAGCGCAGCGCCGGTGAAGCCTGCGGCTGCGAGAAGCTCCCAGCGGCCCGCTCCAAGCAGAAGCGAACACAGCACGTTGGCGCCAAGTCCCAACCACAGGACACCCAGTGCCCAGAGCGCGTATGGTCCGTCGATTACCCGCACGGCAGGGACAGCGAGGGCCGCACCGGCTCCCGCGGCCAGGACTAGGTGAGGAGTGTGCGGCAGTGCCATCCCACGGCCCTTCCTGAATGCCGCGTCCAGCTCGGTTCCCATAAACGCTGCCGCAGCGCTGAGGACTGCCGTCAGCACCGCTGCCGAATCGAGCACGTGCTCGAACAGCAGGCAGGAGACAGGAACCGCCGCCAGCGCCGTGAGGCCGCCCCACCTCAGGGGCTCGACGGCGCCGAGTGCCTTCAGCCGGTCGTGGAGGACCGTCCGCAGGAGGTGGCCGGCTGCCAGGCCCAGCCCCAGTGCGGCTGCGAACACGCTGAGGGAATTTCCGGCAGCGTCAGCGGCCAGCAGGGCCGCGAGGACTGTGCCGGTTCCCTGCGCTCCGGCGAGGTAGATGCCCCGCAGTCCGGTTGACCGGTCCCGGACCAGGGCGAGGCAGTACGCGAGCGCTGCGGCAAAGAGCAGCTCATAGCCTCGGAGACCGAGGACTCCGGCTCCGAGCAGCATCCCGGCAGCAAATCCGGCCGGTGCCAGGAGCGCAAGACGGTTTTGTCTGTGCAGGACGGCCGTCAGCAGGTTGGCGGCGAAAGCCACCCAAAGCACCCACAGGGTAGAGACCGCAGCCGGGAACTCGGCGGTGCGCACACCCACCGCGAGCAGGAGCACCAGCGCCGCCGCGGCGGCTGGCGCTCCGGGGAAGCCGCCGGCCCTACGCGGACGCAGGGCTGCGGCCAGCTGAGCGAGCACGGCGCTTCCGGCCGCTGTCAGCAGCAGGACGGTGCCGGTCTCCGGCCGCGCCGCCGCGGAAAGCAGCACGTAGTACGCCGGCGGCACTGCCGCCAGGGCCAGCAGCGTTCCCCATCGCAAGGCGTGGACTGGCCCAAAGTTCTCCAGCCGGCTCCCGAGCAGCGTCCGTGCGACGTGCTGTGCCGCAAGAACCGCGGCGATCACGATGAACACCCCATCGGTTCCAAGTCCAAGGTCCGCTGCCAGCAGTCCGGCAAGGACCGTCAGCAGCACCTGCGCCGCCGCGAAGTGCCAGGCACGCAGCGCGGGGATGACTGGTTTCAGGGATTGAAGCAGGCTGTAGGCCAGTGCGGCACCGGTGAGCAGGACATACCCGCGCACACCCAGCAGCCCTGCGCCGAGGACAGCCGCTGCCAGGAAAGCGACCGGCGCGTAGCCCGCGGCCAGCTCGCGGTTGCTGCGCAGCGGCAGCAATGAGTAGGCCGCGTTGAGCAGCACAATGATCCACAACGCTCCCAGGGCTGGTGCTGTGGAGGGGAAGTCTTGAAAGCGCAGCACGGCAGCCAGCAGGACTGCGGCAGCAGCGGACACTGCGGGCACGGTACGCGGGAACAGTTCCCCGCGGCCGGAAGCGGCCGCCAGCACGGACCACAGCTGGCTGCCCGCGGCCGCCAGGAAGGCAGCCGCCGACGTCCAGCTTCCCGCTGTCCCTCCGTCCTGATGCCGAAGCACCAGGAAGACTGCCAGCGGCAGCACGACGGCGGCCGAGGCCCGGGCAGCCAGGACGAAACCGCCGCGCCTGCGGCCGCCGGAGCGCACTGCACGCAGGACAAAGTAGCCGGTGAGGATACCCAGGTTCAGCAATACCGGCCACAGCTGGACGGCAGGGGTCAGCAAACTGGCCAAAGCAGGAGTCAGCACACCGGCAGGAGCCAGGAACTCGGCCCGCTGAGTGAGCCGCCAGGCTGATGCGCAGAGCGTCAGCTGGACTGTCACCGCAGTAGCCGCGAACAGCAGGGCCTCACCCGGGCCGCCGGCCTGGGAGTCCACGGCATAAGCCACTGCAGCTGCCGTTCCGGCCAGGAACTGCACAGCCAGAATGACCAGGACATCAGCCAGGTGTATCTGTTCCGCCCGCCCCCGGACGTGGCCGTCCGCGTCGCTGTCCCTTTCGGCCCGGGGACGCCGTCCCGCACCGGGCAGGTCCGCCCCTGCAGCGACCTGAAGGTACCAATGCCGGCCGGCAAGCAGCAGGGCGGCCTGCGCACCGAGCAGGACGACGGCAGCCAGCAACGTGGCCGGCCAGCTGTCCGTTAGGCGGAACGTGAGTATCGCGAAGCCTGCCGTCGCTGCTGACCTCAAACCGTAGCTGTGGACCAGTGCCTGGCTGCGCGGCGCGGCCCAGAGCAGGACGCCGTAGTAAGCGGCAAAGACCAGGAAGAGGACGGAAAGCGGTCCTGAACCGAGGTCCGTAGCCGTGAGGACGGCGGCTGCGGCGGTTGCCGGCACCAGGAAACGGTGGGACGCGACGAAGGCTTCAAGGTAGATGTTCCGCAGCCAGCGGGGTTTCCGGATGGCCGCGAGGCTAATCAGCGTGGCCAGCAGGACTGTGCAGATGAAGTACCACACGATGCCGGAGCGGAGCGCAGCACCCGATGCCAGGGCGGTGGAGAGCAGGAAGGTCAGCGCAAGGTAGGACACAACGCGGCTGTCCAGCCGCGCGGCCGCATAGGCGAAGCCAGCCGTTCCCACCACCGAGGTGAGAAGCCAGGCCAGCATGGGATCCGGAAGGATTAGGTTGTAGAAAGCGAGCCCCACAACGGGGATGAGTGCCAGGCCGGTACCGGTGAATGCCACTGCCGCCGGGCGGAGTGCCTCTTTCCGTGAGTGGATCACCAGACCGGAGGCGTAGAAGAGCGCTGCCAGTACTGCCACGCCTGCGAACCGTGCCTGTTCCGGAATTGAGATTCCGATGAACAGGGCTGCGGCCGCCACCAGGAGGAGGCTGCCCGAGTACAGGGTGATGTTGATGTTGCGCAGGTCCCTGCGGCGTTTCCGCTCTGCGAGCTCCGCTTCCGTCAGCGGAGCGGGCAGAGGCGGAGTGGGCTGAGGCGGAGTGGACGGTGTCCGGGCTCCTGGGTCGTTGAGTACGGGATTTCCGGGACCCGGCACGCCGGAACCGGCAGCCGGCCGAGGGGGCAGGACCGGCGGCCCCGGAACGGGCATCCTGAACGCAGCAGGTGCAGCGGGCCGGACTGTAGACACCGGCGGAACGGGCGCCGGCGGAGCGGGCGCCGGCGGAGCGGGCGCCGGCGGAGCGGGTGGCAGCACCAGTGGAGGGAACTGATCCTGTGGCCCCGGACGCTGCTGCGGCGTACCGATTTCCCGGGATGCAGCGGCACTCGCCGGAGCAGCAGTTCCAAGAGGAGCAGCAGTTCCAAGAGGAGCAGCAGTTCCATGACCCACGGCAGCTTCAGACGGCGCAGCAGTCCCCTGCGGCGTAGAGGAAGGTTGCGCAGCCGCCGCGGCATCCCGCCGCCCCGCGGCATAACCCTCCTCGAAGATCTGCGCCGGATGGGGCAGCGTCCTGCCATACCCGTAGCCGGCTGAGGGATCACTGTGTGGAACTGACCGTCTTCGCGGGGTTAGGCGTCCCACCGCGAATCCCACTCCCGCGACGACGAGAAAAAAGAGAATCTCCCCCATGACCTGCTGCTTCCCCTCTAGACATCAAGACCCGCCTATCCTAGATTGCCTTCGCCGAACGTGCCCGGCGGCGTGCCCTGATGTTGAAAAACTCACCCCCTGCAGCCAATGCCGCCGCTTCGGTGCTACTGGGAGTACGTCCTGTTCCGGCCCCTCGGAGCAACTGGTAACGTCGGCCCCGGGGTGGCCGCCAGAGTAGGACAGCCGGCGGAAGGGCTTGAATGCCATGTATCTTTCGGTCCTGGGAACACAGCAGCGCATCCACGGCCACGCGCAGGTGCCCAACTCCAAATACCACGCCCACCGGGCCCTGATTCTGGCCTCGCTCGCCCCCGGCATCAGCAGGATCACCGGCCTCACCGATGCCCGGCACGTCCACTACACCGTGGCGATGCTGCGACAGCTTGGTACCCGGATCGACATCGACGGCGGAACCTACGTGGTGCACGGCGGACCATACCGGCCGGTCCGGAACGAGGTGTCTGCGGGGAGCTCCGGCACCACGTTGTACTTCATGGTGGGACTGGCGGCCCTGGGCACCCGGGACGTCACCGTGACAGGCCAGAAGTATTTCCAGCGCCGCCCCATCGGCCCCCTGCTCTCGGCCCTGTCACAGATGGGGCTCGACGTCGGCTCCCCCACCGGCTGCCCGCCCATCCGGGTGCGTGCCGGCAGGCCCGCGGGCGGCGAAGTCCATATCGCCGGGACACTGTCCCAATGGATTTCCGGGCTGCTGCTGCTCGCGCCGTTCGCGGAACACCCCACGTCCGTGGTCGTGGACGGTCCCCTGAATGAACGCACCTATCTGGAACTGACGGTCCGGATGATGCGCAGTTTCGGCCTGCAGGTCAACGTCCGGGAGGACTGGCACCGCTTCGAGATCCCTCCGGCCCAGGAGGCAGTGCCCGCAGATCTGAGGATGCCGGAAGACATCGGTTCGGCAGCCTTCGGCCTGGCCGCCGCCGCGCTCCACCCGTCGGACCTCCTGCTGCGAGGGCTGCGCTCCGTCACCGCCCGCGGCGCAGACCATCCTGAAGCCCACTTCCTCGACGTTGCGGCGGAGATGGGGCTGCCAATGGAGTACGACGCCGGACTGGACGGCGTGCGGATCCGGCATGACGGTCTGCGGCTGCGGCCCGCAGACGTCGACTGCAGGCTGGTTCCGGACATGCTTCCGGTCCTTTCCGCGATGGCTGCGTGTGCTGACGGAGAGAGCATTTTCCGCAATGTCGGCCATGTTCGGCTCAAGGAATCCGACCGCGTGGCGGCGATGGCACAGCTGAATTCGATGGGCGCAGGCATCAGGGCCACGGGAAATGACCTGGCGGTTCGGGGCACCGCCACCCTCACGGCAGCGGATCTCTCCTCCTTCAACGACCACCGGGTCCTCATGTCCCTCGCAGTCGCTGCATCCGGTGCCGTCGGACGCAGTACCCTCAGCTATCCCAATGCCTACCGCATCTCCTATCCGGAGTTCCTGGATGCCATGAATTCATTCGGCCTGGCGATGCACGTGCAGGACGGGCCGGTTCCCCGGCGCAGCACATCGAGAAGGCCGCGCTCCCGCCCGGACCAGTCCACCGCCCCAACCCCCGAGGCGGCATCGCAGATTCCCGGAGCAGACTGGGTACGCCGATGGGCCCGCGAGCGCCCGGACCAGCCAGCCGTGGTGGACGGACGCCCGCAGGACTCCGGGCACCTGACCTGGGCCCAACTCGATGCCGGTGCGGACAAAGCAGCCGCCCTGCTCCTGGACCTTGGGGTGCGTCCCGGCGAACGGGTCGCGTTCCAGCTGCCCAACTGGACCGAGTTCGTGCTCCTGTGTACAGCAGTACTGCGCATCGGCGCCGTTGCTGCGCCAATCATGCCTATCTTCCGGGAGCGGGAGGTGGCCTTTGCCCTGCACCGGTCCAGCGCCGCCGTCGTAGTGGTGCCGGAGCAGTTCCGGGACCGCCGCTATGCGCAGGAAATGGCCGGCATCCTCTCTGCCGGAACCGGCATGAACCCCGGTTATGACCTCAGTGTCCGGCATGTCCTGGTGGTCGGCGGTGCCGCCCCGGCGCTGCAGGGGAACTCCAGCGTCACGTGGCACGGCTGGGAGCAGGAACTGTCCGAGACGACCGTGGACCGGGAAAGGATCGACGCCGCGGCACCGGCAGCGGATGCCGCAGCCCAGCTGCTCTTCACCTCCGGGACCACCGGCGAGCCCAAAGCAGTGCTTCATCGGCACTGCACTCTTTCACGTGCCGCGGCTCTGCAGGCGCGGCACCTTGGCCTGCATGCTGGTGACGTCGTGTTCATCCCGTCACCGCTGGCGCACCAGACCGGCTTCCTGTACGGCATGTGGCTGTCCTTCGTGCTGGGGGTTCCGCAGATCCTGCAGCCGGTCTGGGATCCGTTCCGGGCCCTGAACCTGCTGCAGGGATGGAAAGGGACCTTTGTCCAGGCCGCGACTCCCTTCCTGGCGGACCTGGTGAAGGCTGTGGAAGCCGGAGCACCTGCTCCGGCGGGCCTGCGGATCTTCGTCAACACAGGGGCCGGCGTACCCCGGCATTTGGCCGAGCAGGCTACCCGCGTGCTGGGCGCCTGGGTCTGCGGCGCGTTTGGCACCACCGAAACCTGTCTCGGTGCGGTGTCCTCCCCCGGAGGGGACACGGCACTGGTCTGGGGCACGGATGGGCAGCTGCTGCCCGGGGTGAAGGGCCGGATCGTCAGTGACCGCGGCCAGCCGCTGCCGTCCGGCACCGAAGGCAACTTTGAGATGCTCAGCCCCACCATGTTCGAGGGGTACCTGGACCGTCCGGACCTGACGAAGGAAGCCTTCACGGAGGACGGCTGGTACCGCACCGGGGACCTCGCCACCCTGGATGACTCCGGGTACCTGCGCATCACGGGAAGGGTGAGGGACGTCATCAACCGCGGTGGGGAGAAGATACCGGTCGCCGAAATCGAACAGCTCCTGTTCCGGCATCCGGCAGTGGACGACGTCGCGCTGGCAGCCATGCCGGACCCGCGCCTGGGCGAGCGGGCCTGCGCCTTTGTGGTTCCGGCACCGGGTGTCCGCCCCACCCTCGCTGAAATCATCCGGTATCTGGACAGCTGCCAGGTCTCCAAGCACTATTGGCCGGAGCAGCTGGAACTGCTGGACGCTATTCCCCGGAATCCAGTGGGAAAGGTCCAGAAATACATTCTTCGGGACAGGGCGCGGCAATTGGCGGCAGGTGCCGCGGACGGCACAGACAGGAGCTAGGCGTGAAGACCAGCAGCGTTGAAGCGGCCGCAGGAGCGGACGGCCGCGGCAGCTCCATCCCCGAGGGGCAGTACCAGGCACTCCTGGCCCGGGTCACTGAGTGGGTCATTGGCCCCGGCGAGGCCTGGGCTGAGGAAATCGAAACCACAGGCATTGTGCCGGATGAGCTGTGGAACCAGCTGCGTGCCGAAGGTTTCCTCTCCCTCGCAGCACCGCGTGAGATCGGCGGGGCCGGGCTGAGCTTCCTGCAGTGGATGGGCCTCATGGAGGTCTTTTCCCGGTCCCATGCATCGGTGCGCATGATCGTGCACGTGGTTAACGGAACCTGGCGGGCCATGAACCCGTTCGCCGACGATGCCCAGCGGCGGAAGTTCATAGTTCCCGCCGTCGCCGGGCAGTCGGTGGTTGCCTTCACCCTGACCGAACCGGCGAACGGCAGCGGAGCGGACATCACGTCTTCCGTCCGGCGGGAGGGTGACACGTACTTCCTCACGGGGTCCAAGCACCTGATCACGTTCGGGGTCCGCTGCGACTACTGGCTGCTCTTCGCCCGGCTGGAGGGGACTGCGGGCAGGGAAGGAACAGTAGCCCTCCTGGTTGACCGGAATACCCCCGGCGCAGAGGTGGAAGACACCTCCCGGACCATGGGTGTGCGCGGCACCGACCACGCTTCCCTGACATTCACCAACGCGCCTGTTCCGGTAGCCAACCGGCTGGGCGCAGAAGGCGAAGGACTGGCAGTCGCCCTGGGCGGCTTCCTTACCCCCAGCCGCATCTCGGTGGCCATGAGCTGTGTCGGACTTGCCCAGCGTGCACAGCAGCTGGCCCTGGACTATGCCGCCCGGCGCACCACCTTTGGCAAACCGCTCTCCTCCCGGCAGGCCATCGCTTTCAGCCTCGCAGAAAACGCCGCGGACATCGCGGCGGCCAGGGCCCTGACCCTCACGGCTGCCGCAGCCTGGCAGAATGCAGATGCTGAGGCGCCTGCCCTGTCATCCATGGCCAAGCTGACCGCAGTGGACATGCTGGGGCGGGTCACCGACAAGGCTCTGCAGGTACACGGCGGCATTGGCTACTGGCAGTCCCAGCCCATTGAACGGGTCTACCGCGACGCCCGGGCACAGCGTTTCGAAGAGGGAACCAACGAGATCCAGAAATCCGTGATTGCCAAAGCCCTCCTCGGCCAATCGGCAGGCTAGGAGGACCCCGTGGCATCTGACCCGAGGCCGGGCGTGCGGCAGCATCCCCATGCATTCGCCCCCGGAAGTATCGGGTCCATGGGGCTTCCGCACCGCATCGTCATGGGCAGCATGCACCTGAACTTCGAGACCGAGGCCGCGGCGCTGGCGGCGTTCTACGCCGAACGAGCCGCCGGCGGTGCGGGCCTGATCGTCACGGGAGGCGTGGCTGTGAACCGTGCAGGTTCCGGTGGCCCCACCTACCTGGTATCCGGGGAACCGGCTTACCTGCGGGCGGCCGAGGCTGCCCTCGGGGCGGTGCACGACGCCGGTGGGCGGATTGCGCTGCAGCTGTTCCACGCCGGGCGCTACGCCTTCCCCGGCACCTACGGCCTACTTCCCCTGGCGCCCTCCGCACTCTGGTCCGGTTTCGCGAGGACCGTGCCCCAGGCCATGGACGAAACACAAATCCGCGTCACGCTGGCGGACTTCGCCGCGGCTGCTGCCCAGGCCCGGACCCTGGGATTCGACGCGGTGGAAATCATGGGTTCCGAGGGATACCTGGTTAACCAGTTTGCTTCCCCCGCCGCGAACCACCGGGAAGATGCGTGGGGCGGAGACGCAGCCCGGCGCCGGGCTTTTCCGCTGGCTGTCCTGGCTGCGGTGCGGGGTGCCGTTGGGAAGGATTTTCCGGTGATCTTCCGGATGTCCGGAGCGGATCTGGTGGAGGGGTCTGCTCCCCCGGAGGAATATGCGGCACTCGCCGAGGCGCTGGCGGCCGCCGGTGCGGCAGCGTTGGCCATCGGCGTCGGCTGGCACGAATCACGCATCCCCACAGTCCAGTCACTCGTGCCGCACGGCGGCTGGCTTGGCGTCGCTGCCGGGGTCCGGGCCCATCTGCACAGCCGGGGCCACCGGGTACCGGTCATCGGCTCCAACCGGGTCAATTCAGTGGCCCAGGCCGAGGCCGCCCTGGCGTCCGGCAGTGCCGACTACGTGTCGATGGCCCGGCCTTTTCTCGCCGATCCCCGCCTGGTCGCCAAAACCGAAGCCGGCCGCGAGGATCTGGTGAACACCTGCATCGGGTGCAATGAGGCCTGTATTGACCGTTCGCTGGGCACGGACCGGGTCTCCTGCCTGGTCAATCCCAGGGCGGGCCGGGAGACGGAGTTCCCGCCGCCGTCGTTCTCTCACCGGCGTCACGGGACGGAGGTGGCCGTTGCCGGTGCCGGGCCGGCCGGGATGCAGGCCGCCGCCACGCTGGCGGCAGCAGGCGCCAGGGTGCAGCTCTTCGAAGCCGGCCCCGGGATCGGCGGGCAGTTCCAGCTGGCGCAGGTGGTCCCCGGCAAGAGCGACTTCGCCCAAACCATCCGCTACTTCGCCAGCGAACTGCCGCGTCTTGGGGTGCGCATCCACACCGGCGTCGCCGTTACGGCCGCAGATCTGGGCAGCTTCGCGCATGTCGTGGACGCCTCCGGGGTTCTTCCCAGGATTGTGGCCCTGCCGGGGACGGGAGTTCCGGTCCTGGACTACCGCTCAGCCTTCGAGGATCCAGGTGCACTCCCGCAGCGGGTAGCCATTCTCGGCGGCGGCGGGATAGCGGTGGACCTGGCGCACTTCCTGGTTCATGGAAAAGGCACGGCGGTCCCCGTGCCTGAATCGGATGCGGAAGCCACCGCACGGTTCCGCCGGGAGCACCTTGACCCCTGCCCACCATGTCCGGCCCGTCAGATCACCGTCCTGCGGCGCGGTCCTTCCATGGGCCGCGGCATCGGGCCGTCCACCCGGTGGGCGGCACTGCAGGCGCTGCGCAACGCGGGCGTTGAACTACGCACCGGAATCTCCTACCGGGAGCTGGTCCCCGGGGGGCTGCTTATCGACGGCCCGGACGGTGAGGCGGAACTTCTTGCGGCAGATGCCGTAGTCATCGCCGCAGGCCAGGTGGAAAACACCAGACTGCAGGAGGACCTCAAGGAAGCGGGTATCCCCTGCACCGTCGTCGGAGGGGCCCTGGCCGCAGCGGGCCTGAACGCCGTCCGTGCCTTTCGTGAAGGTCTGGAGGCGGGTACGGCCGTCGCAGCTTCCCTGCCCGGCGCTGCGTATCGGCAGGGCCGGGAACGCAGAAGGGCCCCGCTGCCGTAGCAGCGGGACCCTTCAAAGCTGAACCAAAAGGCCCGGCGTCAGAACATCAAATTACTTGATGATCTTGGTGACACGGCCGGATCCAACGGTGCGGCCGCCTTCGCGGATAGCGAAGCCGAGGCCCTCTTCCATTGCGATCGGCTGGATCAGTTCAACGGTCATTTCGGTGTTGTCACCGGGCATGACCATTTCCGTACCCTCCGGCAGGGTGATGACACCCGTGACGTCGGTGGTGCGGAAGTAGAACTGCGGGCGGTAGTTCGAGTAGAACGGGTTGTGGCGGCCGCCTTCATCCTTGGACAGGATGTAGACGTTGGCCTCGAAGTCGGTGTGCGGGGTGATGGAACCCGGCTTGACGACAACCTGGCCGCGCTCTACGTCTTCGCGCTTGATGCCGCGGAGCAGCAGGCCACAGTTCTCGCCGGCCCATGCTTCGTCGAGCTGCTTGTGGAACATCTCGATACCGGTAACCGTGGTCTTCTGGACCGGGCGGATGCCGACGATCTCGACCTCGGAGTTGATAGCGAGGGTACCGCGCTCGGCGCGGCCCGTCACAACGGTGCCGCGACCGGTGATGGTGAAAACGTCCTCGATCGGCATCAGGAACGGCTTGTCCTTGTCGCGAACGGGGTCCGGAACGTTGTTGTCAACGGCTTCCATCAGTTCCTCGACGGACGCAACCCACTTGGGGTCGCCTTCCAGTGCCTTCAGGCCGGAAACGCGAACGACGGGAGCGTTGTCGCCGTCGAACTCCTGGGAGCTCAGCAGTTCGCGAACTTCCATTTCCACGAGGTCGAGGAGTTCCTCGTCCTCAACCATGTCGGACTTGTTCAGCGCGACCAGCAGGTAGGGAACACCAACCTGGCGGGCGAGCAGAACGTGCTCGCGGGTCTGAGCCATCGGGCCGTCAGTGGCGGCAACCACGAGGATTGCACCGTCCATCTGAGCAGCGCCGGTGATCATGTTCTTGATGTAGTCAGCGTGGCCCGGGGCGTCAACGTGTGCGTAGTGACGCTTCTCGGTCTGGTACTCAATGTGCGAGATGTTGATGGTGATACCGCGCTGGCGCTCTTCCGGCGCGGAGTCAATAGCAGCGAAGTCGCGCTGCTCGTTCAGGTCAGGGTACTTGTCAGCAAGCACCTTTGAAATGGCAGCGGTCAACGTGGTCTTTCCATGGTCAACGTGACCAATGGTGCCGATGTTGACGTGCGGCTTAGTCCGCTCGAACTTTGCCTTCGCCACGGGTTCCTCCTAGAAAGGTTAGAAGACTCAATCACCAGCCGCGCTTCTCGCAACTGATCCGATACAAGTCTACTTGGGGCTGTTTATTTGATGAAATTGCCTTGTGCCGCGGTCCCCGCAGGTTCCGCCCAGTCTGGCCGTGCGGCCCGCCCGTCCGGGTCTCCCCCTGGGACGGGCCGCACATGGCCGGCGTTCCGGATTACCGGAACGCCGGCGGGGTTTTACTCGCCGCGCGTCTTCTGGATGATCTCGTCGGCTACTGCCTTCGGGACCTCTGCGTAGCTGTTGAACTGCATCGAGTAAACGGCGCGGCCCTGGGTCTTGGACCGCAGGTCGCCGATGTACCCGAACATGCCGGACAGCGGAACGAGGGCGCGAACGACCTTCACGCCGCTGGCGTCTTCCATCGACTGCATCTGCCCGCGGCGCGAGTTGATGTCACCGATGACTTCACCCATGTATTCCTCAGGGGTGCGGACTTCGACATCCATGACCGGTTCGAGCAGAACCGGGCTGGCCATCCGTGCAGCTTCCTTGAAAGCCTGGCGGCCGGCGATCTTGAATGCCATTTCCGAGGAGTCGACGTCGTGGTAGGCACCATCGAGCAGCGTGGCCTTGATGCCGACTACCGGGTAGCCGGCCAGGATGCCGTCGTTGAGTGCGCTCTGGATACCCTGGTCAACGCTGGGGATGTACTCGCGCGGAACACGGCCACCGGTGACCTTGTTGTCGAACTCGTACAGAGCGCCTTCCGAGGTGTCCAGCGGCTCGATCGCGATCTGGACCTTTGCGAACTGGCCCGAACCACCGGTCTGCTTCTTGTGCGTGTAGTCGTACTTCTCGACTGCGCGGCGGATGGTTTCGCGGTAAGCAACCTGGGGCTTGCCCACGTTTGCTTCAACCTTGAATTCGCGGCGCATGCGGTCCACCAGGATGTCCAGGTGGAGCTCGCCCATGCCGGCGATGATGGTCTGGCCGGTGTCCTCGTCGAGTTCGACGGTGAACGTCGGGTCCTCTTCGGAGAGCTTCTGGATGGCCACGGAGAGCTTCTCCTGGTCGCCCTTGGTCTTCGGTTCGATGGCAACACGGATAACGGGTTCCGGGAAGGTCATCGACTCGAGGACGATCGGGTTCGCGGGATCGCACAGGGTGTCACCGGTGGTGGTGTCCTTCAGGCCGATCGCTGCGTAGATGTGTCCGGTGGTGATTTCATCCACCGGGTTCTCCTTGTTGGCGTGCATCTGGAAGAGCTTTCCGATGCGCTCCTTCTTCTGCTTGGTGGAGTTCATCACCTGGGCGCCGGAAGCAGCCTTGCCGGAGTACACGCGGATGTACGTCAGGCGGCCGAAGAACGGGTGGGTGACGACCTTGAACGCCAGAGCGGAGAACGGGGCGTTCGCGTCGGCGCTGCGCTCCAGCACGACTTCCTCATCGCGGACATCGTGGCCCTTGATGTTCGGAACGTCGAGCGGGGAGGGCAGGTAGGCGACGACGGCGTCGAGCATGGGCTGGACACCGCGGTTCTTGAACGCGGAACCGCACAGAACCGGGTAGACCTCAGAGTTGACGGTCATCTTGCGGATGCCGGCCTTCAGTTCCTCAAGGGTGAGTTCTTCACCTTCGAGGTACTTCTCCATGAGCTCTTCGCTGGCTTCGGCAACGGTTTCCACGAGCTTCGCGCGGTACTCTTCGGCCTTTTCCTGCAGGTCTGCGGGGATCGGCTCAACTTCGTACTTGGCGCCCATGGTCACGTCACCCTTGGCGTCGCCGCGCCAGGTGAGTGCACGCATTTCGAGGAGGTCGACGACGCCCTCGAATTCGCTCTCGGCACCGATCGGCAGCTGGAGAACCAGCGGCTTGGCGCCCAGGCGGTTGATGATGGTGTCGACGGTGAAGTAGAAGTCGGCGCCGAGCTTGTCCATCTTGTTGACGAAGCAGATACGCGGAACGTTGTACTTGTCAGCCTGGCGCCAGACAGTCTCGGACTGCGGCTCCACGCCTTCCTTGCCGTCGAAGACAGCGACGGCGCCGTCAAGCACGCGCAGGGACCGCTCAACCTCGACAGTGAAGTCAACGTGACCCGGCGTGTCGATGATGTTGATCTGGTTGTTGTCCCAGTAGCACGTGGTAGCTGCGGAGGTAATGGTGATACCCCGCTCCTGCTCCTGTGCCATCCAGTCCATGGTCGAAGCGCCGTCGTGCGTTTCGCCAATCTTGTGGTTGACACCGGTGTAGAACAGGATGCGCTCGGTGGTGGTGGTCTTGCCGGCATCGATGTGCGCCATGATGCCGATATTGCGGACCTTGTTGAGGTCGGTAAGCACGTCCAGTGCCACGGTTACTCCCTAGTTTTGGTTCTGGCCCCGCCGGTCACCTATTCGGCCTTCGGCCCTGAGGCCCGCCGGAGCGGGCCGCAGGGCCTGGGCTGAAAAGATATTCGTGGTGCTAATTACCAGCGGTAGTGGGCGAAGGCCTTGTTGGACTCGGCCATCTTGTGGGTGTCTTCGCGACGCTTCACAGCAGCACCAAGACCGTTCGAGGCGTCCAGGATCTCGTTGCGCAGACGCTCGGTCATCGTCTTCTCGCGGCGGGCCTTGGAGTAGCCAACCAGCCAGCGCAGCGCCAGGGCGGTTGCGCGGCCCGGCTTAACCTCAACCGGAACCTGGTAGGTGGCGCCGCCGACGCGGCGGGACTTAACCTCAAGGCTCGGCTTGATGTTGTCCATGGCCTTCTTCAGGGCTGCAACCGGATCCTGTCCGGTCTTCTCCTGAGCACCGGCAAGTGCGCCGTAAACGATGCGCTCTGCGGTGGACTTCTTGCCGTCGATGAGAACCTTATTGATCAGCTGCGTGACCAGCGGGGAGCCGTAGACGGGATCGACTGCGAGCGGCCGCTTGGGGGCCGGACCCTTGCGGGGCATATTACTTCTTCTCCATCTTCGCGCCGTAGCGGCTGCGAGCCTGCTTGCGGTTCTTGACACCCTGGGTGTCGAGCGCGCCGCGAACGATCTTGTAACGGACACCGGGCAGGTCCTTCACACGACCACCGCGAACCAGCACGATGGAGTGTTCCTGCAGGTTGTGACCCACACCGGGGATGTAGGCAGTAACTTCCACGCCGCCGTTGAGGCGGACACGGGCTACCTTGCGCAGAGCCGAGTTCGGCTTCTTCGGGGTGGTGGTGTAAACACGGGTGCACACACCACGGCGCATCGGGCTGCCCTTAAGGGCAGGAGCCTTGGTCTTGGAGACCTTGGGTGAGCGGCCCTTGCGGACCAGCTGCTGAATCGTAGGCACTTATCAGTTCTCCGTTTTATCTCGAGAAAAATTCTCTGGTTGCGCTTGCCCGGTCCGCTTGGTGCGGGTCCCGGAGCGAGGCTTTTCAAAGTTGTTGCCGCAGTGCCCCCGAGACGTTCCGTGAACCGAAGCGACCGTAGGCGTGCAAAAGTGTGGCATTCGTTGCACAAGAACCCTGCAACCCGGAAACAGGCCCCCACCCGCGCCCCGGAGACGGAATCCCGGGAAACATGCGAGCGGCCTTCATCCACTGCCACACAAACAATTACCAATAGTCTAGCAGACATCCCGGAAGGCTTAAGCCGGGGAGCTGCCGCGGCACCTCGAAGCCTGTCTCAGCTCCGGGCTGCCAGCGCCTGGGTGATCTTCCGCGACGCCTCCTGCAGCTGCGGCAGCACCTGCGCTGCCGCCTCCTCCAGTGTAGGCCCGTCCAGGCCGAGGGTCGCCTGCATCGAGGTATTCAGCGCCGCGATCACGTCGCCGGCGGGGCTGAAGATGGGAACGGCCACTGAGCGCAGTCCCCGCTCGAGTTCCTGGTCCACTACGGCCCACCCCTGGTCGCGGACCCGCTCCACTTCACGGCGCAGGGCCGCTTCCTCGGTGATGGTGCGTTCCGTCAGGGGAACGAGTTCAACTTCGGAGAAGTAGGTGTCCAGCGCTGCGTCGTCCAGTCCGGCGAGCAGCACCCGCCCCATGGAGGTGGCGTACGCCGGGAACCGCGTTCCGACGGTGATGCCCACGGTCATCAGCCGGCGGGTGTGGATCCTGGCCACGTAGACAATCTCGTTGCCGTCCAGGATGGACGCCGACGTCGATTCGTGGATCTCGCGGGAAAGGTCCTCCAGCAGCGGCTGGGCCAGCTGAGGCAGCGACTGCCCCGCCAGGTAGGAGTACCCCAGCTGCAGGACCAGGGCTGTGAGCTCAAAGCTCCGGCCGTCGGTCCGCACGTAGCCGAGCTCCACCAGGGTTAGCAGGAACCGCCGGGCGGTGGCCCGGGTCAGTCCGGTGCGCCGGGAGACATCGCTGAGGGTCATCTGCACGTGCTCGGCGTCGAACGCCCTGATCACGGACAGGCCGCGGGCCAGTGACTGGACAAACTGGTCACTGGCCGCGATCGTTTCGCTCATGTCTCCCCCGTTGGTGGTCTTAGTCGGTGCCGGCCGACGGGCCGATCAACGGCACATCCACCTTCGCGGCCAGCTCCTCGAAGCTGATCCCGTAGGTCTCGCGAACGTGGACACCGTCCTCCTTCAGGAGGAACACCGCTTCATTAGTGTAAACGCGCGTGACGCAGCCAACGCCAGTGAGCGGGTAGGAGCATTCCTTCACCAGTTTGCTGACGCCTTCGCGGGTGAACAGGGACATCATCACGTAGACGTCCTTGGCGCCGGTGGCCAGGTCCATGGCACCGCCGACGGCGGGAATCGCATCGGGTGCGCCGGTGTGCCAGTTCGCCAGGTCCCCGCTGGCGGAAACCTGGAAGGCGCCCAGCACGCAGACGTCCAGATGCCCGCCGCGCATGATGGCGAACGAGTCGGCGTGGTGGAAGTACGATGCACCCGGCAGTTCCGTGACGGGGATCTTGCCGGCATTGATCAGGTCACCGTCAATCTGGTCGCCCTGCGCCTCAGGGCCCATGCCGAGCATGCCGTTTTCGGTGTGCAGCGTAACGTGCTGCTCAGGCTTGAGGTAGTTGGAGACCAGCGTCGGCTGCCCAATGCCCAGGTTGACGAAGGAACCGGGTGCGATGTCCCGGGCCACGAGTTCTGCCAGGGAGTTCCGGTCCAGTTTTTCGCTCACGGTGGTGTTCACTGCCTTCTCGCTCATGCTGCTGCCGGTTCTTTCTCGCGGGTTACCTGCACCAGGGTGTTGACGTAGATCCCGGGGGTCACGACGATTTCCGGATCGATACCGCCAACCTCGACGATGTCGCGGACCTGGACAATCGCGTTCTTCGCGGCCGCAGCCATGATCGGCCCAAAGTTCCGGGCGGTCTTGCGGTAGACCAGATTTCCTGCCCGGTCCGCCTTCAGCGCTTTCACGAGCGCGAAGTCTGCGTGCAGCGGGGTTTCGAAGACGTAGCCGCGGCCGTCGATCATGCGGGTTTCCTTGCCTTCCGCCAGCGGGGTGCCGTAGGCGGTGGGGGTGAAGAATCCGCCAATACCGGCGCCTGCGGCGCGGATACGCTCAGCCAGGTTGCCCTGCGGAACCAGTTCTAGTTCGATCTCCCCGGCCCGGAACTTCGCGTCGAAAATCTGGGAATCGGACTGGCGGGGGAAGGAGCAGACAATCTTCCGGACGCGGCCGGCGCCGATCAGCGCCGCGAGCCCTTCTTCACCGTTGCCCGCATTGTTGTTCACGACAGTGAGGTCCTTTGCGCCCTGGCGCAAAAGTGCCTCGATCAGCTCGACCGGCTGCCCGGCCTTGCCGAAACCGCCGATCATCACGGTTGCTCCGTCATGGATCGGCGCGACGGCTTCGTCGACGTCCTGCAGAATGTTCAGCACGGTTCTCCTCGGGAGCTAGGCTTTGGTGTTTTCGAGTACGACGGCGAGTCCCTGCCCGACGCCGATGCAGATGGCGGCAACGCCCCACCGTTCACCGGTGGCTTCGAGCCGGCGGGCCAGGGTGCCCAGGATCCGGGTGCCCGAGGCACCCAGCGGGTGTCCGATGGATACTGCGCCGCCCCAGGCGTTAACGATCGAGGGGTCGATGTCCCAGGCGTCGAGGCAGGCCAGGGACTGTGCGGCGAAGGCTTCATTGAGTTCAACGGCGCCAACCTCGCTCCAGGAGATCCCGGCCCGCTTGAGCGCGGTGTTCGCGGCTTCGACCGGCGCGTACCCGAAGAACTGCGGTTCATTGGCGGCGGCGCCGCGTCCGGCGATGCGGGCCAGCGGTTCCAGGCCAAGGATCCCGGCAGCCGCTTCGCTGCCCAGCCAGGCTGCGGAGGCGCCGTCGTTCAGCGGGGACGCATTGCCCGCCGTGACGGTGCCGCCGGCCGGGGAATCGGAGACCGGCCGGAAGACGGTCTTCAGCGTCGCGAGCTTCTCCACGGTTGAACCCGCCCGGATGCTCTCGTCACGGGCCAGCTCAACGCCGTCTACCGCAACGGTCAGGTTGTCATAGTGCCCCTCGTCCCAGGCGCGTGCGGCCTGCTCATGGGACCTGGCCGCGAACTCGTCCTGGCGCTCACGGCTGATGCCGTACTTCTCGCGCAGCTGTTCGGTGGCCTCGCCCAGCGAGACTGTCCATTCTCTGGGCATCTGCGGGTTGACCAGGCGCCACCCCAGGGTGGTGGAAGCCAGCGTCTGGTCACCGGCCGGGAACGGCTTGTCATTCTTGGGCAGTACCCAGGGGGCGCGGCTCATGGATTCGGCTCCGCCCACCAGCATGAGGTCTGCCTCGCCGGTGTTGATCTGCCGGGAAGCGATCATGGCGGCGTCCAGGGAGGAACCGCAGAGCCGGTTCACGGTGGTTCCGGGGACTGAAACCGGCAGGCCTGCAAGCAGCGTGGCCATGCGCGCCACATTGCGGTTTTCCTCGCCGGCACCGTTGGCGTTGCCGAAGACCACTTCGTCGATTCGTTCAGGATCGAGTTCGGGCGCGCGGGCCACGGAGGCCCGGATCACCTGTGCGGCAAGGTCGTCCGGCCGAACCCCCGCAAGGGCTCCCCCGAAACGTCCGAACGGGGTTCGGACTGCGTCGTAAATGTAGGCCTGGTTCACCGTGGCTCCTTTGGCTGGTTGCGGCACCTGTACCCGCGGATCGCATCCACCCCGGGGCGCCGCTAGTGCTCGATCCAGTGTTCAATCTGCGAACATACGTACAAGATGCGAATTTATCCGAGTTTGGCGTTTTGTGCCAGCCTTAGTTCTCGGCGGCGTCCAGTTCAGCGAAGACGTTCTGGGCCACCTTGAAGGCGGAGTTGGCGGAAGGAACACTGCAGTAGATGGCGGACTGCAGGAAGATTTCCTTGATCTCGTCCCTCGACAGGCCGTTCCGCAGCGCCGCGCGGACGTGCATCGCCAGTTCCTCGAGGTGGCCGTGTGCAATCAGGGCCGTCAGCGTGATGGCGCTGCGCATTGTGCGGTCCAGCCCCGGGCGGGTCCAGATGGTTCCCCACGCATAGCGGGTAATCATGTCCTGGAAGTCGGTGGTAAACCCGTCCTTGGCCGCATTGGCGCGGTCCACGTGGGCGTCACCGAGGACCTCGCGGCGCACCGCCATGCCCTCGTCATAGATCTCCTGCTGGGTCTTGGTGCTGTGCTCTTCAATCACTGTGATGCCTGTTCTCTGGACTTCCGGGGTGTTTCGGGAGGCGTAGCTGTGCCGGTGCGGATTACTTCGCCGCGCGGAAGAAGCTGCCGAGCAGTTCCGCGGTAACGGCCGGCTGCTCGGCCGGCACCAGGTGAGCGGCATCGGGCACGACGGCGGAGCGCCCGGCGGGCACGCCGTCGGCGATCAGCTCGGCAAAGGAGGCGGGAGTCACCACGTCTTCGGCGCCGGCGACGGCCAGCACGGGGACCTGGATCTCGGCCAGGCGGTTCCGGACGTCAAAGGCTGCCAGGGCCTGGCAGCAGAAAGCATAGGAGAACCGATCGGCGTCCTGGAGCGAGTGAAGCAGCGCCGCAGAGGCGCCCTTCTCACGTTCGATGAACCCTTCGGCAAACCAGCGCTGGGCCGAGCCGATGAGCACCGCGGGCGTGCCCTGGTTCCGGACCGTCTCGGCCCGGGTTTCCCAGCCTTCAGCGTCACCAATCTTTGCTCCGGAGCAGAGGATCGCCAGCGAGGTGAAGGCCTTGGGGAAATCGAGTCCCAGCTGGAGGCCCACCGCGCCGCCCAGGGAGACTCCGGCGTAGTGAACGTCCTGCGAAGGCGAAATGTCGCCAGCCGCGACGGCGTCCTGCACCAGCTGGTGCACGGCGGCGGCCAGTTCCCCCATGGAGAACGCCTCGGCAGCGGCGGGGCTGTTACCGTGCCCGGGCAGGTCCCAGGCAAGAACGGTGAAACCGTCCAGGAGGGCCGCGGTGCTGGCCCACAGTGCGGTACCGGAGGTGCCCAGCGATGGTCCTGCGATCAGCACCGGGGCTGACGGGCCGGCGTTGGAGAGCTGGGTTGCTTTGATCTGCGGGACGCTCACGCGTTTTTCCTTCCGGGGTAAGCCGAGATGATTCGTTCAATCAGGGCGCTGGACTGGCCGATGTAGTTCGCGGGATTCAGCAAGTCCGCGATGTCCGCGTCGCTGAGGGCCTGTGCCGGCACCGCGTCGCGCAGCAGGGCGGGGAAGTCTTCGCCGGCCAGTGAACGCGCGACGAGTTCCTGGACCCGCTTTTTTCCCTGTCCGGGGGTGCCGTCGTCCAGAAGTGGCGCCACACGTGCCATGACCTTTTCGCTGACCACCAGCGGGCCGGCTGCCGTGAGGTTCCGCGCGACCGCCCCGGTATGGACCTGGAGTCCGGCGGAGAGTTCGGCAAGTTTCACAGCCGCTCCCCCGGCAAGGCGCAGCAGCTGGCGCAGGGCCTGCCACTCAACGTGCCAGGATCCGCCCGGACGTTCGTCGTCGGCGGCACCGGCAGCCGCCTGCAGCATGGCGGTGTACCCGGGTGCGGCCAGTGCTGCGCTGCGGATCAGCACCGAGAGGACGGGGTTTTGCTTCTGCGGCATGGCGGAGGATCCGCCGCGGCCGGCTTCCCGCGGTTCGCTGACCTCGCCGATTTCGGGCCTGCTCAGAAGCAGGACGTCGTTGGAAACCTTCCCGGCCGCTGCCAGCAGGTCTGCAAGTGCGCCGCCCAGCGCCGTGACCGGCAGGCGGTTGGTCTGCCACGGCGCGACCGGATCCGCGAGTCCCAGGCGGGCAGCGAGATCCGCGGAGAGTTCCAGCGGCGTTGAGGTTGATCCTTCAGCTGCCGTGGTGAGCGCTGCCATGGTGCCGGAGGCGCCGCCCCACTGCAGGGGCAGGGCAGCCGCGGCGGCTTCCAAGGCGGCAGTGGCCTGTCCGATGCCGTGCAGCCACTGGGCTGCCTTCAGCCCGAAGGTGGAGGGAAGCGAATGCTGGGTGAGGGTGCGGGCCACGCTCAGGGTATCCGCGTGCTCCCGGGCAAGGCCTGCCAGCGCGGCCTGGGCCCGGTAGGCGTCCGCGAGGATTGTTTCCAGGGCACGCGAAGCCATCAGCATGAGTGCCGAATCAAGAATGTCCTGGCTGGTGGCGGCCCTGTGGATCGGACCGGCGGCGCCAGGAGCTTCCTCGCGCACGATTGCCCGGAGGTCTGCAAGCAGCGGTATCACGGGGTTCCCGCCGCCCTGCGCCCGGGCTGCCAGGTCCGCTATGTCGTAGCGGCTTGCCTGGCAGGCCGGCGCGACGGCGTCGGGGACGCCCTCCTTGATCAGCCCCGCGGAAGCGAGCACCCGCAGCCACTCGAGTTCGACGTCGAGCATGGCCTGCAGCAGCGCCTGGTCCGAGGTCAGAGCGGCAGCACGGGTGCCGGCCCATGCCGGCGACAGGAGTCCGTAGTCGGCAGTTTCCGCGAAGCCCAAAGGAATTACGCTCCCGGGTAGGCCAGGAAGACGGTCTCGTCTTCGCCCTGCAGCTTGATGTCCCAGCGGAGTCCGCCGTCGGCTTCGCGGGTAGCGATGAGGGTCCGGCGCCGGTCCTCGGGAAGCGATGAAAGCAGCGGATCCGCGGCCAGGGCGTCCTGGTCCTCCGGCAGGTACATCCGGGTGTGGAGCTTGTTCAGCAGCCCGCGGGCAAAGATGACCACGGAAATGAACGGCGCGGAGCCTTCTTCCGTCGGTCCGGGGTTCACCGTGGTGAAGGTGTAGTTGCCGGTGTTGTCCACCGGCACCCGTCCCCAGCCGGTGAAGGTGTAGCCGTCGCGGACCAGCGAACCCGTCTTTTGCGGGATGTTACCTTCGGCGTCTGCCTGCCAAATTTCAAGCAGTGCATCGGGAATCGGATCGCCGGCGCCGTCGCGCACGGTTCCCTGCAGCCGGATGGCTCCGGGCAGGCCCGGGGCGAGAAGCTCCCCGCCCTTTTCGAAGGGAAGCGCGTAACCGTAGAAGGGGCCGATTGTCTGGCCCGGAGTGGCCGTGAGTTTCTCGCTCATTACTCTGCGTCCTCTTCTTCCATCCAGGTGCGGTTGCTGCCGGTCAGCACGATGTCCCAGTTGTAGCCGGTGGCCCATTCGTGCGAGGTGATGTTGTGATCGTAGGTGGCGACGAGGCGGTCGCGCGCCTTCTGATCGGTAATGGACTGGTAGATCGGATCCAGGGCAAACAGGGGATCACCCGGGAAGTACATCTGGGTGATCATGCGCTGGGTGAAGTCCGTCCCGAAGAGGGAGAAGTGGATATGCGCCGGGCGCCAGGCATTAAAGTGGTTCTTCCACGGGTAGGGCCCCGGCTTGATCGTGAGGAACTCATAGGAACCGTCGTCACCGGTGATGGCGCGGCCGACGCCGGTGAAGTTCGGGTCGATCGGAGCCGGGTGCTGGTCACGCTTGTGGATGTAGCGGCCGGCGGAGTTGGCCTGCCAGACCTCGATCAGCTGGTTGCGGACCGGACGTCCGTCGCCGTCGAGCACCCGTCCGCGGACGATGATGCGCTCGCCCAGGGGTTCACCGTTGTGCTGGATGGTCAGGTTCGCTTCCAGGGGATGCACATCCTGGTGGCCGAACGCCGGGGACCAGAGTTCAATGGTCTCGGGGTCCGTGTGGTGCAGGTTCTTGGTGGGGTGGCGCAGCAGCGAGCTGCGGTACGGCCGGAAGTCCACGCGGGGCTGGGTTTCCTCGGGAGCACCCTCTTCCACGCCCTTCCGGTACGCCTCGTGGATAGTCCGGATCTCTTCGGAGATCTGGTCCTGCGATGCTTCGGCGGCGTCGAGCCGCTCGACGACGTGGCTGTCCGAGAACAGGTCTTCCGCAAGGGCGGAACCGTTGTCCGTGTCCATGGTGTTCTTGTCCATGGTCCTTCTTCCTGTCAGGGCAGGACGCGTCACTGCGTCCCGCGATGGGTAGGCATCCCGTGGATGGAACCCACAGTACACCTCGTGTTCACTGTTAGTACAGACGTTCACATTGTGAACAGAATATGGCGCTGGCGGGACGGACTTAGTGCTCCGGCCAGCCGGTGTAGGCCTCGGCCAGGTAGGCCTGTCCGTGGCGGGAAGAGACAACACCGTTCAGCTCGCCCAGGGCACGCTTGCGTTCGAAGTCGGTTGCGTCGGGCCGGGTGTGCAGCATGGACGTCATCCAATAGGAGAAGTTCTGCGCGCGCCAGACGCGCTTGAGCGCCTTGTCGCTGTAGCCGTCAAGCAGGTCCGCGGACTTCGTGGCATAGAAGGAATCGATTGCCTCGAACAGTACCTTGACGTCCGCCAGGGCCAGGTTCAGGCCCTTGGCACCGGTGGGCGGAACCGTGTGTCCGGCGTCGCCGGCCAGGAACATGTTGCCGTAGCGCAGCGGTTCGCAGACGTAGGAGCGGAACTTCAGGACTGTCTTTTCGAAGATCGGACCGCGCTTGAGCTGGAAGCCGTCCGGGCCGTCGACGCGGCGCTGAAGTTCGTTCCAGATCTGCTCGTCACCCCAGGCATCCGCATCCTCATTGGGATCGCACTGGAAGTACATGCGCTGCACGTTGTCGTTTCGCTGGCTGATCAGGGCAAAACCGTGCTCGGAGTTGGCGTAGATCAGCTCGGGCGCACTGGGCGGCGCCTCCGTGAGGATGCCAAACCAGGCGAACGGGTACTCAATGAAGTTGTCCGTGCGCAGCTCCTTGGGAATGGAGCGCTTGCAGATGCCCTGCGAGCCGTCGGCGCCAACCAGGATGTCGCAGTGGATTTCAAAGTCCGTGCCGTCTGCATCGGTAAAGCGGATCTTGGGAACCGCCGTCGTCTGGTCCAGCACTTCGGTATTGGATACCGCGTAGCGGACGTCGCCGTTGTCCCGTTCGCGGGCGGCAGCCAGATCAACGAAGACCTCGTTCTGCGGGTAGAGCCAGACCGACTCCCCCACCAGTTCCTCGAAATCGATCCGGTGGCTTTCGCCGCCGAAACGGAGGTCGATTCCGTCATGCTTGTAGCCGTCGGTCAGCACACGGTCGCTGACGCCGCCCTCGGTGAGCATCCGGACGCTGCCGTGCTCCAGGATCCCGGCGCGGTGGGTGGTGCGGATGGTTTCGTGATCGCGCTTTTCCACCACGATGCTCTCGATGCCTGACTTGGCCAGCATGTGGGAGAGCATCAGGCCTGCAGGCCCCCCTCCAACAATGCCGACTTTGGTCTTCAGGACGGTACGGGCTGCAGCCAATGCAGGACTCCTTCGGGGACAGGCGGGAAGAACGGGGGTTGGCACCCCCTCTCCCAGTGTGAGGACCAGCACACCTCCGTCGCGAGCCAATTCCCATTCAATGGAAATCTTCCCCATCGAGATGGCAGAAACTGCCCTTATGGACGCTCATAAGAGCTTTTTCTGCCATCTCGATGGGCGGGGTCAGTCCCCTGCCCCTGCGCCGCCGCCGTAGCGGGGGCCGGCTTCGGCTGAGTCGGTTCCCAATCCGCGGGAGATTCCCCTGGCGGCAGTCATGAGCGCCGGGACCGTTGCGGACGTGTTCTCTTTCCCGCGCGGAACCACCACACCCAGTGCTGCTACTGCCGAACCCTGGGGGCCAAAGACTGGTACGGCAATACCCGTTGTATCGGGGTCGACGACGCCGGGCAGCGTCGCGCACCCCTCCCGCCGGATCTCGGCCCACTGCCGCCGCAGGGAGTCGGCGGCAGGAAACGGCGGCGGATCGCTTCGGTGCCGGTCGAGGAACTCCTCCTGCACATGGCGGGGCGAGTGCGCCATGAGCACCATGCCGGAGGACGAGATGTGCAGCGGGAGCCTGCCGGCAACCTTCGCGAAGTTGGATACGGAGCCGCGGCTGGAGAGGCGTTCGATGAACAGCACCTCGTCCTCCTGCAGGACGGACAGCTGGGTGTGCTGTCGGATCACCGCCTGGATGTCCTCCATGAACGGCATGGCCACCTGGCGCAGGTCCAGTGCGGCAGAGCTGCGGCTGGCCAGTTCCCAGAGCCGCAGGCCCAGCCGCAGTTCTCCGCTGTCCGTGCGCTGCAGCAGGGCCAGCGACACGAGCTCCCCCGCGAGCCGGTGCGCCGTCGAGAGCGGCAGGCCGGCCCGCCGGGCCAGGGTTGCCACCGGCATGGCGGGACGCTCGGCGTCGAACGCCGAGATCACGCGCACAATGCGCTCCGCCATGGAGTCGCCGGAGGGGGAATTGGCCATACAAGTACTTTGGCATACGACGCCGCTGACCCGCTGCTGCGGTCCGCCTCCGGACCACGGGCGCCGTTAACGCGGGAAGGACCCCGCCTTTCGGCGGGGTCCTTCCTTCGCGGTGTGCGCTCCGCAGGGCTATTCAGCTTTAGCGGAACTCGCTGCCCATGTCGTAGTCATCCAGCGGGATGGCGTGGAACTCGGGGCTCAGACCACCGTCAACTCCGGCGTAGTCGAAGTCGCTGAAGGCGCTCGGGCCGGTGAAGAGATTGGCCTTTGCTTCCTCAGTCGGTTCAACCGTGACCTCGGTGTAACGGGGCAGGCCCGTTCCGGCCGGGATCAGCTTACCGATGATGACGTTCTCCTTGAGGCCGAGCAGCGGATCGCTCTTGCCTTCCATAGCCGCCTGCGTCAGGACGCGGGTGGTCTCCTGGAAGGAAGCAGCGGACAGCCAGGACTCGGTTGCCAGGGATGCCTTGGTGATACCCATCAGCTCCGGACGGCCAGCGGCCGGACGGCGTCCTTCGGAAACCACGCGGCGGTTCTCGCTCTCGAACCGACGGCGCTCGGCCAGCTCACCCGGGAGCAGGTCGGAATCGCCGGATTCGATCACGGTCACGCGGCGCAGCATCTGGCGGACGATGACTTCCACGTGCTTGTCGTGGATGCCTACGCCCTGGCTGCGGTAAACGCGCTGGACTTCGTCCACCAGGAACTCCTGTGCCTTGCGCGGGCCGAGGATGCGGAGGATCTGCTTGGGATCCACTGCACCTGCAACCAGCTGCTGGCCAACCTCTACGTGGTCGCCGTCGGCAACCAGGAGGCGGGCACGGCGCAGGACCGGGTAGGCGATTTCCTCGGAGCCGTCATCGGGAGTGACAACCAGACGCATCTGGCGGTCGGTCTCTTCGATGGTGACGCGGCCGGCCGTCTCGGAGATCGGAGCAACGCCCTTGGGGGTACGTGCTTCGAAGAGCTCCTGGATACGGGGCAGACCCTGGGTGATATCTTCTGCCGATGCAACACCACCGGTGTGGAAGGTACGCATGGTCAGCTGGGTACCGGGCTCACCGATGGACTGTGCGGCGATGATGCCAACGGCCTCGCCAATGTCCACGGTCTTGCCGGTGGCCAGCGAACGGCCGTAGCAGAGGGCACAGGTTCCGACTGCCGATTCACAGGTCAGCACGGACCGGACCTTGATCTCGGTGACGCCGGCCTTGAACAGCTTCTCGATCAGCACATCGCCGACGTCGTCGCCGCCCTTGGCCAGGACGTTGCCTTCAGCGTCGGTCACGTCGGTAGCCAGCGTACGGGCGTACGCCGAGTTCTCGACCTCTTCGTGCAGCACCAGTTCACCGTTGTGGTCCGGAACAGCAATCGTGACCTTCAGGCCGCGCTCGGTACCGCAGTCTTCTTCGCGGACAATGACGTCCTGCGAGACGTCCACCAGACGACGGGTCAGGTAACCCGAGTTGGCGGTACGCAGTGCGGTATCGGCCAGGCCCTTACGGGCACCGTGCGTGGCGATGAAGTATTCCAGCACCGACAGGCCCTCGCGGTAGGAGGACTTGATCGGACGCGGGATAATCTCGCCCTTCGGGTTGGCCACCAGGCCACGGATACCGGCGATCTGCCGGACCTGCAGCCAGTTGCCTCGTGCACCGGAGGAAACCATGCGGTTGATGTTGTTCTGGATCGGCATGTTGTCGCGCATAGCCTTGGCAACCTCGTTGGTTGCCTGGTTCCAGATGTCGATGAGCTCCTGGCGGCGCTCGTCTTCAGCGATCAGGCCCTTGCCGTACTGGCTTTCAACCTTGGCAGCGCGTGCTTCGTAAACCTCCATGATGGCAGGCTTGTCGATCGGAGCAGCGATGTCCGAGATGGCGACGGTAACGCCCGAGCGAGTGGCCCAGTAGAAACCGGCGTCCTTCAGGTTATCCAGGGTGGCAGCGGTGACGACCTTCGGGTAGCGCTCGGCGAGATCGTTCACGATCTTGGAGAGCTGGCCCTTGTCCGCCACGGACTCAACCCAGGGGTAGTCCACAGGCAGGGTCTGGTTGAACAGCACCTGGCCGAGGGTGGTCGGGATGAGAGCGGGAGCGCCCTCTTCCCAGCCTTCCGGAGCCGGCTGCTCATCGCTGGGCACGAAGCCTTCGACGCGGATCTTGACCGGAGCGTTCAGGTGCAGCTCGCCGAGGTCGTTCGCCATGATGGCTTCCGCCATCGAGGAGAACACGCGGCCTTCGCCTGCTGCGCCTTCGCGCTTGGTGGTCAGGTGGTGCAGGCCGATGATCATATCCTGCGAGGGCAGGGTCACCGGACGGCCGTCCGACGGCTTCAGGATGTTGTTCGAGGACAGCATCAGGATGCGGGCTTCAGCCTGGGCTTCGGGGCTCAGCGGCAGGTGCACTGCCATCTGGTCGCCGTCGAAGTCAGCGTTGAAGGCGCCGCAGACCAGCGGGTGCAGCTGAAGGGCCTTGCCCTCAACCAGCTGCGGCTCGAAGGCCTGGATGCCGAGGCGGTGCAGGGTGGGTGCACGGTTGAGCAGCACCGGGTGTTCGGTGATGATCTCTTCCAGCACGTCCCAGACCTGCGGGCGGAAACGCTCGACCATGCGCTTGGCGCTCTTGATGTTCTGCGCGTGGTTGAGGTCAACCAGGCGCTTCATCACGAACGGCTTGAAGAGCTCCAGCGCCATCTGCTTGGGCAGGCCGCACTGGTGCAGCTTCAGCTGCGGACCGACGACGATGACCGAACGGCCCGAGTAGTCAACGCGCTTGCCGAGCAGGTTCTGGCGGAACCGGCCCTGCTTGCCCTTGAGCATGTCGGAGAGCGACTTCAGCGGACGGTTGCCCGGTCCGGTGACCGGACGGCCGCGGCGGCCGTTGTCGAACAGGGAGTCAACGGCTTCCTGGAGCATGCGCTTTTCGTTATTCACGATGATCTCGGGGGCACCGAGATCCAGCAGGCGCTTCAGGCGGTTGTTGCGGTTGATCACGCGGCGGTACAGGTCGTTGAGGTCCGACGTCGCGAAGCGGCCGCCGTCGAGCTGGACCATCGGGCGCAGTTCCGGCGGGATCACCGGAACGGCGTCGAGGACCATGCCCATGGGGCTGTTGGACGTCGTGAGGAACGCGTTGACAACCTTCAGGCGCTTCAGGGCACGCGTCTTGCGCTGGCCCTTGCCGTTCTGGATGATCTCGCGCAGGTTCTCGGACTCCTGCTGCATGTCGAAGTCTTCAAGGCGCTTCTTGATGGCTTCGGCGCCCATGGAGCCTTCGAAGTACAGGCCGTAGCGGTCGCGCAGTTCGCGGTACAGGCCTTCGTCGCCCTCGAGGTCGCCGACCTTGAGGTTCTTGAAGCGTTCCCAAACCTGCTCGAGGCGCTCGATGTTGTTGTCGGCGTCGCGGCGTACCTTGGCCATCTGGCGGTCGGCGGAGTCGCGGGCCTTCTTCTTGTCGGCAGCCTTCGCGCCTTCACCTTCGAGGCGAGCGAGCTCGTCTTCGAGGTCCTTGGCAATCGCGGCGATGTCGGAGTCGCGCTGGTCAACCAGGTGCTTGCGCTCCAGGTCGTGCTCGGCCTGCAGGTTCGGCAGCTCGGCGTGGCGGTTCTCTTCGTCGACCGAGGTGATCATGTAGGCAGCGAAGTAGATGACCTTTTCGAGGTCCTTCGGAGCCAGGTCAAGGAGGTAGCCCAGGCGGGAGGGGACACCCTTGAAGTACCAGATGTGGGTTACCGGAGCGGCGAGCTCAATGTGGCCCATCCGTTCGCGGCGGACCTTGGCACGGGTAACCTCGACGCCGCAGCGCTCACAGATGATGCCCTTGAAGCGCACGCGCTTGTACTTGCCGCAGTAGCACTCCCAGTCACGGGAAGGACCGAAGATCTTCTCGCAGAAAAGACCGTCCTTCTCCGGCTTCAGGGTTCGGTAGTTAATGGTTTCCGGCTTTTTGACCTCGCCGTAAGACCAGTTGCGGATTTCGTCCGCAGTGGCAAGGCCGATTCGCATGAGGCCGAACGTGGAATCGTTGGACATGGGTCCCTGTTCTCTCTTGTTCTCTAGATCTGAATGTCTCGGGTACGGGAAGAGTGTGGAAGTCCGGGCGGGCACCCAGGGTGCCCGGCAACGGTCCGGTCCGGGAGCCGGAGGAAGGCGGCTTTAATATTTCCTGTGAGCTCTGCGAGCTGGAAATTTCGTTGCCGCCGTTCCGGCTTCCGGACCGGGCCCGAAGGCCCGGACCAGCACTAAACCTCTTCTACTGAGCTCGGCTCTGCGCGGGACAGATCAATACCCAGCTCTTCCGCGGCCCGGAAGACTTCTTCATCCGAGTCACGCATTTCAATCGTGTTGCCTTCGGTGGAAAGGACTTCCACGTTCAGGCACAGCGACTGCATTTCCTTGATGAGCACCTTGAACGATTCCGGAACGCCGGGCTCCGGGATGTTCTCACCCTTGACGATGGCTTCGTAGACCTTGACGCGGCCGTGGATGTCATCGGACTTGATGGTGAGCAGTTCCTGCAGGGTGTAAGCGGCACCGTAGGCTTCCAGGGCCCAGACTTCCATTTCACCGAAGCGCTGGCCACCGAACTGTGCCTTACCACCCAGCGGCTGCTGCGTGATCATGGAGTACGGACCCGTGGAGCGTGCGTGGATCTTGTCGTCGACAAGGTGGTGCAGCTTCAGGATGTACATGTAGCCAACGGAGATCGGATCCGGGAACGGCTGGCCGGAGCGGCCGTCGAACAGGCGGGCCTTTCCGGAAGATCCGATCAGGCGGTCGCCGTCGCGGGTGACGTTCGTGGAGTCCAGGAGGTTGGTGATTTCATCCTCGCTGGCGCCGTCGAACACCGGGGTGGCAACGGTGGTGGGTCCGGTTTCACGCGGCAGGGCGGGCAGGTCCTTGACCCAGTCCGGCTCGCCTTCGATCTTCCAGCCCTGCTTGGCAGCCCAGCCGAGGTGGATTTCCAGGACCTGTCCGACGTTCATTCGGCCCGGAACACCCAGCGGGTTCAGGACGATGTCGACGGGGGTTCCGTCTTCCAGGAACGGCATGTCTTCGATCGGGAGGATCTTGGAGATGACGCCCTTGTTGCCGTGGCGGCCGGCCAGCTTGTCGCCGTCCGTGATCTTGCGCTTGTGGGCCACGTAAACGCGGACCAGCTGGTTCACGCCCGGGGGCAGCTCGTCGTCATTGTCGCGGTCGAAGATGCGCACGCCGATGACGGTTCCGGACTCGCCGTGGGGAACCTTCAGGGAGGTGTCGCGGACTTCGCGGCTCTTCTCGCCGAAGATGGCGCGCAGCAGGCGCTCTTCGGGGGTCAGTTCCGTTTCGCCCTTCGGGGTCACGCGGCCAACCAGGATGTCTCCTGCTTCGACCTCGGCACCGATGTGGATGATGCCGCGCTCGTCGAGCTGGGAGAGGACTTCCTCGGACACGTTCGGGATGTCACGGGTGATTTCCTCGGCACCAAGCTTGGTGTCGCGGGCATCGACTTCGTGCTCCTCGATGTGGATCGAGGTCAGGACATCGTCGGAGACCATGCGCTGCGAGAGGATGATGGCATCTTCGTAGTTGTGGCCTTCCCAGGACATGAATGCCACGAGCAGGTTCTTGCCCAGTGCCAGTTCACCCTGGTCCGTGGAGGGGCCGTCGGCGATGACGTCGTTGACCTCAACGCGGGTGCCCTCGGAGACGATCACGCGCTGGTTGTAGGCGTTGCCCTGGTTCGAGCGTGCGAACTTCATGATCGGGTAGCTGGTCTCGGTGCCGTCGTCGTTCATGACGGTAACCAGGTCAGCCGAAACCTCGGTGACGACGCCGGCCTTGGCGGCGGTGACGGAATCACCGGCGTCAATGGCTGCGTACTTCTCCATACCGGTGCCCACGACGGGACGCTCGGAACGGAGCAGCGGCACGGCCTGGCGCTGCATGTTCGCACCCATGAGGGCGCGGTTGGCATCGTCATGCTCGAGGAACGGAATCAGGGCCGTTGCAACCGACACCATCTGGCGCGGGGAAACGTCCATGTACTCCACGCCTTCGGGCTCGACGAGCACGGGCTCGCCGGATCCGCCGCGGGCACGGACGAGGACGAGGTCCTCTTCGAAGTGCATGTCTTCGCGCAGCGGGGCGTTTGCCTGTGCGATCGTGCGCTCTACTTCGTCATCCGCGGTCAGGTAATCGACCTGGTCGGTGACGACGCCGTCCACTACCTTGCGGTACGGGGTTTCGATGAAGCCGAAGGCGTTGATCCGGGCGTAGGAGGCCAGCGAACCGATCAGGCCGATGTTCGGGCCTTCAGGGGTTTCGATGGGGCACATGCGTCCGTAGTGCGAGGGGTGGACGTCTCGGACTTCCATGCCTGCACGGTCACGGGACAGACCGCCCGGGCCCAGCGCGGAAAGGCGGCGCTTGTGGGTCAGGCCGGCCAGCGGGTTGTTCTGGTCCATGAACTGCGAGAGCTGGGAGGTTCCGAAGAACTCCTTGATCGCAGCAACGACCGGACGGATGTTGATCAGGGTCTGCGGCGTAATTGCCTCGACGTCCTGAGTGGTCATCCGTTCGCGGACAACACGCTCCATGCGGGAAAGACCGGTGCGGATCTGGTTCTCGATCAGTTCGCCGACGGCGCGGATGCGACGGTTGCCGAAGTGGTCGATGTCGTCAACCTCAACGCGGATGTCCACGTCCTGGCCGTCGCGCTTGCCCGGGATGGTCTTCTCGCCGGCGTGCAGTGCCACGAGGAACTTGATCATCGCGACGATGTCGTCGATGTTCAGGACCGAAGCGTCAGCGTCGCCAATCGGCTTTTCGACGCCGAGCTTGCGGTTGATCTTGTAACGGCCAACCTTCGCCAGGTCGTAGCGCTTCGGGTTGAAGTACAGGTTCTCCAGCAGCGTCTTGGCAGCCTCAACCGTGGGCGGCTCTCCCGGACGGAGCTTGCGGTAGATGTCCAGCAGGGCATCTTCCTGGGTTTCGGTGGGATCCTTCTCCAGGGTGGCGCGGATCGAGTCGTACTCGCCGAACGTTTCCAGGATCTGGCCTTCGGTCCAGCCGAGGGCCTTGAGCAGGATGGTGACCGACTGCTTGCGCTTGCGGTCCAGGCGGACGCCAACCTGGTCCCGCTTGTCGATTTCGAGTTCGAACCATGCACCGCGGGAAGGAATGATCTTCGCGGTGTAGATGTCCTTGTCACTGGTCTTGTCAGCGGCGCGCTCGAAGTAGGCGCCCGGGGAACGGACCAGCTGCGAGACGACGACGCGCTCGGTGCCGTTGATGACGAAGGTACCCTTGTCCGTCATCAGCGGGAAGTCGCCCATGAACACGGTCTGCTGCTTGATTTCACCCGTGTTGTTGTTCATGAACTCGGCCTTGACGTACAGCGGTGCCGAGTATGTTGCGTCCCGGTCCTTGCACTCGGCCATGGTGTACTTCGGATCAGCGAATTCCGGCTCCGAGAAGCTCAGGGACATGGTGCCCTGGAAATCTTCGATCGGGGAAATTTCTTCGAAGATGTCCGCGAGGCCGGAGGTAGTGGCGAAACCGGCGTCGCCCTCTTCCTGGGCCTTCCGCAGGCGTTCCTTCCAGCGCTCGTTGCCTACGAGCCAGTCAAAGCTGTCCGTCTGCAGGGCAAGAAGATTGGGAACATCCAGCGGTTCGTGAATCTTTGCGAATGAAATCCGGGAAGCTGCGTTCTCCGGATTGGTAGCGGTTGCATTATTAGAGGTGCTCGAGGCGACCAAGAGGGATCCTTCCACAGACCTTCAGGCGTGTTTCGCGCTCCCACTCTGCACTGACGGACCTGGTCCGCGTGCGTCCTGGCGGTCCCGGGCGCCGTGGCATGCCCAGCGCGTGTGCGTTTGGAACGCCTGCGTGGACACTTCGGACGCCGCTTGGCCCGTGACACAGCCCACCGCTATATGAAGGCTGAAGGTTAAGAGAGGGAAGCAAATATCTACTATAGGGCATTTAGGACACAGAAGTCTACCCGGTAATCGAAACCCCTGCCAGCTCAACCCCGGATCCTGCAGCGGGAATCTTCAAAGTTCCTGCGCTGCGGCTTCCTGCCGGGGAGCTGCGGGCGGTGCCAGCGAACCGATGTGACGCGTGGCTACCTCCATAGAGTACCCCAAGTCCGGCGGATCCGCGCGATTTCCGTCCACAGCTCCGGCGCCTGTGCCCCGCGGCCCGCAAAACCCGCTCCGGACCTGGCACCCAAATGTGTTCCCCGCCACGGCAAGCGGGTAGCCTATAGGCGAATCCGCAGGACCATCGGATCATTTTCTCGTGAACCTCTGTTGGAACCTCTGTCGAAACCTCTCTTAAAACCTCTATTGAAAGCGGACTAGCGGCCATGAGCACTGACGCATTTGCAGGATCCGGAACAGCGCCCGCACCCGAAGTTGTCATAGTGGGCGGCGCACGTACCCCGCAGGGCCGGCTGAACGGCCAGCTGGCCTCCTTCACCGCCGTCGAACTGGGAGCCTTCGCCATTGCCGGTGCCCTGGAGCGCTCCGGCGTCGACGCTTCCCAGGTAGACAGCGTGATCATGGGCCACGTGGTGCAGGCCGGCTGCGGCCAGAATCCGGCCCGCCAGTCGGCCATCAAGGCAGGACTGGGCTGGGACGTGCCTACCGTGACCATCAATAAGGTGTGCCTCTCCGGCCTTGCGGCGGTGATCGACGCTGCACGGCTCATCCGCGGCGGCGAGGCCACCGTGGTGGTGGCCGGCGGCCAGGAATCAATGACCCGCGGGCCGCATGTGCTGCCCGGTTCCCGCCAGGGCTGGAACTACGGCAGCATGTCCGTGCTGGACTCCGTGGCCCACGACGGGCTGACGGATGCCTTCGACAACGAGTCCATGGGTGTTTCCACCGAGCGGGGCAACGGCGCCCTTGGCATTAGCCGGACTGCACAGGACGAAGTTGCCGCGGCTTCGCACCAGCGGGCCGCCGCGGCCGCCGAAGCCGGGATCTTCGACGTCGAAATCACCCCGGTCACCGTTCCCCAACGCAAGGGCGATCCCGTGGTGCTCACGGCCGACGAAGGTGTCCGCCCGGCCACCACGGTGGAGACTCTCGCGGGACTGCGCCCTGCTTTCGACCCGGAAGGCACCATTACGGCCGGCAACTCTTCGCCGCTGTCCGACGGCGCCAGCGCACTGGTCCTGACCACGCGTGCCTTCGCCGAGGAACAGGGCCTGCCCATCCTTGCCGCCGTCGGAATGCCCGGACAAGTTGCCGGGCCGGACAACAGCCTGCACTCGCAGCCTTCCAATGCCATTGCGCAGGCGCTCAAGCGCGCCGGCTGGACTGCGGCTGACCTGGATTTTGTCGAGATCAACGAGGCGTTCGGCTCCGTAGCCGTCCAGTCGCTGCAGGAGCTCGGCGTCGACCTCGCGGACTGCAACATCCACGGCGGCGCCATAGCCCTCGGCCACCCCATCGGTGCGTCCGGTGCCCGGCTTGCACTGCACGCGGCGCACGAGCTGAACCGCCGAGGTTCCGGGCGCGCCGCCGTCGGACTCTGCGGAGGCGGTGGACAGGGTGAAGCCCTGCTGCTGTACAGGGCCTAAGGTTTGGAGTCCCTACCTGCTGGACGGAGCCGCGTGCTGGCCGCTGCGGCGCACCTTGGCCTGGACGTTGAGGTAGTCGACAGGCCGCCGGCTGGAAGCCTGGCCGAAGCAGCCGAAATGCTTGGCATTACACCGGCGGACATCGTGAAGTCGCTCGTTGTCCGGCGCAAAGCGGGCGAGTACCTGTTCGTCCTGGTGCCGGGGGACGCCCAGATTTCCTGGCCTAAGCTCCGTGCGGCCGCGGGCGCCAACAAACTGGTGCTCCCGCCTGCCGATGAAGCCTTTGAGGCCACCGGCTATGCCCGCGGCACCATCACGCCGCTGGGCAGCACGGTTGCGTGGCCTGTTTTTGCTGCACCGGGCATTCGGGGCCGCCGGGTCTCGATGGGTGCCGGTGAGCATGGAGCCAGCCTCTTTGTTGACGGGGATGCCCTGCTCACAGCCTTGGACGCCACGGTCGCGGAGATCACCGATCCGCTCCCCTAGCGCCAGGATGCACGCATGAAAAAACCCCCGCTTCGAAACGAAGCGGGGGTTTTTTCTGTCCTGCGGCGTGCCGCAGAAGCGGTACTACTTGAGGGTAACCGTGGCGCCGGCAGCCTCGAGGGCTTCCTTCGCCTTGTCAGCGGTCTCCTTGTTGGCGCCTTCGAGGATAGCCTTCGGAGCACCGTCAACCAGGTCCTTGGCTTCCTTCAGGCCCAGGGAAGTCAGCGCGCGGACTTCCTTGATCACTGCGATCTTCTTGTCGCCAGCGGCTTCGAGGATAACGTCGAATTCGCTCTTCTCTTCAGCAGCTTCAGCAGCGCCGCCGCCAGCCGGGCCGGCAACTGCAACAGCAGCAGCGGTGACGTCGAAGGTCTCTTCGAAGAGCTTCACGAAGTCGGAGAGCTCGATGATGGACAGTTCCTTGAAAGCTTCAATGAGCTCTTCGTTGGTGAGCTTCGCCATGATGTGGCGTCCTTCCTATAAGTGGTGCGCTAAGGCACCGGGAGTTGAGGGTGAAGAGGATTTACTCTTCGGTGGCTGCTTCGGCGGCCGGTGCTTCTTCTGCGGCAGCCGGGGCTTCCTCCGCAGCGGGAGCAGCAGCGCCGCCTTCTTCTTCGAGCTTGATGCGCAGGGCATCGACCGAGCGGGCCAGCATGGACATCGGGGCCTTGAGGACACCGGCGACGCGGGCAAGCTGGAACTCGCGGGACTCGAGCGCAGCCAGGGCAGCAACACCGGAGGCGTCAAGGGCGTTGCCCTCGAAGATACCGGTCTTGATGATCAGCTGCGGGTTGGTCTTTGCAAAATCCGTCAGGCTCTTCGCAGCGGCAACTGCGTCACCCTTGATGAAGGCGATTGCAGTGGGGCCGGAGAGCTGGCCATCGAACGCGTCGATGCCGGCTTCCTTGGCTGCAATGCCCGTCAGGGTGTTCTTGACGACCGAGTACTTGGTGTCCTGGCCGAGCGAACGGCGCAGCTCCTTGAGCTGTGCAACGGTGAGCCCGCGGTATTCGGTTAGGACAGCGGCGGTTGAATCCTTGAAATCGTTGGTGATTTCTTCAACTGCTGACACCTTGGTTGGCGTTGCCATAACCCTCCTTCCGGGGAAAATAATGCCGGTGGATCGGGTCCCAAACACAAAAAACGCCCCGGGCAGATGCACGGGGCGGCACTCAACGGAATTTCTCCCGGAGTTCACTTCGTTCACCTGCGCAGGCCGCCCTTGGAAGGGACTTTCGGATGGTTCTCCAACCGGATTCCACACACGGAAACTGAAGGTTCAGCTTTGCTGTGGGATTGAAGGCACATCGACCGACGGTCTTTGGTAGTTCAAGAGTACGGGAGATCCGGGCAGGGACCAAATCCGGGTTAGCCCCGGGAAAGCGGCTTCTGCCACTCCCCTACGTAACCGATGGCCCGGAATCCGAGCTGCTCGTTCACCGCGAGCATGTACCGGTTCTCCTCCGCGTTCCAGGTGTAGACCCGCTGCACCGCGGGGAAGAGCTGCCCCAGCCGCCGGAGGTTTCCGGCCTTCATCACCATTCCCAGCCCGTTACCTCTGTGGCCCTGCAGCACGAGCGTATCGTCCTGGTAGGCCACGGCCGGGTTGCCCCGGTTAACTTCCAGCACCGTATGCCCCGCGAGCTCGCCCGAGGCCCTGTGTCGTGCGGCGCACACGAGCACGTCATACCCCATCGCGTGGGCCTTGCCCTCGGCTTCACGGACCCTCTCACCGTCCCAGGCTTCCGGAGCCAGGTCCAGCCCTCCCTGCGGAGCGTCGGTGCTCATTTTCTGCCTCAACCGGGCATAGGCATCCACCAGCTCAACGGGGCACGCGCCCTGCCAGAAGAGCAGTTCGTAGGCGGGACCCGGGACACTCTCCGGAGAACCTTCGGCGGCACCTTCCTCCGGCAGGTCAAGCCGGCTGATCCGCTCAACGAGTTCAAGGTTGAACCCGCGGGCCACAGCGAAGCAAGCCGCGGCATCCTGCGGGATGAACGACGCCGGTCCCTGGGCGGATGGGCCCTTGCTTCCACGCAGCGGATGATCGGTCTCGGCTATCAGCGCTCTCCGGCCGTCTGCGGCGGCCAGCTTCTCGGCAGCAGCACTAAGCGCCGTTCCGACGCCCCTTCGCCGCGAACGGGCATCCACCACAACGTTCATCGTGCCCGTATGCAGGTTGTCAGTCAGGGGAAAGCTCACCTGGGCCACGCCGAGGATCTGCTGTCCGGCACCGGCACGGGCAACCAGCAGCTGACGCCGGCGGGTGGGTGTGCTCCGCAGCCTGGCGAGCTGCGCCTGGGGCGTCTCGAGAAAGTCGTCATTGCCCCACATCTCGCGCTGCTGGGCGTTGAAGATCCGGGCAGCAGCCAGGAAGTCCTCCGCATCCGGCGATTCCGTGCTCTGCGGCAGGACCAGGGGTTCAATGGACAAGTCGGTCATGCTCCTCATCCTTCCGGAGAACGCCTCCGGAACCAAAGCGTGTACCGCCCCGGAAACACAAAACGGCCGCAGCATGTGCTGCGGCCGTTTGCGGGGAGGAATCCTCCCCAAGCGGTACGTCGACTATGCGTCGGCGAGGACCTTGGTGACGTTCGGGTCCACGGCGATGCCGGGGCCGAAGGTGGTGGTCACGGTTGCCTTCTGGATGTAGCGGCCCTTGGCTGCGGACGGCTTCAGGCGAAGTACTTCTTCCAGGGCAGCGGCGTAGTTCTCGGCCAGCTTCTGGGCGTCGAAGGACGTCTTGCCAATGATGAAGTGCAGGTTGGAGTGCTTGTCGACGCGGAAGTCGATCTTGCCGCCCTTGATGTCGGAGACAGCCTTGGCGACGTTCGGGGTCACGGTGCCGGTCTTCGGGTTCGGCATGAGGTTACGCGGGCCGAGCACGCGGCCCAGGCGGCCAACCTTGCCCATGAGGTCCGGGGTAGCCACTGCGGCGTCGAAGTCGGTCCAGCCTGCTGCGACCTTTTCGATCATGTCGTCGGAACCAACGAAGTCGGCGCCGGCAGCAATAGCTGCTTCGGCCTTCTCGCCGGTGGCGAAGACGAGGACGCGGGCGGTCTTGCCCGTGCCGTTGGGCAGGTTGACCGTGCCGCGGATCATCTGATCAGCCTTGCGGGGGTCAACGCCCAGGCGGAAAGCAACCTCAACGGTGGCGTCCGTCTTGGACGGGTTGGTTTCCTTGGCCAGTGCTACGGCTTCGGCCGGCGCGTACAGCTTGTCCGCGTCGATCTTTGCCACAGCGGCTTCATATGCTTTGCTGCGCTTTGCCATCTGCTTTTTCTCCTTGTGCAGTTGTGGTCTGTCGGACCGCGCTCGGCCCTGCCACGTGCCGGACGCCCGTTGCGGGCGGTTCGGCTGAATGATTTTGGTTGTGCCCGGCCGTTCGGCCGTGCGGTGAGGCGTTATTAGCCTTCGACGGTGATGCCCATGGAGCGGGCGGTGCCGGCGATGATCTTGGCGGCGGCCTGGACGTCGTTGGCGTTCAGGTCTTCCATCTTCTGCGTGGCGATCTCTTCGACCTGTGCCTGGGTCAGCTTCGCAACCTTGACGGTGTGCGGGGTGCCGGAACCCTTGGCTACGCCTGCAGCCTTCTTGATCAGTTCGGCTGCCGGAGGCGTCTTGGTGATGAAGGTGAAGGAACGGTCTTCGTAAACCGTGATTTCAACCGGGATGACGTTTCCGCGCTGGGATTCCGTCGCAGCGTTGTACGCCTTGCAGAATTCCATGATGTTGACACCGTGCTGGCCAAGGGCGGGACCAATCGGAGGAGCCGGGTTGGCGGCGCCTGCATTGATCTGCAGCTTGATAAGGCCGGTGACCTTTTTCTTGGGGGCCATGAAAGGGTCCTTCTCTGAAATAAGTTCCCGAAGGACAGGAGCGTCCGTCCGGGTTGGTGGCCGCCGTGGCGCGGCGGCCGTACGCTGCCGTGCAGGATAAAGCAGTCCTGCACGCAGCGAAGTCTGTTACTGGATCTTGGTGACCTGTCCGAAGGAGAGCGTAACCGGGGTTTCGCGCTCGAAGATGGTCACCAGGACAACCAGCTGCTGGGATTCGGGCTTGATCTCGGAGATCGTGGCCGGGAGGGTCTCGAACGGTCCCTCGTTGACGGTCACGGACTCGCCAACCTCGAAGTCCACGGCGATGGGTGCCTGGGCTGCCTTCGCCGGTGCACCGGATGCGGTGGTCTTCGGGGACACCACGGTGTGCTCAAGCATGGAGAAGACTTCGTCCAGGCTCAGCGGGACCGGGTTGTGTGCGTTTCCGACGAATCCGGTCACACCGGGGGTGTGGCGGACAACGCCCCAGGACGCATCCGTGAGTTCCATGCGCACCAGCACGTAGCCGGGGATGCGGACGCGGTTCACGATCTTGCGGGTGGTGTTCTTGATCTCGACGACTTCTTCCATCGGAACCTCGATCTGGAAGATGTTCTCTTCCATGTCAAGGGTCTGGATGCGGGTCTCGAGGTTCGCCTTTACGCGGTTTTCGTAACCTGCGTAGGAGTGAATGACGTACCAGTCACCTTCCTGGCGGCGCAGCTTTGCCTTGAAGGCGGCAACGGGGTCTTCTTCGGGCTCGGCTGCGGCAGGGGTTTCGTCGCCGGCCTCTGCTTCTTCGGCGGGAGCCTGGTCAGCATTCTCCGCGTCTTCGGCCGATGCGTCACCGGCATCCGCCGCAGCGGCTGCTTCGGTCACCTGATCCTCGGTATCCAGATCAGCGGTTTCGTCATTGATCTGTGATTCGAGTTCTTGCTCGGACACGTAGGTTCCTGCTTTCTTCTTCAGCTCTATTGGTCTGTCACTAGCTCAGTTCTTCGAACGGACCTTCCCCGCGCGGCTGGCGGCAGGGAATTCGATGGCTAGCTTTCGCCGCCGCCCGAACCGAAGATCCACAGTGCGCCAGCACCAAAGACAAAGTCCAGAAGGGACACGATGATAATCATGACCACCACGAAGGCGAGAACCACGATGGTGAACCGGACCAGCTCCTTGCGGGTGGGGGTTACAACCTTCTTCAGTTCTGCAATAACCTGGCGCAGGAAGAGAGCAATGGCACCGAAGAAGCCCCGCTTCTTCGCAGGCTTGCCGGAGGGGTGTCCCTTGGAGCTGCTGGCAGCTGTCTCGGTCACCTTTCGCCTCACTCATCTGTTCGGTTCACGGGTCCGCAGCCTCAGGCTGGGCACCGCTGCTTCATGAAGGACTGCTTTAGACGGCGAAACCGACGTCATGCGCAGGGCAGACAGGACTCGAACCTGCAACCTGCGGTTTTGGAGACCGCTGCGCTACCAATTGCGCCACTACCCTTCGGGAGAGTTCTAGTTTACCGGCACATCCCGCTCATAACCTAACCGGTCCGCGGGCATGCTCCAGCATCAAGAGAACAACACCGAGGAACAAGTCTACGCAATCTTTGCCCCCGAGTCGAACCGGACTCCCGGCACGTCCCAAACCCTGCATCCGGACGGCGGCCGCAGCGGGCTGCCGGGGAGTAATTCCGGGCACCGCGCCCGGCCACGGAACTGTAAAAGACTGCAATGTCTCCCCCGCACGCCTAAGCTTGGCTTGCATAAGGTAACGCCGCGCCCCTTCCCGGAGGACCCAGTCCTTCCGGGCGAAACCGCAGGCCACACGCACGTACGAACTCAATACAGCACGCATCCAGTACCAAACCAGACGGGAACGCCATGCCTTCCAACGGCCGAATCTCAGAGCGCATCGCCTCCATTGCGGAATCCGCCACCCTTGCAGTCGACGCGAAGGCCAAGGCCCTGAAGGCTGCCGGCCGCCCGGTCATCAGCTTCGGTGCCGGCGAGCCCGATTTTCCGACCCCCGGGTACATCGTCGACGCCGCCGTTGCAGCCGCGCAGGATCCCCGCTTCCACCGCTACTCCCCCGCCTCCGGCCTGCCGGAGCTGAAGAAGGCGATCGCGGAAAAGACGCTGCGAGATTCGGGCTATTCGGTGGATCCGTCCCAGGTGCTGGTGACAAACGGCGGCAAGCAGGCCGTCTACGAGGCATTCGCCACCCTGCTCAACCCAGGCGACGAAGTGCTGGTCCCCACTCCGTACTGGACCACGTACCCCGAGGCAATCCGCCTTGCTGGCGGCGTTCCCGTGGAGATCTTCGCGGGGCCGGAACAGGACTACCGCGTCACTGTCTCCCAGCTGGACGCTGCCCTGACGGAACGCACGAAGGTGCTGCTCTTTGTCTCCCCCTCCAACCCGACCGGCGCGGTGTACCCGTCCGACGACGTCGCCGAGATTGGGATGTGGGCCGCGGACCACGGCCTGTTCGTGGTCACCGACGAGATCTACGAGCACCTCACCTACGGCGGCGTGCCCTTCACATCCATTGCCACCCGCTGCCCCGAACTGGGTGACAAGGTGGTGATCCTCAACGGCGTCGCCAAGACCTACGCCATGACCGGTTGGCGCGTTGGATGGATGATCGCCGCGCCTGACGTCATCAAGGCTGCGACCAACCTCCAGTCCCACCTCTCCTCCAACGTCTCCAACATCTCGCAGATGGCCGCGCTGGCCGCCGTCTCGGGTCCGCTCACCGCAGTCGACGAGATGAAGGTTTCCTTCGACCGCCGCCGGCGCGCCATGGTGGAGGCACTCAACTCGATCGACGGCGTCGTCTGCCCGATGCCCGAGGGCGCCTTCTACGCCTACCCCGATGTGCGGGGACTGCTGGGCCGCGAATTCCCCAACGCCGCGGGACCGGTCCGTCCGCAGACGTCCGCGGAGCTCGCCGCGCTGATCCTGGACGCGGTGGAAGTTGCCGTGGTTCCCGGCGAAGCGTTCGGCCCCTCCGGGTACCTGCGCCTGTCCTACGCCCTGGGCGACGAGGACCTGGCCACCGGCATGGACCGGCTGAAGGATTTCCTGGGAAAGGCCAAGGCCTAGAGCAGCCTGCGGGCTGCAGCCCACCGGGTCAGTTCGTGCCTGGATGAGAGCTGCAGCTTCCGCAGGACTGCGGAGACGTGCGTCTCAACGGTCTTTACCGAAATGAACAGTTCCCGGGCCACCTCCTTGTAGCTGTAGCCGCGGGCAATCAGCCGCATGACCTCGCGTTCCCGGACCGAGAGACGGTCCAGTTCGTCATCCACGCTGACGGTTGTGGACGCTCCGAAAGCGTCCAGGACGAAGCCGGCGAGGCGGGGTGAGAACACGGCGTCGCCGCCGGCCACCCGGACAACGGCGTCGGAAATCTCCGCACCGGAAATGGTCTTGGTGACGTAGCCCCGCGCTCCGGCGCGGATCACGGTGACAACGTCCTCCGCGGCGTCGGAAACACTCAGCGCCAGGAACCGGGTGGAGGCCAGGAGGTCCGCGCATCCAGCGATGACTTCCGCCCCTCCTCCCCCGGAGCCGCCCGGGAGGTGGACATCCAGCAGGACTACCTGGGGACTGGCGCTGCGGATGGCCGCGACTGCGCTTTCAACCGTGGCTGCCTCCGCCACGACGTTGATCCGCGCGTCGAGGTCCGCCTTGAGCCCGGACCGAAAAATGGCGTGGTCGTCCACCACCACCACGTCAATGGATTCTGCCGCCGTGCTCACGTGTTCTCCGCTTCCTTCTGCTGTCCTGCCGGTGCGTCCGCTCCGGCCAGGGGCAATGCCAAATGTATCTCGGTGCCGGTCGGGCTGGTTCGGATCCGCGCGGTGCCGCCGTGGCGCTGCATGCGTCCGATGATTGATTCCCGCAGGCCCAGCCGGTCCTGCGGGATCGCATCCGGGTCAAAGCCCGCGCCGCGGTCACGGACGAACACCTCCGCGGCCTCGGGACCGCACTCCAGATAGAGGGAGATCTGGCCTCCGGCGTGCTGCGCCGCGTTGAACAGCGCAGCCCTGGCCGCCTGCACCAGCGCGGAACTCTGGACCGTGAGCTCCGCGGTTCCGACGGCGACGAAGTCCACCGGATGCCCGTAGGCGTCTTCAACCTCCGCGGCCACGCCCTTCAGCGCGTCCGCCAGCGTCCCTGTGCCCTTCTCCGGGTCGGCGTAAAGCCATTGGCGCAGTTCACGTTCCTGGGCACGGGCCAGTTTGATGACCTCCGCCTCGGAGCCCGCGCGGTTCTGGATCATGGCCAGCGTCTGCAGCACCGAGTCATGGAGGTGGGCAGCAATCTCCGCGCGTTCGGTCTGCCGGATCCGTCCGGCGCGTTCAGCCTGGAACGCGCGCCACCAGCGGACCGCCCAGGGTGCCAGCACCAGGGCGATGCCCGCCAGGACCGCCAGCGAAGCCAGGGAAGCAGCCAGCAGCACGTCCCACGTGATGGATCCGGAGACGACCAGCAGGAAACCGGCAATGACCAGTACCAGGCCGGCAGCGAGCCGAAGCAGCCCCATTTTCCGGTCCGCTCCGGCACCGGCAACGAGTCCGGCTTTCCGGCTCGCGTCCAGCTGTGACCAGGCCAGGACGGCCCCGGCAGCGATCACGGCGAACGGGAAGATCAGCTGGAGGTTGATCTGCGCGCCGAGTGCCTGGGCCACCACCGTGGCAGCCAGGCCCAGCAGGGCGAGACCAATCAGGATCTCGCGGCTGCCGATCAAACCGGCAGCGCCCGTCCGGGACTGCGGGCCCTGCTGCAGGTACCGGGCGAAGTTCTCAGCCACGCTGCGGGGATTCCTGTCCCCCGCCGCGGCCTGTTCCTCAGCGGTGGGCACCATGATCCACAGCCAGCCGTAGAGAACGACGCCGGCACCTCCCACGAGCGCAAGCACCACCATGAGGAGGCGGACGGTCCCTGCGGGCATGCCGAGGTGGACTGCCAGCCCGGAACAGACACCGGCAACCACCTTCTCGGGGGCGCGGAGCAGGGGAGGTCTCATGCTCCAATCCAAGCACGGCGACGGCCGGTCACCAGCACATATTTCCTTTCCGGCTCCCCGTTCAGGGGTACGTTCAGGGGCCGCTCAGGGGAAACCCGGATGTGCGATCGTTCCCTGGTTGGAAGACTGGAAGCATGAACCCGCACTCAACTGACCCCGGAAACCCCGGCGGGGAACACACCCCGCCGGCACCGCAGCCCATGCCCGGCACACCGCCGCACGGCGCGGCCCCCGAGAACTCATTCTTTGCCTGGATCCGCCAACTGGGCATCCGCCGCTCCCCCGACCGGTGGATAGGCGGCGTGGCCGGAGGCATCGCCCAGCGCACCGGACTGGACCCGATCCTTGTCCGCGGCCTGGTGATCGTGCTGTCGATCTTCGGCATCGGCGTCGTCCTCTATGGCGTTGCCTGGGCACTGCTGCCCGAGCCGGACGGACGAATCCACCTGGAAGGGGCCGTCCGGGGTTCCTGGACCGCCGGGATGACCGGTGCCCTGGTCTTTACCGTCCTGGGCCTGAGCGGTCCCGGGATCTCCTTCTGGGCCAATGACGGTTGGTTTGGGTCCGTATTCTGGGGCCTGTTCTGGGTAGCGGCGCTGGTCCTGGGGATCTACTGGCTCACCACGCGGAACAACGGCAAGCCCCTGGGGAGCGGCAACAGCCCGGCAGGCCAGCCCGCCGGCGCTGCGCAGGGGGATGCCTACCCGAACCAGCCGCACACGCAGGGCTTCTCCTCGGCCGGCTCATACGGTGAAAAGACGGACGCCGCCCAGGATGCGGCGGCGCATGCTTCCGGCCCTGCCACTACGGACCCGCGGCCGGCGGGCTATCCCGGCCCGGAGGCACCGACCATGCCCCTCTCCTACGGCGCGCACGCTGCGCCGGCAGCCGGGCAGGCAGCTGCCCCCAACCCGGAATTTGGCGGCTACTACGTGCAGTTCCCCCCGCCGGGCAAGGAACCCAAGACCGTCAGCTACCACCCGCCGGCGTCCTGGGTTGCCCTGATCTGCGGGTTTGCCCTCCTGGCCGCAGGGGTGCTGCTCGCCCTGGACTACAGCGGCATCTATGAGACCGGATCTCCGGTGACGGTGGCCCTGGCAGCAGCCGGTGTTGTGTTCGGACTCGGGATTGTGGGACTGGGCGCGGCCGGCAGGTCCTCCGGGCTCGCAGGAGGGCTCGGCGTCCTTGCCCTGATCGCCGCCCTGCTGTTCAACGGCAGCTTCGCCTACCGCAACCTTGTGGTTGCCAACCAGTCCAACTGGAGTGCCAGCCAGTCAGCCGCGGCGTCTGAAGGCTACAGCGTCGCCGCTGCTGACGGGAACCTGGACCTGCGCGGACTGGCGGGTGAACTCAGGGAAGGTGACGTCACCGTTCCGGTGAGCGTGGCGGCCGGGGACCTCAGCATCCTGGTGCCGGACAACGTTCCCGTCTCGGTCTACTCGGAGATGGCCCTTGGCAACGTGGAACTCGAACACGACGGCAGGTACAGCTCCGCGGGAGGCCTGTGGGTCGGTCCGCAGGAGCGGCAACTGAACCCCGGTGCACGGGGCAACCGCATCATCATTGAAATCAAAGGTGTCGCCAGCAACGTCCTGGTGACCACGGACGAAAGCAGCCTGGACCGATGAGCGAATCCACGAACCAACCACGCAGCTACGACTCCGATCCGGCCGTCTTCGGAGCAGCTTCGGACGCCGGATACGTCCAGGAAAACGAACCCGAGCGCCGGCCGCTGCGCGTAGGCACAATCGTCTGGGGCCTGGTCCTTGCGGTGGCGGGGGCCCTGATCCTCGCAGTCCAGCTCACCGGAATCCGGCTGGACACCGGGGTTGTCCTGCTGGGCCTGCTCATCGGGGCCGGTGCGGCACTGGTTATTGGCGGCCTGCTGGCCGTCCTGGGGAAGAACCGCGCCGCGTAGGACTTCCCCCGACCGTTTCGCCCCTGGCCGAAACGGCTGGCAAAGAGTGTACGAATCGACGAAGAAGGAAAGAATCAACCGATGGACAAGTTTTTCGATATATTGCGCTCCTCCCCCATCAAACGGGCCCGCGGCGGCTGGCTGGCAGGAATCTGTGCCGGCATAGCCCTGAAATTCGGCTGGGATGTTTCCCTCGTCCGCATTGCGGTCCTGCTGAGCTTCCTGCTGCCGTTCATTGGCATCGGCACGTACCTGGTGGCCTGGCTCCTGCTGCCCACCACGGACGGCAAGATCATGCTTGAGAAGCTCATTAAGCGCTGATTCCCCGCCGGCCCGGCACGTCCTCCTGCGTGCAGCGGCGGTCAATCCGCGTCATGCCGCGCCCGGTGGGAGTGCCGGGCACCGTGCGCCGGGCCGGGCGTGGCTAGAATCGTAGGAGGCCGCCGCCCACCTACCAGATCCAGGGGTCACGTAATGAAGATCGGCATCCTTACCAGCGGGGGCGACTGCCCCGGACTGAACGCGGTCATCCGCGGAGCGGTCCTCAACGGGATCAAGACCCATAACGTTGAGTTCGTCGGTTTCCTCGACGGATGGCGCGGCGTGGTCGACGGCGACGTCATCGACCTGCCCCGAACCCGGGTTCGCGGCATCTCCAAACAGGGCGGAACCATCCTGGGCACCTCCCGCACCAATCCCTTCGAGGGCCCCAACGGCGGACCCGAGAACATCCGGAAGACGCTCGAACGGCTCGGGATCGACGCCGTGATCGCCATCGGCGGCGAAGGTACCCTCGCTGCCGCCCAGCGCCTGACCGACGCCGGACTGAAGATCGTCGGCGTTCCCAAGACCGTGGACAATGACCTGGACGCCACCGACTTCACCTTCGGCTTCGATACGGCGGTCCAGATTGCCACCGAAGCGATCGACCGCCTCCGCACCACCGGCGAGTCCCACCACCGGTGCATGGTCGCTGAAGTCATGGGCCGCCATGTGGGATGGATCGCCCTGCACTCCGGCATGGCATCCGGTGCCCACGCCATCCTGATACCCGAGAAGCCCGTGAGCCTGGACCAGATTGCCCAGTGGGTGACCGAGGCCAGGGACCGTGGCCGCGCGCCCCTGGTGGTTGTGGCGGAGGGCTTCGTCACCACAGACATGGAAGCGCCGCACTCCGAACGCGGACTTGATTCCTTCGGCCGTCCCCGGCTCGGCGGGATCGGAGAACTGCTCGCCCCGGAAATCGAGGCGCGCACCGGAATCGAAACCCGCGCCACCGTGCTGGGCCACATCCAGCGCGGCGGAGTCCCCACCGCCTTCGACCGTGTCCTGGCCACCCGGCTGGGTATGGCTGCCGTAGATTCGGTCATGGACGGACTGTGGGGAACCATGGTGTCTCTGCATGGAACCGACATTGTCCGCGTAGGGTTCGAGAAGGCCCTGGACAACCTCAAGACCGTTCCCGAGCACCGCTACAACGAGGCGGCCATTCTTTTTGGTTAGGTCCCCTATCAGTTTGCTATCCGAACCTTGCGCCGCCCTGCGCACACCCGTGTAGCTTGAGTCCTATGGACCTTGACCCCGGCACAATTGCCATTATCCAGCTCGCCTGGTCCCGCAGGCTGGGACTGGAAGACGACGCTCTCTCAGCTGCGGAAGACGAAGAGCGCATTTACGACGTGCACGACGAAGCGAACGAAGTCAGGTTCGTCCGGCTGTTCGGCCGCGAAGTCTTCTCCGGCCCCGAGTGGGCCGCCGAACAGGTGCGTTCCAAAAGCACTGAGGAGCTCAGCAGCTTCTCCGGGCTGCTGCGCCTCTCCCTCGACCACGGCGGCCGGGGAATGGCAGAGGAACACCTGTACTACACCGATTCCTATCCGCCGATCCCGGCGGCGGAAGAACTTGCCGTGGCGGACGACTACCACTACGCCGAAGCCCTTGAGCGGCTGTGCCCGCCGGACGACGTCGTGGAAGCCAAACTCTCCGGCCGCGAGATCCTCTTCATCCTCGTCGACGACACGGGCCCCGGCACACCGGTTCCCGTTGCCGGTGCGGGCTACAGCATCCGGGAAGGGATCCTCGCGGACGTTGGAACCCTCACGGATCCGAACCACCGAATGCGGGGGCTCGGTTCCTATGTCACCTCCATCGCCGTGGAAGACGCGATGGCAGCCGGGCTGATCCCGCAGTCCCGCATCCAGTCCAACAACCTGGGGGCCAGCCGCATGGCGTCCGGGGCAGGCTTTGTCTCAGCCGGGCTCTGCACCTCGGTGTCCCTGCCGGTCTAGCGGTCCACGGGCGGATTGGCATTGCTGCTGTGAAGCCCGGGCCCCGTCGCCTCCGACTAGCCTTCGAGCAGGTCCGCGCGCTGGAAGTAGGCGGCCGTGGCACGCGCCGACGGATTTCCGGCGTCGGCATCCGCACCGGCAGCCAGCAGGGTGCGGACAACGTCCGCATATCCCTTGAACACGGCACCTGCCAGCGGAGACTGCCCGCGGTCGTTGAGCGTGTTGACGTCGGCGCCGAGCTCGACAAGCGACTGCACCGTTCCGGCATGCCCGTGATAGGCCGCAAGCATGAGCAGTGAATCCCCCGCAGCGTTGGTCAGCGTGACGGGCACCCCGGCGCTGACGTAGGTCCGCAGCAGTTCGGTGTCCCCCTGGCGGGCGCCGTCGAACAGCCGTTCGGCGAGTTCAAGCATCTCCGGGTCTGCAGCGTTCGTCTGTGCCTGGTCCGGTGTCTCAGCCATCAACCTTGTCCTTCCCTGCCGGCAGCCGCCGGCGATGATAGATCCTGCCAGAAGTGCCCCCGCGCTAGGCGCGGGAGCGTGGAGTCCGCAGGAGGCCGGTGGGGCGGCCCACGGCCTGACCCGCGTTGGGAGAAACCACGAGTTCCTGTGCCGCGGCGTAGAGTTCACCTTCATCCTCAACCACCAGCTGCGCCTCCGGATCCACCGAGCGCTTGACCACCGCCAGGGCAACCGGCCCCATCTCGTAGTGCTGCGCCACGGAGGTCACCCGGCCAACGACCCGCTCACCGAGCTTGACCGGACTTTCGGCGGCCGGAAGGGTGTGCTGCGATCCATCCAGCTGCAGGAAAACCAGCCGGCGCGGCGGATGGCCCAGGTTGTGCACCCGGGCAATGGTTTCCTGTCCCTTGTAGCAGCCCTTGGAAAGGTGGACGGCGGTCCGGATCAGGTCCAGCTCATGCGGAATGCTCTTGTCATCCGTCTCCGCGCCAAGGCGCGGGCGCCACGCCGCGATGCGCAGTGCCTCGGCGGCCATGGACCCGGCCAGGGGCAGTCCGGACGCATCGACGGCGGCTTCGAACCCTTCCCGGGGAATCAGGTATTCGTACCAGGGGCGCTCATGGCCGGGGTGCGCAGGATCCGCCGTCTCCGTGTAGGCGTGCCCGCCCGGGCCTACCCGAGGCCAGGGGTCTGCCCAGACGGCGAAGTCTGTCCAGGCCGGCACCGGCGCAACTGAGCCGGCCACAGCCCAGTCGGCTGTTACGTCCTGGATCTCCACCCGGAGCATGAACTTCATGCTGTTCAGCCAGTCCGCCAGCTGCGGCGCCTCGGCGCCCTCCACGATCAGCCAGGCCCGTTCGCCGTCATCCAGGATGCGGGCATCATGCTCGATCCGGCCCTGGATGCTGAGCAGCAGCAGTTCCGAACTTTCGCCCGGACGAAGGTTGGTGACCTGCTGGGAGGAAAGGGTGTTCAGCCAGCTCAGCCTGTCTTCACCGCTGACGGTGACGACGCCGCGGCTGGAGAGGTCGGTTATCGCTTCGCCGCGTGCCAGTGCACGCTGTTCACGCAGGGGGTCGCCGTAGTGGGCTGCCGTACCGGCATCAGCGCCGGAAGCTTCGACGGCTCCGTGGCGGACAAGGAGAGGGCTTTTGATGCTCATGTCAGGTGCAACGTCCTAGCCGGGTAGTGGTATTCCGGTCCCCCGGTCTGCGGGGATCAGTCCCGCTTCTTGAGGATCGCGGAGGCATGCGCTTCAAGCGCCTTGCCATCGGCCGCGACATCCCAGCGCCAGTAGAGATCGCCGTTTACCAGCCCGTAGATCCGGGTGGCGGCGGTGTACTCCTTGGAGTTCACGCCGCGCATCACCAAATCCGTAGTGAGCTGGATCTGCGGGCCCTTGATCTGGCCGTAATAGAGTTCCGCAATCCCGCCGGGGTGCACGATGGTTGCCGTGATGTCGAAGCCGCCTGAGTCGTTGCGGAGTTCTTCAACCTCGTCGGCGCTGCGCAGGGCCGGGACAATGTCCGCGGGGATAAGGCCCGGGCCGCCGTCGGCGTCGTTCAGCGGACGGTCCAGTGCCCAGAAGCCGGTCTCGACGGCGAGGGGGCGCAGCACTGTCCCGGCCTCGTCCGTCAGCCAGCTCTCCGCCGTGTACTGCAGGTAGGGCAGGCCGTTTTGCCGGAACGTGACCCGCTGGGAGAAGTGCTCGGACTCCGCATCGCCTTCACCAAGGCGGCCGGTTCCTTCCCAGACTCCCAGGAGCCAGGACAGCGGCACGAGTTCGGGCGTGAGGTCTGTGGGGATCTCCATTGGCATGGCCGGACCCTTCCCTGGTCAGTTCGGGCGGTTGTGCGTTTCGGGTTACTTCTGGCCTTTGTACAGGCGGGAAACAACGAGGGCTGCGAAACCTGCCATGGCCAGGCCAGTGACACCCAGAAGGACAATGAAGAAGATTTCAAGAGCAAGAAGCGACATGCCTACATCCTAACCCGCCCCGCAGGGTCTTTGTCTCTTGTGACTCCCGGCCGCGGACCTAGGGGACCAGGAGCCGGCCGGCAAAGTACACGGCGGTACCCAGAGCCAGTACCGGGGAGGCGCCCGCCGCGATGATTCCCAGGACGCCCGGAGAATCGTCCCGGATCAGCACGAGCCGGCGTACGGCAACGATCACCGCTGCACACAGCACTCCGACGAAGGCACCCGCCGCCAGAGGCAGGCCGGTCACCAGTGCGGCTGCCCCGGCGCCCGCGAGGGCCCCGGCAACGACGCCGATCGGTGCGGTAATGCGGTCCGCAAGCGGAATCAGGGAGATCAGGATGGCCACTGCGATGGCCGCGGCTCCGGCAGAGATGAGTCCTTCGGATCCATTCCCGCCCGGCAGGCGGTCCGCTGCGACCCAACCCGCTGCCATTCCCGCAACGAGGGCCCCGGCGATCACGCCGATCGTGGACTCAAGCCGGTGCGGCTGCCCCGTGCCGCGCAGCAGCTGGATGAGGAACACAGCCCCTACGCCAACGGCGACGATGCCGGGCATCCAGGTAAGCATGGCGGTGGCGGGTGCGAAGTAGGCGGCTGCAACCCCGCCTGCGCCGACGAGTGCAAGCACCAGCCCCTGGGTCTTGCGGGCCGGGACACCAAGGAGATAGGGCCAGCCGAAACCAGCCACTGCAGCGGCGGCTCCGGTGAACAGTGCCGTGGCTTCGGGGGAAACAAAGGATGCCGCCACGATTCCGACCAGTACAGTTGCCGCCGGCACCGCTATGCTCCAAAGTTTCACCCTAGTCATACTGCCTTATTACGCAGCGCGGATAAAAGCTACAGGGCGCCGGGTCGCCGCTGGGTATACTTTCAACCACTCTTCGGCCGCTGGGGACCGGATGGGATAACGTGCCCGATGATGTGCGCCTAATTTTCGGAGGAACTATGTCGCACATTCTGCTCCTGACCAACAGCCCGGGGTCATCAGTTGAAGTCCTCCCTGCCCTGGAACTGCTCAACCACAGGGTCCACATCCTCCCCGCGGAACCAACCGCACTCCTGGACATCGACCCGTGCGACGTCGTCCTCGTTGACGCACGCAAGGACCTGGTTGGTGCGCGCTCACTAACCCAGCTGCTCAAGGCAACCGGCCTGGGCACTCCCCTGGTTCTGGTCCTTACGGAGGGCGGGATGGCCGCGGTCGCGGCCAACTGGCTGGCAGACGACGTCGTCCTGGACACCGCAGGTCCTGCCGAACTGGAAGCCCGGCTTCGCCTGGCCGTTTCCCGGACCCAGGCGGCCGCGGAGGAATCCAGCACCGAAATCCACGCCTCCGGCGTCGTCATTGATGAGGCCAGCTACACCGCCCGCGTCAGCGGCACGGCCCTGAACCTGACCTACAAAGAGTTTGAACTGCTCAAGTACCTCGCACAGCACCCCGGGCGGGTCTTCACCCGCGACCAGCTCCTGCATGAGGTGTGGGGCTACGACTACTACGGCGGCACCCGCACCGTGGACGTCCACGTCCGGCGGCTGAGGGCGAAGCTGGGCCCTGACCATGAGAACCTGATCGGCACCGTCCGCAACGTCGGCTACCGCTTCGCGAAGGCACGCACCCACGAGGAGCAGGCAGCCGTGGCCGGGCACGAAGCGTAAGCCGTCTCCCGTACTGCGGCCTGAGTGGTTAGTCTTCTTCAATGAGCGAGAACCCCCTGACCACATGGCCTGTCCTCACTACGCGCGGCACCCCGGAAGAATCCGCGCTCCGCGGCATCCTGGAGCTGGCCGCGGCAGCTGCCGAAGCCGACGGCAATCCCCCTTTCTCCGAGCAGACACTGGTTGACCTGCGCTCAACCAGCGCGGACCCGGACCAGGTACGGGTCTTCCTGGCACTGACCCATGACGAGCACTCGGACCCCGCCACCGCGCAGGAACTCGCCGGGGCCGCCGTGCTCACCGTCTCAGCTGAGGACGAGCCCGGCGTACTGGAACTGGTGGTCCACCCCAATTACCGCAACAAGGGTGTTGGCACCGCATTGGCAGAAGCCGCGCGGAAGGACTCCGGGCAGGACTTCAAGGCCTGGTCACACGGGAACCATGAAGCGGCGGTGAAGCTCGCTGCCCGCTTCGGGTTCCACCCGGTGCGCGAGCTGTGGCGGATGCGGCTCTCCCACGACGCGCTGTCCCAGGGCCTGCCCACGGCCAAGGTACCCGACGGCGTGCAGGTACGTGCCTTCGTTCCCGGCCAGGATGAGGACGCCTGGCTCGCGGCAAACGCCGCCGCATTCGCCCACCACCCGGAGCAGGGATCCATGACCCGGGCGGACCTCGAAGCGAGAATGGCCGAAGACTGGTTCGATCCCAGCGGTTTCCTGCTCGCCGTCCGCGAATCCGACGGCGAGCTGCTGGGCTTCCACTGGACCAAGGTCCATCCCCGCAGCGGGAGCCACCCGGCCATCGGGGAGGTCTACGTGGTGGGCGTGACTCCCCAGGCGCAGGGAACAGGACTTGGAAAAGCCCTGACCCTTGCCGGTATCAGCTACCTGCACGACTCCGGCCTGGACGCCGTCATGCTCTATGTAGACGCAGACAACACGGCAGCGGTGTCCCTCTACCGCAAGCTGGGCTTTGTGCGCTGGGACGTGGACGTGATGTACGCCGCCGAATAGCCGCCTGCTGATTGTAGGGTTGAGGAGAGGGCGCTGTGCCCCTGCGCTGCAGGGGTGCCGGGCCTGCCAGAACTGCCAGGGGAGAAACACTATGGATTCCGATACCGCAGCCGGCGCACGGTCGCCCTTTGGGTCGTCCGAGGCGATGCCTGCGCCGCGGGCCACACAGGACCGCATCGACATTCCGGATTTTGGGCCGGCACTGCTGCCCAGCGGCGACATAACCCCCGAACGTTTCCTTGACCGGGAGATCAGCTGGCTGCACTTCAATGCCCGGGTACTGGAACTGGCGGAAGATCCTGACCTCTACCTGCTCGAGCGCGTCAACTTCCTCTCCATCTTTGCCTCCAACCTGGACGAGTTCTTCATGGTCAGGGTGGCCGGGCTGAAGCGGCGCATCGCCACCGGACTGGCAGTGCCGTCCGCCGCGGGCCTGAGCCCGGTGGAACAGCTGGAGCAGATCACCGAGGCCGGCTACCGGCTCCAGCAGCGGCATGCCGAAGTCTTCGCCCGGCAGATCCGCCCCGCCCTGGAGAAGGAAAACATCCATCTGGTGGGCTGGCAGGACCTCGACGACGCCTCCAAGGCGCAGCTCCACCGGCAGTTCGCGGCCAAGGTTTTCCCCATCCTTACGCCGCTGGCCGTGGACCCGGCCCACCCGTTCCCCTACATTTCGGGGCTTTCCCTGAACCTCGCCGTCGTGGTCCGCAATCCGGTGAGCGGCAAGGAATTCTTCGCCCGCGTGAAGGTTCCGGACCAGCTGCCGCGCCTCATCTCGGTGGACGGCCCGCGTGCCGGGAACGTTGCCGGACGCACGGCCCGGTTCATTCCGCTTGAGGACGTCATTGCCGAGCACCTTGACCAGCTCTTCCCCGGCATGGACGTGGTGGAGCACTACACCTTCCGGGTGACCCGCAACGAGGACCTGGAGGTTGAAGAGGACGACGCCGAGAACCTGCTGCAAGCGCTGGAGAAGGAACTGCTGCGCCGCCGCTTCGGCCCGCCCGTCCGTCTTGAAGTCACACCGGACATCAATCCCAGCATCCGGCAGCTGCTGATCCGGGAGCTGGGAGTGGAAGCGGACGAGGTTTACACCCTTCCCGGCCCGCTGGACCTGCGCGGCCTGAGTCCGATCAGCCAGATCGACCGGCCGGACCTGCACTACCCCAAGCAGGTTCCGCACACTTCCCTGCACCTGAAGGAATCCGAGACGTCCAAGCCGGCGGACGTTTTCGCCGCCATGCGCCGCCGGGACATCCTGCTGCACCACCCCTATGACTCCTTCTCCACGTCCGTGCAGGCGTTCCTGGAGCAGGCCGCAGCCGACCCGCGGGTACAGGCCATCAAGCAGACCCTGTACCGGACATCCGGGGACTCCCCCATTGTCGATGCCCTGATCGACGCCGCGGAGTCCGGCAAGCAGGTCCTGGCGCTCGTGGAGATCAAGGCCCGGTTCGACGAGCAGGCCAACATCTCCTGGGCACGAAAGCTGGAGCAGGCCGGCGTCCACGTGGTCTACGGGATCGTGGGCCTGAAAACCCACTGCAAGCTGTCGCTGGTGGTCCGCCAGGAAGTGGACGGCCTGCGGCGCTACTGCCACATCGGCACGGGCAACTACCACCCGCGCACCGCCCGCTACTACGAGGACCTGGGACTGCTGACCGCGAACGAAAAGGTTGGCGAAGACCTGACCAAGCTGTTCAACCAGCTCTCCGGCTACGCACCCAAGTCAACGTTCAAGCGGCTGCTGGTGGCGCCGCGCTCCGTGCGTTCGGGCCTCATAGACCGGATCGAACGCGAGATTGCCAACAAGAAGGCAGGCCTGGACGCCCGGGTGATCATCAAGGTGAATTCAATGGTGGACGAAGCCATCATCGATTCGCTGTACCGCGCGTCGCAGGCCGGGGTCCGCGTGGACGTGATTGTCCGCGGCATCTGCTCGGTACGGCCCGGAGTTCCCGGCCTCAGCGAGAACATCACCGTCCGATCCATCCTGGGCCGCTTCCTGGAGCACTCACGGGTCTTTGCCTTCGCCAACGGCGGGGACCCGGTGGTGTACATCGGGTCGGCAGACATGATGCACCGCAACCTGGACCGCAGGGTGGAAGCCCTGGTCCAGCTGGGATCCGCCGAGGACATTGCAGACCTGATCGAACTCATGGACCGCTACCTCGATCCGGGGACGGCAAGCTGGCACCTCGACGCAGACGGCATCTGGACCCGGCACCACAAGGATGACGAGGGCAACCCGCTTGAGGATGTGCAGTCCTGGCTGCTCGCCTCCCGCTCGCGCCAGCGCGCAGTGGCCCGCCGCTGATGCACACCGGGGAGCCCGCTGCGGAGGACCTGCCGCTGGACACTTCCGGCGACGGCCGGGATACACCGGATGACACGGCCGCCCTGCTGCTGAACGGCAGGGCGACCGCCCTCGACCTGGCCGGCGACCCCAAGGTGGTCGCAGCCGGTGCCCTGTGCTGGCGCGTGCGCGGTGACAAGCTGGAAGTGCTCATCATCCACCGGCCGCGCTATGACGACTGGTCCTGGCCGAAGGGCAAACTCGACTCAGGCGAGACCATTCCGGAATGCGCCGTCCGGGAAGTGAAAGAGGAAATAGGGCTGGATATCCGGCTTGGCATCGCGCTGCCGGAAACCCGCTATCCGGTCTCTTCCGGCATCAAGGCCGTGCATTACTGGGCCGCGAACGGCAACAACGCCAAACCCCGGCCCGACGGCAAGGAAGTGGACGGCGTACGGTGGTGCTCCCCGGAGGAAGCCGCTGCGCTCCTGACGAACCCCACCGACAAGCTACCGCTGGAGGCACTCGTCAGCGCCCATAAAGACGGTGACCTGGATACCTGGCCGCTGATCATAGTCCGCCATGCGAAGGCCAAGCCGCGTTCGTCCTGGGCCCGGGCAGAGGGTGACCGTCCTCTGGCAGCCACGGGCCAGCGCCAGGCAAAGGCGGTGGCACGGCTGCTGCAGGCCTGGCATCCGGACCGGGTGGTGTCCAGCCCGTGGCTCCGGTGCGTGCAGACCATGGGACCGTACGTGAACACCCGCAAGCCCAAGTTCAAGACCGTGGATGCGATCACCGAGCACAATGCCAAGCGCAAGCCTGCCAAGGCGCGGCTGGCCGTGGACAACCTGTTCGAGAAAGCCCGGCCGGTGGCATTGTGCACGCACCGGCCGGTGCTTCCACTGGTCTTCGGCGTCCTCGCCGACCAGATGGATGACCGGATGGCCACGCTCCTGCCGGACAAGGATCCCTATCTGGCGCCGGGCGAAATTGTGGTCTGCCAGGTGAGCCGCAGGAATCCCCGCCGAATCATGTCCCTGGAGCAGTACCGGCCGTTCGACGACTAGCCCGTACCGGGTAGGTACTGAGGCTAGCCAAGCCTTGGCGAGCTAAGCCTATCCGTCCTTTTCCCTGCAGGTCAGCGGGCATATTGTGTCCCCATGAGCAAATTCACTGATCTTCTGGCAGCCCAGATTGGCAACGAGTTCAACGCTTCCCAGCAGTACGTGGCCATGGCCGTGTACTTCGACGGCGAAGACCTTCCCCAGCTGGCCCGCCACTTCTACGCGCAGTCCGTCGAAGAGCGGAACCACGCCATGATGCTGGTTCAGTACATGCTGGACCGGGACCTGCCCGTCCGCATTCCCGGCGTCGACCCGGTGAAGAATGACTTCAGCGACGTCGTCGAGCCGATCGCCCTCGCCCTGGAACAGGAGAAGCAGGTGACCTCGCAGATCGAGGCCCTCTTCGCAGCGGCCCGGGAGGAAGGCGACGCGCTGGGCGAGCAGTTCATGCTCTGGTTCCTCAAGGAACAGGTGGAGGAGGTTGCCTCCATGAGCACGCTGCTCACAGTGGCCCGCCGGGCGGACAACCTGTTCGATCTTGAGAACTTCATGGCCCGCGAGCGCGTGGGCGACGGCGGGCACGACGCCGGCGCTCCCGAAGCTGCGGGCGGCGCCCTCTAAACGAGATGACAGAAACTGCCCGTATGAGCGCGGATACGGGCAGTTTCTGTCATCTCGATGGAACCATGATCGTCCCCCGGCGCAACGGACATGAGCGCCCAGATCCGCGTGGATCTGGCCTCTCCCGTACCTCCGTACGAACAGATCCGATCACAGGTGAGCGCCCTCGCGGCCGCGGGCGTCCTGGCACCGGGTAACAGGCTGCCCACTATCCGCATGCTGGCTGCCGACCTCGGCGTGGCCCCCGGGACTGTCGCCCGGGCCTACAGGGAACTCGAAACTGAGGGAACCGTCACAGCTCTTCGCCGTCGGGGCACCGTCATATCGCAGCGTGCTGCCGCGCCTGCGGGTGAAGCGGGCGGTCTACCCGCGGAGGTGAGTGCCGCCGTCGGACACCTTGCGGAGACTGCACGCCGGCATGGGGTTCCCGACGCCGTTGTCCTCAGCGCGCTGGCCTCTGCCATGTCCCTCCCTACTAGACTGGAGCCGTGACCACGATTCCCACACCGTACGAAGACCTGCTGCGCGACATCCTGGCCCACGGCACCGCGAAATCCGACCGTACCGGCACCGGAACGCGCAGTGTCTTTGGCCGCCAGATGCGTTTTGACCTCAGCGAGTCCTTCCCGCTGATCACCACCAAGCGCGTGCACTTCAAGTCCGTGGCGCTGGAGCTGCTGTGGTTCCTGCGCGGAGACTCGAACGTCCGCTGGCTGCAGGAACGCGGCGTCACCATCTGGGATGAATGGGCGGACGACGACGGCGAGCTGGGGCCGGTCTACGGCGTCCAGTGGCGCTCCTGGCCTACGCCGGACGGAGGCCAGATCGACCAGATCGCCAAGCTGATCGACGGGTTGAAGAACAACCCGGATTCACGCAGGCATATAGTGACCGCGTGGAACCCTGCAGAGGTGGAGAACATGGCACTGCCGCCGTGCCACGCCATGTTCCAGTTCTACGTAGCGGACGGCAAGCTCTCCTGCCAGCTGTACCAGCGCTCGGCAGACACCTTCCTGGGCGTGCCGTTTAACATCGCCTCCTACGCGCTGCTCACCCTGATGGTGGCGCAGCAGGTGGGCCTGGAACCGGGCGAATTCGTCTGGACCGGCGGCGACGTGCATATTTACGACAACCACCTGGACCAAGTCACAGAACAGCTGTCCCGCTCGCCGTTCCCGTATCCTAAACTGCGGCTGAGGCGGAAGCCTGCCAGCATCTTCGACTACGAGCTTGATGACTTCGAGGTCCTGGACTACCAGCACCATCCCGGCATCAAGGCACCTATCGCCGTGTGAAAGGGCCCCGTCTTGACTGAATCGAACAGGTTCGCAGATTCAACCCGCTACTACCCCGTTGGCCGCTCCGGCGAAGAGGGCCTCGGACTCGACGACGCCCTGGCAGCCCGGGGCTACGGGAACACCGGCGTGCCGCTCGTCGGCATGATCTGGGCGCAGACCTCCGACGGCGTCATTGGCAAGGACGGCGGAATGCCCTGGCACCTGCCCGAAGACCTCGCCCACTTCAAGGCCAGCACGCTGGGCCACCCCGTCATCATGGGGCGGCGCACCTGGGAATCCTTCCCGGAAGCGTTCAGGCCGCTTCCCGGACGGAAGAACATCGTCATCTCCTCCCGCGAAGGACTGGCCGCCGAGCTTGAGCCGGCCGGCGCCGTCGTCGTGCCCTCCCTGGAAGCTGCGCTGGAAGCCGCCGAGGGCAGTGAGGGCAGCAGCCGGATCTGGATCGTCGGCGGGTCCCAGGTGTACGCCGAGGCTGAACCGCTGGCGGATGTTGCGGTTGTCACGGTGATCAACACCGAGACCGAGGGCGACAGCTATGCCCCGCATCTGGGGGCAGACTGGACGTTCAGCGGTGTCAGCCCTGCCCAGGACTGGTACACGTCCGCCAACGGCCTGCAGTACCGGTTCGCGCTGTGGACCCGGCACCGGAACGTAACCGAGCAGGACGGCTGAGACCGGCTGCCCTAGACTGAAGGAATGACTTCAGCAGCTTCTTCTGTTCCCACCGCGGGCTTCGTCGGCTGGCGGGGCATGGTCGGTTCCGTCCTCATGCAGCGCATGCAGGACGAAGGCGATTTCGGCCTGATCAACCCCGTCTTCTTCTCCACCTCCAACGCAGGCGGCGCAGCGCCGTCCTTCGCTGAAGGTGCCGGCTCCCTGCAGGACGCCTACGACATCCAGACGCTGGCCAAGCTGCCGATTATCGTCACCACCCAGGGCGGTGACTACACCTCCGAGGTCTACCCGAAGCTGCGTGACGCCGGCTGGGACGGCCTGTGGATCGACGCCGCGTCAACGCTGCGCATGGACGACAGCGCGATCATCGTGCTGGACCCGGTCAACCGGGACGTCATCGACGCCGGCCTGGCGCGCGGCGTGAAGAACTTTGTGGGCGGCAACTGCACCGTGTCCTGCATGCTCATGGGCCTGGGCGGACTGTTCCGCAACGGCCTCGTGGAGTGGGGCACGTCCATGACCTACCAGGCGGCCTCCGGCGGCGGTGCGCGCCATATGCGCGAACTGCTGAACCAGTTCGGCTCGCTGAACTCTGCCGTGGCAGCCAACCTGGCCGATCCGGCGTCGGCCATCCTTGAAATCGACCGCGCAGTGCTGGCCCAGCAGAAGGATCCGTCCATGGATTCCTCGCAGTTCGGGGTTCCGCTGGCCGGGTCCGTCATCCCGTGGATCGACGCGGACCTGGGCAACGGCCAGTCCAAGGAAGAGTGGAAGGGCGGCGCGGAGACCAACAAGATCCTCGGCCTCGGCTCCGATTCCGGCCGGATCCCCTTCGACGGTCTCTGCGTCCGCATCGGTGCCATGCGCTCACATTCCCAGGCACTGACCCTGAAGCTCACCGAGGACCTGTCCGTCGCCGAGATCGAGCGGATCATCGACGCGGACAACCAGTGGGCCAAGGTGGTTCCCAACACCAAGGAAGCCACCATGGAACACCTGACCCCGGTCGCCGTGACCGGCACGCTGGACATCCCCGTGGGCCGTATCCGCAAGCTTGAAATGGGCCCGGAGTACATCAGCGCCTTCACCATCGGTGACCAGCTGCTCTGGGGCGCCGCCGAGCCGCTGCGCCGGATGCTGCGCATCGCCACCGGCAACCTCTAACCCGCGAAGCACGAAGAAACCGCCCGTTTGAATCATCAAACGGGCGGTTTCTTGTGGCCGGGCCCTGCCGTGCTTGGGCTTTGCCTGCGGTCGAGCAGTGCCGGCGCGCTAGTCGGCGCCGACGGCGGCCGCCGCTTCCGGAACCGCGTGCGGATCCGGGTCACCGGCTCCGCTGCGCAGAAGCAGCAGGCCCGCGGCCACGGCACAGCAGATGGCACCGACCCAGAACGGCGCCCGCATCCCGAGCCACTGCGCCAGATGGCCCACCAGGATCGCCGAAACGGCTCCGCCGAACCAGCGCAGGAAGTTATACCCGGCACTGTTCACCGCACGCGGTCCAGCGCCTGAGCTCATGGCCGTACCGGTGAAGAGAGTGTTGAGGATGCCGGAGAAGATACCCGAGACAATGATGCCGATGACCACCACCGTCTTGTTCCCGGCCGCCATTGCGAGCAGCACCAGCGCGTAGATGAGGACCGTAATCACCGCTCCCCCGCGTTCGCCGAACCAGCCGGCCACCTTCGGTGCCAGCACTACGGAAGAAACCGCCACACAGAGGCCCCAGCCAAAGAAGACGAATCCGACGAAGAAGGCGCCTTCCCCGAGGACGAACGGGGACCAGGCAATGATGGAGAAGAACGCCGCAGTGTAGAACGCGGATCCGAGGGAAGTCAGCAGCAGGTTGCGGTTGCGCAGCGCCAGGATCGGGTCAATGAGCCGGATCTTCTGCCGCGCGGATTTGTTCTGGTCCTTGGCCAGCATGGCTGTGCAGAGAATGACGCCGATGGCCATCAGCACGGCCGTGCCGGCAAAGGGCCCACGCCACGAGATGGTTCCCAGCACTGCGCCGAGCAGCGGCCCGACAGCAAGTCCCACACCGAGTGCTGCTTCATACAGCAGGATTGCGCCCGCCTGCCCTCCCGCAGCGGCCCCCACAATGACGGAGAGCGCCGTTGCGATGAAAAAGGCGTTTCCCAGTCCCCAGACCGCCCGCAGCCACACAAGCGTCTCGATGCTGTTCGCCAGCGCACAGGCCCCCGCGGCCAGCACTATGAGCACCAGCCCTGTCACGAGGGTGCGCTTGGCGCCGAAGCGGTAGGACATCACCCCGGTCAGCAGCATGGCAAGGACCTGGACCCCCAGGTAGGAGCCGAAGAGCAGGGTGGTTTCAGTGGGAGAAGCACCGAGCTCCTCGGTAATGGTGTTCAGGATCGGGTCTACCAGGCCGATGCCCATAAACGCGATAACAGCGGCGAACGCCGTGACCCACACGGTTTTTGGCTGACCGCGCAGTGCGTCCGCGAGCCGTGGATGTGCGGTAGCTTCCCGCACGGCTGCAGTTTTACTCATGTCTGTGGCGCCTTTCAAGGAAGTCTTTAGTCGTCCGTCCCGGGACGGTTGCCGGGCTGGTCCGCTTCCGGCGTATCCGGCCCCAGGGACAGAAGCCGTGCCACCGCCGGGACGGCATCCTCCAGAAGCCGACGGTCCTGTTCATCGAGCCGGTCGAGCAGCAGGGCGAAGGAATGGTTTCGGCGATCCACAAGCTCGTCCACCTGGCGCCGCCCTTTAGGCGTGAGATCGATAACGACGGCGCGCCGGTCGGCTGGATCTGCCCGCCGCTCCACCAGTCCGAGCTTGACCAGCCCGTTGACCACGGACGTCGCCGACGGCAGTTGGACGCCTTCCAGCGCGGCAAGCTCACTCATCCGCAGCGGACCGCGGTCCACCAGGGTGCTCATGGCCGAGGACTGGGAGGTTGTCAGGTCCCAGCCGGGAATACGGCGGCGGCTCAGATGGTAGAGCCGGGGCAGCATGGGGCGCAGTTCGCGGGACAGCTGGAGGGACTCATCGAAACTCATAGTTAAAGATTCTAAGTATTAGAAGCTCTAAGCACAATTAGCCGCTGGGAAGGCGCCGACGGCGCGTTGGGAGAGGGCGCGCCGGGCGCTATCGGGCGCGACGGAAGAGGGAGATGGTGCCGGCCTCCGCGGGAAGGCGTGGTGCCGTCAGTGGCGGAACGGCTACAGCGCGCAGTTGATCAGCAGCGGTTCCGGGTGCAGCCGGATGCCAAAGCGCTGCTCGACGCCGTCGGCAACCGCTCGGGCGACGGCGAGGAGGTCCTCGGCGGTGGCGCTGCCGCGGTTCGTCACGGCCAGGGTGTGCTTGGCGGACAGTGATGCCCGTCCGCCGGCGATGTCTTCCCCGGCGCTGCCCGGCAGGCCAAAGCCCTTGCCGAAACCGGCTTGCTCAATCAGCCAGGCCGCGCTGAGCTTGACCTTGCCCGGCTCCGCCACCGGGTAGCGCGGAGCGTCCGCAGGGAGCCGGTCGGCGTCCGGGGCGGGAAGGATGGGGTTCGTGAAGAAGGACCCGGTGCTGTAGGTGTCCGGATCCGAGGGGTCCAGGACCATGCCCTTGCCGGCGCGCAGCCGCAGGACTTCCCGGCGGACGTCGGCGGTATCCGCGCTCTCCCCCACCTCAACGTTCAGGGCGCGGGCAAGCTCGGCGTAACGCACCGGAGCACTGGCGTTTGTCTTGGTCACGGCGAATTCGACGCTCAGGACTACGTAGCGCGGAGAGCCGTTTACCGTGGTGCGCTTGAGCAGCGAATCCCGGTACCCGAATTCCAGGTCCGCTGCGCCGAAGCGGCGGCGGGCGCGTTCCCGGCGGTCCCAGGTGAGCACCGAGACAATGCTGTGGGAGACGTCCGAACCGTACGCACCCACGTTCTGCACCGGCGTCGCGCCTGCCAGCCCGGGAATCCCGGACAGCGCTTCAAGGCCTGAATAGCCTTCGGCCACGGTCCTTGCCACCAGGTCATCCCATGGGTGGCCGGCCTGGACATCAACGACGGCGGTGCCGCCCTCGCCGTCACGGAACTCAATGCCGCGGTTGCCGACGTGCACCACCGCGCCGTCAAAACCGGCGTCGGAGATGAGCAGGTTCGAACCCCCTCCCACGATCAGCAGGGGCTCCGACGCCTCATCTGCCGCGCGGACCATCGAGATCAGTTCGTCAGGTGTTTCCGCGTTGAGGTAGCGGTACGCCGGCCCGCCCACGCGGGATGTCGTCAAGGATGCCAGCTGCATCGAGGTCAGGGCGCTCACCAGACCCGTACAACCGCCTGTGCCTTGACCAGAACTTTCTGGCCGTTGAAGGTCACGGTCAGGTCGATTCGTGCCGTGGAGTTGTCCGCATCCACGGCTCCGACCACACCGGTGATTTCCACGACGGCGCCCGGAGTGCCGTCGACGTCTTCAACGGTCACGGGGCGGGTGAAGCGGGTCTGGTAATCCAGGACGGCTCCCGGATCCCCGATCCAATCGGTGACCAGCTGCACGGCCGCACCCATGGTGAACATCCCGTGGGCAATAACGCCGGGAAGGTCCACGGAGCGGGCAAAGCGTTCGTTCCAGTGAATCGGGTTGAAATCTCCCGAGGCTCCGGCGTAACGGACCAGGTCCGCCCGGCTGACCTCAAGGGTGCTCCGGCCGATTTCCTGTCCGGGCTGCAGTTCGCTGAGTGCAATCGACATGGCTACTGGCCCTCTCCCCGGACGAGGATCGATGAGAGTGTGGTGGCAACCTTCTCGCCTTCCACGGTGGAGATTTCCGCGCGGGTGGTGATCAGGGCACCGTCGCCCATGGCCCGCACGTTGTCCACGTGCAGTTCAGCCAGCAGTTCATCCCCCGCCACGATGGGACGGTGGTGGGTGAAGCGCTGGTCCGCGTGGACCACCCGGGAGAAGTCGATGCCGGCGCCGGGGTCCCGGATCAGCTGTGCGTCAGCCTGCTGGGCCACGATGATGGCGAAGGTGGGAGGGGCTACCAGGTCTGCGTATCCCAGCTTCTGCGCTGCCGCGATCTCGTAGTGGGCCGGGCTGGTCGCCTTCACGGCCCGGGCGAACTCCCGGATCTTTTCCCGTCCTACCTGGTAGGACTCTCCGGCCGGATAGCTCCGGCCGGCCAGCTCGGGGTTGATGCTCATTGGTTTCCCTTCATCCGGCGGCGGGCGTCGCGGGCTCGCACCACCATACCGCTCAGGTGCGTGCTCATGCCCACCACAATCACCGGCAGGGCAAGGTACATGATGATCTGCTGGTTGGTCACGGCGCCCAGGATGACCATGAGGATGCCGGCGCCGGTCACCGAGAGCGCGATGACTACGAGCCGGCGGTAGAGCGGCGAACCGGTTTCCCAGGGGGTGTTAAGCATGGCTACAGAATACAGTCGCGGCGCTGCAGGCACCGAAACGGACCTCTCAGAACAGCTGCTGCTGGAGGGCGGGCAGCTCGGTGCGGAAGTCGCCGAATTCGATTCGCTGGCCTTTCAGGGCGGTGAGGTCCGCCAGGAAACGCAGGCCGGGATCATCCGTGGCTGCGAGTGCGGTGCTGCCCAGCATGCCGAAGATCACCAGTCCGTGTTCGCCGGCAGCCAGTCCAAGCGGGTAGGGCGCCGGTGCCGGCTCCGCCAGGACCGTGCCGAAGGCTTTCGGACGCTCCCAGGTGTCCTTCACTACCTCGAAGCCCTCGGGGTTGAGGTTGAACAGGACTGCCCGGGCGGCGTCGGCGTGGGTCGCGTTAATGGCGTCCAGCTCGTCATACGGCAGCGGAGCCGCCAGGGCCGCACACTTGTGGCCGGAACGGACGGCCTGTGGCAGGCCGAGGGTGCCGGAGACCTCGTCTTCGAGCACCCGGACCTGCTGGCCGTTGGCGGCGCGGGCCACGTACCGGGCGGCGAGCGCCCCCTGTTCGGTGAGGCGCAGGGCCTTCCGCCGGTCCGCGGCGGTTCCAACCTTGGTGGTCCCGTCCGCGAAGGTGGCGATGTACAGCCACTGCGGCCGGGCCAGGTAATTCTTCAGTCCGGCTGGAACGTCACCGCCGCGGTGGCTGTTGTGTACCAGCCGTCCCTCATCCTGGAAGAAGCACCGCTTGCACTGGTAGCCCCGCTCTGCGGCCGCCTGTGCCGGACAGGGCTGGGCGGTGCGTCCCTCTTCGCCGAGCAGCTCGAAACCCAGGCAGTAGCGCGCGGCTTCGGAACGGACCCGGAAGCGCAGCTGGGTTCCTGGATCCAGTCTCAGCGTGGACCGTCCGCCGGGCTGGAACAGCCGGAGAAAAGCGCCGTCGCCGTCCCACGCCGTGCCGCTGCAGAGATACATGGCGTGAGTCATTGAGCGGAGCCTCCGGGAGCTAGGGGTGCCTGTTCACGGTACCGCACCTGTCTAGGAGCCCCGGCAGGAGCTAGGCAGGGTTGCCGCCGCGCAGGTAGACCGTGGTGGTGTGGGTGAAGAATTCCTTGGCGGACTGCCCCTGTTCCTTCGGCCCGTACGCGGATTTCCTTGCCCCGCCGAACGGAACGTGGGGATCAGCTCCGGCGGATTCGGAGTTCACATGCAGGATTCCGACGTCGATGCCCTCCACGGCCTCGAGCACCCGGGTAACGTCCTGGGTAAAGACGGCGGCGGACAGCCCGTACTCGCCCTGTCCTGCCCATTCAAACGCCTGGGCGGCATCAGCGGCCCTCCGGACGGCGAGAACCGGGCCGAAGAATTCATCGGTCCAGGCGGGGTTCGCCTCGGCATCCGCCTGGCCTGCCGGCAGTTCGAGGATGGTGGGCGGAATGAACGCATCGCCGGCTTCTTCGGGCAGGACGCCCTGGAACACCAGTGTTGCGCCGCCGGCGAGCGCCTCATCGATTCCCCGGCGGACGCCGTCCGCAGCAGAGGCTGAAACCAGCGGTCCCATCTGGACTGACGGGTTAACAGGATTCCCGGTGCTCCAGTCCTGCAGCCGGGAGGTCAGTCGGGCCAGGAAGTCATCCGCCACCGAATCCTGGAGGACCAGCCGGGAAGTGGCGGTGCATTTCTGCCCCGTTGACCGGAAGGCACCGAACATCACCTGCTCGGCAGCCAGGTCCAGATCCGCGCCCGCCAGGACAACAGCCGCATTCTTGCCGCCCATCTCAGCCTGCACCGGCACCCCGCGTCCGGCGCCCGCCGCAGCGAGGCGGCGGCCCACTCCGGTGGATCCCGTGAATGTCAATCCGTCCAGCAGCGGGTGCTCCACCAGTTCCGTCCCCAGCGCGCCCGGCCCCATCACCAGGTTCAGCACGCCCTTGGGCAGGCCGGCACCGTCCAGTACCTCGGCCAGGCGCTGGGCCAGGAGAGGAACCGTGCTGGCAGGCTTCCAGACCACGGTGTTCCCGTACACCAGCGCAGGGGCGATCTTCCAGGCCGGTATGGCGATGGGGAAGTTGAAGGGCGTTACGACGCCGACGACGCCCAGCGGTTTGCGGACCACCAGGATCTGTTCGCCACGTCGTGGGGAGGAAAAAACCTCTCCCGCCGGCCGGTCCCCTTCATTGCCGTAATAGCGCAGGATCTGCGCGGCGCGGGCTACCTCTCCCCGGCCCTCGGCCAGGGTCTTGCCCTCCTCCCGGGCGAGTTCAAGCCCGAGTTCCTCGGCAGAGCCTTCCAGCAGCGCGGCTGCACGCAGCAGGACCGCCCCGCGTTCGTGCATGGGGACCTCCGACCACGCCGGTGCCGCCGCGGAGGCTGCCGCAACGGCACGCTCCAGCTGCTCCGCGGTAGCCTGCCGTCCGGCAGCCACGGTCTCCCCGGGCCTGGCCGGATTATCCGAGGCCAGCCCGGCGCCGTCGCCGTCTTCCCATTTGCCTGCGATGAACTGCCGCAGGGCCGCGGCGGGGATGGTGTGGGGCAAGGACTTCTCCTGTGTTCGGTGGACCGGCGGACCGGGCTAGCGGAAGGCGGGGACGCCGGTGAGGTGCTGGCCGAGGATGAGCGTGTGCACCTCGTCCGTGCCCTCGTACGTCCGGACGGATTCAAGGTTGTTCGCGTGGCGCAGCGGCGAGTAGTCCAGGGTGATTCCGTTGCCGCCGAGGATGGTCCGGGCTTCACGGGCGATGGCGATCGCTTCCCGGACGTTGTTCAGCTTGCCCACCGAGATCTGGTGGTTCTGCAGCGTGCCGGCGTCCTTGAGCCTGCCCAGGTGCAGTGCGAGCAGGAATCCTTTGTTGATCTCCAGGGCCATGTCCACCAGCTTCTGCTGGGTCAGCTGGTAACCCGCCAGCGGCTTGTCGAACTGCAGGCGGTCCCTGGAGTAGGCCAGGGCGGCTTCGAAGGAGTCCCTGGCCGCCCCCATGGACCCCCAGATGATGCCGTAGCGCGCTTCATTGAGGCAGGAGAACGGTCCGCGCAGGCCGCGGGCTCCGGGAAGCACTGCGTGCGCCGGCAGCCGCACGTCACTGAGTTCGATCTCGCACTGGATGCTGGCACGCATGGAGAGCTTCGGCTCGATGGGGACGGCGGTGAACCCGGCAGTCCCGGTGGGCACCACGAAGCCGCGGATACCCTCCTCGGTCTGCGCCCAGATCACGGCCACCGAGGCGACGTTGGCGAGTCCAATCCACCGCTTGGTCCCGTTGAGGACCCAGTCCTCGCCATCCCGCCGCGCGAAGGTCTTCATGGCCGAGGGGTCGGAGCCCGCGGTGGGTTCGGTCAGCCCGAAGCAGCCGATCTCCTCGCCCTTGGCCATACCCGGCAGCCAGCGTGACTTCTGCTCCTCGGACCCCCACTTGGAGATGGCGCTCATGGCCAGCGAGCCCTGCACGGAGACGAAGGTGCGCAGTCCGGAGTCACCGGCCTCCAGCTCGGCTCCGGCGAGCCCGTATTCGACGGCGGAACGCCCCGCGCAGCCGTAGCCGTGCAGGTGCATTCCCAGCAGTCCGAGCTTTCCCATCTCCGGCACGATCTCCAGCGGGAAATGGGCGGCTTCGAACCAGCCGGCGATGTTGGGGCGGATCGCCTCGTCCACGAAGGAGCGGACCTTGGCCCGCAGCGCCAGTTCGTCACTGTTGAGCAGTGAATCGAAGCTGATGAGGTCTGCCGGTTCCAGGGTTTCCGCGGGCGGGACTGCTGTGCTGCTCATGGCGCTCTTCTCTCTCGGGTTGACGGCTGTGGAGACTGCCCTCGCCGGGTCTGGGCATGGCAGGCTCCAAGGTCTTGAGGACACGCTACGGAGGCCTGCGACATGCGTCATTGAGCATTTGGCCCAACTGGGCTGGGGATACCGGATGATTTATCCCATGGTTTCCCTTTCTGAGCTTTGTGCCGTCCTCGGAACGGATCTGGTGCCGGTCAACAGGCGCTCCTTTCCGGCCCGGGAACTGACCGGCGTCCATGTGTCGGAACTGGAGGACCCCACGCCCTACCTGGACGGCGGGGAACTGCTGCTCACCACGGGCATGCCGCTGGGCGGAAGCCCCGCAGCCACCGCCCGCTATGTAGACCGGCTGCGCGCCAGGGGAGTCCATGCGCTCGGTATCGGGCTGGGGCCCTGGCTTTCTGAAGTTCCGCACTTCCTCTCCGAAGCCTGCGACGAAGCGCAGATCCACCTGCTGGCAGTGCCCGACGGCGTGCCCTTCCAGAACGTGTCCCGCTCCTTCTGGCGGCTTTCGGCCCGCAGCGGCGAGGCCGAGCTGCTGGGCAGCCTCGGAACCCAGACGTCCCTCGCCCAGGCGGCCATGCGCCCCGGGGGCGCCGCCGCCGTCATCCGCGGACTCGCACAGGCCCTGGGCGGATGGGCGGCGTTCCTGCCCTCGGACGCTGAACCGGAGCGGTACTGGCCGGAGAGCACCGGCGCGCTGCTCCCCCTGCTGCGTGAGGAGACCATTCGGCTGAACCGGGCCGGCACGCATTCGGCCGCGACCTTCGAACTCCACGGCCAGCCGGTGGTGGAGTACCCCATCGCCGCCGGCGGGCGGATCCACGGCTTCCTCGCCGTGGGGCCCGGCCGGAAGCTCGCTGCACCGGACCGGCAGGTCATCATGACCGTCTGCACGCTCCTGGCGCTGAAGGCCCGGCAGCGGGAGGCAGCGTCCAGCGCCGCTGCCGTGCTGGAAACCGCTGTTGCCAAGCTGGTGCTCCACGGACACACAGAGGCGGCCCGCATCCTGGCTGAAGATGCGGGACATCCCGAGCTGCCGCGCCGCGTTCGGGTCCTGGCGCTGAGGGCCGGAGAGCCTGCGGCCCCTGAACAACTGGTGGCCGCGGCACCGGCCCTTGTGCCGGCGCCCGGTGTGCAGCCGGTCCCTGAGACGGTTTCACACTGCACCCTCCGCCACGAACGGGACGGGGTGCTCTACGTCCTGCTGCCGGAAAGCGAAAGCCAGCTTCCCCGCACGGAGGCTTTCCCTGCACCACCAGCCCCGGACGGCGCCGGCGCCGTCAGTGATCCGCTCACCCTCTCCGAGGTGCCGGGGGTCCTGGCCGGACTCCGGCGGGCGCTGGACCAGGCACCGGCCGGAACCCTTGCGGGACTGGCCGCACCCGCCAGCGCCGCAGCACAGGTGTGGGTGCAAACCCTGGCTGCTTATGCCCGCGCCGACCTGCTGGGTACCGTCACCGAATACCTGCGTCACCGGGGCCACTGGGAAAACGCGTCGCGGGCCCTGGGCATCCACCGCAATTCCCTCCGGCACCGGATGGCACTCGCCTCGTCCCTGCTCGGCGTTGACCTGGATGACCCGGATGTCTTCGCCCCGCTGTGGCTGGAGCTGCGTCAGCGCCAGGGGTAGCCGCGGGTATCCGTACGTCCGGGCGCCGGTTCCTGCAGCCATTTCAGGACGCCTTCCGTGTGCTGTCCGAGCCTGGGCGGAGCATCCGTCCGCGGAGCCAGGGCAGGTTCCCACTGGGCAGGGTGGCGGATCTGCCGCCCGGCCGGAGCGCCGTCGGCATCCGTCAGTTCAAGCACCGGGTCCAGGCCGAGCGACTCGGCGTACGCGATCCCCTCGTCGATGCCGGCAACTCTGCCTGCAGGCACTCCTGCCCGGTTGAGGCGTTCCTGCCAGTGCGCGGCCGGCGCGGCGGCGAGGTACTTTTCCAGCAGGGGAATCAGTTCTTCCCGGTGCTGCACCCGGGCACTGTTGGTGGCGAACCGTTCATCCTGGGCCAGGCCGGGAGCACCCAGTTCGCGGGCCAGCCGGGCGAACTGCAGGTCGTTGCCGCACGCCACCGCCAGCGGGACGTCAGCGCAGTCCAGCAGCTGATACGGAACTATCGAGGGATGGGCGTTGCCCATCCGGGCCGGAACCACGCCGGCTCCCAGGAAGGCCTGCGCCTGGTTGGCCAGCGCTCCCTGCAGGCTGGAGAGCAGGTTGAGCCGGACGTGGGTCCCCCGGCCGGTCACGCGGCGGGAAAGCAGTGCCGCGAGCACCGCCGTCGCGGCGTCCTTGGCGGTGAGCACATCCACCAGGGCCACCCCGGCTTTCATGGGCGTTCCGCCGGGCTCTCCCGTGACGCTCATGAGTCCGCCCAGGGCCTGGACCACAAAGTCGTAGCCCGGCAGGTCACGGCCGCCCCCGTCGCCGAAGCCGGAGATTGACGCGTACACGAGGCCGGGGTTCGCTTTGCTCAGGTCTGCGTAGCCCAGGCCCAGTTTGCCGAGTCCCCCGGGCTTGAAGTTTTCCACCAGCACGTCCGCGCGCAGGGCCAGTTCCCGCGCGAGCTGGATGCCCTGCGCGTCCGCCAGGTCAAGGCAGACCGATTCCTTGTTCCGGTTCACTGCTTCGAAGTACGTGGCACCGGTACCGGAGAAGGGCGGCCCCCAGCTGCGTGTGTCATCCCCGGTTCCCGGACGTTCAACCTTGATGACGCGGGCTCCGAGGTCCGCCAGGGTCATGGTGCACAGCGGACCGGCAAGGACCCGGGAGAAGTCAGCCACCAGGATTCCCTCGAGCGGCCGCTGGACCTCCGGCGTCGTGTCGCTGCTGGTCACGGATGAATTCCCCCTTGGTTCGAATCTGCGTCAGACTCCACGGCTTCCCCCACCCTAGGTACTTTGGGCCGGGAGAACCGGGTCATCTCATCCAAACCGCCGGGTCAACACGCACAGAATCGCTGCAGACAGCACTCCGCCCCGGATGCCTGCTGGCTTCCGGGGCGGAGCGGGAAAGGGGAAACGTCAGGCGTGCTGCCCGGCGTGCTGCCCTTCGGAGATCTCTTCGACCACCTTGGCGTTGAATGCCTCAAGGTCGTCGGGCGTGCGGCTGGTAACCAGTCCCTGGTCCACCACTACCTCTTCGTCACTCCAGTTGGCACCCGCGTTGCGCAGGTCGGTGGCGAGGGTGTGGAAGGACGTCAGGTCCCGGCCCTTAACTACCTCGGCGTCGATCAGGAGCCACGGTCCGTGGCAGATCGCTGCTACAGGCTTGCCTGCTTCGAAGAAGTCCCGGGCAAAACGCTGGGCGTCCTTGTTCACGCGCAGGTAGTCGGCGTTGACAACACCGCCGGGCAGGACCAGCGCATCGAAATCCGACGCCTTGGCATCCGCCACATCCAGGTCCACGGAGAAGGTGTCACCCTTGTCCAAACCGTTGAAGCCCTGGATGCTCCCGCTGGACGGCGAAACCAGGACCGGCGATCCGCCGGCTTCCTTTACGGCTTCCCAGGGGCTGGTGAGTTCGACCTGCTCTACGCCGTCCGTGAGCAGGAAAGCGACCTTCTTGCCGGAAATATCATGTGCTGACATTTTGCCTCCGTTCGTGGTCTGGCGGCCCGGTCTGAGCCGCCTCTGCCCTCTACCCTAGGAAACAACGGCAAAGATAAGCAAGCTGATCTTTCTACAGACCTCCGGCTACGGCTGCCGCCGCCCGCAGCCAGGCGCGCTGGGTGGCGGGCCGGAGGGAGGCGTAGCGGATCTGTCCCTTGACCAGCGCCGGGTCATACGGAATTGTTACCGCGGCCCGCGCCAGCACTTTGAAGGCCTCGGCCACCCTCCGTGCCTGCGCTTCGGTGCCGTTGCGGTCAGCCTGGGAAACAATAACGACGGCGCCGCGCGCCAGCTCCGCGTACTTTCCGCCTCGTTCCTGCAGCGCTTCAAGCAGCAGCGCGCCTGCCTCGGCATGTTCCTCGACCGTGGTGGTGGCGATGACCAGCTGGTCGGTGTGGTCGATCATGCGCAGCCACCGCTCGGCGCTTTCGTCATTGCCGGAGTCCACCACATTCAGGCGGAAGTATTTGGATGCCACGGAGTGCAGCGCGTCGAAGTCAGCCTTGGTGACCTTCTGTTCCGAGGCCAGGACATTCGGGTTGGAACGCAGTACGTCGTACTTGTCATCCGTCTGGTGATGGACGAACTTGGCCAGCATGGCCGACTGGGCTGCCGGGGACTGCAGCAGCCCGGTTTCCGGAAGCAGGTCCATGACCGTGGCATCGTGCTGGGCCTGCTCGGTCCGCCAGCCGAGGGTACCTCGGGTCTCATTGTTGTCCCAGGCCAGGACGGGACCTCCGCCGTTGCGGGCAAAGATGGCCGCGAGCATCACCGTGGTGGGGGTCTTGTTCGCGCCGCCCTTGCCGTTCACCACGGAGATGGTCCGCGGGCCGGGCCAGTGCTGGCTCACGATCCGGGTGTCCCGGCGTTCCTCGAGCTCCCGCGCGGACGGCGCTATCCGGATGCCCAGGGACGCCAGGAAACCGCGGAACCCGCGGGCAGCCGGGATCTTGGCAGTCTGCGTGTCGAGGAACGTTGCCCGGCGTACGTCGTTGGGCTCGCCGCGCACCGCGGCCCGGGTGCGTTCACGCAGATCGACCGGCATGTGGGCTGGTTCCAGCGGGAGGCCGGCGGGAGGGCCAGCCGGGGTTTCAGCGGCTTCGCGGTCGGTGATTTCCATCTCCTGCTGTGGGCCGGCAGGCGGTGCTGCCGGAAGTTCGGGAAGTGCGACGGCGAGCGGCTGGCCATCGGCGCCCCCGCCCGGCCCAGGGAGAGGCTCAGGGGCCGGGTGGACCCCATGCTCCGGCGCGGCCGCAGGCGCTGCGTGGACGGTGTTCGCGGGTGCGGAGACCGGCTCGGTTTCGGATTCGGGTTCGCGGGCGGGCCCGGAGTCGGAGGCAGGCTCAGCTTCGGGAGCTGGCTCAGCTTCAGGAGCATGTTCGGGTCCAGGAGCTTGCCCAACGTCAGGAGCGGTCCCGGCTTCAGGAGCATGTTCAGGTTCGTGATCAGCAGCGCGTTCGACATCGCGTTCCGTTTCCGGTCCGGGCGCCGTATTCCGCCCCGGCACCGCATCAGGTTCCGTCAGGGGATCCGGCTCCGGCACCGCACCCGGTTCCGTCAAAGCATCCGGTTCTGTCAGGGGCTCCGGCCTGTCTGCCGCCTCGTCTGCCACCGGCGCAGGAACCGGCTCTCCGCCGTCGTTCCCTTCATCCGGGGCAGACTCTTCGAGCACCGCCCCTGGAGCGGGAGCCGGTGAAGACCCACTCGCGGACTCGGACGCCTCCCCTGCCGGAACACTCCCCCAGGAACGCCGTTCGGCACGGGCACGGCGTCGGGACGGAAGGGTGTCATTCTGCTCCCCTGCCGCCTGGCCGGAGTTGCCCGGCTCCCGGACCCCGCCAGTCTGGCTGGTGCTCCGTTCGGCACCGTCCGGAGCGCCGGACAGATCACGGTTTTGCGCTGCCCGCCGGGCGCGCCTGGTCGGCAATGCCTGATCGTTGGCGGCAGGGTTGTTCTCTGTCATGGGGTCTGCATCTTTCGTTCCGTGCTCGGGCGATTGACTTAGGACGGGGCTCTCCCTGTGATCCTACAAGCCGCCCCCGTTCGGCCCCCGTGGGGGACCGCGTGTCACAACCACTCTCCACAGTGTCCGGGAAAGCAGAAAACCCCCGGAATCTCGTGGATCCCGGGGGGTTTACTCTGTAGCGGTGGGGAGGCTCGATCTCCCGACCTCACGATTATGAGTCGTGCGCTCTAACCAACTGAGCTACACCGCCATAAATGAGTCAAGCCCGCGTGCTTCGCCCCATGTTGGACAACAGGCTTACAAACGCGGACCCTCCCATTGAGAGCCCCGACCGGGAATCGATCCCGGGACCTCCATCTTACCAAGATGGCGCTCTACCACTGAGCTATCGGGGCATCGCCCCTTACCGGGGCAACGACATAAGACTCTACCAGTACTTTCTCCGCATCACGAAATCGATTCGGGCCAAACCCCGCTTCTGTGACCGAAGACACTTTCGCTGCACGTCAGCGGCCTGTCACGCGTTCGATGGACGGCGCCAGGGACTTAGACTTAGGCCAGGAAACAACTGGGTTTCCGCACCGCCGCTGCCTCCCCGCCGGCAGGATGATTCTTACAGGAGTGCGCGGATGCCAAGGCACATGGGTCCAGGAACAGTAGTGGGCGGCAGGTACCGCCTGCAGGAAAGAATCGGCGCTGGTTCCATGGGGGCAGTGCACCGGGCGGTCGACGAGCTTCTGGGCCGCGATGTCGCCGTGAAACTCATCGCTTCCCGCGCCCGGACGGACGAGGAACGCCGCCGGGACGAAGCCGAGGCCAAGGTGCTATCGCAGCTGAACCACCACAGCCTGATCACATTGTTCGACGCCGGCACCGAGGTTTCGCCGTCCGGCACCTCGATTGTGTGGCTGGCCATGGAACTCGTCCAGGGCCCTGACCTCAGCCGCCGCCTTGCGGGCGGCAAGCTGCCGGCACGGCAGGTCTCACTGCTTGGTTACGACGTCGCGATCGGCTTGGACTACATCCACCGGGCCGGCATCATCCACCGCGACATTAAGCCCGCCAACATCCTTCTCTTCGACTACCGGGAAGACGAATCCCGGCTGCGGGCCAAACTGACCGATTTCGGTGTGGCGCAGATGGCCGGAGACCCAATGCCCCAGGCCGACGAGTTCACGGGCACGGCTGGGTTCATGAGCCCCGAGCAGGTCCGCTCAGAACCCGCCGGGCCGCACAGCGACGTGTATTCGCTGGGCCTGGTGCTGCTGCGCTGCCTGACCGGTGAACGGGCTTTCCCGGGCATGGCCGTTGAAAGCGCCCTGGCCCGCCTGTTCCGCGGGCCGGTGATCCCGGATTCGCTGGGCCCCGGATGGAGCGCTGTCCTGGCGGCGATGACGGCGCCGGACGTGGATGAGCGCCCCTCCGCGCACGAAGTATCCGAAGCCATGATGGAACTTGCCACGGCCGGCCGCGGCCGGCGCAGCACTGCGGCAGACCCTGAGCGGATCCGTGCTGCGGAAGAACTCGGCGCGGAGTCGGAAGACGGACCCGATCCGCTGCTTGACCGCATTACCGCCGTTACCGCCCGGGTGCTGGACGTTCCGGTAGCAGCCGTCTCGATTGTGGGCGGGGACCGGGTGTGGACGGTATCCGGAAGCGGAACTCAACGCGGTTCGGCTGATTCGGCGAAGTCCCTCTGCCCGGCGACGGTGCGCGAAGACGCGCCCTTCATCATTGATGATGTCCAGAAGGATCCGCGCACCTCGGATGACCCGCTGGTTGCGGCCTCACCCGGGTTCGGTTTCTACGCCGGCGTACCGCTGCGCAATGCGGAGGGCCTCGCGCTGGGAACCCTGTGCGTCATGGACCGGGACGCACGGAGTCTCACCGGAGAGCAGGAGAGCACCCTGCGGGACCTGGCGGCCATCGCCTCGGGCGTGCTCCAGCTCCGGCAGGAGGTCCGGGAGGCCCGGGATGCGCTGAACCGGGATCAGGCTGTGGCAGACTGACAGGTTACATCCCAAGAAGGGACCCGACTGCCCCGGGAGGCACCCCATCGACCAAGGCGCCAACCCTGTTGTTCCCATGTACTGGGAGTTCATGGTCCCAGCCGCAGGCATCATCATGCTGCTCCTGGCCGTCACCGCCGTCATTTCCTTGTCCCGGCAGAAGAACCTCGCACCGGGCATACGGTTCCTGTGCCTGCTGGGCATCCTTGGCTTCCCTGTGCTGGGACCCGCCGTCTGGTTCTTCCACCGGTTCCGCGGCCGCCGCGCCCGCCCCCTGGACGCGTCTGAATCGGCGGGCATCAACTCAAGCCGCGCAGCCAACCGCCGTTAAACGCAGGAAGGGCGCCCCGAAGGACGCCCAGCCTGCTGCTAACTCCTAGTCGCGGAAACGCGGCTTGCGGGCACCGGCACCGGCCGGCTTGCCGAAGCTGCGGTCGCCGTCGAACTTCTTCTTGTACGGGCGGTCCGAGCCGCGGTCACCGAAGGACCGCTCGCCGTCGCGCTTCTTGAAGTCCTTCTTGAAGCCGCGGTCGGCGCGGTCGTAGGAGCCGCCTTCACGGGCCGGACGGCGTCCCTTGTCCAGTTCCAGGTGGATCAGTTCGCCGCCGATCCGGGTGCGGGACAGTGCACGCAGCTGGTCCTTGGACAGGTCCGCGGGAAGTTCCACGAGGGTGTGGTCGGCGCGGATGTCAATGCCGCCGATCTGCGAGGAGGACAGGCCGCCCTCATTCGCGATGGCACCGACGATCGAGCCCGGCATCACGCGCTGGCGGCGGCCGACGGCGATGCGGTACGTTGCGTTGCCTTCGGTCAGCGGGCGCGTCGGGCCGCGCGAGCCGAAGCCGTCGTTGCGGCCTTCGGCACGCTCGCGCTGGCGGGCCGGTGCCTGCGGGATTTCTTCCATCAGCAACGGGCGTCCGCCCTGGGCCATGACGGCCAGCGCGGCGGCGATTTCCTCGGCGGGAACGTCATTCTCGGCGATGTACTTGGTGACCAGCTCACGGAAGACGGAGAGGTCTTCGGAGTTGCGGGTCTCGGTGATGCGCTCGGAGAACTTGGCCAGGCGCTTGGCGTTGACAACGTCAACACCGGGCAGCTGCATGTGCTCAACGGGCTGGCGCGTTGCCTTCTCGATGGCGCGCAGCAGGTACTTCTCGCGCGGGGTCATGAACAGGATCGCGTCGCCCGTGCGGCCTGCGCGGCCGGTACGGCCGATGCGGTGCACGTAGGACTCGGTGTCGTGCGGGATGTCGTAGTTGAAGACGTGGCTGATGCGCTCAACATCCAGGCCGCGTGCTGCGACGTCGGTGGCAACGAGGATGTCGATCTTGCCCTCGCGAAGCGCCTCGACGGTGCGCTCACGCTGCTGCTGCGGGATGTCGCCGTTGATCGCTGCTGCCTTGTAGCCGCGGGACTTCAGCTTGTCCGCCAGGTCCTCGGTGGCCATCTTGGTGCGCACGAAGGCGATGACGCCGTCGAAGTCTTCGGTCTCGAGGATGCGGGACATTGCGTCGAGCTTGTGCGGACCCATGACCTGCACGTAGCGCTGGCGGGTGTTGGCGCCGGTGGTGGTCTTGGACTTGACGGTGATTTCTGCCGGATCGTTCAGGTACTTCTTGGCGATCTTGCGGATGGCACCGGGCATGGTGGCGGAGAAGAGGGCAACCTGCTTCTCATCCGGGGTGCTGGAGAGGATCTGCTCAACGTCTTCGGCGAAGCCCATGCGCAGCATTTCGTCGGCTTCGTCCAGGACGAGGTACTGCAGGTTGGACAGGTCCAGCGAACCCTTGGAAATGTGGTCGATGACGCGGCCCGGGGTTCCAACAACAACCTGCGCACCGCGGCGGAGGCCGGCGAGCTGGGGGCCGTAGGGGGAACCGCCGTAGACGGGCAGCACGGTGAAGTCATCCATGTGCACGGCGTAGGAGGTGAAGGCCTCGGCTACCTGCAGGGCGAGTTCACGGGTCGGAGCCAGCACGAGGATCTGGGTGTCCTTGGTGGGTCCGTTGACCTCGGCCAGCTCCGCCATGCGGGACAGGGCGGGAACAGCAAAGGCGGCGGTCTTGCCGGTGCCGGTCTGGGCCAGGCCTACGACGTCGCGGCCTTCAAGCAGGACGGGGATGGTGGCAGCCTGGATAGGCGAAGGGTTCTTGTAGCCGACGTCGGTCAGCGCGGCGAGGATGCGGGCATCCAGGTTGAAATCGGAGAACAGGACCTCAGCTTCTACAGCTTCTGCGGCAGTGTTTTCTTCGACAATTTCTTGGGTGTTCTCAGGCAAGGGTATTCCTCATCAGTGGGGCCGGGCAGCCGGTTCGAGCGGCTACGAGTACATAAGTCCGGGCACTGTTGCAATCCCAGGCAGGACTCTCCGTCACAGCTGTGGGCCAGTATCACTGGGTTGCGACCGCGGCTCGGTGTGACGATTTCTTTGCCGGCGCTCCCAGGAGATGAATCTGCCCGCATGTTTCATGCGGGCCCCAACACAACGTACCTGCAATGGACTCTCAGTCCGCAGGGAAATCAGGGAATACCGGAGTGGGGGATTACTCAAGTGTACGGCATGGGAGCCGCTTACCCACCCCGTAACGCCGTGAGGTCCGGCACAGTGCCCTAGACTGCGCCTGCCGGCGCTTCCTGCGCGGCCGGCTTGCGGCGCAGCACCTTGCGGATCTCCGGGGACAGGTACGTTCCCGCTTCCCCAGCCTCCGACAGGCGGTAATGCTGTTCCGGCGAGAGCCCCTGGAACACGTCCGCCACGGTCACGCCGTGATCCGGACGGGAGATAACTTCCACGCTGTCTCCGGACTGGATCGAGCCGCGGGAAACAACGCGCAGGTAGGTTCCCAGCCGTCCCGCGGCGGCGAACCGTGCCACCCACCGTGGCTGGCCCATGTACTGGGCGAAGTTGCGGCAGGGGGTGCGCGGGCAGGTCACTTCCAGCACCACGTCCGTGCCGATCCGCCACTGCTCCCCTATCACTGCATGGGACGCGTCAATCCCTGCTACTCGGAGGTTTTCGCCGAAACGGCCAGGCGGCACGGACTCGCCGAGTTCGGCAGCCCACCAGTCCGCGTCCTCCTGCGAGTAGGCATACACGGCTTTGGACTCACCGCCGTGGTGCCTGCGGTCGGCCTGCACGTCACCGGTCAGGCCCAGGGCATAGACCTTGACCGGACCCTCGACGGCACGCTTGTCGATCGCGCTGACGCCAACCGCATCGGAGGTGGGCCGCAGGGCGTGCACGCGGCAGATGGCCAGGAGGGATCCGGAAGTCATGGGCAACAGTCTAGGGGCGCGGAACCTGGATATCGCCGGAGACCGGTGCGGCGCGCCACCACCGGCGTGGCCGGTCCGGCCACAGCAGTAGAACGAACCAGGCGAGCATGGCTGCGCCGCAGAAGACTCCGGCGCTGGACGCCATCAGCCACAGTTCGGGGGTTTGGGAATCGAGGTCCCCTGCACCCAGCAGGCCCCCGATTCCCTTGGGCGTCAGGTAGAAGGCCGCGGCCGTGGCCATGAAAAGTATCCATCCCGTAGCGCGCATGGCCCGGCGGCGCCGTGGCAGTCGCCAGGTCCCCGCAGCGACCAGCGGCAGGAAGAGCGCCACCCATACCCAGTGGTGGGGCCAGGAGACCGGCGAGGCGAGCAGCATCAGCAGCGCTGCGGCGGACAGTGCCAGCAGGTCCGCTCCTGCACGTGCCGCCAGCCGAATGATGACCGCGGCGGCTGCCGCTGCGGCGAGGCACAGCAGCAGCCAGGGAACGGTGACGTCCGCATCGGGTCCGGCGAAGTGCAGCAGCGCGCCGCGGAAGGAGAGGTTGTCAACGTACGCTCCCCCGCCAACCCGCGAGGTGTCCGGGAGCAGTTCGCCCCAGTAGGTCTTCGACTCCCGGGGCAGGATCAGGAACCCGAGTCCGAAGGTGGCAAGGAAACCGAAGGCCATGTTCCGCAGGCCACGCCAGTCTCCGCGGACCAGGTAATAGAACGCGAAGGCCAGCGGGGTAAGTTTCAGTCCGGCGGCCACGCCGGTGAGCAGGCCCCGGGGCCACTGCTCGCTGCGGTTCAGGAAATCGACCATGACCATTGCGAACAGGATGATGTTCACCTGTCCAAGGGCCAGGGTGTCCCGCCACGGCCCGAGGGCAGTCACAAGGCCAAAGGCAACGATGGCTGCGGGCCGGAGCCAGAACCCCTTCAGGACCGCCCGCAGGCCCGTGCCGCTGAAGTGCGCCACGAGCCACAGGGCAGTCAGTGCGGTCAGGGCCAGGGAGAAGCCGAGGAAAATGTTGAAGCCGATGGAGTCCCCGAAGGGCGCAAGGACCGCGAACAGCAGGGCGGCTGCCGGAGGGTACGTGAACATCAGGGAGGGATTGGGAGGGTTGGGTATGCCCACCGAATACAGTTCGCCGCTGGCTTTCAGGACCGTTTGTCCGCCGGCCACGTAGACCCGGAAGTCGATGCCGTCCCGCGGCGCAAGCACCATGGCGAGGGCCAGCAGTCCGGCGCAAAGCGCAGCAGCACCGAGCACCAGGGCCGCCGCCGCGGTCCGAGAACGCAGTCCCTGCGCCATCTGCTTCCCTCCTGTGCTGCCGCCGTTTTGGCGAGCAGGCGAGCGAGGCACACTCTACCCGCCTGCCCCGGCGCTGACGGGGGAAGGAGGCGATTTTGCCGCTGGTGTCCCGCAATCAGGCGGACGGACTTACCGTGGCGTCCGTCATGTTCAAACCGCGGGGCCGCGGCTGCCGCTACCGTAGTCAGTGGACGGGATACCTGCGGTGGCTGCAGGCGGATCCCACTAAGGAGACCCAGCGTGAGCAAGACACATCCCCGGACCCCGATGCCCGCAGCGATGCGGCTGGCCACGGCGGCCTGGCTGATTGCCGCCGTCGTCCTGATCCTGGCCGGCGCATCCTTCCTGTTGACCGCCCAGACACAGCGGCAGGATTCCCAGGGCCTGCTGACGCTGGGAATCCTGGGGATCGCCCTCGGTGCCCTTACCGCCTTCTACTCCCTGCGGCTTCGCCGGGGAAAGCGGAGCAGCCGGGAAACCCTGACCACCCTGGCTCTCATCGCCGGCGTTCCCCTGCTGTTCCGCGGCCCGTCGCTGATGGCCCTCGGCGCCCTGCTGCTGGCCTGCGCGGTGCTGCTGTGGCTGCCGCAAAGCAGCCGCTTCTACGCAGTGACGGACCCCCGGGTCCGGCGGCGCCGTCTGGCGGGACGCCGCTAGGTGCACCGCCAGACGGCGGAATCAGAGCTGCTTCAGCGCCTGGTCCAGGTCCGCAATGAGGTCCTCAACGTCCTCGATTCCCACCGAGAGCCGCAGCAGGTTTTCCGGCACGGCCAGTTCTGTGCCCTTTACGGAGGCATGGGTCATTTCCGAGGGGTAGTTCATCAGGGATTCAACTCCGCCAAGCGATTCGGCCAGCGTGAACACCTTCGTTGACTCCGCCACCTTGCGGGCTGCGGCTTCCCCGCCCTTGAAGCTCACGGAGACCATGCCGCCGAAGTCCTTCATCTGTGCCTTGGCGAGCTCATGGCCGGGATGCTCGTCCAGCCCCGGATAGAGCACCGACTCGACGGCGGGCTGCTCCTTCAGCCATCGGGCCACGGCCATGGCGTTGGAGGAGTGCCGGTCCATGCGCACTCCAAGGGTCTTGAGCCCGCGGGTGGTGAGCCAGGCTTCCATGGGAGCCGAAACGGCACCCACGGCGTACTGGATGAAACCGATCTTTTCAGCGGCGGCGTCGTCGTTCAGGATCACCGCACCGCCCACCGCATCCGAGTGGCCGCCAATGTACTTGGTGGTCGAATGCACCACGATGTCCGCGCCGAAGGCGAGCGGCTGCTGCAGGTACGGGGAAGCGAAGGTGTTGTCCACCACCAGCAGGGCGCCGGCGCTGTGGGCCGCCTGCGCGACTGCGGCGATGTCCGAAATCTTCATCATGGGGTTCGACGGCGTTTCCAGCCACACGATTTTCGTGTTCCCGGCGGCGATGGCCGCTTCCAGGGCAGCGGTGTTGGACATGTCCACGGCTGCGTTGGTGATGCCCCAGGCCGAGAGCACCCGGTTGATCAGCCGGTAGGTTCCGCCGTACGCATCGTTGCCCAGGACAATGTGGTCCCCGGGTGCGAGCAGGGCGCGGATCAGGGCGTCCTCGGCCGCCAGCCCAGAGCTGAAGGAGAAGGCGTGGCGTCCGCCTTCAAGGGCTGCCAGCTGCGCCTGCAGCGAATCCCGCGTGGGGTTGGTGCCGCGGCCGTACTCGTAGCCGTTGCGCAGGCCGCCAATACCGTCCTGCGCGTAGGTGGTGCTTTGGTAAAGCGGCGGAATGACGGCGCCGGTGGTGGGGTCCGGTGCCTGCCCGGCGTGGATAGCGCGGGTGTTGAAGCCTTCAGTCATGGTTTGTTCCTCCTGTGCCGGCTGGCCGGCGGTCGGGATTTGTGCCGCGGGCCGGGCCTAGGCGCTGAGGTAGGAGAGCAGGTCTCGGCGGGTCAGGATGCCGTGCCAGCCTCCGCGGGAGGCGACCAGCAGCGTGTCAGCATCCGCCAGGCGTTCCATGGCGGCGGACACGGATTCAGCCGCACCGATCTGCGGGAGCTTGGCCGAGAGGTGGTCGCTGACGGGATCTGTTGGCTTGGCTTCGCCGCGGAAGAGCTTCTCTGTCAGCGAGCGCTCGTCCACCGAACCGTGGACTTCGCCGAGCACCGCGGGGGGTTCGTGGGCAAGCACCGGAAGTGCACTGCCGTGCCGGGCCAGCAGTTCGACGGCCTCCAGTACGGTGGCGGACTTGGGCACGTACGGGGCTGCTTCGCCGCCACGGGAGGCAAGCACGTCCGCAACGGTGGCGTCCTGGTCCGTCTCGGCCAGGAAACCGTGGGACTTCATCCAGCCGTCGTTGAAGATCTTGCCGATGTAGCCGCGGCCGCTGTCCGGCAGCAGGACCACCATGACGTCGTCGGGCCCCAGGTCCTTGGCTGCGCGCAGCGCGGCGACTACGGCCATGCCGGAGGAGCCTCCCACCAGCAGGCCTTCTTCGCGGGCCAGGCGGCGGGTCATGGCAAAGGACTCGGCGTCGTTGACGGCAATGACCTCGTCAGGAACGGAGGGGTCGTAGTTGCCCGGCCACATGTCCTCGCCCACGCCCTCGACGAAGTACGGGCGTCCGGTGCCGCCGGAGTACACCGATCCGTCCGGATCCGCGGCGATGATCCGAACCGGGCCGGAAGCCCGGTCCGCAGAGACTTCCTTCAGGTAGCGGCCGGTGCCGGTGATGGTTCCGCCGGTGCCTGCACCCGCGACGAAGTGGGTGATCCTGCCCTCGGTGTCCTTCCAGATTTCGGGGCCGGTGGACTCGTAGTGGCTGGCCGGGGCCGCCGGGTTGGAGAACTGGTCCGGCTTGTAGGCGCCGTCGATCTCCCGCACCAGGCGGTCGGAGACACCATAGTAGGACTCGGGACTTTCCGGAGCGACGGCGGTGGGCGTCACCACTACCTCGGCACCGTAGGCTCGCAGGACGTCCCGCTTTTCAATACCAACCTTGTCCGGAGTGACGAAGATGCAGCTGTAGCCCTTCTGCTGGGCCACCAGCGCCAGGCCGACGCCGGTGTTGCCGCTGGTCGGTTCAACTACCGTCCCGCCCGGGCGGAGTTTGCCTTCCGCCTCGGCCGCTTCGATCATCTTCACGGCGATGCGGTCCTTAATGGATCCGCCGGGGTTGAGGTACTCCAGCTTCACCAGCACCGTGGCTTGTATGCCTTCGGTGACGTGGTGGAGTTTCACCAGCGGGGTGTTGCCGATCAGGTCCAGGACAGTGTTGGCATACTTCATGGGCACCACGTTACTGGCTGTGCCGCGCAGGAACAGGCCGTGCTGAACACGGCGTAGCAAACTTGCTTACTGCCTGCCCTGTTTTGGGACAGAAGTTCACTCCGGACGTGCGAGCATGGTGGCATGTCTTCCGGATCGGCCTGCCTGCGCAGGGAGTTTGAATCCTCCCGTCCGCTGGAAATCGCCGGCACCCTGAGGACCGTGGCGCTGGGTGCCTCCGACCCCACCGTGCAGGTCTCCCCAGCCGGAGCCTGGCTGGCTTTCCGCACCGCCGCCGGTCCGGCTACGCTCTGGCTGCGGCAGCACGCTGGGGCACTGCGCTCCCCCGCCCGGGTCTCCGCCCAGGCCTGGGGCCCGGGCGCAGATGAAGCACTGGCTTCCGTCCCTGCGCTGCTCGGTGAACAGGACGACTGGTCCTCCTTCGACGACCCTTCCTTCCTTGCTACCCTGCCTGCCGGAATCCGCGATGCCCGCCGCCACCATCCCGGCCTGCGGCTGCCCAGTACCGGAAGGATCCTGCAGACCCTGATACCGGTGGTGCTGGGCCAGAAGGTGACACAGATGGAGGCAGTCCATGCCTGGCGCTACCTGGTTCGGCGGTTCGGCGAACCGGCACCCGGGCCGGTTCCGCCCGGCTTGATGCTTCCTCCCGACGCCGCCGGCTGGCGGCGCATCCCCAGCTGGGACTGGCACCGCGCCGGAGTCGATTCGCACCGTTCCCGCACCATCCTGCGTGCCAGTGCCTCGGCGTCGGGCCTTGAGCGCCTGGCCGCCGAACCGCTGGGAGACGGGGTGAGCGCCAAGCTCCAGTCCCTGCCCGGCATCGGCCCATGGTCCGCGGCGGAGATCCTGCAGCGTACCCATGGTTCGCCGGATCACGTCTCCGTGGGCGACTTCCACCTCGCCGCCTACGTGGGTGCGGCCCTCACCGGCAAGCGGACGGACGACGCCGGCATGCTGGCGCTGCTTGAACCGTGGCGCGGACACCGCCAGCGGGTGGTGCGGTTGATCGTCCTCACCGGTTTCCGGAAACAGGCTTACGGGCCCCGCCTCACCCCTCAGGACCACCGCGGGCACTGACCGCTCCCCCGGCCGCCGGTTCGCCTAGAGTTGGGTAAATGAGCGCACCCGTAGACCTGACAGCCGTATTAGTTCCCAACCCCGGAGAGTTCTTCCGGGTCAAGCTGGCCCTGGAGATCGCAATCGAGCAGGTCCAGGCCGAACCCGGCTGCCTCCGCTATGAAATCACCGAGGAGTCCGAAGACCGGATCGTCCTGACCGAACAGTGGGCCTCCGAAGAGGACCTCGCCCGGCACTCCCGCGGGGCGGCCAAGCAGGACCTGGATGAGTCCCTCAGCGCCCTGCTGGCAGAACCGGTGGCGCTGCACCGCGGCTAGGGCCCCTGCACGGAACAGTTCCCTGGGTTGCCGCAGCGGCGCAGGGAGCTGTTCCGGCGGGGGTGGCTACGGGCTGATTTCAAGCCGGTGGAAGGACTCCGGTTCAGCCCCGAAGCGCCGGAGCACAGCGGCTACCGCTTCTTCATGCTCGTCGTCGACCGCGGCGTACACCCGCATTCGGTCCTCGAAATCCAGTTTCCGCACGTCGGAGCGGAAAACCTCGGTGCGGACGCGGCCGGTATAGACGGTGGTCTCCGTGAGTTCCATGCTCCTGGCCCCGGCCATCAGCAGGGCGTCGCGCAGCCCGTCAAGCCGTTCGGTGTTGACGACCGCGCTAATAACGTGCCACGTTTCACCGGGCTGGGCCGCGAGCGGCGGCGCGCCGGCCCCGCGCCCGCTGGTTGTCGGGTGGGCTGTGATCCCGCCGAGCGAATAGGCAGATTGGCCCTGCTGCGCCTTGTCCAGGGAATCCTGTTCCGGCCCGGGTTCACGCAGCCCCAGGGTCCTGTTGATCAGGGCGGCTGCCAGCCAGCTGATCACGAAGGAAAACACCACTACGCAGACGATTGCCACCACCTGGTGCCACAGCAGGATTCCGCCGCCGCCGGCGAACAGCCCGTCCGCACTGACCGGGTTCACGCTGCTGTCCGCGAAGAATCCCACCAGGAATGAGCCGAGAAGGCCCCCAACGAAATGGACTGCGATCACGTCCAGGGCGTCGTCGTAACGCAGCAGGTGCTTCAGCCGGACCGCGAAGCAGCACACGCAGCCGGCGATCAGCCCGATCAGCAGCGCCGAGCCCGTACTTACGTAGCCGGCGGAGGGTGTGATGGTGGCCAGGCCGGCAACGGCACCGGACACCGCACCTACCAGCGTGGAGTGACCGCTGGTCAGGCGTTCGACGATGAGCCAGGTAACCATAGCGGCGCTGCCTGCCACGTGGGTATTCAGCAGCGCCTGGGCGGCGATGGCGTTGGCCTGCAGACCGTCTCCGGCGTTGAACCCGAACCAGCCGAACCACAGGATCCCACCGCCTACCAGCATGAGTGGGAGGTTGTTCGGCGAGGTCCGGAGGTTCGGCCATCCCCGGCGGCGCCCCACAATCAGGAGGACGGCCGCCGCCGCAGCTCCTGCGGAGGCATGTACAACGAGTCCTCCGGCCCAGTCCTGGGCTCCCAGCTGTGCCAGCCATCCCTTGGGGTGCCAGAGCCAGCGCGCAACCTGCGGGTACACCGCAATCGAGAAGACCACCAGGAACACGGTCCAGCCGGCGAACTTCAGACGCCCGGCCGTCGCCCCGGTAAGCAGGGCAGGTGTGATGATGGCGAACATCATCTGGTAGGCCACGAAGGCCAGGGCGGGGATGGTGACGCCCGTGGCCACGGTGTGGAATTGGGGCGTATCGACGTCGACCAGCGCAAAGGCGTCGAACTCGCCCAGGACGGAGTTTCCCCGGTTGCTGAACGCCAGCGTGTAACCGACCAGCACCCAGGTGAGGGTGATGACACCGAGCGGAATGATGTTCTGCATCATCATGGCCAGGACGTTCCGTACCGGGACCATTCCGCCGTAGAACAGTGCCAGGCCGGGGGTCATGAACAGCACCAGCCCGGCGCACACCAGCACCCAGGCGGTATCCGCCCCGTTCACTGCGCGGCTCCATGGCGCCCGCCCGTTATTGCCGGCATGAGCCGGGATGCAGCCTGGTCCAGGGCTGCCGCAGCATCCCGGCAGATGAGCAGTTCGCGCATGGTGTCCCCGCTTCCAACTCGTGGCCCGCATGAGTGGTGCCGCCGGAGGTCCATGAAGCTGGAGGGGTGTCTCCGGCCCATCGAGTCTAGCGACGCGTAATCTGCGGGCGGAAGGTGCGGGCACGCAAAGGACCGCCGGGGAACGCACTTCGTGCTGATGCCGTCCCGGCGGCCCTGTGCGGAGCGCGCCTAGTTGGCGTTGGCGCCGGTGACCCCGTGGGGATCGATGACGTACTTCCTGGCGGCACCCGAGTCGAATTCCCGGTATGCCTGCGGTGCATCGTCGAGGCGGATCGCGGTGGCGTTCACGGCCTTCGCAATCTGCACTTTGTCATTCAGGATGGCCATCATCAGGTCCCGGTTGTACTTCATCACCGGGCACTGGCCGGTAGTGAAGGACAGCGACTTGGCCCAGCCGGTGCCGAGGCTGAGCGAGAGCGAACCCACCTTGGCCGCCTCGTCAATGCCGCCCGGATCGCCGGTCACGTACAGGCCCGGGATGCCCAGGGCTCCGCCGGCGGCAGTGATGTCCATGAGCGAATTCAGTACGGTGGCGGGTGCTTCCTGCCCGGCTCCGTGTCCGTGTCCGCGCGCCTCGAAACCAACGGCATCCACACCGCAGTCAACCTCCGGAACACCCAGGATCTGCTCGATCTGGTCTTTGGGGTCTCCCTTGGAGACGTCCACGGTTTCACAGCCGAAGCTGCGCGCCTGCGCCAACCGGTCCTCATTGAGGTCACCCACTATGACGACGGCGGCACCGAGCAGCTGGGCGCCCGCGGCGGCGGCAAGCCCCACCGGACCGGCGCCGGCGATGTAGACGGTTGAGCCGGTGCGCACTCCGGCGGTAACGGCTCCGTGGTACCCGGTGGGGAAGATGTCGGAGAGCATGGTCAGGTCCATGATCTTCTCCATGGCCTGGTCTGCGTCCGGGAACTTCAGCAGGTTCCAGTCTGCGTACGGAACCAGTGCGTATTCGGCCTGGCCGCCTACCCATCCGCCCATGTCCACGTAGCCGTAGGCGCTGCCAGGCCGGTCCGGGTTCACGTTCAGGCAGATTCCGGTCTTGCGTTCCTTGCAGTTGCGGCAGCGGCCGCAGGAAATATTGAAGGGGACGGAAACCACGTCGCCCACCTTGATGAATTCAACATCGGGTCCGGTTTCAACAACCTCTCCGGTAATTTCGTGGCCCAGGATCAGGTTGGGCGGGGCCGTGGTACGCCCGCGGACCATGTGCTGGTCGGAGCCGCAGATGTTGGTGGTCAGGACTTTCAGGATGGCTGCGTGGGGCAGTTTCCGCCCCACGTTGGCCGGGTTGACGCCCGGGCCGTCTTTCAGTTCGAAGGTGGGATAGTCGATGTCCTGGACTTCCACGACACCGGGTTCGATATAAGCAACTGCTCGATTACCGCTCATTGGTACCTCGCCTTGTAACCTTGGTCGACGTTGACTGGGTTCCCCGGGAGGCGGGCAGCCGGTGGCCGCACAGCTCCCCCGGGTTGTCCGAGCCTACAACCGAAAAGTGCGCGCGGCTAGGGCGAAGATCTTCCCGAAAAACCGCAGTCCGTGCACGGTTACGGGCGTTAACGCACAGCAGGGAGCTCCTCCGCTGTGGAGGAGCTCCCTGCTAAAGCTTGTGCTGGGGGCTAGCTGGCCTGGCCGTCCTGGCCTGCTGCTGCCTGGCCCTGCTCCTGGGCTGCGATCTGCTCGTGGACAGCCTTCATGTCCAGGCCCTTGACCGCTTCAACCAGTTCGCTGAACTGGTTGGCGTTGAGCGCGCCGGGCTGGGAAAAGACCAGCACCTTCTCGCGGAACGCCATCAGCGTGGGGATGGAGGTGATGCCTGCGGCGGCGGCCAGGCCCTGCTCTGCCTCGGTGTCCACCTTCGCGAAGGTGATGTCCTCGTGCTGCTGCGAGACGGCGTCGTAAACCGGTGCGAACTGCTTGCACGGGCCGCACCAGTCCGCCCAGAAGTCAACGAACACAATGTCGTTTTCCTCAATGGTTTCGGGGAACGTTGCCTCGGTGATGTCAATAGTTGCCATACCAGCCACGCTATCGCCCCAGCCGCGCCATGTCTGCAATTGTTCGCTCTGCGGTGAAGAACCGGATCAGCTCATGGTGGAGAATCCCATATGCGTGACCTTGGCGATCACGGGCAGAGCCTCGCGGAGTTTTTCCCGGTCCCCGTCGCCCAGCCGTGCCAGCAGGTCGGAGAGCAGCGACTCCCGCCTCTGGGTCTCCACTGTCAGCTTGCGGCGCCCGTCCGGTGTCAGGCTGACCCGCACCCCACGGGAATCCTCCGGGTCCGGGCTGCGGCGCACCAGTCCGGCATGCTCCAGGCGGATGATCTGCTCCGTGGCGCTGGGCACCTTGACTCCCAGGTTCCTGGCTATGTCCGAGACGCGCATGCCGTCACCGGCGACCATCCGCAGGGTTCCCAGCTGGTTGGAAGTGATCCCGAACTCCGTGTCCATATGGCGCACCAGGAAGACGGCCTCGCGCAGCGCTTCCCGGAAATCCTCGGCAAGCCGGTCCAGGGCCAGGTCCTCTTTCATGCTTAGAAACACTAGACGGCCTAGGCACTTAGTTCTCGGGGACGTGCCCATAACGGCCGCTTTTATGCCGAGATTTTGCCTGCGGTCCTGTTTTTCTGCCCCGGGACGTGCGGAAACAAAAAATATCCCCGGTCCTTGGACCGGGGATATTCTCTCTTCGGTGGCAGATGAGGGATTCGAACCCCCGTAGGCATTGCCAGCTGATTTACAGTCAGCCCCCTTTGGCCGCTCGGGTAATCTGCCGAAGGCCTTCTTGCGAAGACTTTGTCCGCGGTAACCGCGGGCAAGACAACTTTACAGAACATTCGGCCAAGAATCGAATCGGGCCCCCGCGCTACAGTCCGCGGGCAATCCGGGCGCTGATCTGGGCGTAGAAATGCTCAGCCTGGGCGGCGGTCACGCTGCCCCAGGCGACGGCGTTCGCCAGGTCCTGCCGGACACCGGCAAGGCGTTCGGCCCCCTGCCGGGCCTCGTCTTCCTGGACCGCCGCAACAGTTACCGCGGCCTCGTCACCGGCAGGAAAAGAGACGGACGCTTCCCGGGGTTCGCTTGCCTGGGCCGCTGCCGTGCCCACCCCTGTCACGGAGACAGCCGCCAGGACCGAGGAGGCCGCTGCCTGCCGCAGCCGGATTCCAGCCGAGCGGCGCGGCGACGCTGAGGTCACCTGTGCCGCAGCACCGGGCGGAAGCGGTTTCCCGGGCGGCACGGGTGCCTGTCCCTGTTCGCCAGCCGGCACGGCTGTCCGCGGAGGTTCCTTGGGGTCGGTGGGGTGCGTCGTGCTCATGAACCCCACCATTTCCCAGCCAGATGGGAGGATCGTCCACTGCGGCTGGGTGATTCCTGTGAGCTGCGGCGCTGCCCGCACGCCGTGCCCACCTATTAGGCTGGTGCACAGGACATATCCACCTACCCACGCACACCTAAGGAGCGCACTATGGCCAGCGAGTCATCCTTCGACGTCGTCAGCAAGATCGACAAGCAGGAAGTTGCCAACGCCCTAAACCAGGCCCAGAAGGAAATTGCCCAGCGCTACGACTTCAAGGGCGTCGGTGCCGAGGTTGATTTCAGCGGCGAGAAGATCCTCATGAAGGCCAATTCGGAAGAGCGCGTCAAGGCCGTCCTGGACGTCTTCCAGTCCAAGCTGGTCAAGCGCGGCATCTCCCTGAAGTCCCTCGATGACGGCGAGCCCTACGCCTCCGGCAAGGAGTACCGGATCGAAGCCTCCATGAAGGAAGGCATCGCCCAGGACCAGGCCAAGAAGATCAACAAGATGATCCGCGACGAAGGCCCCAAGGGCGTCAAGTCCCAGATCCAGGGTGATGAGCTGCGTGTCAGTTCCAAGTCCCGCGATGACCTGCAGGCCACCATGGCCATGCTCAAGGGCGCGGACCTGGACGTTGACCTGCAGTTCATCAACTTCCGTTAGGTATATCCGGCCCGGCCGGACACGACGACGGCGGCGCCCCCCGGGTTCGGGGAGCGCCGCCGTCGCTGTTCCGCCCGGAACCCGCTTAGGGTGCCAGCTCGACGTCGTCGGCCGCGGGCCCGTCCGTATCCGGATCTTCCAGCGCGGCGCCGCCAACGGCCTCTCCCTGCCAGGTAAGCAGCTCCCAGGCAGGACCGCTGGCGGCGGGACGCGATTCGAGCACCACGATTCCGGTGTTGCTCAGCGTGTTGTGGACAATGAAGTCCGGTCCCACGTTGCGGGCGCGCGCCGTGGCCCAGGCCCGGATGATCGCACCATGGCTGAAGATCACCGGAGTCTCCAGGCCGGTGCGCTGCAGCTCAGCCACCACCTCGTCGAAGCGTCCCAGGGTTTCGGCGCCGTCCGGTCCGCCGGGCATCTGCAGGGACAGGTCCCCCTGCACCCAGGCGTACACGGTGCGCAGATAGGCCTGGATGGACTCGCTGTCACCGCGCATCTCAAGGCTTCCTGCGGAGATTTCCCGCAGTCCGTCCCGAACCTCGATCGGCTGGGCCAGGGCGTCGGCAAGCGGTGTTGCCGTGAGCTGCGTGCGCACCAGGTTGGAAGCATAGACCCCGCTAATCTGTTCGTGCCCCAGCGCCTGCGGCAGGGCCGCCGCCTGTGCCATCCCGAGGTCTGTCAGGCCGGGACCGGGTGCGCCGGTGTCCAGGAGCCGTTCAATGTTCGACGGCGTCTGGCCGTGGCGGACGAGGATCAGCCGCATCTGTGCTCGCTCTCTGTGTCGTTGCCGGTTCCGCTCGGGCAGTTCGGTTAGGAACCGAGGGGACGTCCCGCCATGTTTTCGAGGCGGCGGATCCGGTCGGCCATCGGCGGGTGGGTGGCCAGCAGGCCGCGCACGCCGTTGCGGAACGGGTTGGCAATCATCAGGTGGGAGGTGTTGACCAGCTTCTGGTCCGTGTTGGGCAGCGGTGCCTGCTGAGTGCCGGTTTCCAGCTTGCGCAGCGCCGAGGCCAGCGCCAGCGGATCGTCAGTCAGCGTCGCACCGTCTTCATCGGCGTCGTACTCCCGGGTCCGCCCGATGGCCATCTGGATCAGCGAAGCGGCCAGCGGCGCGAGGATTGCCATGGCGATCATGGCCAGCGGGTTCTGGTTGCGGCGGTCCCCGCCGCCGAAGAACAGCAGGAACTGGCCGAGCGAGGTGATGACTCCGGCGATCGCGGCGGCAACCGAGGAGGTGAGGATGTCCCGGTTGTAGACGTGCATCAGCTCATGGCCCAGCACGCCGCGAAGCTCGCGTTCGTTGAGCAGCTGCAGGATTCCCTGGGTGCAGCACACGGCAGCATTCTCCGGGTTGCGGCCGGTAGCGAAGGCATTGGGCGCCATGGTCGGCGAAATGTAAAGGCGCGGCATCGGCTTGTTGGCCTTGGCGGAGAGCTCACGGACAATCCGGTACATTTCCGGCGCCTGGGCCTCCGTGACGGGGACGGCGTGCATGGCACGGATGGCGAGCTTGTCACTGTTCCAGTAGCTGTACGCGGTGGTGGCGAGCCCGATGAACAGGAAAATCCAGATGAACGCGGAACTGCCCGTGCCGCTGGACAGCAGGCCGCCGATACCCAGCAGCACAGCGAAGAGCACCCCAAAGAGGGCTGCTGTCTTCAAACCGTTGAAATGTCGGTGCACGTGTACACGATCCTTCCTAGGCGGGAGGCCCCGCCCTCCCATCAGGAGCGCAGGTCCAGAACCTTCCGCAGTACTTTTCCTCAGCGTTAACGTATCCGGGATCCACGCTGTTCCGCAGCGCTGCCCGGCTCAGGGCTCGGGATGCCGGGCGTCATAGCGGGCAAACCCAGGCTGCAGCCGGGCCAGGACCAGGACGGCGACGGCGCAAGCCAGTCCACCGGCTACCGCGGCCCAGCCTTCGCCAAGGAAGGACGCGTCGATACCGGCCACCAGGTCACCGAGCCGCGGCCCGCCGGCAACCACCACGACGAACACGCCCTGCAGCCGGCCTCGCATTGCATCCGGTGTGGCGGCCTGGAGGATGGTTGACCGGAAAACTCCGCTGACCGAATCCGCGATTCCAGCAGCTCCCATGGCAAGCGCCGCAGGCAGGAGCCATGGCGAGACTCCGCCGCCGTCGTGCTCCCCCGCCAGGACCACCACTACTCCAAAGGCCGAGACCGAAAGTCCCCATGCCACCACCGACCACATCACGGCCAGCCCCTGCCGGCGCACCAGGCCCAGCGGGCCGGAGAACAGCCCGGCCAGGAAGGAGCCCGCGGCGGTGGCTGCGAGCAGGATTCCGACGGTTTCCGCCCCGCCGCCGAGCATCAGGGCACCGATGGCCGGCAGCAGTGCCCGGGGCTGGGCCAGCACCATCGCGGCGAGGTCCACGATGAACGTCATGCGGATGTTTGGCCGGGTGCCCAGGAACGTGAATCCCTCCAGGACGGATTTCAGCCCGGCTTTCTGCACCTGGCCCACGGGCGGCATCGGCTCCAGCCGGTACAGCGCCCACATGGCGGCGGTGAAGGTCACGACGTCGATCGTGTAGGTCCAGCCGTAGCCAACCTGGCCCACGAGCACACCGGCCAGCAGCGGTCCGGCCGCCATCGCAATGCCGAAGGTGATCATGCTCAGCGCGTTGGCGGCCGGAAGCAGTTCGGGCCGCACCAGCCGCGGAATGATGGCACTGCGGGCCGGATGGTTCAGGCCGCCCGCTCCGGCGTTCACTGCCACCAGGGCGAACAGCAGCCATACGCTTTCAAGGCCCAGCCACGCCTGGACGGCAATGCCGATGGTGGTCAGCCAGAGGACGACGGCGGAAAACAGGGCCACCTTCCGCCGGTCATAGGCGTCCACCACGGACCCGCCGTAGAGCCCTGCCAGCACCAGCGGCACCAGCCCCACGACGCCGAGCATGCCGACGTAGAGGCTGGACTGCGTCAGCTCATAGACCTCCAGGCTGACGGCTACGAGTGTCAGCTGCGTGCCCACCGCCGAGAGCGCGGTTCCGGTCCAGAGCCGGCGGAAATCCCGGCTTTCGCGCAGCGGGGAGAGGTCAGCTAGCAGTCTGGGCACCAGAGCAGTCTAGGCGAGCGCCGCGGGTGTTCCGTGATGCCGTGCACTACGGGTCCGGCCAAAACGTCCCTTCCCGGAGCAAAGCATGCTTACGATATTGCTCCGGGCCTTACGTCCGGGACGTCCGCACTGTCCACCAGGAGGATCCATGCTGACCCGCAATGTTGCCGAGGGCATCCACTTGATTGAGCACGCCTACACCAATGCCTACCTGGTGGAGGGCGACGGTGAGGTGCTGATTGTGGACACCGGGCTGCCCGCCTCGCAGCACGCGATCTCCTCCGCTGTCCGCTCCCTCGGGTACGGCCCGGGATCGGTCAGCGCCATCGTGCTGACCCACGGGCACTTTGACCACGTGGGCACGGCGGCGAAACTGCGCGCTGAGTTCCGGGCACCGGTGCTCGCCCGTCCCGCGGACCACTACATTGCCGCCCACCCCTACCGCTACGGCCACGAACGGCCCCGGCTCCAGTACCCGCTGCGCTTTCCGGCGTCCCTGCGCCAGCTCGGTGCCATGACGATGGCGGGCGCGCTGGTGGTCCGCGGCGTGGCCGACGTGCTGGATCTGGACGAGGCAGCTGCTGCAGCGCTGCCGGGCACACCCGCACTGATCCACACCCCGGGACACACCGCCGGACACACCGCGCTGCATTTTCCGGACCGCGGGGCGCTGATTGCCGGCGACGCCCTTGTGACCCTGAATCCCTACACCGGTGGCCGCGGACCGCAGATCGTCTCCGGGGCGGCGACGGCGGACAGCGCCGCGGCGCTCGCCTCGCTGCAGGCGCTGGCGGAGACCGCAGCGCCCACGGTGCTCACCGGGCATGGGGAGCCGTGGACTTCCGGCATCCAGTCGGCGGTCGAGCGTGCGCTCGCGCAGGGGGCAAGCTAGTCCCCTTCCGGCGGGCTGGGTCAGGCGCCCCCTGCCTCCACCTCGTCCACTACCAGCCGGTGCAGTTCCGTATCCCCCAGCGGCCGGAAGTGTCCCATTGCCTCCAGCTGCAGGTTGCGGGCGCCGTCGAGCCGGCTGCCGCCGGGAATATGCGGATCAAAGGCCGCGTAAATCGACGTGATCCTGGCGTTTGCCTCCAGGCTGGCCTGCAATCCGCGCAGCAGTTCGTTACGCGGTGAGAACGCGCGGATGGACGGGACCAGGAAATAGCGGGCATACGGCGAGCCGGAAAAGGGTGCGTTCACGGCAACCATGCGGCGGATGCGGTGCCCCTGCGGTCCCAGGAGGACATGCTTGCCGATCAGCCCTCCCTTGCTGTGCGCAACAATCACGGCGCTGTCCAGGTCAGCCGCAGTCAGGTAGTGCTCCACCCGCCGCGCCATCTCGTCGATCCGGCCCCGGTTGTAGCCGAGCGTCGTGACGGTATGGACCGGGTGCCCGCGGGCCGCGAGGGCTTCGGCGAGCGGACGCAGCAGCTGCCAGTCCTCGTAGACTCCCGGGATCAGCACTACCGGTTCGCGCTGTCCGGCATCCGGGTCCGGATGCAGGTAGCCTGACGGATCTTCGCGGCACAGGAAACCCTGGACCTGCCAGCGGGCCACGTAGGCGTAGTCTGCCGCCCACGCGGCGGCCAGCCGCAGGCGGTACTTCAGTCCGCGCTCGGCGTCCGGGCGGGACACCGTGCCGCTCACCTCACGGCCTTCCGGAGTTTGCGCACCCACTCGGCGGTGGGTTCGGGGCTGTTCCACATCAGGACATGGGGCGCAGCGGGCACCTCACCGAGCACGACGCCGTCGCGGGACTCTTCCAGCCGGAGCAGCCAGGAGCGGGGAACGATCGGATCCCTGCTGCCGCTGACCACCGCCACCGGGCAGTGCGTGAGTGCCAGCCGCGCTTCCATCCGGTGGTCCAGCATGCTGCGGAGGGTGCCGAGGTACCAGCGCGGGCCCGTGCGCAGGTAGTCGGTGAAGACGATGCGGTTTACGGCGAGTGTTTCGTGCAGCGTGTCCTGGGCCAGCCGGAAGGCCTGGGCGGCAGCATTCCGCTCGGCCCGGTTCACGGTAGGGGCAAGGAGCAGCATCGAAGCGACCAGCCCGGGGTCCGCGAGCGCGGCTTCCACCACAACCTGGCACCCCATGGAGTGGCCGGCCAGCAGGGCATCTTCAATACCGGCCTGCCGCAGGGCCCCGGTAACGGCCGCGCCGTAACCGGCCATGGTAAGGCCTGCCTGCGGGCGCTCCATTCCGCCGTGGCCTGGCAGCTCCACCAGATGGACGTTGTGGTCCCGGGAGAGTTCGCGTGCCAGGGGCTCAAAGTAGCGCGAGGAAGCGCCGATTCCATGCACCAGGACCACGTCTGGTCCGGGCGTTCCGGACGAACGGAGTCCTACCTCAATCCCACCCGTGCGCAGGCGGCGCACCCCGGGCCTGGCAGCTGTTGCGGACACTTCGCCTCCTGGTTCGCGGCTGCACTCACGGCCGCGCTTCCAGCCTAAGCCGGAGACTTAGGGGAACCTTATTATGAATAGATCAGAATAAGCTGTACTCTTGTTGCATGACTTCCACAGCAGCCTCCGCGGCAGCCACTGACAAGTGGTCAGCGCAGCTGCGTGCACACGGACGCCGGGTCACCAAGCAGCGCCTGGCCGTGCTGGACGCCGTCGACCATTCCCCCCACGCAGGGGCGGATGAAGTCGCAGCTATTGTGCGGACCACCCTTCCGGACATCAGCCTCCAGTCTGTCTACGTAGTCCTCACCGACCTCACGGAAACAGGAATGCTGCGGCGGATCGAACCGCCGCACTCCCCCGCCCTCTATGAGACACGCGTTGATGACAACCACCACCACGCCATGTGCACCGGCTGCGGGCGCATCGAGGACGTTGACTGCGCCGTCGGGCATGCACCATGCCTGACCCCCAGCAACACCCACGGCATGACCATCCAGATTGCCGATGTGCTCTACCAGGGCCTCTGCGCCGACTGCGCAGCGAAGCCGGACACTGCCGTCAAGACTTCCTGACCCCTTGGCTTTAACACTCCACCCAAAAGAAGAAAGAGAGAGAATGTCGAACTTCACCACCACCCAGACCGGCACTCCGGTTGCCAGCGACGCACACTCGCTATCCCACGGAGCTGACGGCGCGGTTGTCCTCCACGACCGCTACCTGGTTGAGAAGCTTGCCCAGTTCAACCGGGAGCGCATCCCGGAGCGCATCGTGCACGCCAAGGGCGGCGGCGCGTTCGGCGAATTCACCGTCACCGAAGACGTGTCCATGTACACCCGTGCCGCTGTTTTCCAGCCCGGCACCACCACCGAAACCATCCAGCGGTTCTCCTCCGTAGCCGGTGAAATGGGCTCGCCCGACACCTGGCGCGACGTCCGCGGTTTCGCACTGCGTTTCTACACCTCCGAGGGCAACTACGACATCGTCGGAAACAACACTCCGGTGTTCTTCATCCGCGACGGCATCAAGTTCCCGGACTTCATCCACTCGCAGAAGCGCCTCCCGGGTTCCGGCCTGCGTGACGCAGACATGCAGTGGGACTTCTGGACCCAGTCCCCCGAGTCCGTACACCAGGTCACATACCTCATGGGCGACCGCGGCATCCCGCGCTCCTGGCGTGAAATGCCCGGCTTCGGCTCCCACACCTACCAGTGGATCAACGCTGCCGGCGAGCGTTTCTGGGTGAAGTACCACTTCACTTCGAACCAGGGCAACCACGAGATCACCGGTGCAGAGGCAGAGCGCATCGCCGGCGCCGACGCCGACTACTACCGCCGCGACCTCTACGAGAACATCGCAGAGGGCAACTTCCCGTCCTGGGACCTGCACGTCCAGGTCATGCCGTACGAGGATGCCAAGAACTACCGGTTCAACCCGTTCGACCTGACTAAGGTCTGGCCGCACGCTGACTACCCGCTGATCAAGGTGGGCACCCACACCCTGAACCGCAACCCGGAGAACTTCTTCGCCCAGATTGAGCAGGTGGCACTCTCCCCCGCCAACCTGGTTCCGGGCATTGCAGCCTCCCCGGACAAGATGCTGATGGCCCGCATCTTCTCCTACCCGGATGCCCAGCGCTACCGTGTGGGCACCAACTACAACCAGCTGCCGGTCAACGCGCCGAAGGCCCCGGTCAACAACTACTCCCAGGACGGCTACGGCCGCTTCGCCTTCAACTCCCCGGAGACCCCGGTCTACGCCCCGAACACCCTGGGCGGCCCCGTGGCGGATCCGGCACTCGCCGGCGAAGGCACGTGGGAGAACGACGGCGCACTGGTGCGTTCTGCAGCGACCCTGCACTCCGAGGACAGCGACTTCGGCCAGGCCGGCACGCTGTACCGCGAGGTGTTCGACGACGCCGCCAAGGAGCGTTTCCTGGAGACCATCACCGGTGCGGTTTCCGGTGTGCAGCGCCCGCACATCCGCGAAGCTGCGATCCAGTACTGGACCAACGTTGACGCCGAGCTCGGCGCCAAGCTGCGGGCCAACCTGGCTGCCGGTGAGACCACGGCCAACGAAAAGGCCGAGTTCGTCGGCGTCGCAGAGTAGCCTGCGGCCCTTCGGCTAGCTGAAAAGCGGCCGGTCCCTTCGGGGGCCGGCCGCTTTTGTCTTCCCCCCCCCATCGAGATGACAGAAACTGCCCGTCTCAGCGCTGTAACGTGCAGTTTCTGCTATCTCGATGATTTGGGGAGGGCTAGCGGGAGGGCCAGTACCAGATCAGCAGCATGGTGACGAGGAAACCGGTCAGGAAGTTCAGCTTCAGGAACCGCTTCCAGCCGGTGTTCGCTTCCTCGGACCGTTCGTCGGTAATACCCAGGAACGGAACGAGGTTCAGCAGGTACGGCACTGCCAGCAGTGCACCGAGCCGCGCGGGCCACGGGGTGAGCAGCATCAGGGCTCCGGCCGCAGCGTAGGCGGCGAAGGCCAGCCGCACTACGGTCTTGCCGCCAAGCACGGTGGCAATGGAAGACAGTCCGCCCTCGCGGTCGGGAATGATGTCCTGCACGGCGCCGAAGGCCTGGCTCGCCATGCCCCACAGGAAGAACGCGCCCAGCACCGCCCAGAGTCCCGGGTTGAACTGCGCGCCGGCGAGCACCAGCGCGTACACGGCCGGGGAAACGAAGTGCGTGCTCGAAGTAATGGAGTCGAGGAACGGCCGTTCCTTGAACCGCAGCCCGGGAGCGCTGTAGGCGATAACCGCGAAAACGCTGACCGCCAGCACCAGCCAGGACAGCGGGGAGCCCAGAAACGCCAGCACCGCCAGGAACGGCACGTTGGCAGCGACCGCCGCCCACAGCGTGATGCGGTGGAACCGGCGGTCCAGCAACGCTCCTTCCACGCCGCCCTTGCGTGGATTGCGCAGGTCGGATTCATAGTCGAAGACGTCATTGATGCCGTACATGGCCAGGTTGTACGGGATCAGGAAGTACAGCGTGCCGATCACCCATGCCGCGTCAATCCCGCCCGTGGTCAGCAGGTACGCGGCTGCGAAGGGGTAGGCAGTGTTGACCCAGGAAAGCGGCCGGGAGGAGAGCAGCAGCATCCGAAGGGTGCCGGGCGTGCGGGTGGCGGGGGCGCTCATTGATTCTCCTCCGGGAGGGCGGCGGCGCGCGGGGACAGCAGTTCCCAGAGCGCGGGCAGCAAAAGGACGGCGGCCAGCGGATAGGCGAAGTCTTCCAGCGGGGCCAGGCCCAGGAACGCACCGGAGATGCGCTCAGGGTTATAGCCGAACAGGTCCACGGCGATCATCAGGTTGTCGAAGACGGCAGTCAGTGCCAGCAGCACCCCGGCGGTTCCGGCCAGGCGCAGGATGAAGCCGCGGTTGCGGTGGCCGGAACGACGGCGGCGCAGGAGTACTGCTGCGAGCAGACCCGCAGCGGGGAGCAGGAAACAGAGGTTCAGCAGCCAGTACGTCACCGCTGCGCCTCCGCCTGCGTGTGGGGCCTGCCGAAACGGGCCGCCGCTACCTTCAGCAGGCCGAACAGCACCATGGTGAGGTAGCAGAGGAAGGCCAGGAAGAACGCTTCTTCCAGCGGCAGGTGGGGTGCCAGTTCAAGGCCGAGCATGAATTGGGTTTCGCCGCGGTAGAAGATATCCAGGCCAATGCCGAAGAGGTCCCAGACCAGGAAGAATGCCAGTCCCGCAACCAGGACGGCCGCGGCACGCAGGGGTGCCCCGGAAAAGAAGAACAGCTGAAAACGGTGGTCCAGCAGCATCATGCAGCCGATCGATGCCAGCAGGAACAGCAGGTACAAAGCCCCCATCAGTGTGTCTTCTCCGATACCCGGGGCGGCTCGGGAAGCGCCTCGGTGCTGGTGTCCCCGCGCAGGCGCTTGAGGACCAGCTCGGCGCTGATGAGGCACATCGGCAGCCCAATTCCAGGCAAGGTTGACCCGCCGGCGTACAGCAGGCCGTCCACCTTGCGGCTGGCATTGGTGCCGCGCAGGAAGGCGCTTTGCTTCAGCACGTGTGCCGGGCCCAGCAGCGTACCTTTCCAGGAATTGAAGTCCGCGGTGAAGTCGCCCGGTCCCACCGTCCGGCGCACGGTGATCCGCTCGGCGAGGTCCGGGATGCCGGCCCAGCCGGAGATCTGGGCAATGACGGTGTCCGCCATCGCCTCAAGCCGCGGATCGCCCGCGCCGTCCACGCCACCACTGCCCAGCGCGGGGTCCGACGGGACGGGGACCAGCACAAAGAGGTTCTCGTGTCCTTCAGGGGCGGCATCCTCATCCGTGGCTGAGGGCCTGCAGATGTACAGCGACGCCGGGTCCGGCACCGACGTGTGCTTGCCGAAGATCTTTTCGAAGTTCGCTTCCCAGTCCTTGGTGAAGAGCAGGGTGTGGTGGGCCAGCTCCGGCAGTTCGCCGCGGACGCCCAGGTGCAGGAGGATACCGCCGGGGCCGGGGATGCGGGATTCCCAGTACTTCGGCGGGTAGGTCTGCAGCTGGGCGGGCAGCAACCGGGTTTCGGTGTGGTGCAGGTCAGCCGCGGAGACCACCAGATCGGCGTCGAGCACTGCAGGCATGCCGGCGGCGTCGCGGTATTCGACGCCGGTGGCCCGGGCCCTGCCGTTGCCCTGCTGTTCGGTGCGGATCGCGGTGACGTTGGCTTCCAGCTGGATCTTCACTCCCTCGGACTCGGCCAGGGAAGCGATCACCGTGATCAGCCGGTGGAACCCGCCGCGCGGATAGAGCACGCCGTCGGACAGGTCCAGGCGGCTCATCAGGTGGTACATGCTCGGCGTCGTGAACGGGGAAGAGCCCAGGAACACTGCCGGATAGCCCAGGATCTGCCGGATCCGCGGATCGGTGAACCGCTTCGCAACGAAGGAGCTCAGCGGCTGCAGCAGCAGCTTCGCCAGGCGCGGCCCGCGGGAGAGCACGTCCGGGCGCAGCAGCGGCAGGAAAGAGGCGAAGGTGCTGTAGAGGAAACGCTTCTTTGCCACGTCGTAGACCTCGGCAGCGGAATCCAGGTACTTCTCCAGCCGGGCGCCGGCTCCGGGTTCCAGCGACTCGAACAGTTCAACGTTCTTCGCACGGGTGGCCTGCACATCAACCGGAGCAGCCTCGTCCTCGAAGTACACGCGGTACCCCGGGTCCAGTTGCACCAGTTCCAGCTGTTCCTCCGCGCTGGTGCCCAGCAGGCGGAAGAAGTGGTCGAATACCTCGGGCATCAGGTACCAGGAGGGCCCGGTGTCGAAGCGGAAGCCTTCGGTTTCCCAGTTGCCGGTGCGGCCGCCGGGTGTGCTGTTCTTCTCCAGCACCGTGACGTCCAGGCCCTCGCGGGCCAGGAGGGCCGCGGTGGCGAGGCCGGTGATTCCCCCGCCAATAACGACGGCGGTACGCGGGCTGGACGTGGATTTTCCGGGGGTCATGGCGCCCTTTCGGCGTCGGGGGTGGAGTAGGCCGGGACGGAGGTGCGGCGCAGCCGGTGCCGGTAGACCGCGTCCGCTGCGATCCGCAGCTTGACGGGATTCGGTACCCGGATCCGCGTGGTGCGAAGCCGGGATGCCGGGGTCCGGCGCAGACGGCGGGCGAGCTCCGCGAACAGTTCCTGGGCCAGCGCGACGGCGGGGCGGCAGTCCCGGGGCAGCTCGGCGATGGCCGCCCCGGAGACGAGGAGGTCCGCTTCGATGTCGTCCAGCAGCCGGTGCTTGTCGGCCTCCGTGAATGCGTCCACGGTGACGCCGGGGAAGTAGCTGCGGCCCAGTGCCTCGAAGTCTTCCGCCAGGTCGCGGAGGAAGTTCACCTTCTGGAACGCGGAGCCCAGCCGCTGCGCTCCCTCGCGCAGGCGTTTTTCCTGGTCAGCGGGAACCGTCCGGCCGTCAAGGAAACACTGGAGGCACATCAGGCCGATCACTTCGGCGGACCCGTAGACGTAGTCCTCGAAACTGGCCTGGGTGTGTTCGGCCCGGGTCAGGTCCGCACGCATGGACCGGAAGAAGGGTCCGGTGAGGTCCGTGCCGATCCCGGTGCGGCGGGCGGTCAGTGCGAAAGCATGGACCACCAGGTTCACGCTGTAGCCGGTGCGCAGCGCGTTTGCCGTCTCGGCCTCCAGGTCATCGAGCATGCGCCGGATCTCGGGTGGAGGAACCTCTGCGGCAGCGGCGACCCCGTCCACGATCTCATCCGCCAGCCGGACCAGCGCGTAGATGGTTTCGATCTGGCGCCTGGTCCGGGGTGCCAGCAGCCGGGAAGCAAGCCCGAAGGATGTGGAGTAGGCCCGGATCATGACTGCGGCCGTATCAACGGCAGCCTGGTTGTAGAGGGGCAGCCCCGTGGTCTGGCCCACGGCTACCGGCCCCGGTTCACGGAAGCGGAAACGACGTCGTCCAGCACCGCTGCCAGGCCAGCCGGCACCTCGGCGCACTCCAGGTAGCTGCGGGCACTCGAGGCGAAGTTCGCAGCGAGGTCCTGGGCGTACTGCCGGGCACCGCAATCCACCAGGATCCTGCGGGCACGGTCTGCGTCCTCCGGAGCCATGTCCGGGCGGCCAATAATGCCGGAGAGCTCCGGCCAGCCGGCGGTCTGCGCGGCATAGGCGATCAGCACGGTGCGCTTGCCTTCGCGGAGGTCCCCCATACTGGACTTGCCCGTGGCGCTTTCATTGCCGAAAACACCCAGCAGGTCATCCACCAGCTGGTAGGCGATGCCAATGTCGCGGCCGAACCGGCCGAGGGCAGAGGCGACTTCGGTGCCGGCTCCGGCCAGGACCGCGCCGGCGCGCAGCGGGGCTTCGAAGGAGTACACGGCGGTCTTCAGCCGTTCCATGTCCAGGATCTCGGCCAGGGGCGGCGAGCCGGCCGCGAAGGAGAAGTCGACGTCGATCAGTTCTCCGCCGGCGGACGCGAAGACGGCTTCGTCAAGGATCCCTGCCAGGATTTCGCGGGTCATGGGGTCCGTGGAGACGGAGTCAAGCATGCGAAAGGCGCCGGTCAGGGCGAGGTCTCCGGCGATGATGCCCACGGACAGTCCGCGGTGCCGGGCTACTTCGGCTGGTTCGCCGGCAGTCTCGGCCATCCGGCGGTAGACCCCGGAGACGTTGTCCTGGCCGCGGCGGACAAAGTCCAGGTCAATCACGTCATCGTGGACGATCAGCGCGGTGTGCAGGAGTTCGAATGCCGCACCCACCCGGGCTGCCGCTTCCAGATCGGTTCCGCCCAGGTGTGTGTAGGCCGTCATCACGATCTGCGGGCGCAGCCTCTTGCCGCCAACCGTGGATTTTTCGAGGGTCTCCCAGAGGCTAAGGTAGCTGGGACTGATCCGCTCGGCGCGTTCCTTGGCCGCGGTGAAGAACCCGTCCAGGACACGGTCCACCTGCTGATGGCCAATTCTCTCGTCAGGCAAGTGTTCTGTCTCCATGCATAAAGTAAACACGCTGATCGTTAGGGGAAGAAATGCCGCAACGCCGGGAAGAAGTCATTCTGGTCGATAAAGGGGGCCAAATGATAGGTACAGCGGACAAGATGACCGTGCATACCAGCGACACGCCGCTGCATCTGGCCTTCTCGACGCACGTCTACCACCCGGATGGCCGCATCCTCGTGACGCGGCGGGCGCTCTCCAAACTGACCTGGCCCGGAGTCTGGACCAACTCGTTCTGCGGCCATCCCGGTCCCGGTGAGGCCACCGAGGATGCCGTGGTGCGCCGGGCCGAACGCGAGCTGGGACTGACGCTGAACAGCATCGCCGTCGCGCTTCCCGAGTTCCGCTACCGGGCCGTTGATGCCTCGGGCATCGTGGAGAACGAGATCTGCCCCGTCTACACCGCCGTTGCGGAGGCCGACCCGGTCCCGGCCGCGGATGAGGTCATGGACTGGACCTGGGCCGATCCGGCGAAGCTGGTTGAATCCGTGCGGCTCACGCCCTGGGCTTTCAGTCCCTGGCTGGTGCTGCAGCTTCCCCTGCTTTACCCCGAAAACGCCTGATCCAGCGTTCCCACGGCGGCGCTGCCTGCCAGTGCACCGCAAGGGTGTGGAAGGCCCGGCGGAAGCGGCGGACCAGGTTGGACCAGCCGGTCACCGCCCGCGGTGCCATGCCAACCACGAGGTTTCGGTCCCAGGCACAGCGGTAGTCCTGGCCCAGGTGCGCACTGAGGCAGACGTCGTCGTGCTGCTCCGGGTCTTCCCGGTGAACTGCCTGACCTACCTCGCGCCACACGTCCGTGCGCAGCGCCAGATTGGATCCGAACAGGGGACGGTGGGCCAGCGCCAGCGTCATCGCCTGGTAGTAGGAACCGAGGTAGAGCCCGGAGAGGATCCGCCCGGCCCGGGGTGGGAAACCATAGAACCGTCCCGGTCCGCTGACGGCGGCGAGCTGCGGGTCGGCGGCGAAATGTTCCGCTAACTGCTTAATCCATTCCGGGGGAAGGACGCAGTCCGCGTCGCATCTGGCAATGATGTCCGAGGTGGCGGCGTCGTATCCGGCGGCGGCCGCGGCGGGGATGCCGGGCTTGGCTTCAAACACCACCCGGGCGCCGAGCCCCCGGGCCACCTCGGCACTGTTGTCGGTGCTGTTGTTGTCCACCACCACAATTTCGGCGGGCTGCACGCTCTGGACGGCCAGCGAGGCAAGGCATGTCCTCAGCGCTTCGGCGTCGTTGAGGCATGGGATGACGACGCTGACGGACGGAAGTGCGGGGGCTGGCATGCCAGTGATCCTACGTGCAACTGGGCGGCTGATGCCCGCCGCGGAGTATGGGCGGCCGAAGTTCTGCTCCGCTACGGTTAGAACATGATCGATGCCCTCCTGCGCCGACCGGTCTCTGCCGCCGAGGTGGCTTCGGACGGCATCCGCCTGCTGGGCGCAGTGAGCCTGCTGGTGGCCCTGCTCTGGTACGGCCCGGTCGAGGCAGCCCTGTTCGCACTGGTGCTGCTGGGCCTCCTGGTGTCCCGCTGCCTGCCGGCAGCCCCGCTGTTTTCTTCGCTCTACGGCCTAACCCTGCTCCTGGCCGCATGGAGCAGCGTGATGGACCTGTACGCACGGATTTCCTGGTGGGACCTCGCCGTCCATTTCGCGGCTACCGGCACCATCGCTGTCATGGCCTGGTACCTGCTCGCAGCTTACGGGGCCGTGACGGCCTGGCAGGACTCCGGGCAGCCGGTTCCGGCCTTCGCGGTCCCAGCAGTGGTAACTGCGCTGGGCCTGGCCCTGAGCGTGCTGTGGGAGTTCGGCGAGTGGTGGGGGCACTACTACGTGGATGCCACGATCAACGTCGGCTACCGGGACACGATCGGGGACCTTGCGGCCGGCGGACTGGGCTCGGTGCTCTCCGGCATCCTGCTGGCCCGCCTGCTGCGGCGGAACCCTCCCCCGGCACACCGCGGCGCACCCGGCAGCACGCTCCAGCGGCGGGTCCAGGGCTGAAGCGCGTGCCGGCGGACGGATCAGCGGCGGCCTGAGACCGGGGGGATTCCAAAGGAACGGAACTCCTCCGGGCGATATGAACCCCACATGTTCCACCAGTTCTCGTCCGCGCCCCACACGACGGGCGGACGGGCGTCATCGTAGATCTGCTCGAGGTCGGTGTAGAGCTCAACCACTGCGCCCGAGGATTCGACGTAATACGCCGCGATGTTGTGTCCGGCGCCGTGGCGGACCGGCCCCCAAATCAGCTCACGGCCCAACCGGTTCAGCCGGTCTCCCAGCTTGCCCAGGTCCACGATGGACTGGGCCTGCCAGGCATGGTGGTGGAACGTGCCCTTGCCCTGGATCAGCGCAATGCCGTGGTGGTCCGGGTTGCACCGCATGAAGTAGGCGAAGTCGTCGCCAATAACATCGGACAGCCGGAAGTCCAGCACCCGGGCGAGGAACTCCATCATGGTCCGGACGTTGCGGGGGTGGAAGTTCAGGTGCCCGTAGCGGTCCGGCCCAAAGGACAGGGGTCCGGTCTCGCTGGCCTGCAGGTCGGTGTAGATGTCAAAGACCCAGTCTTCCGGGCCAATGAAGCTGAAGCCGTCCTGCACACCTGCCGACACCGGCGTCTCGCTGATCACCGGCAGGTTTTCGGCTTCGACCCGGCGCCGGATCTCCCGCAGGGCGTCTCCGTCCCGGGCCACCAGGCCAAGCGAATGGATACCGTTGGTGTCCGAGTCGACATACACCAGTTCATGGTGGACCGCCGCGGCGGCCAGGTATGTCTCCCGGCCTGCCTGTTCTGTGACGCGCAGGCCCAGCAGCCCGGTTGCATCCGCAACCGCGGCATCGACGTCGGTGGTCTGGATGGACACATGGCCCATTTCCCGGATCAAGCCCCAAGACATGTTTTCTCCTTGCAAGATAGGTACGCCGCTAGATGGAATCGCCGTGCGGGGCGTTAGAGGTTCGGGGCAGCCGTACTGCCCACGCGTCCGAGTTCCGGCACCAGCGCGGCGAGCTCTGCCAGGACCGCTGCTTCACCGCCGGCTTCGAACACGGCCGCGACGTAACGGTCCGGGCGGACCAGCAGGCCAGTGCCCGGCGGAACCTCGCGGAAGGCGCCCTCGGTGTCCATTACGTGCATGGTCCGCCGGTGCGCGTAGCCAGCCCCGGCAGGTGCCACCTCGATGCGGTCCGCGCCGAGGAACCGCAGCCGGCTCCAGCCGAGCCCAAGAACAGCGTCCAGGCCGGATTCCGCTCCGTCGTCGGTCCGGACGGACGGCTGGGTCAGGGCACGGCCCACCAGTTCGGCGGCCGGTTTGGACGTGTCCCGGGACGGCGGGACCAGGCACCCGGAGGTGTAGTGCGGCTGCTTGAGGAACCGCATCTGCGTGATCCACCGGTTCAGCGGCGGAACCAGCGATGACGCGGCGAGCAGCTTGTCCCGTGCTGCGGCTGCCAGCGGGTTGGTGGCCATCACCACCTGACCGATCAGGTGGGAGAGCCGGACCATGTCCGCTGTGTGCGGCCGGCGCTCCGCGGCGTAGGTATCCAGCAGTGCTTCCGGAGCACCGTTGACCTGCGCCGCGATCTTCCAGGCCAGGTTCGCTGCGTCCCGGACTCCGGCGTTGAGCGCCTGGCCGGCGAATGGAGGCATCAGATGAGCGGCGTCACCGGCAAGGATCACCCGTCCACGGCGGTATTCCGCGGCGATGCGCTGGTGGGCCACGTAAACGGCGGCCCTCCGGATGTTCTCCGGCTCCACGGATTCGTACGGAGCCACAAGCCCGGCAATGAACTCCGGGGTGGTCACTTCCTCGGCACGTTCCCCCGGCAGCAGCATGAACTCGTACCGGCGCCGCCCCTTGGCCCCGGGGACCTGCACTACCGGGCGGGTTCCGTTGCAGTGGAATTCGGCGAACTTCTCGGTCTGCACCTGTGAGTTCGCAATGTCGACGACGATCCACTGCTGTGCCTGGGTACTTCCCTCAAGCGCGATTCCCAGCCGGGTCCGGATGGGGCTCCTGCCGCCGTCGCAGGCCAGGACCCACTTGGACCGGACCCGCTGGACTGCACCGCCGCGGAGGATCAGCGCTTCGACGCTGCTGCCGTGATCCGTCAGGGACAGGACCTCGGATTCAAGGCGCAGGTCAATGCCCGGGCGCCGCCGAACGGCATCCAGCAGGAGCGATTCCATGACCGGTTGGTCAAACTGGGATTTGCCGGGCTGGCCCAGACGCGGCCGGCCCGGACGGACTTCCGCCATGAGCTGTCCACGGCGGCCGAAGTACCGCGCGCCCGTGTCCATCAGCATCTCCGGAACAAGCTTGTCCAGCACACCGATCTCCGCCATGACGCGCAGCGTTTCATCAGTCACGCTGATGGCGCGCGGCGAGTCACTGGTAGTCGCTTCTTTTTCGGCGAGGACCACGTTGAGGCCATAGTCGGCCAGCAGGACAGCCGCCGTCATGCCGATTGGGCCGGCGCCAACTACCAGGACGTCGGTCTCCGTTCGTTCTTCCATGCCGCGCTCCTTCCGTTGACCTGCCGGCCTACTCGCAGCGCTGGACTGTGTTGCGCAGGACACCCAGGCCGCTGACCTCAACCTCGACGACGTCGCCGTCGCTGAGCAGGCCCGAGGGCTCCATGAACAGGCCCACTCCGCCGGGGGTCCCGGTGACAATGACGTCGCCTGCGGAGAGCTTGGTGAAGCCCGTGACGTACTCGATGAGCTCGGGGATGGAGAAGTACAGGTCGCCCAGGGCGGCCTTCTGCCGCACTTCGCCGTTGACACGCGTCTCCAGGACCATTGAATCCAGGTCCTCGATGTCGGAGGCGGGAACGAGGTAGGGGCCGAAGGCCCCAGTGCCCGGGAAATTCTTGCCGGGGATCCACTGGGAAGCGTTGCGCTGCCAGTCCCGTACGGAGAAGTCGTTGTAGGCGCCGTATCCGGCGACGTAATCAAAGGCGTCTTCCTTCGAAACGTGCCAGGCGTCCTTCGAAATGACCAGGGCCATCTCACCCTCGTAGTCGTACTGGGTGGTGGAAGCCGGCATCAGGGCCGGTGCCAGGTGGCCCATCTGGGTGTCTGCGAACCGGGTGAAGACGGTGGGAGCCTTCTGCTCCACCTTGCCGGTCTCTTCCTGGTGGCTGCGGTAGTTCACACCGATGCAGATGATCTTGCCCGGTTCCGTGACCGGAGGCAGGAAGGTGATCTCTGCTTCGGCAGCAGCCGGTGCGGAGGAGTACTGCTCCGATTGGACGTTGCCGAAAACGCCGTCCCGAACGGCGTCGCCGAGGTTCGCTGCGAGGTTCAGGCCGCTGGGGCCGAGGTCGTAAACGGTGTCGCCTTCAACGACGCCCCAGGTCCGGGCTCCTGCGGGGGAAATGTAGCTGGCGTAGCGCATGGTCATTCCTTTGGCTTGTCCTTGGCTATTGGCCCGGTGTTTCCCGGACCGCCTGCCGGCGTGTGGTGATCGCCACAACACTAACCAGCGAATAAGCTACTCGTCAATGAAAAATATATTATTTGCGCATAATCCTGAATGGTCTCGTTTTACGGCAGAATCAGGAGCAGGAAACGGGAGGAACCATGGCACAGGCAGGGACCCAAGCGGTCGAACGCATTCGGGAGGACATCCTTCGGGGTGAATGGGAGCCCGGAACCCGGCTGCAGCCGGTAGCGCTGGCGGCAAGGCTCGGCACCAGCAGCACCGTGGTCCGGGAAGCACTGGCGAGACTCGCCGGCGACGGGCTGGTGACGGCGCAGCCCAACCGGGGGTTTTTCATCCGGGAGCTTGACATTCGGGAGCTGGAGGACCTGACCGAGCTCCGGTGTGTCACCGAGGAGCTCGCAGCCCGGCTCGCCGTCGAGCGGGGAGACGTGGTGTGGGAATCCGAAGTCATGGCGGTGCATCACCAGCTGGCACGGATTCCCCGGCGGTCAGCGGAAGACCCGGACCACGTCGATCCTGCCTGGCAGAAGGCCCACAAAGCTTTCCACCTCAAGCTGCTGGAGGCCAGCGCGTGCAGGCCCATGCTGAAACTGGCTTCGGACCTCTCCGATGCCACGGAGCTGTACAGGTGCTGGGCGGCACCGCACGTTGAGCCCGGAAGCCGCGACGTCGAGGGAGAGCACCGGGACATCCTCGCAGCAGCGCTGGCGCGCGATGCGGTGGAACTGGCCCGGCTCCTGCGGGCGCACTACGAGGCGACTGTCCGCGTAGTCCTTGATTCCGGTATTGCCCTGCCGCGCAGCGCGGACTGAATCCGCGGGCGGCAGGGTCCGGGCTCCTAGACCGACCGCGAGGAACCGCCGTCGACCCTTATGTTCTGGCCCGTCATGTAGCTGGATTCCTCACCGGCCAGGAATCGGACCACCCGCGCCACTTCGGCAGCCGCAGCGGCTCTGCGCAGCGGGATGCGCTGGGTCCAGTCCGGCGGAACCGTAGACGGATCTTCCTTGGTGAAGCCGGGCAGCACGTTGTTCATCCGGATCCCCGCGGGACCGTACTCGTCCGTGTACAGCTTGGTAAATGAGGCCAGCGCCGCACGGAAGGTGGCCGAGACCGGATAGCGCGGATTCGGTTCGAACGGTGAACTGGTGGAGATGTTCACGATTGTTCCTCCACCGGCCGCTTCGAAATGCGGGGTAATGATCCGGGCCATGCGGACTACGTTCATCAGGAAGGCGTTCATGCCGTCTTCCCACTGCTCGTCGGTGATCTCCAGGACCGGACCGGCTGCACCATGACCGGAGCCATTGACCACAGTGTCGACGCGGCCAAACTCGGCCAGCGCGAGGTCTACGATCGCCTGCAGGTCCCCGGCGGAGCGGTTGGAGCCTTCCAAACCGACCCCGCCGAGGCTTTCAGCAAGTTTTTTCGCGCTGCCTGACGGCGACAGGGCCGCCACCCGGTAGCCATGGGCCGAGAGTTCACGGACTACCGCGGCACCAATGCCGGAGCCCCCGGCGATGACGACTGCTGTCCTAGGACTCGGCGTCGGCTGCATCCAGGTTCCCTTCAATTTCGGCGGCCTTCCGCTGGATCAGAGCTTCGACGGCGGTGGCGGACAGGTCTGCGAACTCCATGAAGTCGATCTCATCCCCCGCTGAGGCGGCGATGTAGAAACCGTCCGTCAGGGCCCGGCCGAGTACCACCATTTTGCGTCCGAACGCCGGATCGACCGCCAGCACCGATGCAGGCACCTGCGGTTCCACGCGCTGGACCATCAGCTCGAACATCTCTTTGCGGACGTCAAGATATTTTTCCCTGGCGAGGTTCCCGGCCAGCCGTTTCTCCAGCGCGAAAAGCAGTGCCAGGATCCAGAAAGCCTCCGCGCGGTTCTCAGGATCCACGGAACCGCCGGCAGAGCCGGCGATGCTTCGCCGAAGCAGGTCACGGTTGGTGGGGCCGGTGTGGTCGGCCTTCCACTGCTCGAAGCAGTACTCGATGAGCTCGGCGAAGAGCTGTTCCTTGTTATTGAAGTGCCAATAGACCGAACCGACGGGCAGACCGGACAGGCGCGCCACCTCAGCCATGGTGGTTCCTTCGTAGCCCGCGGTGACGGCCAGCGTCAGGGCCGCCTCAAGAATTGCCTTCTCATTGCCGGGGGTACTCTGATGCGCGCGGCTCCTGCGGGTCACCGTTGTCCTTTCGCAAGCGGGTCATTTGCACCTGACCCGAGCGCAGCCGGGGACAGGACCTGGATGCATGGTCCTGTCCCGGTGCGCCGGGTTCTCCTAGGCGAGGAAATCATAGTCTGCGGGGTTAATCGACTCGGTCACTTCCCAGTATTCAACGTTGGTGAAGGGCCAGATCTGGGAGACCCGCCCCTTGGCGTTCTGGTACCAGGTGCGCACGTACGGCTGTCCCCATGCCATCTGCCGGTTCTCCCCATCGACCCAGGCCACGAAACGTTCCATTGCCTCGGGCCGGACGTCCAGTGCCTTCACCTGGCGTGCCAGGACTTCACGGATGGCCTTCAGGGCGTATTCGGAAGCCCTTTCGAGCATGAAGTGGAGACTTCCCGCCACGACGCCGCCCACGTTGGGTCCGTAAACCATAAAGAAGTTCGGGAACCCGGGCACCGTGATTCCGTTGTACGCACGGGCGTCGCCGTCCCATGCATCGTGGATTTCGACGCCGTCGAGGCCCCGGATCTCGATACCTTCAAGGTATTCCGAAGGCCGGAAGCCGGTGGCGTAGACAATGATGTCCACCTCGTGCCGGGTTCCGTCTTCGGTGACTATCCCGGTGGGAGTGATTTCCCGGATCGGGGAGGTTTCCACGGCCACGTGGTCCGAGGTGAGCGCCCTGGCCCACACTCCGTTGTCCCGCAGCATCCGCTTAGCGCCCGGCGGATAGCCGGGGACGGCGTGCTTGAGCAGTTCGGGGTGGCCGCTGAACTGCTCCCCCAGGATCCGCGTAAGTTCCTCTCGGACTTCCTGGTTTCGGGCGGAGACGCTGAGCGGGGCGCCGTTCCAGGCTTCCTCTGCCCGTACGGTGTGGAACCGCCCGGGAATGCCCAGTACTGTCACCCACAGCCGGTACCACTGCGCATAGTGGGGCACTTTGCGGCGCAGCCAGGAAAAGACCTCGGTCATTGAGTCGTGGTAGCTCGGCGCAGGCAGCATCCACGGTGCACTGCGCTGGAAAACGACCATGCTCTCCACGTCCGCGCAGATCGCGGGAACGATTTGGTACGCACTGGCACCGGTGCCGATCACGGCTACGCGTTTGCCCCGGTAGTCAACCGCCTCGTCCCAGTCCTGGGAATGCATGGCAACACCACCGAAGGAATCCCGGCCCGGGAAGTCCGGAATGTTGGGGATGTCCAGCTGTCCGGTGGCAGTGATAACGGCGTTGAACGTCCGGCGCTGTTCGGTTCCGCCCCGAACGCGCGTGAGCACTGTCCACAGTCCGGTTTCCGGGTCCCAGTCGGCACTGAGCAGGCGGGTTCCGTATTCCACCAGTTCCGCTATGCCGGACCGCTCAGCCACGGTTTCCAGGTACTCGCGGATCTCGGCGCCCTGCGCAAACTGGTGCGGCCAGTCGGACCGCTGCGCGAAGGAGTAGGAGTAGCCGAACGTTGGGGTGTCCAGGCGCACGCCCGGATAACGGTTTTTCTGCCAGGTGCCGCCGAGCCGGTCGGCGGATTCGATGATGCTGAACGGAACGCCCGCCTGGCGGAAGCGGTGTGCAGCGGCAAGCCCTGCCACGCCGGATCCAACGATCAGGGCGGAGAATTCCCGGCCCGCAGCGACGTCGTCGAACTGCCAGTCCGGCGCGCCGTTCTTATCCGGGGCCAGATCCAGCTCGTGGCGGAGCATTCCGTCCCATTCGGTGTGCCCGTTGGCCAGGAATTCGAGAATCGTGCCGGTTTCGGCATGGCTGAGCATCCGGCTGCGGGTGATTCCCTCATCCCGCAGCCGGCGCAGGCCCGCGAGCGCCGCTGCCCGGCCGCGTCCCTGCGCTTCGGCACTCATGCCGCCGTGCGGGTGGCTGACGGTGTCCACCGGTTTCAGCGGAGGCCGCAGGTCAGGAGTCAGGAAACTGGTATCACCGGTCGCGGCGGCAAGGGCTGCCAGCAGGGCTGGAAGGTCCGCAGCTTCAACGATCCTCTGCAGTTCCTCATCCGGTTCAGTGATCCGCTCGCTGTGTTCCTGCCAGAACAGGTCGTCGGGGGCCTGCACTGCCTCGTCGAGGCCGGCGGCACTCATGCGCCCACTCCTGTGAGCCGGGCCGGCTCGCTCTGTCCGGTGACGTTGGTCTTGGCGAACTGCACGCGTTCGTAGACCTCGGCGCGAAGTTCACCGAAGCGGGCATCCGAGCGGGTCAGGAGCTGGTCGCGCTCCTGCGGCAGGTCGATCACGATGTCGTTCTGGATAACCGTGGGTGAGCTGGAGAGCACCAGGACCCGCTCGGCGAGGTACACGGACTCGTCGATGTCGTGGGTGACGAAGAGAATCGTCATGTTGTGTTCTTTCCAGATCCTGCGGACCAGATCTTCGAGGTCCGCGCGGGTCTGGGCATCGACGGCGGCGAACGGCTCATCCATCAGCAGCACGCTGGGCCGGGAGGCGACCGCGCGGGCAATGGCCACGCGCTGCTGCATACCGCCTGAGAGTTGCCATGGGTACTTACTGCCGGCCTCGGCCAGGCCTACGTCCGCGAGCGCGTCGGCCACCCGGCTGGTGCGTTCGGCCTTGGACAGGCCGGCGCTTTTGAGGGGCAGCCCGACGTTCGCTTCAACTGTCATCCACGGAAAGAGGCTGCGGCCGTATTCCTGGAACACGACTGCCATGCCCTTGGCCGGGCCGTTGACCGGCTGGCCGTCGAGGACCACGCGGCCGGAGGTGGCCCGCATCAGTCCCGCGATGCACTTGAGCAGCGTGGTCTTGCCGCTTCCGGAAGGACCCACCAGGCAGGCGAACTCGCCGTCGTGCAGGTCGAAGGTCAGCGAACGCACCGCTTCGAATTCAGTTCCGTTGCCTGTCTGGTAGATCTTCTGCAGCTGGTCTACTTCAAGGCGGACCGTCTTGGTTGCGTTAGTCATTCTTGTTCTCCTTCAATCCTTCGTACCAGGCGAGTGTCCGCTTCTGGATCATTTGGAAGACTGCAGACAGAGCGACGCCGATGATTCCCAGGAGCAGCACACCGCTCCACATTTCCGGGATGGCAACGCGGTTTTGGAAGTTGATGGTCCAGTGCCCGATTCCGTCCGTGGATGCGAACATTTCGGAGACGACCATCAGGATGAGCGCCACGGCCAGGCTCTGGCGGATACCGGCCATAATCTGCGGCGAGGCCGCGGGAAGCACCAGGTAACGCATCCGGTCCAGGCCTTTCAGCCCGATCACCTTGGCGGTGTTCTGCTGGACTTCATCGATGGACGTGACGCCGGCAACCGTGTTAAGCAGGATCGGCCAGACGCAGCTGAACACGATCAGGGTGATCTTCATGGCGTCGTTGATGCCAATGAGCAGCAGCAGCACCGGGATCAGGATGGTGGAGGGCACCGCGCGGATGAACTCGAAGAGGGGTTCAAACAGCCAGCGGATCCAGCGGACGTAGCCAATGACGATCCCGACGCCGACGCCGATCACGATCGAGAGCAGCAGCCCGGCCAGCAGCCGGTACAGACTCGGCAGGACGTCGGATACGAGGCGTTCGGAGAACCAAATGCTGAAGAAGCGGTCCACGAGCATCGCAGGTTCGGGGATGAAGAAGTTGGTGGTCACCGAGGTGTAGACGACCCACGCCGTGATGAGGATCAGCGGCAGGCCCAGGAAGTAGCCGGTCTTTTTCAGGACGTTCGTCATGCCGATTTTCCTCCGCGTACCGATTCGTGCCAGAACAGGGTTTTGCGCTCCACGAACCGCATCATCATGTTGATGATGATGCCCAGCAGGCCGCTGGTAATGATCAGGGAGAAGATGGCCGGTGCCGACCCGTTGATCTGGGCCAGTGCCACTTCCTGGCCCAGCCCGGGCGTGCCGACGATCAGCTCCACGCTGATGGCCAGCACCAGGGCCACCGTTGCGGCCAGGCGCAGACCGGTCATAAAGAAGGGAAGCAGTGTGGGGAAGATGAGGTAGCGGACCCGTTCCATGAACGAAAGCCCCAGGGTCCTGGTGGTGTCCATGGCTACCTGGTCCAGGTCGGCAATGCCGTAAAGGACCTGGATCAGCACGATCCAGAAGCAGGCGTAAATAATGATCATCAGTTCCGAGCCAAGCCTCGGGCCAAAAAGCAGCGCGGCAATCGGAATCAGCGCCACGGCCGGGATGGGCCGGAGGAACTCCACCGTCGAGTGGGTGGCCCTCACCAGGAAGCTGTTCGAGCCGACCAGGACGCCCAGCACCAGTCCGGCCACGGCGGAGACCAGCAGGCCCAGGAGCCAGGCGCGCAGCGTATGCCCGGTGGCGACCCAGAATTCCGTGTAGGCCAGGTTGGCGAAGAACCGCTCAAGGACCTCAGTGGCGGGCGGCAGGTGCCGGGAATCCACCAGGCCGGTCACCGCGGCAAGCTGCCAGGTCAGCAGGAAGCCGAGGACGCCGCAGGTCCCCAGCAGCGCCGGACCGACGCGGAGCCAGCGCGCCGAGGACCGCGCTGCGGTCGATGTAGCTGGGTTGGCCGTCATGACCAGCCCCCTTTCGGATAACAGGATTGGGAAGCCTGGGGCCGCCGGGCTTCGGACCGGCGGCCGCTGGTGCTATTTGCTCCAGACAGTGGATTCAACATCGGGGCGTTTCTCCGTGACGCCGTGCTTCTCCATGAGGTCCGCGAACTGCTTCAGCGCGTCCACATCAAGTTCGGCGCTCCAGGCAATGAAGTCGGTTTTCGCCGCTGCCTCCGGAGAGGTACCCAGAACGGACGGGAGCAGGTCCCGCACCTCGTCCTGGTGTTCCTCGGCGTAGGCCAGCGTCTTGTCCAGGGCCGATACGAAGCTTTCGATCAATGCGGGATCGTTCCGTGTCAGGGCGCCGCTGGAGGCGATCACGAGCTCCGCTCCGCCCAGGTTGGCGTCCTGGATGAAGTCACTGATGACGCTGCCGCCGTCCGCGACGATCTGCTGCATGAACGGCGGTCCGGCCATGCCTGCCTGGATCTGGCCGCTCTCCAGCTGGGCACCCACCTCGTTGAAGCCGAGTTGTACGAAGGTGACCTTGTTCGGGTCCCCGCCGTCGAGTTCCACGGCCTCACGGATGCCGATCTCGCCGATGCTGCCCAGGGCATTGATGGAGACGGTCTTGCCTTCGAGGTCCCGCGCACTCTTGATGTCCGAGCCCGGTCCCACCAGGACGGAAACTGAGTCCTCCACGATTTCGGGTCGGTTGGCCGCATAGCCGGACACAATCTTCAGATCCAGGCCCTGGGCGGTGGCAATCAGCGGCGTCGTAGGGCTGGCGAGCATGAAGTCCAGGCTGCCGGAACTCAGGGAAGGCAGCTGTGCGGCGCTGCCCTGGCCCAGCAGAACCTCCAGGTTCAGGCCTTCCTCCTCGAAGTATCCCTTGTCGATACCGAGCTGGATGGCGCCGACGGCGGAGGACGGGAACAGCCCGATCGTCACGTCGCGCAGGTCTGAGTTCCCGGAGCCGGCAGCGGCAGCTTTGCCCTCTCCGCCGGAGATGGAGCCTGAGGCACAGCCGGTGAGGGCGAGGGCGAGCAGGGCGCCGGCTCCGAGCAGACGCGTGATCTTGGTGTTCATCTGGTTCTCTCTTCTTTGAGGGAACGAAACGCGGTGCGGCGGTCCGCGTTGGACCGGTGCGGTGCGCTCGTCAGTAAATGTGGGGAATCGGAAGCCGGGGGTCAGGCGGTGGCGACCGCCTTTTCACGGGCCGGGCGCAGGTGCGCCTTTTGGAAGATGGTCCGCAGTGCGCTGTCCAGGTCCTGGGCAAGGCATTCGGCTGCGATGACGTGGTCCGGGCGGACTACGACGGCGGAAACCGGCCGGGCGTGGAACCAGGACTTCAGTTCACCGGCAGGATCGCCGATCACGCTGACGCCGGACGAGGCATTCGCGGCTGCCCAGTTCAGCTGGGCGGAGGGCACCAGCTGGATGAGGGAGGCATCCAGGTCCGCCAGCTCGGAGCGGGTGTCCTCGCTGAGGAAGTGCGCCGGGTCGTTGTTCCAGACCAGGACGCGCCAGCCGGCGCTAACGGCGTCGTCAAGCAGCATGGTCTGCGCTCCGGGGACCTCGACGCGGGGCTGCGGGAACAGGGTTCCGGCACCCGGGGAGGTTCCTTCTTCGACGGGAACTGACTTGGACACGGTCCACGGGGATTGCAGCACTACTCCCCTGGTGTACTTCGGCATGGGCTTGAAACCCTGGCCGGAGACGTAGGACTTGAGCTTGGGCAGGCGGTCGATCACCGCAGCCGCGGTGTCGCGGACGGCGGAGGTGACTTTGCTGCGGTTCGTCACGACCTTCGCCATGCCCACGGAGAGGTCCACCATGGCCTTGACGTGGTCCCGGCGTTCTTCGGCGTAGGTGTCCAGCAGCTCCTGGCCGGCCCTGCCACGGACCACGGCTGTGAGTTTCCAGCCGAGGTTCAGTGCGTCCCGGATGCATGAGTTCCATCCCTGGCCTGCGACGACAGGCATGACGTGTGCAGCGTCGCCGGCAAGCAGCACCCGGCCGTCGCGGAAGCGGTCGGCGATCCGGGCGTGGTGTTCGTAAACCCGGCGGCGGATGATGTCCAGGTTGGCCGGATCTGCGACGTGGTCCTGCAGGAGCTTATGCAGGAACTCGTCGCTTTCAACCAGCGCATCGTCCTCACCCTCCAGGAGCATGAACTCCCAGCGGCGGATGCCGTGCGGCAGGCTGAGCGTGGCGTAGCCGCGGTTGGGGTCGCCGCCGAAGACAGCGTGGGGTGTACCAAGTGGATCGTTGGCGACATCGATAACCAGACCTCGCTGCTTGCGGGTCTCACCCGTGAAGGGGATGCCCAGCTTCTGCCGGGTAAAGGACCGTCCGCCTTCGCAGCCCACCACGTAGGCGGCCCGGAGAGTGGATTCCTGTCCCTGCGAGCGGACGGTAACACTCACGCCGTCGCGGTCCTGGACGAGGTCCACTGCTTCGGTGCCCATCCGCACGTCCACACTGTCAAAGCGCCGTGCGCCCTCGAGCAGGACGGCGTCCACCAGCGGCTGCACAAAGCCGTTGCGGCGTGGCCAGCCGAACTCACGGGTGGTTGGGTTGATCCCGGCAATCACCTTGCCCGAGCCGTTGACAATGCGGATCTGCTGGTCCGGAACGGTGTGCTCGAGCACTCTGTCCACAAGCCCCAGTCCCTGCATGGCCCGCAGCGATTCGTCGTCAATGCCGACGGCGCGGGGGAAGTCGATCAGCTCGTTCCGAGCCTCGATAAGCACGGTCGAGACGCCGTTCTGCCCCAGCAGGTTCGCGAGGGTGAGGCCCGTGGGGCCCGCGCCGATAATCAGGATGCTTGCCTGTTCCGTCATGATTGTTCCTCCAAAGCCGCATCCAGGGCTGCCACGGTTGCCCGGGCCTGCTTTCCCATAAACACCAAGTCAATTCCCATGCCAACGAAGTCCAGTCCGGTGCTGCGGATGTGCGCAGCGGCGAACGCCGGATCGCTGCAGTACAGCCCCAGCCGGACGCCCGTCCCACGGGCTGCGGCTGCAACCTTTTCAATCCCTTCGGCAACGGGGCCGTCTGCCCAGTCCGCCCGCCCGGGCAGTCCGTAGGAAACGGCGAGGTCCGCCGGGCCGATGTAGACGGCGTCGACTCCCTCCACGGCGAGGATCTCTCCAGCCGCGTCCACACCGGCGGCGGTCTCGATCTGCACGACAGCTGCCACGGCCGCGTTGCCGGCCGCGCAGTAGTCCTCGCCGGAGTAGAGTCCGGGCCGGCTGGGGCCCAGGCTGCGCCGGCCAAGCGGCGGATACTTCACTGCCGCCACCAGCTGTGCGGCCTGCTCGGCCGTTTCGATGGTGGGTGCCACGATGCCGCGGGCACCGCTGTCCAGGAGGCGCCCGATCGGACCGGGTTCGAGGCCGGAGGGACGGGCAAAGAGGTGGGAGTTGCCGCGGGGAACGGCACGCAGCATTGCGCAGGCGTCCTCCAGCCCCACTTCACCGTGCTGCAGGTCGATCATGAGCCCGTCGTAGCCGGCGTCGAGCGCGGCTTCCACTACGGCGAGCGAGGCGGTTGCCACGTGCATCATCACGGGCACGGAGGAGCTCACGGTTTTGCTCCTGCAGCCAGCCGCTGGGCGTGAGCGGCTGCGTTGGCTCCGCCGAAGATAGGGGCGATTTCCCGCCGGTGGATCAGCCAGCGGCCGTCCTGCTCGACGTACTGCTCGCGGAACTCGCCGACGCTGGCCGGCATGAGCGGATCTGCCTGGCTGTCACGGAAGGTCATGTAGTACGTGGTCCCGCAGAGGACGCCGTCCACGAAGGCTAGCCGGGTGCCGCCGGAGAAATGCCGGACGAGACCGGCGTCGACCTGAACCCGTTTCTCTCCCCAGGACTTGATGGCGTCCCGGCCTTCCATAGTGCCCATCGGTCCGGTTGAAACTGCGTCCCGGGCGTACAGGGTGTAAAGCTGGTCTGCCTGTCCGTGGTCCAGCAGCCAGTGGTGTTCGGCTACGAGCTGCTCGATCTCAGCCCGGATTTCAGGGGTAACCCTACGCATGTGTGTTCTCCTTGGTGCTCAGGGTGGCTTCAACGGATCCGAACCCGTGGGAGTATTCGGCGCGGTAGGTCACGTCCGTGTCCCAGTCCACGATCATGCCGATGGATCCGGAGAGCAGGATCTCCCCGGCCAGCAGCGGCTTGCCTACGCGCAGCGAGGTTTCGGCCAGCCAGGCGATCGCGTTGATCGGGCCCTTCAGGACATTGCGGCCCACCCCGCGGGTGACTTCCTCACCTCCGCGGTAGAGGACCATTTCCACCTCGTCCAGGTTCACTTCGTCATAGCTTTTGCGGACGCTGCCCAGCACAACGCCCTCGCAGGCGGCGTTGTCCGCCACGGTGTCCAGAATGGACATTCCGTAGTTGTGGTACCGGCAGTCCACCAGCTCAATGGCGGGTGTCACGTAGTCGACGGCGGCTATGATGCTCTCCAGATCTGGGCTGAGCAGGTCTTCCTTCAGCACGAAGGCGATTTCGGCTTCGATCTTGGGCTTGATGAAAACGGAACGGGGACGCACTGTTCCGCTCTCGAAAACCATGTCCTCGAGGATGATTCCGTAGTCCGGCTGGTCCACTCCGGCCTTGGCCTGGACCATGGGATTGGTGAGTCCAACCTTGCGGCCTACCCGTCGAAGACCGGATTCCTGGACCCGGCGGGCGGTGTTGAGTTCGGAGATGGCGTAAGCGGCGTCGAGGTCGCCTTCCGCCAGGTGGTTGCGGATGAAGTCGATGGGGTGCAGGGCCCGGCGGGCTTCATAGAGTTCGTCGGCCAGCCTCTGCACAGTGCCGGGGGCGGCTGTTGTTTCGGTCATTCGGGTCACCCCTTTCGGGCGAGGAAATCGAGGGCACGTTCGTTGAAGGCCTGCGGGCCTTCCCACTGCGGCCAGTGCGCGGCATTGCGGATCAGCAGCAGCTCCCCGTCCGGAATGGCGGCGGCAAATTCTTTCCCGGTCTGCACTCCGCCTGAGGGCTCATGGTCCGTCCACACCAGCAGCGCAGGCACGGTCAGGGCGGCGTAATCCTCCACGGTGACCCGGTTGCGGAAACGGATCTCCGGGTTTTGCAGTGCGAGGATGTGACTCATGGATTTAGCGAACCCGTCGCGTCTGTAGACCGCCCGGCGCATCTGCACCAGCTCGTCGGTGATGAGCGCCGGGTCGTGGATAACCACCTGCAGCCGGGCCTTGACGTTCTCAAAGGTCGGGTCCTCGACGGCGTTGCGGCTGACGGAACGTGTTTTGCCGATCGCCGAGGGTGGCATGACCTGCCCGCCGGGCGCGCTGAGGATCAGGGTCTTCACCCGGTCTGCGTGCTTCTGGGCAAACTTCAGGGCAATCCAGCCGCCGAGGGATTCTCCGCACAGGTGCACCTGGTCCAGTCCAAGCTTGTCCAGCAGCCCAAGCAGGTGCTGTTCATAGTCCGGAATCTCGAGGTCAGCTTCGGCAAGGGTTGAGAACCCGTGCCCGGGATAGTCGTAGGCAAGGACGGTGTATTCCCCGGCCAGCGCGCGGATATTCCGGGTGAAAGCTTCCAAGTGACCGCTCGTGCCCGCCATCAGGACGATCGTGTCCTTTCCCTGGCCGACGCTCAGCACACGGGTACGGCAGTTCCCGACGTCGATGTAACGCAGCTGGTGCGGCAGGTCACCGATTTCCTGCCACAGCGTTCCCAGTTCCTGACTCACGCAGGGCTGTCCGTCTTGGCTGCTACGACGCCGAAACCTGCACCCCAGGTTTCCACCGGCCAGTAGCGATCTACTGCGAAGCTGTAGCTGCCGGCCGTGGCCAGCGCACTGAATGCTGCGATCCAGGTGCGGACCTCGTGGGCACCGCTGCCGCCCTCGGTGTGGAACCATTCGTTAGTCCAGGAATCCACCACGGAAAGGTCACCTGCACGGAAGGCGTCAAGGACCTTGTTGTCCCATTCCGCGTTCAGGGGCTGTGCGGTGGCCTTGCCCTCCGCGAACTTGCGGATGTTGGCGATCATGGTCGATTCCTTGGCTTCGCGCTGTTCAGCGGTCATCTCGAAATGGATCAGGCGTTCCTGTACCTCCTCCGGGGCCCCGTCCCAGACGGGGATGGGCGGGTTGTGGGAGAGCCCGCCGGAGGCGAAGATCAGTACCTTGCTGTCCAGCTTGGCAGCAGCCCTGCCCACGGCTTCACCGAAAAGCCGCACCCGGTTCATGGGCGTGAGGGGCAGCCCCACGGAATTCACGAAGATTGGCACGAAGGGGTTGGTAAACCCGTGCCCATAAACGAATTCCAAGGGCTGGAGGACGCCGTGGTCAACCTGCAGCCGCTCGGAGCGTGCGATGTCGATTCCGTCTTCGAGGATAAGCCGGTGCAGCTCACGCGCCGCGTCGCTGTCTACGGGCAGCGGACCGGCGGAGGTTCCCCAGTCCCCCACGCCTGTTGCCTGCGCACCGACGCAGAAGGGCGGCATCATCTCGTACATCACGCCGTTGAAGTGGTCCGGCCCCAGGGCGATGGTGACGTCCGGAGCGAAGTCCTCCACGAAGTCACGGACCTCGTCAATCGCCGAGTTGATCTCGGCGAATACGGTTCCTCCCGGATCCACATTTCCAAAAGAGGGGGCATGGGACATTGCAGCCACTGCAAGAGTCATTTGGGACTTCCCTTCAGGCCCGGGGGCCTTACGCGTCTGGGTAGAAGAGCGAAGGTTTCTTGATTACCTCGTCTAGAATAGAGATTCTAGTGAGTTCAATCACATCTGGCTAGGGGTCTTTGTAATCGGCGTCACAAAAAATCAGAGGGCCGATGTGACAGCCCATCCGTTACCTACCGTCAGCGAAGGAAATCTATGAGCACAGAGCTGGTTCCGCCTCCGTACGACCGCGAGATCGCCCCCGCCTTCCTGGCCAAGTTCCCGGATGGAAACCGCATGGCGGGACCTGCGGATCTCAACGCTCTGCGGAAGGCCGCAGCTGCCGGCCCTGCGATCCTGGAGCAGCGCGACCATGTGCACCGCCGCGACGAAGCCGTTCACGTCGGCGGGAACGCAACCGTCCCGGTCTCGGTCATCCAGCGCAGCAGCCGGCAATCCTCGGGTCCGGTCATCTTCCACACTCACGGTGGCGGAATGGTGGCGGGCAACCGGTGGAGTGGGCTCGCGCCGTTCCTTCAGTGGGTGGATGAGTTCGATGCAACGCTCGTCACTGTTGACTACCGGCTGGCACCGGAACACCCTGACCCAGTGCCGCGCAGTGACGCCTATGCAGCGATGGTGTGGGCGGCCCGCGAAACCGCAGGGGGCCGCAGGTTCTTCGTAGCCGGCCAGAGCGCAGGGGGAGGCATTGCCGCTGGACTTGCATTGATGGCCAGGGACCTTGACGGCCCCCGCATCGACGGCCAGCTCCTGCTGAGTCCGATGCTGGACGACCGGAACTCATCAGTTTCGGCCCTCCAGTTCGACGGCACCGGCGGATGGGACCGGGGAGCCAACGCCTTCGGCTGGGAATCCCTGCTGGGTCCGGCCCATGCCCGGGAGCAGGTGCCGCCCTACGCAGCCCCGGCCCGGGCACAGGATCTTTCCGGGCTGCCCCCCGCCTTCCTGGAGTGCGGAACGGCTGAGGTTTTCCGGGACGAGACGATGGCTTACGCCGGCCGGCTGTGGGAGGCGGGAAACGACGCGGAGCTGCACCTGTGGGCGGGCGGATTCCACCGTTACGACCAGCTTGTTCCGGACAGCGCCGTCTCGAAAGCCACCCTCAGCGCAAGAACGGGCTGGCTGCAGCGCCGTCTTAACGTCTGACCAAGCACAAAAGGGGCCCTCCGCATCTGCGGAGAGCCCCTTTGCCGAAGTCAGCTACTTGCTGGAGTAGCGCGAGTGTTCCTCGTGGGCACGGGCCACTTCGGTCCGGATGTCCTCGATGTCCTTGACCTTGTCCCTGTACTTCTTGTCCATCTGCAGAATCTGCTTCTCTTCGTCGCAGAGTGCCCGGTAGATGCGCTCCCGCTCGGCCTCATCCGAGGTGTAGGAGAGGTCCAGGTAGGCGTTGGCGTGGCGGCGGGCGTTGTTCACGGCGGTCTGGGCCTTGCCTGCCGGGCTGACCAGCGACGCAATGACGGTGATGAGCAGGACGCCGATGATGACGCTGAGTGACAGGCCTGTACTGACTTCGACCACTTCCACATGCTCGCCGTTATTGATGAACGGCAGGGTGTTCTCATGCAGGGCATGCAGCACAAGCTTCACGCCAATGAAGGCGAGGATGGCGGCCAGGCCGTAGGAAAGGTAGATCAGGCGGTCCAGCAGTCCGTCGATCAGGAAGTAGAGCTGGCGCAGGCCCATCAGGGAGAACGCCGTGGCCGTGAAGACAATGAAGGTATTCTGCGTCAGGCCGAAGATGGCGGGGATCGAGTCCAGGGCGAAGAGGATGTCGGTTCCGCCGATTGCCACCATGACCAGCAGCATCGGGGTGAGGACCTTCTTGCCGTTTTCGACGGTCATCAGCTTGTCGCCGTCGTAGTGGTCCGTGGTGGGCAGGACGCGCTTGGCAATGCGGATGATGAAGTTGTTTGCCTCATCCTTCTCGCTGTCCTCGGGCTTGAGCAGGTTGCCGGCGGTGAGCAGCAGGATCAGTCCGAACAGGTAGAAGATCCAGGAGAAGGAGTTGATCAGCGCTGCGCCCAGGAAGATAAACCCGGTTCGCGCAATCAGCGCGAAGACAATGCCGAAAAGCAGGACCTTTTGCTGGTCCTCGCGGGGCACCCGGAAGGACGCCATGATGATCAGGAAGACAAACAGGTTGTCTACGGAGAGGGCTTTCTCCGTGATGTACCCGGCGAAGTACTCGCCGCCCATGGTGACGCCGCCGAAGACGAGCACCAGGATGCCGAAGATGACGGCCAGGCCCACGTAGATGGAGGACCAAATGGCCGCTTCCTTCAGGGTTGGAATGTGGGCCTTGCGGATGTGGAAGAAGTAGTCGAAGGCCAGCAGGCCGAGGATGACGACGATCGTCACGCCCCAGATCAGGGGGGAAACAGTCATGGAGTCTCTGCTTTCGTAGGGTACGCCAAAGGACCGCAAGTCTCTCCGGCAGCCATTGGCTGCCCGCTGGCCCCGGCCGGGCGTCGGTGCCCTACGTGTTGACGAGGTTCAGCGTGGGTGGATACTCCCCTACGAACCGTCCACTCTACCCGATGCACGCTGCGGGGCGCGACGGACACGGCACTGACCATGGAAGGAACAAAAGCACACCGGCGGCTTTAACCACAACCGCCGCACCCGAAACCGGGTACGGCGGCTGTGCCCGGCCCGGAAGGCGGCCGGCCGGGGACCTCTATCCCTCGCAGTCCTTGCAGTACTTGGTGCCGTTCTTCTCCACGGCGAACTGGGAGCGGTGGCGAACCAGGAAGCAGGAGCCGCAGGTGAATTCGTCTTCCTGGGCCGGCACTACGCGGACCAGCAGTTCCTCGCTGGAGAGGTCCGCGCCCGGCAGTTCGAAGGCTTCCGCCGCCTCGGATTCGTCCACGTCCACTACGGCTGACTGCTTGTCGCTCCGGCGGGCCTGAAGCTCTTCGATCGAAGCGGTTCCGGCGTCCTCTTCGACCTTGCGCGGTGCGTCGTAATCAGTAGCCATATTCAGGCTCACTCTCCAATGCTTGGTGGGGGCTGTGGAACGGGGCAGTGCACCCCGATGGTAACCGGTACTGTCTGCCGTGCAGGTCAGAAGCGCAACAAGTGTGACACATTTCGGTTCAGCGTCCGGCCGAAGCCAGTTCCTGTTCCGCGCCGGTACCGTCCGGGGACTGCGCCGGACCCAGCAGGCGGGCACCTTCGACGTCCACGTCCGGAAGGATCCGGTCCAGCCACTTCGGAATCCACCAGGCGGATTTGCCCAGCAGGTGAAGCACGGCCGGAATCAGCGTCATGCGGATGACGAAGGCGTCCAGCAGGACGCCGATCGCCAGGGCGAAACCGATCGGGCGGACCATCGTCAGGTGCGCGAAGATGAAACCGGCGAACACCGAGACCATGATGATCGCGGCTGCGGTCACTACGCGGGAAGCGTGGTCAAAGCCGCTCCGGACAGCCTGGCGCGGATCTTCACCGTGCACGTAGGCTTCGCGCATGCCCGAGACCAGGAACATCTGGTAGTCCATGGCCAGCCCGAAGAGCACGCCGATCAGGATGATCGGCAGGAAGCTCAGGACTGCACCGGGGTTGTGCACGTCGAAGATACCGCCCAGCCAGCCCCACTGGTAGATCGCCACGACGGCACCGAAGCTGGCAGCCAGGGAGAGCAGGAACCCTCCGGTGGCGATCAGCGGCACCAGGACGGAACGGAAGACCAGCAGGAGCAGGACCAGGGACAGCCCGACGACGATCAGCAGGTAGACCGGCATGGCGTCCATCAGCTTGTCCGAGACATCGATGTTGATGCCGGTCTGGCCGGTGATGGCGATCTCCACGCCCGTCTCGTCCTGAATCTGGCCCGCGTCGTCGCGAATGGTGTGCACCAGGTCCTCGGTGCCTTCGGCGGCCGGCCCGCCCTCGGGGATGACCTGGTAGACAACCATGCCGCCGTCGTCGCTCGTGGAGGCGGGGACCACCGTGGTGACGTTCTCCAGCCCGCGCAGCTTGCCGGCGACTTCATAGGTGAGGTCCGAGGCCTCCCTGTCCGTGAGACCGTCGGGCAGGTAGCCCACCACGATCACCGGTCCGTTGATTCCTTCACCGAAGCTGTCCCCCAGCCGCTGGTACGCCTGGTACGCCGTGGAATCCACCGGTTCTGAACCGCCGTCGGGCAGTCCCACGCGCAGTGAACCGGCCGGAATGGCCATGGCTCCCAGCAGCAGGACGCTGAGGACCACGGTGATTACCGGGTGCTTCGTGACCAGCCGGCCCCAGCGGCGCGGGCTGCCGTTTTCCTTGTGTTGGGCTGCTGCGGCCTGGTCCTCCGGGGCCAGGGCCGCGTGCGGCGCGGGCGGAGTGATGCCGGCCTGGGCCCAGGCCTTCTTCGAGAGGATGCGGTTCCCGATGAAGCCCAGGAAGGCAGGGGTGAGGGTCAGCGCCACCAGGATGGCCATGGCCACGGTGCCGGCTGCTGCCAGGCCCATCACGCTGAGGAACGGCAGTCCGGGAACGGCGAGCGCAGCCAGCGCGATCACCACGGTCAGGCCGGCGAACAGCACGGCGTTGCCGCTGGTACCGGTGGCTACGCCGGCCGATTCCTCCAGCGCCATGCCGTGCAGCAGCTGCGTGCGGTGCCGGTTGATGATGAACAGGGAGTAGTCGATGCCCACGGCGAGGCCAAGCATCAGCGCCAGCATGGGGGAAATTGACGTCATTTCCACCACGCCGGTGAGGGCCATGGTGGTGCCCACGCCGGCAATCACGCCCACCAGTGCCATCAGCAGCGGCAGTCCGGCAGCCACCAGGGTGCCCAGCATCAGGATGAGCACGACGGCGGCGACGGCCACGCCGATCCCTTCGGAGGGTCCAAACAGGGAGGAAACGTCCTCTACGATCTCCTTGCTGAAGAACACCTGGACGCCGGAATCGGTGATCCGGTTGGCCGTGTCCTGCACTTCCTGGCGCTGTTCGGGAGTGACCGAGTATGACTGTTCCTGGAACTGGACCTCTGAGAAGGCGGTGGCACCGTCCTCGGAGACAAAGCGCAGTCCGTCCGTGGCCTCAGCCAGGCGCTGGGCCTCCAGCAGCTCCTCTTCGCCGTCGGCCAGCCGGGCCACGCCGTCGTCGTAGGCGCCCTGCTGCTCCGCGAGCTGGGCTTCACCGGCAGCAAGCTGCTCTTCCTGTGCGCTGAGCTGCGCCCGGACAGCTTCTGCCTGCTGCACCTGTCCGGCAGCGTCGAGCTGGTCAGCCTGCATTTGTGCCATGGAGAGCTGGTCCCGGCCAGCGGCGAGCTGCGCCGCGGCGGCGTCGAGCTGCGGCTTGCCTGCCTCCAGCTGCGCACGGGCGGCCTCCAGCTCTGCCTGGCCTGCCGCGAGCTGGTCCGCGCTGCCGTCCAGCTGGGCCTGCATCTCGAAGGGATCACTGACGGACTTCAGGAAGTCGAGGCTGTTCAGCTCTGCCACCGTGTCCGTGACGGCCCGGCGCTCGGCTTCGGTGAAGGCCCCGCCGGATGAGGTTTCGAAGACGATCCGGCCGGATCCTCCGGCGGCATCCGGTACCCGGTTCCGCAGCTCGTCAAGGACACGCTGGCTCTCGGACCCGGGAATGGTGAAGTTGTTGGTGGTCGGCGCGCTGAAGGCTGCGAACGCCCCGCTAATGCCGAGGAGCATTACGAGCCAGGCGCTGAGGAACCACCAGCGGTGCCGGAAGCTGAATTTACCGAGCCGGTAAAGCAGGGATGCCATGGATTTCTTTCTGTGGGCGGGTCGGGTGGGGCTGTCTAGCGGCTGAAGCCGTCGCGGAGGAACCCGATGGCTTCAGAGAAGAGTTCCTCTAGCAGCGTGAGGGTCTGCGGCGTGATCTTTCCCCGGGTGCGGTGCTGCCACTGTGCAAACGCGGTGCGCCCGCAGGCGAGGACCGCGGCCACGAGGGTGCTGGTGTAGAACGGGTCCGCCTCCTGGCCCAGGCGGGTCTGCAGTGAGTCCACAATCCGGTGTTCGGCGTGATCCCAGGCTTCGAGGTGGACCCGCGCCATGTCAGGGTTCTGTTCCGCCAGGCCGTGCAGCTCGGCCATGACGGCAAGGTTCGCGGGATCGGCAGGCTGGGAGAGGGCATGGAGCATCGAGTCCACGATGTTCTCGTTGTGCGGACGCGCCTGGAAGTGGCCCAGCACGCCGTCCAGGAAGTCCTCCATGGCGACGTTGAGTGCCGCCGTGGTGCTGGGGAAGTAATTGAAGAAGGTCCGGCGGGAGATCCCGGCTGCCTCGGCAATGTCGTCAATGGTGAACTGGCCGGCGCCTCTGCTGCGGACCAGTTCCAGGGTGGCATCGGCGATCGCCCGGCGGGTCGCGGTCTTATTCTGCTGCCTGCGGGAAACCTGCTGCTCAGTCACATCGCTACACTACGTGCAAGTTTGCACGAGAGGCAAATTCTTTCACCCAGAGGCGGATGTGGACACAGAGATGCCCGCCCCGGTTTCCCGGGACGGGCATCATCCTGCTGTACGCGGGGCCGGAGCCCCGGCGCGGCCTAGCGGGTTTCGGGCTGCGGGCGAGCCGGATCCATCGCAGAATCCCCGCCGGAGGTGTGCGACTTGTCCGCCGGGTTGGCCGTTCCTGCCACGGAGAAGGAACCGCTCGAACCGGACGAACCGGACGAACTGCTGGAGCTGCCGCCGGTGACGCTGTCCTTGGCGTGCGCAGCCGCATCCTTGGCGGAGGACGCAGCGTCCTTGGCTGCCCCGGTGACCTTGTCCTGGATCCCCGGCACCTTTTCCTTGGCCCACTCGGTCCCGTGGTTGACCGTGTCCTGGACCTTGGGATCGTTCCACAGGGACATGATCTTCTCCCGGCCGGCCTTGGAACCAATCAGGTAACCGACGCCGATCCCTGCCAGAAAAGTCATCTTCTTAACCATGGTGTTCCTCATTCCCGCCCCGCTCGAGGCATCATGATGTACCGTCCAATCCTGCGCCGCCTGAGGCTGCGGAGGAATTAAACAGTAACCTTACTACCCGATGACTACTGGGTCACATCCAGCAGCCGGGAGCGGATCAGAAACCGCTTTCCCTCCGGTGCCTCAAGCGAGAATCCGCTCCCCCGGCCGGTCACGACGTCGACGGTCAGGTGCGTGTGCTTCCAGTATTCGAACTGCTCTGCGGACATCCAGAACCCAATGCCGTCGCCATCCAGGTCAAAGACACCCAGCAGCACGTCCGCTTCGGAGGTGATGAAGTCCCCCTCGGGGTAGCACATGGGAGAGGAACCGTCACAGCAGCCGCCGGACTGGTGGAACATTAGCGGCCCATGCTGCTGCCTCAGGTACCTGAGCAGCTCCTGGGCCGCGGGCGTCAGGCCCACCCGGGACATGGTTTCTCCGGGCATGGCGGGCGCGGCGCCCAGGATGTGGTCAGTGGCCTGGTCCATTAGTACTCGACCACCACCCGGCCGTCGATCCTGCCGGCGGCCAGTTCATCGAAGATGTCATTGATGTCATCCAGCGGCCGGGTGGCAATCTTGGGATGAATCAGGCCGCGCGCGTAGAAGTCGAGGGCCTCCACCATGTCCTGGCGGGTGCCGACAATCGAACCCCGGATGGTCAGCCCCTTCAGCACGATGTCGAAAATCGGAGCCGGAAAGTCTCCGGGAGGCAGGCCGTTGAAGACGATGGTTCCGCCGCGGCGGGCCATGCCGATCGCCTGGCCGAAGGCCGAGGGATGCACTGCCGTCACGAGGACACCGTGGGCACCCCCGGTCTGGGCCTGGATTGCCTCCGCCGGGTCCTCGTTCAGCGCGTTGACCGTGACCTCGGCACCGAATTCGCGTGCCAGGGCCAGCTTGTCCTCGGCGATGTCCACCGCGGCAACCCGGAGGCCCATCGCCCTGGCGTACTGCACGGCCACGTGTCCCAGCCCGCCGATTCCGGAAATAACCACCCACTCCCCTGGCCTGGTGTCCGTCACTTTGAGCCCCTTGTAGACCGTGACGCCGGCGCAGAGCACGGGCGCCACTTCCACTGGGTCCGCCCCCTCGGGAATCCGGGCGGCGAATTTCTCGTCCACCAGCATGTACTCGCCGAAGGACCCATTGACGGTGTAGCCGCCGTTCTGCTGCTGCTCGCACAGGGTTTCCCAGCCTGTGCGGCAGTACTCGCAGACGCCGCAGGCGGACCACAGCCAGGCGTTGCCCACAATGTCGCCTTCCTTCAGCTCGGTTACTCCTTCCCCGAGCGAGACCACCCGGCCCACCCCTTCATGTCCGGGAATGAAGGGCGGGCTGGGCTTCACCGGCCAGTCCCCCTGGGCCGCATGCAGGTCCGTGTGGCAGACCCCGGTAGATACCAGCTTGACCAGGGCCTGCCCCGGTCCGGGGCTCGGAACATCCGTCTCGCCTACCGTGAGCGGTTCGGCAAGGGTGTTTACGACGGCGGCCTGCATGCGTTCCATGTGGATCTCCTTAATAGGGGGTGCACTGCTTGGGGACTGGCAGGTGGAACCGGTGTCCTAGAAGAAGCCCTGCTTGGACTCGGCGTAGCTGACCAGCAGGTTCTTGGTCTGCTGGTAGTGGTCCAGCATCATGGCGTGGTTTTCGCGGCCGATGCCGGAGGACTTGTACCCGCCAAACGCCGCGTGCGCGGGGTAGGCGTGGTAGTTGTTCACCCAGACGCGTCCGGCCTGGATGTCACGGCCCGCACGGTATGCCGTGTTGCCGTCCCGGGACCAGACTCCTGCACCCAGGCCATAGAGCGTGTCATTGGCAATCGCCATGGCCTCACCGTAGTCAGAGAACCTCGTCACTGAAACCACCGGGCCGAAAATCTCCTCCTGGAAGATGCGCATATTGTTCGTGCCCTCGAAGACGGTCGGTTCCACATAGAAGCCGCCGGCGAGGTCGCCGTCGAGCACGTTCCGCTTGCCGCCCGCCAGGACCTTGGCTCCTTCCTGGCCCGCAATATCCATGTAGGAGAGGATCTTTTCCAGCTGGTCATTGGAGGCCTGGGCTCCCACCATGGTGTTGGTGTCCAGTGGGTTGCCCTGCACCATCGCGGCGGTCCGGGCCAGGGCATCAGACATGAAGGAGTCATAGATCGATTCCTGGACCAGGGCACGGGAGGGACAGGTGCAGACCTCGCCCTGGTTGAGGGCGAACATATTAAAACCCTCCAGCGCCTTGTCGTAGAACGCGTCGTCCCGGGCGGCGACGTCGGCGAAGAAGATGTTCGGGCTCTTGCCGCCCAGTTCCAGGGTGACCGGGATGAGGTTCTGGCTGGCGTACTGCATGATCAGCCGGCCGGTGGTGGTCTCGCCGGTGAACGCGATCTTACGGATGCGCTTGGAGGATGCCAGGGGCTTGCCGGCCTCCACGCCGAACCCGTTGACAATGTTCAGCACACCGGCGGGGAGGAGGTCCGCGATCAGCTCGGCCAGCACCAGGATGGAGGCCGGCGTCTGCTCTGCAGGCTTGAGCACGACGGCGTTGCCGGCCGCGAGTGCAGGGGCCAGCTTCCACGTGGCCATCAGAATGGGGAAGTTCCACGGGATGATCTGTCCCACGACTCCCAGCGGCTCATGGAAGTGGTAGGCCGTGGTGTTGTCATCAATCTGGGAGAGGGTGCCTTCCTGCGCGCGGATGGCACCGGCGAAGTACCGGAAATGGTCCACGGCCAGCGGCATGTCCGCGGCCAGGGTTTCCCGGACCGGCTTTCCGTTGTCCCAGGTCTCGGCGACGGCGAGCATTTCGAGGTTTTCCTCGATCCGGTCCGCGATGCGGTTCAGGATGTTGGCCCGCTCGGCTACCGAGGTCTTGCCCCAGGACGGTGCTGCCTTGTGCGCGGCATCCAGTGCCAGGTCAATGTCCTCGGAGGTGCCCCGGGCCACTTCGCAGAAGACCTTGCCCGTTACCGGTGAAACGTTCTCAAAGTAGCCGCCCTTCACGGGGGCGACCCATTCTCCGCCGATCCAGTTCTCGTAGCGGGGCTTGAATGAAACAAGTGCCTCGCCCTGGCCGGGCTGCGCGTAAACGGTCATGACGTGTCTGCTCCTCATATTCGAGCGTTGGTACACAACGTCGGTGTCGTGTCCATCGGTGTGGTGAACGGTACTCAGGCGGACGTAGCATCTGCGTAGCAGGGACAACCGCGTACCGTCTGGCGGCCCGCACCGAGCGGGTTTATGGTTACCTAGGGCAATTTCTTAGTAATCGAGATATAAGGAACGCTAATGACTTCCGAACTTCCGGGTGCCGGCTCCGAACCGGTGCCCAGCCGGTATATCCGCTACCGCTGGTGGGGCCTGCTGGCTATTAGCCTCGGCGTGGCAATGATCATCATGGACGCTACGATCGTGTCCGTCTCTGTCCCCTCGATCGTCGGGGACCTGGGCATTTCCAGCACCGAAATCCAGTGGGTGCAGGAAATCTACACGCTGCTCTTCGCCGCCCTGCTGCTGACCTGGGGACGGGTTGCGGACCGGGTTGGCCGGCGGCGGATCATGCTCACCGGCGTCGTGCTCTTTGTCGCAGCGTCGGTGCTGTGCGCCGTCGCCGAATCCGGCGGCATCCTGATCCTCGGCCGCGCGGTCCAGGGCCTGGGCGGCTCAATGATCCTGCCCACCACGCTTGCGCTGCTGAACGCCAACTTCCAGGGCCGGGACCGCGGCATCGCGTTCGCCGTCTGGGGCTCAACGATTGGCGGCATGGCCGCCGTCGGCCCGCTGCTGGGAGGCTGGCTGACCGAGAATGCCAGCTGGCGCTGGGCGTTCGGCATCAACATTCCGGTGGGCGTGCTGGTAGTTGCAGGCCTGCTGCTGTTCGTGGCCGAATCCTCCGAAGCCGTGACCGGAGCCGCCCAGCGACTGGATCTGGGCGGGGCCGCACTGTCAATTCTGGGCTTCGGCGCGCTGGTCTTCGGCCTCATCGAAGGACGGAGCTACGGCTGGTGGGACGCCGCCGACGACGCGCCGTTCACGGTGGGAACCCTCTCCCCTGTTCCACTGGCCTTCGGGCTGGCGGCCGTGGCCCTGGTCAGCTTCGTGCTGCTGGAGCGCTCGCGGACCGCAGCGGGCAAGGGTGTCATCCTTGACCTCTCCCTGTTCCGCATCCCATCCTTCGCCAACGGCAACGTGACCGCCCTGATTGTGAGCTTCGGAGAGTTCGGCCTGATTCTTTCGCTGCCACTGTGGTTCCAGAACGTGCTGGGTTACACCGCATTCGAGGCCGGACTTGCCCTGCTGCCCCTGGCAATCGGTTCCTTCCTCGCCTCCGGCGGGGTCGCCTCACTGGCGCGGAAGTACAGCCCCGTGGTGGTGGTGCGGATGGGCCTGGCGCTCGAAATCCTCAGCATCTCCGCGCTGGCACTGCTGATCCGCCCGGACAGCACCGCCTGGCTCACTTCCCCCATCCTGCTCTTCTACGGCATCGGCGTAGGGCTGGCCACCGCGCAGCTGACCTCCGTCATCCTGGCCGAGGTTCCCCTCGCGAAGAGCGGCCAGGGCTCCGCCACGCAGAGCACCGCCCGGCAGACCGGTTCTGCCCTGGGCATTGCCGTCCTGGGAACGGCGTTCTTCACGACGCTGAGAACCGGCACGGAGAACGCGGTTGCTGACGCCGTTGCCGGCGCACCCCAGCTTTCCGGTGCCGTGGACTCGGTGAATGCCACGTCCGGGGGCAGCATCACCGCACTGGCAGCGGATCCCCAGACCGCGTTCATTGCGGACGCCGCGCGTGACGCCATGACCAGCGGCGCCTCCCTGGCCGGCTGGATCGCTGCCGGAGCCCTGCTCGTTGGCTTCCTGACCAGCCTGCGGATCAAGCCGGTGTCCAGCCCGCAGGCGGACGAGCCAGCCGGAGTACGGGCAGCCGGGAGCGGCAAGGAGAACCACCCCTAGGCCAAGTCCCGTTCAATCCGCTGCAGTCCGGCGACTATCCCCGCCCGGCGCGGGGAACGAGGGGGCAGGAGGCGAAGCGCCAGGCGCCACGCCTCGGCGTCGTCCGCAGCCTCCTCAAGCTTGAGGTACTGCAGCACGGTCTCGAGTCCGGCCTCCGCCAGGACCGCTTCGCGCAGCTCGGCACTGAGGCCCCGGCGCAGTTCTACTATGCCCGGGGCCTGGGAATGCGGAAGCACGGGACCTTTGTAAATGTTCAGCGCCAGCCGGTGGGCACCGCGGGAGAGGCAGGCACGGACCTGCCCCGCATCCAGCACGATCTCCGCCGGCAGGCGGTAGGGCCGGGAGCCGGGAACAATGCGTGCTGAGACCGAGCGGGAGAGGAGTTTGCGCAGGCGAAGCATCTCCGCGCGCACGCTGCCAACAGAGGCGGCCTCCGGGTAGGCCAGATCCGCCAGCTCTTCGGCGCTCAGTCCCCGCGGGTGCAGCGCCAGGAGCGTCATCAGTTCAGAGTGGCGCTGGCTGAGCTGCACCCGGTTCCCGTCCACGCACAGGTCTGCGGTGTCTGTTCCCAGGACCTGCAGGCTGTCCTGGTAGAGCGTGGAGCGGGGAGTGCGGGTTTCGCTGCCGCGCCGGGCCTGGCGGGCCCCGCTGGTCTGCAGGCGTTCGACCCTGAGCTGGGCAGTGGCCGCCGCCACCGCAGCCTGGACCAGGGCCAGTGTATGGACCGCAACGGCTTCTTCCTTGCCGGTTATGTCCACCACGCCCAGCACACTGCCGGACTCTGGATCCTGGACCGGAACGGCCGTACAGGACCAGGGATGGACCTGCGGGCTAAAGTGCTCCGCTCCGGCTATCTGCACGCTGCGGCCCGTGGCGAGCGCGGTACCGGGAGCGCTGGTTCCCACCGCGTGCTCGGACCAGTCCGCTCCGGGCATGAACATCATGTTCTCCGCCCGGCGCAGGAGTTCCGGGTCTCCGTCCACCCACAGCAGCCGCCCCAGCTGGTCGCCCACGGCAACCAGCAGGCCGGTGTCCCTGCCCGGTTCAACAAGGAGGCGCTGGATAACCGGCATGATCGAGGCCAGCGGATGGGACTGGCGGTACGCGTCCAGTTCGGCACCTTCAAGGACCAGGGCGGACCTCGCCGCGTCGGGATCCGGGTGGTGCCGCAGCGAACGCTGCCAGGACTCGCGCACCCCGGGCCGCAGGACGTCCAGGACTTCGCCCTGGGAACGCAGGCTCTCATGCGCGCGCCAGGCGTCACGCTGGAGGCTCTCGGGGTTCCGGAAGACCCTTGCCTGCAGGGCACTGGAAGACTGCTGCACCGTCCAACCTATCCGCGTCGATAAGGAGACCGTTCGGGCCGGAGCAGGCGCGGATCCGCGTTGCCGTTCCGGGCAGCCAGCGGCTGCCCGTCCATAGTGACACGGCTCACTCCCGAGTTCCAGAGGTGCGCCCGCCGCTCTTGCGGCGGCCGGGCGTTAACGCACTGAAGCCAGGCCCCTGCGGGCCTGGCTTCAGTAAACGGGGACTAGGCCTAGTTGCTGCCTTCGCGGGAGACGCGGGTCATCTCTTCGCGGTCAACTACCTTGACGCGCTCGCGGACCAGGTCCCCAACTCCGGGATCGCCGTGGACATAGCCGGCGCCCAGCGTCTTCTCGTGGGCGTCGAGGCGCTTCCAGCCCTCCCAGGTGGTGTACTCCACGCCGCGCTCCTCGAGCAGGCGGATGATCGCCCCGGGCTCGGGCTCTTCGGCGGCGGGCAGGGTGCGGCGGTCTTCGAGCAGGTAGCCGATGGTCTCCAGCGCATCGCCCTTGGTGTGGCCGATCAGGCCAACCGGACCGCGCTTGATCCAGCCGGTGGTGTAGATGCCCGGTACCGGTGCGCCACTGGTGTCCACTACCCTGCCTCCCTCATTGGGGATGACGCCGCGACGGGAATCGTAGCCAACTTCCGGCAGCTCGGACCCGAAGTAGCCAACGGCGCGGTAGACGGCCTGGACCGGGTAGTCGATGATTTCGCCGGTGCCCCGGGCGTTGCCGGTACCGTCGAGTTCCGTGCGCTCCATCTTGATGCCGGCAACCTTGCCGGGGGTGGCGGGATCATCGTGGATCTCCACCGGGGAGTGCAGGAAGTGCAGGTGCAGCCGGCGCGAAGCTCCGGTGTCCTGTTCCTCGACCAGCCAGTTGGTCAGCGTGTTGACCATGGTCTTGGTCTGGTTATTGGTGCGGATCTGCTCATCCGAGGCTTCGTCGAATTCGAAATCCTCCGGGTACAGGACAATGTCCACGTCACGGGAATGCGAGAGCTCCCGCAGCTCCAGCGGCGTGAACTTCACCTGGGCCGGGCCGCGGCGGCCAAAGACGTGCACGTCCGTGACCGGAGACTTCTTCAGGCCCTCGTAGACGTTGGAGGGAATTTCAGTGGTCAGCAGGTCATCCGCATGTTTGGAAAGGATGCGCGCGACGTCGAGGGCCACGTTCCCGTTGCCGATGACGGCGATTTCCTTGGCATCCAGGGGCCAGTCGCGGGGCACGTCCGGGTTGCCGTCGTACCAGGAGACGAAGTCGGCGCCGCCGAACGAGCCTTCCAGTTCAACCCCGGGGATATCCAGCGGGGCGTCCTTCAGGGCACCGGTTGCGAAGATGATCGCGTCGTAGAAGTGCCGGAAGTCCTTCAGGGTCAGGTCACGGCCGTAGTTCACGTTGCCGAGGAAGCGGATGTCGCCGCGGTCCAGCACCTTCTCAAGTGCGTTGACGATGCCCTTGATACGGGGATGGTCCGGGGCCACTCCATATCGGATCAGGCCGTAGGGTGCCGGGTACTGGTCAAAGAGATCAATGCTGACTTCGAAGTCGCGGTCCGCTTTGGTCAGGATGTCAGCGGCGTACACGCCGGCCGGACCAGCACCGATAATTGCGACTCGCATGGGACGCTGCGAGCTGTCCGGAGCTGAGTTAGACACTTAGAGTCCTTCTACTTGGGAGTCGTGGCACGCAAATGGCGCACGTTTTTATATTCTAATTGCCTCCTTCCGCAGCGTCTAAACGGAGGCGCTCCAACGGCCGGGAATACGCCCATGGCGTAGCGGGTTGCACCGCACATGGCCAACGAGAATTCCCCCAGCGCGCCGCTGTCCGGAGCAGCGCCGCGGACCGCCGCCCCGGTTTCCTCCGGGACCACCTCCGGCACTCCTTCCGCGCCAGCCGGACCGGAGGAGAAGGCGAGCACCTCCGGACTGCTTTTTGGCATCGGCGCCTACGGCATCTGGGGCGTCCTCCCGCTCTACTTCCTGCTGCTGGAGCCCGCCGGACCGGTTGAAATCGTCGCTGCCCGCGTGGTGTTCTCCCTTGTCTTCTGTGCGGCCCTGCTGACGGTCATGCGCTCGTGGCGGAAGGCGCTGACCGCCATGAAGGACCGCCGGGCTCTTATCACCCTGACCGCGGCAGCTCTGCTCATTGCGGTGAACTGGCTGGTATTCGCCTGGGCTGTCCTGAACGGACATGCCGTCGAAGCGGCGCTGGGCTACTTCATCAACCCGCTGATATCCGTCCTGCTGGGGGTCCTGGTCCTCAAGGAGCGCCTGCGTCCGCTGCAGTGGGCGGCGATGGCGGTGGGATTCATCGCCGTGCTGGTGCTCGCCTTCGGGTACGGGACGGTTCCCTGGGTCGCGCTGGCTTTGGCCTTTAGCTTCGGCCTGTACGGGCTGGTAAAGAAGAACGTCGGCGGGAGGGTTGATGCTGTCTCCAGCCTCACCATCGAAACCGCCGTGCTCACCCCCATCGCCGCCGTCGTACTGGGAGTCCTGGCGGTGACCGGCTCCGGAACCCTGCTCGCCGAGGGGCCCGCACACTTCTGGCTGCTGGCCGCCTCCGGCATTGCCACCGCCGTTCCGCTGGTGTTCTTCGGCGCCGCGGCACGACGCCTGCCCCTGAGCACCGTGGGCCTGCTGCAGTACCTGGCTCCGATCCTGCAGTTCACGCTCGCACTGCTGGTCTTCAACGAGGCGATGCCGGCCGAACGCTGGGCCGGCTTCGGGCTGGTCTGGCTGGCCCTGGTGCTGCTGAGCATCGACATGCTGGGTTCGCCGCGGCGGGCACGAATCCGGCGCGCCGCTGCCGCCGTCTAGCGCTTAACCGGCGTGCCCCTGGTCCTCGCGGAGAGAACCAGGGGCACTTCGTTTTTTGGCGGCTAGACCTCGGAGCGCTCGGCTTCCGCTGCCGAACGCGAGTCTCCGGTCCGCAGCGTCTCGCCGCGGAAGAAGCCCGGATGAATCCGGTACATCACAAGCATCAGCACCGCGCCCAGGATGATCACGCCCATGCCCAGCACGAACACCAGTCCTACGCCGCCCACCGAGGAGCCGGACCCGTAGTTGGGGTCCATCGAATCGAAGGCCGTCTTGATGAACATGACGAACAGGATGATGCCGCCAATCGCGGGTGCCAGGAACTTCAGCAGGAAGGACCGCGCACTCTCGAACGCATCACGCCGGAAGTACCAGACGCAGGCCAGCGCGGTAATGCCGTAATAGAAGCAGATCATCAGGCCCAGCGCCGTGATGGTATCCCACAGCGCGTTTTCTGAGAGCAGGCGCGTGACCACGTAGAACGCCGACGCCGCAACGGCGGCAGCCACGGTGGCGTAGCCCGGGGACTTGTAGGCAGGGCTGATCCGGCCAAAGCGCCTGGGCAGGGCACGGTAGTGGCCCATCGCCAGCAGGGTCCGCGCCGGGGAGACGAACGTGGACTGCAGCGAGGCGGCGGAGCTGGACAGGATGGACAGGGACATCAGGATCGCGAACGGTCCCATCACCGGGGTGGCCAGGACCGCGAAGATACTCTCCTGGTTCTCCGGGTTGCCGGCACCCAGCTCGCCGTCGCCCACACCAGCGTAGGAGATCACAGCCAGCGCGATCATCATGTAGATGAGCACAATGACAAACACCGTAGCCGTGGCCGCACGGCCCGGAGTCTTGTCCGGGTCCTTGGTTTCCTCGTTCATGGTGAGGGTGACGTCCCAGCCCCAGTACACGAAGATCGACAGTGAAACCCCGGCGGCGAAAGCGGAGAAGGATTCGACCGCGAACGGGTTGAACCAGTCCCAGCTGATCTGCGTCGCATCGAAGGCGGTGCCTCCGGCCACGTGCGAGAAGGCAGCGATTGAGAACCAGGCCAGGACGATCAGCTGGAAGGCCACCAGCACGTACTGGACGGTCTTGGTGGTCTCCACCCCCCGGTAGGAGATCCAGCAGGCAATGGCCACGAAGACCAGTGTGGTGGCGATGTTCAGCGGCAGGTTCAGGGTCAGGTCCGCCAGCGAATCGTTGCCGGTGACCTGCGCGAGCATGAGGTAGAAGAAGTCCACCGCCACGGCCGCAAGGTTTGAGAGCACGATGATCGTCGCGGCGATCAGCCCCCAGCCGCCCATCCAGCCCACCCAGGGACCGAACGCACGGGTGGCCCAGGTGAAGGACGTACCCGAATCCGGCATGGCGTTGTTCAGTTCCCGGTAGCCGAGGGCCACCAGGATCATGGGGATGAAGCCGACCAGGAAGATGGCCGGAAGCTGCACGCCCACCTCCGAGACGGTGGGGCCCAGCCCGGACGTCAGGGTGTACGCCGGGGCGATGCAGGAAATGCCAATGACGACGGCGCCAATCAGCCCAACCTGTCCGCCCTTCAGCCCCTTGCTGCTCAGTCCAGTGCCCCCGGCAGTGTTTTTGGTGCTGGTGCGGTTGCTCACTGCGGATCTCCTGACGTTTGGCGCTGCGGGGCGGGCGTGTAGTTCCGGGGAACCACGACCATGGGAACCGGCAGGCTCCTCAGGACCTTGGAGGCGGTGGCACCTAGGAAGAGCTGGTTGGTCCGGGCAAGCCGGCTGGAGCCGATGATGAGGATCTCGCCGTCGTCGAAGTCCAGCTCGTCCACGGCGTTTTCGATGGTCCTGCCCTGGGCCACCACGCCTGCCACCTCACACCTGCCGCCGGTCAGGGACAGCGCGCGCTGCACCCTGTCGTCTATGTGGAGCTGTGCTTCCTCCACGGCGGCGTCGCCGGGGGCGTCCAGCGCGAGCAGGGAGAGCAGGCGGAGGGGAACGCCGCGGCGGGCTGCCGAGGCGCAGGCAACTTCCAGGACGTCCTCGGCGCCGCGCCGCTCCCCTACTGCGCAGGTGATGCGGGTGAGCGGATCCATCCGGCTGTAGCCGCGCGGTGCGAGGGCAACCGGCACGCTCGCCGCATGGAGCAGGGCGTTCGCAGCGCTGCCGACCGTGAAGCGCTTGAAGAGGCCGTTGCTTCCGGCGCCCACCACGATCAGGCCCGCAGCGAATTCCTCTGCGGCTTCGATGAGGCCGCGCGCGTCCGAGTCGGCGGTGCGGATGTGTCCCCTGGCCTCGATGTCCGCCGGCACCAGGGCCAGCGCTTCATCCAGCCAGTCCCGAAGCTGGCGTGCCAGCAGGGTGGAGTACGTCCGTTCCGGCGGATACACCGCGGTGAAGGGCGACTCCTCCGGGTCCACGATCACCAGGTCCAGGGAAGCCCCCTGGGTCCGGGCAATGGTGCAGGCCAGGAACAATGCGTCCCTGCCGCGTTCAGTGGCCGTGTAACCGACTACGTAGCGCATCGGTTCTTAGCCCTTGTACAGCGCAGCGATGCGCTCGGCGGTCTTGGCACCCATGCGGACCGCGCCGTCGACGTGCTGGTAGCCCTCGGCGGCGAGGTCGGAGCAGGACCAGTGGATGGGGCCGACGGGTGCCAGCTGGTCCGGGCCGTAGCGGTGCAGGCCGCCGAGGTCGTAGCTGGCGGCGTACGCGCCGCGGGTCCATTCCTCGGATCCCCAGTCGGATTCGTAGTAGACCTCGGGGTTCAGGGCCTCCTCGCCGAGGTAGCCGGCGATGGATTCGAGGATCGCCTGGCGGCGTTCGCCGGCGCTGAGTTCGAACATCGCGTCGGCCTTCTCGTCCGACACGAAGCCCACCAGGGTGCCGCGGCTGTCCTTGTGGTTGGTGTTGTCGTAGACCTCCTGGACCAGCTCATGGGCCCCGAAGCAGGTTCCGGAGAGCCCGGCCTCGCGCCAGAACGGCTTGGAGTACACAGCGTGGACCTTGATGACCAGTCCCAGGGAGACGTGCTGGTGCATCTGGTGCTGGCGGCGCGGCAGCGGAGGATCGAAGGAGACCCGGGAGTACAGGTTCGGCGGAACGGCCATGATGGCGTAGCGCGCGTGGACGGTGACGCCGTCGGCCTCTGCCGTGACGGACGGACCCTCCTCGCTCCAGCGGAGCGTCCGGACCGGTGCGCCCAGGATGACGTCCTCACCCAGCTCAGCGGCCATCCGTTCGGAGACCTGCTGCATGCCGCCGGCCACCCGGCGGTCCAGGATGAAGTTTTCATCCACCAGGTTGGAGAACGAACCCGCGGAGGACGCCATCAGCAGCGCCTGCAGGGTGGAGAAGGAATGCGCGGGCTTGGTGAGCATGCCACCGGCGACGAACAGTCCAATGTTGTTGCAGGCTTCTTCGTCGGAGGACTGCTCGCGCAGCCAGGCGGAGAAGGAGATGGTGTCCAGCGCCCGAGCGTCCGGATGCGTCCACGGTGCCGCCGGATCGGTCTTGGCCGTCAGTTCGTCCAGGAGGGTGATCAGGCGTTCCATTTCCTGCGCGGTGGATTCGGCAACCGGGAACATGTCACCGGAATAGCGGACCGCACGGTGGTCCGAGCCGATATACACGGACTCCCCCTCGCGGTAGCGCGGGAAGGTTTCCAGGCCCAGTTCTTCGACGAGCTCGCTAAGGGCTTCCTGGTCCGGGGAAATCCATTGTCCGCCGATCTCCAGGAATGCGCCGTCGATCGTGTCCGACCAGGTGCGCCCGCCCACGCGGTCCCGTGCCTCCAGCACTGCCACGCTCAGGCCGGCAGCCTTCAGTTTCCTCGCCGCGGTCAGGCCGGACGGGCCTGCACCAATAATGACGACGTTCCGTTCCAGGGTTCGCACTGTGTTTCCTCTCTCCAGCGGCCGACCTCCGGCCGCTCAAACCGAACGCTGTCTTCGACTCACATAAATGAATAGCGTTCATTTGTACGGACACTCTAGCGGACCCCCGGCCCTGCGGGGAGAGTCTGTGCGAATATTAATTTTGGGCACCCGGGTGCCCCAGACCCCTGAAGGAGCGTGATGGCGGGAGTACGCACACGGCGCAGTGCCGGCCGTCCGTCACAGCGTGTCCTGACACAGGAAAACATCACAGCAGCCGCCCTTGAGGTGATCACGTCCCGCGGCTACGAAGGCTTCACCATGTCTTCCCTGGCGGCGAGGCTGCAGGTGGCGCCGTCGGCCCTCTACAACCACGCGTCCTCGAAGGCCGAAGTACTGCGATGGATCCAGGACCATCTGATGGCCGAGGTGGACACGGCCTGTTTCGCGGAGCTTGACTGGCCTGACGCGGTGCGGACCTGGGCCCGCTCCTACCGGGAGGTCTTTGCCCGGCACACTCCGCTGATCGCCGTGATTGCCGTCCTGCAGGTCTCCGGCGCGCCGCGCACGCTGGCCATGTACGAAGCCGTCACCGAGGGTTTCCTGCGCGCGGGCTGGAACCAGGCGAGGATCATTCCGGCGATCGTGGCCCTGGAGTCCTTTATCTTTGGCTCGGCCTTCGACGCCGTTGCCCCGACAGACATCTTCGATACCGGGTCCCTGGCCTCGGAAAGCCCGCTCTTCACTGCGGCCGTTGCCGCAGCGCCCGGGCGGGAAAGCGGCAAGGCTGCCGAGCAGGCTTTTGAAACCGGGCTGGATGCCCTGATCCACGGCTTCGCGGGCACTCCCTCCGGTAACTGAGCCCCGCAGGGTCCGGAAACCGCAAACGGGCGGCATCCGGAGTTACCGGATACCGCCCGTTAGGTACTGCGGGGCCTGCTAAGCCTGGGCGCGGATGGCTGCTTCCAGCACGTCCAGGCCGTCGGAGAGCAGGTCTTCGCTGATTACCAGCGGCGGAAGCAGGCGGATGACATTGCCGTACGTTCCGCAGGTGAGGATGATGACGCCCTCGGCCAGGCAGGCAGCCGCGATGTCCTTGGCGGCTGCGGCGTCGGGCGTCTTGGTGCCCGGCTTGACCAGTTCGAGTGCGAGCATGGCTCCGCGGCCGCGGACCTCACCGATGACACCGGTCTCTTCGGCAACCTTGCGCAGGCGCGGAACGGTGATTTCCTCGATGCGGCGGGCACGGCCGGCCAGATCCTGGCCTTCCATCGTCTCGATGGCGGCCAGCGCGGAGGCACAGGCAACCGGGTTGCCGCCGTAGGTGCCGCCCAGGCCGCCCGGGTGGACGGCGTCGAGCAGTTCTGCGCGGCCGGTGACAGCGGAAAGCGGCATTCCGCCGGCAATGCCCTTGGCCATGGTCATGATGTCCGGGACAACACCCTCATGCTCGACGGCGAACCACTCGCCGGTGCGGCAGAAGCCGGACTGGACCTCGTCCGCGATGAAGACAATGCCGTTGGCCTTGGCCCACTCGGCCAGCCGCGGCAGGAAGCCCTCAGCCGGGACAATGAAGCCGCCTTCGCCCTGGATGGGCTCGATCAGGAGGGCAGCCAGCTGGTCCGCGCCGATCTGCTTTTCGATGGCGAGGATGGCGCGGTCGGCAGCTTCGGTGCCGGTGATCTCCGGGTTCTCTTCCCGGTAGGGGTAGCTCATGGGCATGCGGTAGATCTCGGAAGCGAAGGGGCCGAATCCGGTCTTGTACGGCATGGCCTTGGCCGTCAGGCCCATGGTCAGGTTGGTGCGGCCGTGGTACGCGTGGTCGAAGGCCACAACGGCCTGGCGGCCGGTTGCGGAGCGGGCAATTTTGATGGCGTTCTCGACTGCTTCGGCACCGGAGTTGAAGAGCACGGTGCGCTTCTCGTGGCTCCCGGGGGTCACCTCGGCGAGCTTCTCGGCCACGGCGACGTAGCCCTCGTACGGGGTGACCATGAAGCAGGTGTGGGTGAAGTGCGCAACCTGCTCCTGGGCAGCTGCCACGACGGCGGGGTCCGACGCGCCGACGCTGGTCACGGCAATGCCGGAACCGAGGTCGATGAAGGAGTTGCCGTCCACGTCGACGATGATGCCGCCGTCGGCATCCTGGACGTAGACGGGGACGCTGGACGCAACGCCCTTGGCAACCACAGCGGCGCGGCGCTCATTCAGGGCGGCGGACTTCGGGCCCGGGAAGGAACCGGTGATGTTCCGCTTCTGTTCCAGCCGGAAGGCCGGGGCGGTAGCTGAGGTGCTCATGGGTGTTGCCTCTTTCGACAGGGGAATCGGATATGCGAAAAGTGATGGATGCACTGCGCCGCAGTGATCCAAATTTACGCGCCGAGGACGCAATAAGGCACGGACACCCGCACAATGACATGTTTCGCCTGCGGTGCAAGCGCCCAAAAGACTGCCCCTATAGTTGTTGCGTGCCTATCTCGCTCACCGATCTGCTGTCCGCCAAAGACCTGGACCTCGCCATCCGCGGCAGCGCTGCCGTCACCCCGGTACCGGTCCAGTGGGTTGCGGTCACCGAACTCGAAGACCCTTCCCCCTTCCTCAGCGGAGGGGAGGTGGTGCTCACCACCGGAATGCGCCAGCGGACCGGAGCCGTGCAGCGCCGGTTCGTGGAGAGCGTGCACCGTGCCGGTGCCCTGGCGATCGGCTTTGGAACCGGCCTGAGCCTGGAACGGGTGCCCGGCCCCCTGCTCGAAGAAGCAAACCGGCTGGGCCTGCCGGTGTTCGAGGTCCCCTACCGTACCCCGTTCATCGCGGTGGGCAAGCTCGTGGCCGATGCCCTTTCCGCGGACCATGTTGAACAGCTCCAGGAGCTGCTCTCCGGGCACCAGGTCCTCGCCAGGGCGCTGCTTTCGGGCCGCGGGCTGACCGGCCTGCTGAAGGACCTGGCCGGAATCCTGGGAACCGACGTAGCCCTGCAGCAGTACGGCGCCGAGGTCTTCTCCACCAGCCTCCGGGCAACCGGCCCGGGCACGCAGACCGCCTGGCACCGGTTGCCGATCGCCACGGGCATGAGGGACCGCTGCACGCTTTCCGTCGCCAAGCCCTTCGGCCATCCGGACCTGCTTGCCTACGCGCAGAGCCTGATCAGCGTGGAGCTGAACAACCAGGCCCGGCGGAGGGTCAGCGAACGGGCAGTCAACGGCCAGCTGCTCGATGACATTGTGGCGGGCAAACTCACGGGCCAGGATGCCGTCCACCGCCTCCGGGCCGCCGGGGTCAGCACGGAACGGCGGCAGCTGACGCTCCTGGTGGAAGCCGGGACCGCGCAGGCCAAGCTGCTCGCCTCCCTGCCCCTGCCCCCGGCGCTGCAGGACGCCGTGAGCGCCACCTGCGAGGAGCGGCTGGCCGTCTGGGTTCCCGACGGCGATCCGGCCGTCCTCGCAGCGGAGCTCGGCAGCTACCTGCAGGAAGCCGGGATCCCGGCCAAGGTGGGCGTGGGAGGCGCATACGCCGAACCCGCCGGCCTGCGCTGGGGATACTACGAGGCCAAGGAAGGCCTGCTGCGCGGGGCCGCCGTCAACGAACCGGACCGGCTGAGCCTGGCGTCGCTCCTGATGGCCAGCCGTGACGTTCCGCTGGCCGACCTGGCGGCGGAGGCGCTGGATCCGCTGCTGGCCTTCGACGCGGCCCACGACGCCGAACTGGTCCCGACGCTTGAAAAGTACCTGGCCGTCAACGGTTCCGTGGCGAAGGTGGCCCAGGCACTGGGCCTGCACCGGAATACCGTCCGCTACCGGCTCACGCAGATTGCGGACCTCTCCGGGTATGACCCGGCCGTGACTGCCGACCGCGTGCATCTGTACCTCGCACTGAGTGTGCGGCGGCTCACCGCCTAGGCAGCCCGCCCCTGTCCCGGGCCGCGGAAGCGCGGCTTCCACCGGGCGGCGCGGTTTTGTGCCGGTTTAGGCCGGACTTTACGCTGTAGGGATGGACTTGCCAGCTAAGCCCGCCAGGACCCTTCACTGGGCGGGCATTGACGACCCCGGACGCCGGGATTCCGCGGTCGTATCCTTTCGCGAAAGCGAGCTGGCCGCCAGCGGCACATCCACCTGCGATGACTACTGTGTCACCTGGTCCCTGTCCACCTCCCCCGGCTGGGTCACCCGCAGGCTCGAGGTCAAGGTGACCGGGCAAGGCTGGTCCCGTTCACTGGAACTCGTCCGGTCCATCGACGGACGCTGGGATTCCCACGCAAGCACCAGCGGAAGCGTGGACCTGCCCGCCCCCGGCATTGAGGATCCAAGGTCCCTGGACAATGCCCAGGACTGCGACCTTGGCCTCTGCCCGCTCACGAACACCATGCCAATCCTGCGCCTGGACCTGCTCAACAACTCAGCCCCGCCGGATGAGACCAGGCTGACCATGGCGTGGGTGGAAGTACCCAGCCTCCGGGTCCTTGCCAGCGAGCAGGTGTACTCCCAGGTGTCCCCCTACCGGGACGAACGCGGCAGCGCGATTGTCCTCTACTCCTCCGATTCCGGCGGGTTCACCGCCGAAATTACCGTGGATTCCGACGGCGTGGTGCTGGACTACCCCGGCCTCGCCCGCCGCACTGCCTGAGAGGCCGGGACCTGGACCCCTGCACGTCAGGGACCGTCGCCGCCCGCGGCTAGGATAGAAGTACGTCCGTCTGCAACGTTGGAGCCCCCCGCAATGAGTGAAATGTTCCTCGATAAATTCCGTGCCCTGGTCCCGAAGTACCTCGAGGACAATTGGCGTCCCGAAGACGGGCTGAGCGCCGATGAACTCGACGAGATGCTCGATGAGCATGACTTCTCCATCCCGCTCGTCCTGCGTGAGTTCTACCTGGCGCTGGGCGGCTGCGAGGACCTCATGGAGGCGTACCACTTCTTCTGGGATCCGGACGAGCTCGAACTCGAAGACGGGTTCCTGCTGTTCCTGGAGGATGAGGACGAGAAGTTCGCCTGGGGCTTCCGTGCCGACCAGCTGGACGTTCCGGACCCCATCGTCTGGCGGCGGAACAACGCGCGCGGCGAATGGCAGAGCGAAGAAGGAACGTTCAGCGAATACGTCTTTGACATGTTCGAGTGGGTCTTCGAAGACGACGAGGACTAAGGCCCGAACGCAGAACGGCTGCCCGGTGGAAACCGGGCAGCCGTTCTGCTTTTAAGGGTTTTGAGGCTGGTTCAGCCGATTAGGCTTCGCGCTCCACGACTGCTTCAGCGAAGGCCGCGAGCGAGGACTTGATGACCGAGTCCGGCATCGGTGCCAGCGCCGCGACCGCGTCGGCGGCCCACTGGCGGGCCACCTCCCAGGCTTCGGCGGTGGCGCGGTTGCCGCGGACGGCCGCGACGGCGGCGGCCAGCGCCTCGTCGGAGGTCAGGTCAGAATCCACGAGCTCCAGCACAGCAGCTGCTTCAGCGTCCCCGGCGGCAGCGTTGCGGCGCAGCAGCAGCACCGGCAGCGTGGGCACGCCTTCCCGCAGGTCCGTTCCAGGAGTCTTGCCGGACTTGTCCTGCAGGCCCGCAACGTCAATGACGTCGTCGGCGAGCTGGAAGGCCACGCCCACCTTCTCGCCGTAGTCCACCATGATTTTCACGGTCTGCGGATCTGCTCCGCCAAACAGCGCGCCCAGCTGGCCCGAGGCCGCAATCAGCGATCCGGTCTTCCCCGCAATGACGGAGAGGTAGTGGGCCAGGGGATCTTCGCCGTCGGCCGGCCCCATGGTCTCCTGCAGCTGGCCCATGACCAGGCGCTCGAAGGTGCGGGCCTGGATGCCGAGGGCTTCGGCGCCCAGGAGCGAGACCAGTGAGGATGCCCGGGCAAAGATCAGGTCGCCGGTCAGGACGGCAACGGAGTTCCCCCAGACTTCGTGTGCGGTCGGTGCACCGCGGCGCACGGGCGCGGAATCCATCACGTCGTCGTGGTAGAGGGTGGCAAGATGCGTCAGCTCAACAACGACGGCGGCCATTCGCACCTGGTCATTGCCCGGGTTCGGGCCCAGGTGGGAAGCAAGCAGGACCAGCAGCGGGCGCACGCGCTTCCCGCCCGCCTCCATCAGGTGCCGGGAGGTTGCGTCCGCGAAGGGGTCCGAATTGGCGATCGCCTCGCGCAGTTCCTCTTCGACCTTTTCCAGGCCGGCCACAATGGCTGGGCCCAGGACGGGATCTTCCGCGAGCGGGGTGAACCCGGGAGGCAGCGCCATCTCGGCGTCCCCGAGGGCATCCGGGCTGGCATTGGTGGATTCAGTCACTGTTCAAGGCTAACTTCTCGTGGGGACGGGTTGGCAGGGTCAAACTCTGGCATTGCGGCCCGCGCCCTGAACGGGCTGCGGCGCGCCGTCCTGGTTGGAGGCGGCCGGAACCAGCATTTCCATCAACGCAATCACTCTATCCTCGATCCGCCGCGGCGAGTCGTCCGTGAGGTTGGCCAGCATCCGGACCACGAATCGCATCAGGACGGGGATTGGCATGCCGGTGCGCAGCGCCAGCTTCATCACGGCGGGTTTGCCGATGAGGCCGGCGAAGACGCGGCCCAGGGTGAAGTGGCTGCCCCACTCGGACCGGACGCGTCCGGCGTAACCCTCCAGCGCGGCGTCGTACGCCGCCTCCGGTGCCAGGATTCCGGGGGTCCTGCGGGCCTGTTCGGCGGAGACGATGTAATCGGCCGCGAAGCGCGCGGACTCCATGGCGTAGGAAATGCCCTCACCGTTGAACGGGCTGACCATGCCGCCCGCATCGCCAAGCAGCAGCAGCCCGGGCGAATAGTGCGGGGTGCGGTTGAAACCCATCGGCAGGGCTGCGCCGCGGATCTCCCCCACCTGGTTTTCCGGGGTGAACCCCCATTCAGCGGGCATGCCGGCAGTCCAGTCGCGCAGGACCTGGCGGTAGTCGAGGCGGCCGAATTCCTTGGAGGAGTTCAGGATGCCCAGGCCGACGTTGGAGGTCCCGTCACCGACGCCGAAGACCCAGCCGTATCCCGGCAGCGGGTTGCCCGCGGCGTCGGGCAGTTCCAGCCAGCCTTCCATCCAGTCATCGTTGGTGCGCGGGGACGTGAAGTAGGTGCGCACGGCAACGCCCAGCGGACGGTCATCGCGCTTTTCGAGCCCTAGGCTCAGCGCCGTGCGGGTGGAGTTGCCGTCTGCGGCCAGCACGACGTCGGCGGTGAATTCCCGCACCTCGCCCGTTTTCCGGCCGTTTTCGTCAAGGACATTCGCGACGACGCCGCGTACCCGCCCGTCGTCGTTTCGGAGTGCTTCGGTGACGCTGTGGCGTTCAAGGATGCGGGCACCGGCAGCGCGGGCATGCTCCGCCAGTTCCTCGTCGAAGCCCAGGCGCGTGCGGACCAGGCCGTAGGAAGGGAAGTCATCCAGGTCCGGCCAGGGCAGTTCGATGGTGCGGCCGGCGGCAATCAGGCGGAGGCCTTTGTTGCGCCGCCAGCCGTCTGCCTCATGGTGCGGCAGGCCAAGGAGCTGAATTTCACGGACGGCACGCGGGGTGAGTCCGTCGCCGCACACCTTTTCGCGCGGGAAGGCCGTCTTCTCCAGGACCGTCACGTCGATCCCGGCCGAAGCCAGGTAATAGGCGGCGGTGGAGCCGGCCGGGCCGGCGCCGACGATGAGGACGCTCACGCTCCGGCTGCCTCCGCAGGCTTCACAGCGCGGTGAATGGCAACGATGCCGCCCGAAAGGTTGCGGTATGCGACGCTCCCCCAGCCCTCTGCGGCGATCCAGGCCGCCAGTTCATCCTGGTTCGGCCAGGCGCGGATCGACTCTGCGAGGTAGACATAGGCATCCGGGTTGGAGGCCACCTTGCGTGCGATCGGAGGCAGCGCGCGCATGAGGTATTCCGTGTACATGGTCCGCCACAACGGAACCACCGGCGAGGAGAACTCGGCAATGACCAGCTTGCCGCCGGGCTTGGTGACGCGGAGCATCTCTGCCAGCGCCTTCTTTGGCTCGTTGACGTTGCGCAGGCCGAAGGAAATGGTGGTGGCGTCGAAGGAGTTGTCCTCGAACGGCAGGTTGGTGGCGTCTCCGGCGACGAAGTCGATGTCCGGGCGGCGGCGCTTGCCCACCTTGAGCATGCCCAGGGAGAAATCGCAGGCAACAACAGAAACGCCTGCGTCGGCATAGGGCTCGCTGGAGGTACCGGTGCCGGCTGCGAGGTCCAGCACGCGGGATCCCGGACGGGCTCCGACGGCGTCGACCACCAGGCGCCGCCAGCGGCGGGTCTGGCCCATGGACAGAACATCGTTGACGATGTCGTACTTGGGGGCCACCTCGTCAAACATGGCAGCGACTTCATCGGGGCGTTTTTCCAAAGTTGCACGCTTCACCCGCTCATTGTCTCAAACAAAGCGCAGGCCGCCGAACCGGCTTGTACCGGTTGGTCATGGGCCACATACCCGTGTGTTCCTCAACGCTGCCTGCGCTTCGGGATATGGGGGTATCAGGGAGGCGGAGTAGGGTTGGAGGCATTATGACCACCCTGCGTTCCCTCACCATTGCCCTGGGCGTGCCGTCGGCCGCCATCGGGCTGCTTGAATACCTGGTCCGCAATGACCAGCTGTGCTGGATCCGCCACGGCGAAGGCCTGGTGGGATTCGGAGAAGTCCTGCGCCACACCTCCACGGGCCCGGACCGTTTCGACTCCGCCCGAAACTGGTGGAACGCCGTGCGCGCCGATGCGCAGGTGGACGACGAGGTGCAGGTTCCGGGAACCGGACTCGCAGCTTTCGGCTCCTTCGCATTCTCGAAGCGGTCCCCCTTCCTCTCCCGCGTCGTCGTGCCGGAAATCATCGTCGGTTCCCGCAACGGCACCGCCTGGGTTACGCAGACCACCCTGGACCCGGATGCAGTCCTGGACCGCGAGTCCGTGGCTACGGCCCTGGCAGGGTACCTCGAAGAGATTTCCGCTGACTCGCTGTCCCTCGGCAGCGACACCATCCTTCCCGGGATGCTCTCCGAATCCGAGTGGAAGAACGCCGTCGCACGGTCCGTGGCGCACATTGCCGCCGGCGAGCTGAGCAAGATCGTGCTGGCCCGGGATATCGTAGCGAGCCTCTCCGCTCCCATTGCGACGGCGCAGGTCCTGCGGGAACTGGCGCTGCGGTACCAGAGCTGCTGGACCTACTCCGTGGACGGGCTCATCGGCTCCACCCCGGAAATGCTGATCAAGGTGGAGGACGGGAAGGCCCGTGCCCGTGTCCTGGCCGGAACCCTGGACCGTGCCACTGCCCCGCTGGATGATCCGGACTATGCCAAGCGCGTCCTGGCCGGTTCAGAAAAGCAGCAGCACGAACACGCAATTGCCATCGATTCAGTGACCCGCCAGCTTGTACCCTTCACCTCCTCCATGACCTCGCACAGCGAACCGTTCGTCCTGGAGCTGCCCAACGTATGGCACCTCGCCTCGGACGTCACGGCCGAGCTTCGGAGCGAAGACGGCGCGGTGCCCAGCTCGCTGGACCTCGTCGAAGCCCTCCACCCCACCGCCGCCGTCTGCGGCTATCCCACCAGCGTGGCCGGGGAACTCATCAGTGAACTTGAACACATGGACCGGGGCCCCTATGCCGGTCCAGTCGGCTGGTTCGACGGCTCCGGCAACGGTGAATGGGGCATTGCGCTGCGCGGCGCCGTCATCGAAGACCCCCAGGCTGTCCGCCTGTTCGCGGGCTGCGGGATAGTTTCCGGTTCCAACCCCGCGGCGGAGCTGGAGGAAACCTGGTCCAAGTTCCGTCCCATGCTCGAAGCCCTCGGACTGGACCGTGCCCGGGTGCTCTCCGGCCAGCCTTCCTGAGCGGCGCGTACAATTTATTCCCGTAAGAGCGGCTTTCTGCCGCTCTTTTCCAGCCCCCACCGGAGCCGCACGCTCCGTTCCGACCTAAGGTTCTAAACCAATGCACCACAAAGCACGCAACGCCGTCGCCGCTGTTCTGGCCGTCGGTGCCCTCAGCCTCGCAGCCTGCGGCTCTGGGTCCGATTCAGCTGATGAGTCCGGACTGGGACTGGTCAATGACGGCACGCTGACTGTCTGCTCCAACCTGCCGTTCCAGCCCTTCGAGTATGTGGATGACAACGGCGAGTACGCCGGGTTCGATATGGACCTTTCGCGCGAAATCGCCTCCGGCATGGGCCTGGAGTGGGAACTGCAGAACGTGGGCTTCGACGGACTCCAGAGCGGCACCGTCCTGGCCGCCGGCCAGTGCGACATGATCGCCGCAGCGGTAACCATCACCCCGGAGCGCGAGGAAAAGCTCGCCTTCTCGGACCCGTACTATGACTCCCTGCAGTCACTGCTGGTTCCCGAGGGCTCCTCCGTGAAATCCCTGGAGGACCTGGCCGGCAAGAAGGTTGGCGTGCAGCAGGGCACCACCGGCGAGTCCTATGCCCGGGACAATGCCGGCGACGCCGAAATCATCTCCTACCAGTCCGACGCCGAACTGTTCCCGGCACTGCAGGCCGGCAACATCGACGCCGTCCTCCAGGACCTGCCCGTCAACCTGGACCACACGGACGGCGGTGCCTTCACCATCTCCGCCACGTACGAAACGGATGAAGTGTACGGCTTCGCCATGAAGAAGACCGGAAGCGAAGACCTGGTTGCTGCTGTCAACGCAGAGCTGGCAGAGCTGCGCAGCAACGGCAAGTACCAGGAAATCTACGACAAGTACTTCACCGAATAGCCCATCTGCTGCTGCACGACGGCGCCGGCCTGGTTCACAGGCCAGCGCCGTCTGCCGTAAAGGGCACGCCCCGCGTTGTGAGCTGCGGCACCCGAAACCTGATGGATGCGTACAATCGAGACTGCTTACCAACAATGTTCGGGACCGCCGGCGGTCCTGCCCGGCACCAAGAGAAGGTACCAATCCATGCCGTACAAAGCACGATCCTCCGTCCTGGCCGCTGCGGCACTGTCCGTCCTTGCCCTTTCCGCCTGCGGCGGCGGCAGTGACAGCGCGTCCGATTCCGGAATGAACCTGGTTTCCGAAGGGAAACTCACCGTCTGCTCAGACATTCCCTACCCGCCCTTCGAATACGAAGAAAACGGCGAGTACGTGGGCTTCGACATGGACCTCGTCAAGGAAATCGCCGCCGGCATGGGCCTGGAAGCTTCCATCCAGGACGTCGGTTTCGACGGCCTGCAGGGCGGCACCGTCCTGGCCGCCGGACAGTGCGACCTGGGCGCCAGCGCCATGACCATTACCGAGGAACGCCAGAAGAACCTGACGTTCTCCGACCCGTACTACGATTCGCTGCAGTCCATCCTGGTGCCCGAGGGCTCGGACATCACCGGCATCGAAGACCTCGCAGGCAAGAAGGTTGGAGTCCAGCAGGGCACCACCGGCGAGGCCTACGCCCGGGACAACGCCGCCGACGCCGAGATCATCTCCTACCCTTCGGACGCCGAGCTCTTCCCGGCCCTGCAGGCAGGGAATGTCGACGCCGTGCTGCAGGACCTCCCCGTGAACCTGGGCCACACCCAGGAGGGCGCCTTCACCATCGCCGCGAAGTTCGAGACGGACGAATCCTACGGTTTCGCCATGGCGAAGAACGCGAGCGAAGAACTCGTATCCGGCGTCAACGAACAGCTGGCCGCCCTGCGTGACAACGGCAAGTACCAGGAAATCTACGACAAGTACTTCACCGAATAACACTGACTGACCCACGGCCGTCCCTGGCACATCCCGCCAGGGACGGCCCTAAACTTCCGCGGAAGGCCTTTACTTGAAACCGTCCACCCGCAGACGCCTCACCCGGGGCATCCTGTACGCCGTCTTCGTCCTGGCAGTTGTTGCCGTCGTCCTGCTCGCCGACTGGCAGGCCATCGGCGTGAACTTCTTCGACCCGGAGGTGGCCCGCGCGGCCTTCCCGACCATCATCACGGTCGCCGTCAAGAACACCGTCGTCTACACGATCATCGCGTTCATCGGCGGCCTGATCCTGGGCCTGATCCTGGCCCTGATGAAGCTCTCACCGGTGGGTCCCTACCGGTGGGCCGCCACCGTGTACATCGAAATCTTCCGCGGCCTGCCCGCCCTGCTGGTGATCTTCGCAATGGCCTTCGCCGTCCCGATCGCCTTCTCCTGGCGTCCTCCGGGAGGCAACGCGGGAGCGGGCCTGATCGCCCTGATCATGGTGTCCGGCGCCTACATCGCCGAAACCATCCGTGCAGGCATCCAGGCCGTACCCGCCGGACAGACCGAAGCTGCCCGCTCGCTGGGCATGGGCCCGGCCTGGACCATGGTCTCCGTGACCCTGCCCCAGGCGTTCCGCATCATCACCCCGCCGCTGACCAATGAGCTGGTCATCCTGATCAAGGACACCTCGCTGCTGTTCATTGCCGGCATGGCAATGCAGGACCGGGAGCTGACTACCTTCGCGCGGGACTCCGTCTCGCAGAACGCCAACTCCACTCCCCTGGTGCTGGCCGCGATCATGTACCTGATCATCACCCTGCCGCTGACACAGCTGGTCGCCAAACTCGAACGCCACAACCAGAGAGGCCGGTAATCCAGCGTGAGCACACCTGTACCTACCCCGTCCGCAGGCACTCCCGCCATTGAAGTCCGGAACCTGCACAAGTCCTTCGGCGACAACGAGGTGCTCAAGGGCATCGACTTCCACGTCAACCAGGGCGAAGTCGTCTGCGTGATCGGCCCGTCCGGTTCAGGCAAGTCCACCCTGCTGCGCTGCGTGAACCGGCTCGAGGAACCCACCACGGGAACCATCCGCGTCGAGGGCACGGACATCACGGATCCGGAGACGGACCTGGACGCCGTCCGCACCCGGATTGGCATGGTGTTCCAGCAGTTCAACCTCTTCCCGCACCTGAACGTGCTGCAGAACCTGACCCTGGCCCAGCGCCGCGCCAAGAAGCGCGGCAAGGCCGAGGCCGAGGCGACGGCCATGAAGAACCTGGCGAAGGTTGGACTGGCGGACCGCGCCAAGGCCTTCCCGTCCCAGCTCTCCGGCGGACAGCAGCAGCGCGTGGCTATTGCCCGCGCCCTGTCCATGGACCCGGACATGATGCTCTTTGACGAGCCCACCTCGGCCCTGGACCCGGAACTGGTCGGTGATGTCCTGGAGGTCATGCGCCAGCTGGCCCAGGAAGGCATGACCATGATGGTGGTGACCCATGAGATGGGATTCGCCCGCGAGGTTGGCGACCGCGTGGTGTTTATGGACGGCGGCGTCGTCGTCGAACAGGGAGCACCGGAGGCCGTGCTGGGCAACCCGCAGCACGAACGGACCCGGTCCTTCCTTTCCAAGGTCCTCTAGTATTCAGCCCTAACGGCTGTGGCCTGCACCGTTTCCGGTGCAGGCCACAGCCGTTTTTGCCGCCCGCAGGCACGGGTGCGGCACCGGCGGCGTTAGACGGCGCTGCGCACTGCTGCCTGCACTCGGCAGTGCAGGTCACGCAGGCCTGTGCGGCCTGCCTGGACCTCGATCACGGACCGGCCGTGCACCGGTTCCTGCAGTGCTGCTTCCAGTTCCCCGGCAGTGCCTACCCGCAGGTGCCGCACGCCGTAGCCGGCCGCCAGAGCGCCCAGATCCGCCTGGTGCGGGGTGCCGAAGAAACGCTCGACGACGCCACGGTACTCCTCGCGTTCGCCGAGTTCGCCGTGCTCCAGCGTGGTGAAGATACCGCCGCCGGAGTCATTCAGCACCACCAGCTGCAGGTCCGGCTCTGCCTCGCCGTTCCCCAAAAGCAGGCCGCCGGCGTCATGCAGGAAGGTGAGGTCGCCGAGCAGCAGGCGGGTGGGAATTCCGTTGGCCAGCGCGATGCCCGAGGCAGTGGAGATGGTTCCGTCGATACCGGCCAGCCCGCGGTTGGCGTATACATCAAGCGGGTGCCAGCTGCCTGCCGCGACCAGGTCCACGTCGCGGATGGTGTTGGAGGATCCAAGCACCAGGTTGGCATCGGAGTTATCCCACACCAGGCCCGCAACGCGGAGTCCGCTGAGCTGTTCCTCCGCTGCCAGCAGCTCGTGGATGGCGGCGGCCGCTGCGTGTGAGGCCCGCTGCCATTCTTCGAGCCAGCCCGGCGCTCCCCGTCCGGCGAAGGCCAGCAGGGAGGCGAGGTCCGAAACGATGGTCTCCGGCCGTTTGCCGGGCGTAAACCAGTTCACCGGCCGCGGCACGTAGAGCGCCTTTTTCACGTCCGGCCGGGCCAGCAGGGCGGAGACCGGACGGGAGAGCGTGGGCCTTCCGAAGACGACCACCCGTTCTATCTCCGCACCGAGGTCCTGCAGAAGCAGCCGGTAGGCGGTTATGGAGTTGGGGCCGAACCGGGCGTTCGAGGACGGCTCCGCCAGCAGCGGCAGGCCGGCACGGCGGGCAAAGATGGCTGCCGTCTCCCCGGCGCCGTCCCCGGCGATGACCACCGTGCGGTGCGTGCCGCCCAGTTCCGCGAGCGCTCCGGGTGCCTCCTCGAATCCGGCCGGCTGCAGCTCCTCGAAGCCAGCCTGCCGTGTGCCGCCCAGCGCGTCCGCTTCCGTGGGAACCAGCGGATCCCGAAACTGCAGGTTGATGTGGACCGGGCCGGTGGGCGCGGCTCCGCCGAGTTTCGCAAAGGCCGCGGCAATGGGTCCGGCCGGGTCCATGCCGGCTTCAACGTCCGCGGCAGCGGCCGGGAACCGGCCGAAGATCCCGTCCTGCACCGTGGTCTGGTTCGCACCGGTCCCGTGCAGTTCCGCAGGACGGTCCGCGGAAAGCACCACGAGCGGAACTCCGGCATGGTGGGCTTCCATGACAGCCGGAACCAGCTCGCCAACGGCGGTTCCCGACGTCGTTACCACTGCAGCCGGGCGCGCGCCTCCCCGGGCGAGCCCGAGGGCGGTGAAACCCGCAACCCGTTCGTCGATGCGCACGTGCACGTGGACCTGTCCCTGCGCCTGGGCTTCGGCCAGCGCATAGGCGAGGGGTGCGCTGCGGGACCCGGGCGCGAGGACCACATCCCGCACGCCGGTCCAGGCGAGGGCCGCGATGGCCGAGCGCGCCGCCTGCAGGGAACTGAGGGCGCTGCCTTCGGCGGCGGACGGCTGGCTGGAGGATAGGGAGGATCCGGTCACCCCTCCATACTGTCACTTCATCCTCCCCGGCCCGCCCGTTCCGACGCTTTAGCGGCGGGCTCCGGCGCACATCGGCGGTCCGCGGTCCGGATCGCTGTTAGGAAGTCCGGGACGCCAGCTGAGCGTGCACGCGCGCGAGCCGGTCCAGCCACCACTGCTGCCGCTCCGGAGCGGCAGCGTAACGTTCCAGGAGTTCCTCCGAGACCGGCACCTCCCGCACCGCCAGCGCACCGCCGTCGGGCAGGAGGGGTTCACCCGTGACGTCCCCCTCCATCAGGGACAGCGTCCCAAGCCCGCAGGCATAGGGCAGGTCCGGCAGGCTGGCGGCCAGCGCCACCCCGGCCCGGATACCCACGGACGTGTCGAGTGCGGAACTGACGACGGCGGGAAGCCCGGCAGCTGCCACCACGCTGAGGGCACGGCGCACGCCCCCGAGCGGCGCGGCCTTCACGATGATCACGTCCGCTGCGTCCTCCCGCGCCACCAGCAGGGGATCAGTTTCCCTGCGGACACTTTCGTCCGCCGCGATCAGCACCGGAATGCCGCGGCGCTGCAGTTCCAGGCGTACGGCGCGGAGACCGGGGATGCCGGCAACGGGCTGCTCGGCGTACTCGAGCCCCGCATCGGCCAGTGCTTCCAGGGCGTCGACGGCGGTGGCTTCGTCCCAGCCGCCGTTGGCATCAACCCTGATTCCGGCATGCGGCAGCAGCCTGCGCACCTCGGCCACGCGGGCCAGGTCCTCGGCGACGCTCTGCCCGCGTTCTGCCACCTTGACCTTCACCGCAGGGACCTCACCGAAACGGGACAGGACCTTTTCGACGTGCTCCACGCCCACGGCCGGAACAGTGCCGTTGACGGGTACCGAAGTGCGCACCGGTTCCGGGTAGCCCTCCCAGGCAGCCTCGATGCCCGCTGCCAGCCAGGAGGCTGCCTCCGGGTCCCCGTATTCGGGGAAAGGCGAAAACTCGCCCCAACCGGCCGGGCCGCGGAAAACCAGCGCTTCGCGGTGCAGGATACCGCGGAATTTCACCCGCATGGGCAGGGTGACCACGCGGGCGTTTGCCTGCAGGTCGGACAGGGACGGGCGTGTGTTCTCCACCCGGCCAGCCTACCGCGCGGGCTCACAGGAAACCTGCACCGAGGTATGGCACGCTGGAGGGGATGGATACGCGCAACCTCCTGAACAAACGGCGGCCCACCCGGCGCCAGGCCGGACATAACCCCGCCCTTTTCCTTTTCGCGGCGCTGCTGGCGGCCGCGGGGGCGGCGGTCACGTACTTTGGGTTCGTACGGACCACCACGGGCCAGCTGGCTGATGAGTCGGCATGGCGCGAGGCGGAGCTGGTGGATCCTGGAACCCGGCTCCCCGCGCTTCAGTTCCTGGACAACCTGCCGCTGGCCTCGGTGTTCATCGCCCTGGCCGTCATCATTGCCGTAACCCTGTACCGGAAACGCTTCTCCCCCGCCGTCATCGCCATTGCCACCATGGCCGGCGCGAACCTGGTCACGCAGCTGCTGAAGAACCTGCTGCTGGACCGGCCGGACCGCGGCGTCATCACCCTGGACTTCAATTCCCTGCCATCGGGCCACACCACCATGGCGGCTTCGGCGATGGCCGCGGTGTTCCTGGTGTCCTCACCGCGCTGGCGGCCCGCTGTGGCAGTCCTGGGCGGCACCTACGCGGTGCTGGCCGGTTCGGCCACGTTCTTCAATCTCTGGCACCGGCCCGCGGACGTGGTTGCCGCCTTCTTCGTGGTCTCGGCCTGCACCCTGGCAGGCGGTCTCATCATGATGCGCACCAACCGCGGCTGGAACACCCTTCCGGCGGGCAGCCGGGGCGCAGCCGGAGGCCTGCTGACCGGCCTCTGCGCCGCAGCCGGGCTAGTGGCGCTGGCCTTCTCCGGGGCCGTCTACGCCTATGCGCGCTGGGGCGGAGGAGTGGCCGGCCTCGATGGGCGTCCGCTGTACTTCTGGTGCGGGCTCGCACTCATCGTCGGCGTGGGATACGTGCTGGCTGCCCTGGGCTCCTGGCTGTTCACCCAGCAGGCCGGAGACCGCTAGGGGCCGATCCGGCGCCCTTTCGGTACGAACTTCCAGAGGACCGCCGCCCCGGCCAGCCCCATGAGGGCAGTCGCCGCGATTCCGGCCGGGAGGGACACCGCTGCAGTCACGGCGGAGAGCAGTCCCGGGCCGCTGAGGATTCCGATGTCCGAGAGCAGCCGCCAGAGACCCAGGAACTGGGGGCGGCCCGGCTGCGGAGAGAAATCCGCCCCCAGCGTCATGACGATCCCGGAGCCGATTCCGTTGCCGAACCCGATCAGCAGCGCGGCCAGCAGCAGCTGGAGCGGCGTGGAGGTCAGCGGCAGCAGGCCAAGCCCGGCCGCCATGAACAGCATGCACGGCACGGCTACGGCACGGCGGCCCCGCAGGTCCATGACCCGTCCCGCCGGGTAGAAAATGAGCATGTCAATGCCCGCGGAGATGCCGTAGATCAGCGCTGTCTGGGCGGGATCTATCCCCAGGTGCTGGGCCCAGAGCGGGATCACGGCCTGCCGGGTGGCCCGCACCGCGGCAATCAGGAGCACCCCAATACCCACCGTGCCGAAGACCCGCGAATGGCTGCGGAGGATTGAGCCAATGGTGGGAGCGGCCACGGCTTCCACCGTGTCCTCCGGTTCCCCGTTCCGCTTCCCCGCGCGGGGCGTCCGGACACTGAGGTCCGGGACGGTGAGGCTCAGCAGGCCGGCAGCGAAGGCGGCCGCGGCGCCCACCCAGTAGGCGCCCGGCGTCCCGGCGAAGGACATCACACCGGCAGCGGCAAACGGGCCGATGAATACGCCGATGCGGTTTGACCCGCCCAGGGTTGAAAGCGCCCGCGCCCGGAAATGCAGGGGCACGGCTTCCGTGACGTAGCTTTGCCGCGCCAGCCCAAACACGGCACCGGCCATGCCCACCATGAAGACGGCGAGGGCAAAGACCCCCAGCACCGGCACGGATGCCGCCAGCACCATGGCCAGCGCGCACCAGGCGGAGGCCCCCACGAGGGCCCACTTTTCCCCGAAGCGGGTGGTGACCAGTGTGGCCGGAACGTTGGTGAGCAAGGACCCGATGCCGGTCAGCGTGACGATCGCGGCGGCGAGGGCAACGGTGGCACCGAGGTCACGGGCGGTCAGCGCAATGACAGGGAGGATCGCCCCAATGGCCGTCCCGTACAGCACGGTGGGCCCAAAGGCAGGGACTGCGATGCTCCGCAGGCTGAAGGTATCTATTGCTTCAGCCACTTCCAGCGCGCCAGGGTGCGCAGCCGGGTCAGCAGCGCCCGGGACTGCTCCGGGCCGTAGGGAAGGATCGGAATGGCCTTGGTCATGTCTGTGGAGGCCTGGTCCATGGCACTGCGCGTCACGGCGACGGCGGTGCGCATCTTGTTCATCTGGGTGGTCACGAAGTCCATGTCCACGGGCTTGCCGTGTCCGGGCACCACCGTGCCGTACAGGTCTTCCAGTGCGGCGATCTTCCCCAGCGTCCGGATCCATTCCTTGGGATATGAGTCGCCGAAGTTCGGGTCGGCGCCCTGCTCCACCAGGTCACCGGCAAAAAGCACGTCCCCTGCGCCCACCAGCAGGTCATGGTCGGTGTGCCCGCGGCCCAGGTGGAACAGCGTCACGGATATGCCGCCCAGGTCCAGGTCCACGGGGGCGCCGTCAACGAGCTTCCCGGGTGCCGCAACCGCGGTCCCCGGCCCGGTTCCCGCGGCCATGTCCGGCTCGACGGCGGCGACCGAGGCCCGCTGTTCCTCACCCGTAGCGGCGATCGTCCGGGCGCAGTCGCTGGTTGCCCAGATGTCCTCAACGCCGTTCTCCAGCAGGTAGGCGTTGCCGAAGAAGTGGTCGAAGTGCGCGTGGGTATTGACGGCGGTCACCGGCAGGTCGGTCAGCTTCCGGATGCCGTCCAGCAGCGCTTTCGCCTGGACTGGACCGGCACCGGTGTCCACCAGCAGAGCCCGTTCCTGCCCGATGACCAGGCCGGAGTTCATTCCCCAGCCCGGGCTGGACCGCACGTAGGTGTGCGGCGCCAGCTCCTGCCAGTCGCCGGCGGTCTGCGGGTGGGTCTCGGTCATGGCATCCGTCCTTCGGGTATCTGCGCTAACCAACCTACCGTGTGCCGGCGGTTACAGGTCAGCCAGGACGCTGCCCGGGTTCTCTATTGCGTCCGCGACGTAACGGAGGAATCCGCCTGCCGTGCCGCCGTCGCACACCCGGTGGTCGAAGACCAGGGTCAGCTCGGTCATTTTGCGAACGGCCAGCTGCCCGTCCACAACCCAGGGCTTGTCGATGATGCGGCCGATTCCCAGGATCGCCGACTCCGGGTAGTTGATGATTGCGGCGCTGCCGTCCACACCGAAGACGCCGTAGTTGTTCAGCGTGAAGGTTCCGCTGGTCAGTTCGGCCGGGGTGGCGGCACCGGATCGGGCCGACGCCGTCAGCCGCCGGATCTCCGCGTCCAGTTCCCTGGCGCTGAGCTTTTCGGCGTGCCGGATGGAGGGGACCATCAGCCCGCGGTCGGTCTGCGCGGCGAAGCCCAGGTTGACGCCGTCGAACGCCACCAGCTCAGCGTCCGGGCCGGCACCTGCCACGTAGCGGGTATTCAGTTCCGGGAACCGGCGCAGGCCGGCAAGCGTAAACCGGGCCAGGAAAGCCATCAGGCCGGGAGTGTTCTCCGGGGCCCGGCGCTTAAGGTCGGCACGCAGTTCCAGCAGCGCAGTGGCATCCACGTCCACCCAGACGGTGGCTTCCGGGATTTCGCTGCGGCTGGCGCTGAGGTTCGCCGCCACTGTGCGGCGCAGTCCCTTCACCGGGGTGCGGGACGTGACGGCCAGGCCGGAGCGGGGATCCGTGTCGCCCGCGGCCGGAGCCGCCGGCGAAGCCGGCACGGGCGCAGTTGCCGGGGCAGGCGCGGAACCGCCGCTGATGGCCAGTTCAACATCGCGGCGCAGGATCAGGCCGTCACGGCCGGTGCCGTGCACGGAACGCAGCGCGATCCCGGATTCGCGGGCCAGCCGGCGGACCAGCGGCGAGATGCACCGGGGAGCTTCGAGCGTGGCGGGAGCCGGGGCGGCAACTGCGGCTGCTGCAGCCGGTGCCGATGCCGGAGCTGGAGCGGCCGGGGCGGGTGCCGGGCGGCGCGGCGCCCGGGTGCGGCGGTTGGTGCCATGTCCTCCCGGAGTCCCGTAGCCAATGAGCACGTTGCCCGAACCCGCGCGTTCCTCCTGCCGGTAGGCTTCCCCGGCAGGATCCGGGTCAGCCGGCGCAGCTGGTGCGGTCTCACCGGGCGCCGGAGCATCCGCCGTCGTGCGCACCGAGATCAGCGGCTTGCCGACGTCGATGCTCTCCCCCGCAGCGCCGTGCAGGGTCTCCACGACGCCCGCGAAGGGTGAGGGAACCTCCACCAGCGACTTGGCGGTCTCAACCTCGGCGACAGGCTGGTCCACCGCAATGGTGTCCCCTTCGGCAACGAGCCAGTTCACCAGTTCCGCGTCGGTCAGGCCTTCGCCCAGGTCCGGGAGCAGGAAAGTACGCACGCTCACTTGTCCTCCCACTGCAGTTCGTCAACGGTGTCCAGGATCCGGTCCACGCCGGGCAGGAAGAAGTGCTCCAGTTTCGGAGCCGGGTACGGGATGTCGAAGCCGGTGACGCGCAGCACGGGGGCCGCTAGGGAGTGGAAGCAGCGCTCCTGCACACGGGCCACGATTTCGGAGGCGACGGACGCGAAGCCGGGGGCTTCGGAGATGACGACGGCGCGGCCGGTCTTGCGCACGGAAGCGCACACCGTCTCATCGTCGAAGGGGACGATGCTGCGGACATCGATGACCTCCAGGCTGCGGCCCTCGGCAGCGGCGGCTTCCGCGGCGGACAGCGCCGTTGAAACGGACGGCCCGTAGGCGATCAGCGTGGCGTCGGTGCCTTCGCGGGCTACGACGGCCCTGCCTATCGCGGCCTCGGCTTCCGCTGCACTGTCCTCGACGTGTGCGCTGTCCTCGAAGGGGGCGCGCAGCGCTGCGAGGTCAACGTCCTCCTTGGTCCAGTAGAGCTTCTTGGGTTCCAGGAAGACCACCGGGTCCGGGAAGCGGATGGCTTCACGCAGCATGGTGTAGGCGTCCGCGACGGTGGCCGGGGCCAGGACGGTCAGGCCTGGAGTGTGGGCGTAGTAGGACTCTGAGGAGTCGCAGTGGTGCTCCACTCCGCCAATTCCGCCGGCGTACGGAATGCGGATGACGAGGGGCAGCTTGACCTTGCCCCGGGTGCGGTTGGACATCTTGGCAACGTGGCTGACCACCTGCTCAAAGGCGGGGTAGGCGAACGCGTCGAACTGCATCTCCACCACCGGGCGGATGCCGTTCATGGCCATGCCCACGGCCATGCCCATGATGCCCGATTCGGCCAGCGGCGTATCGAAGCAGCGTTCCTCGCCGAAGCGTTCGGTCAGGCCGTCGGTGATGCGGAAAACGCCGCCGAGCGGGCCAACGTCCTCACCGAACATCACCACGGTTGAATCCGCAGCCATTTCGTCTGCCAGGGCGGTGTTGAGGGCCTTCGCGAAGGTCAGGCTGACGCGGGTGTCTTCGGGCGCAGGCGCCTGTGCTGTGACTGTCATTGGTGGCTCCTGTTAGTCCTGTGCCCGGGAAAGCTCGTCGGCCAGCAGGGCAGCCTGCTCGCTGAGCTGCGGGGTGCGGCTGTCATAGACATAGTTGAAGAGGTCCATGGGCTCGGGCACTACGTCCGTGTTCAACCCCTCGCGGATGCGGGCTGCAACCGTCTCCGCGGCGGCCTTCATGGCGTCCTCGGCCTCGTCGTCGAGCATGCCCAGCGACGTGAGGTAGGTCCGCAGCCGGGTCAGCGGGTCACGGGGAACCCACTTGGCGACGTCGTCGTCGGAGCGGTAGCGGGTGGCGTCGTCGGCGTTGGTGTGGGCCTGCATCCGATAGGTGTGTGCCTCCACCAGGGCAGGGCCGCCGCCTTCGCGGGCCCGCTCCACTGCGGCGCCCAGCACGGCCAGCAGGGCCGCGGCGTCGTTGCCGTCCACCCGCTCGCCGGGCATGCCGTAGCCGATTGCCTTGTGGGCCAGGGACGGGGCAACGCTCTGGTTCTTCAGCGGAACCGAGATGGCGTATTCGTTGTTCTGGACGAAGAACACCACCGGTACATGGAACACGGCTGCGAAGTTCAGTGCCTCGTGGAAGTCGCCTTCGCTGGTGGCGCCGTCGCCGCACATGGCCAGCACCACGGTGTTCTCGCCGCGCAGCTTGGCCGCGTGGGCCACGCCGACGGCGTGCAGCAGCTGGGTGGCGAGCGGAGTCGCCTGCGGTGCCACGTTGTGCTCGTACGGATCGTATCCGGCATGCCAGTCGCCCTTGAGCAGGGTCAGAACCTGCAGCGGGTCCACGCCGCGGTGGACGACGGCAACGGTGTCGCGGTAGGTCGGGAACAGCCAGTCGCCTTCGGCGAGCACCGCGGCAGCGGCCACCTGGCACGCTTCCTGCCCGTGGGAGGAGGGGTAGACCGCAAGGCGGCCCTGGCGAACCAGGGCATTGGCCTGGTCATTGATGCGCCGGCCGGAGACCAGGCCTTCGAAGGCTGCCTTCAGCGCATCGCCGTCGGGCAGGGGGTACTTGTCGCTGTGCCGGTGGGTGCCGTCAGCGTCGATCAGCTGGACGGGCTCGGCGGAGGGCAGCATGGTGGCGGTGCGGTCCTCGTTGTCCTCCGGCCGCGTGCCCTCTGCGGACCCGGCGCGTGTGTTGCCGGTGGGAATTGTCATGGGAATCTCCGTCTGCCGCGGCGGATGCCGGAGGGTTACCGGGCGTCCCGGAGCCTCCAGCGTGGGTGGAATTTCTGTAAGCCCAGTATGCGGAACTGAACGATTCGCATCTACCGCGGGCGGAAATCCTAGATTTTCTGTATCCCAGTGCGTATTGTGATGGACAAGTTGCAAAAGTGAGCTGGATTACTTTGAAGGACGTAGACACTATGGCCCAGGCGCAGGCGGCATTGGATGAGATCGATAAACGGATCCTCGCGGAGCTCACGAAGGACGGCAGGGCTTCGGTCAGCGCCGTGGCGGAAGCGGTCCACATCTCCCGGGCACACGCCTATTCGCGCATCTCCAAGCTGACCGGCTCCGGGGTCCTGACCCGGTTCACGGCGCTGGTGGATCCGGTCAAGGCCGGGCTCCGGTCCAGCGCATACGTCACCATGAAGGTCCGCCAGCAGTCCTGGCGCGAGCTCAAGGAATTCCTGCGCAAGATTCCCGAGGTGCACCACGTGGCCCTCGTCGGCGGAACCTTCGACGTGATCCTGCTGGTCCGGGCCGAGGACAACCTGCACCTCCGGCAGGTCATCTTCGACCAGCTGCAATCCGCGCCCGGAGTCCTGGACACGCAGACGTTCCTGGTCTTCGAGGATCTCGACGTCCGCTGATCCACCCCCCCCTCCCCGTTCTCCCCCTCATCGAGATGACAGAAACTGCCCGTTTGAAGCTTCAAACGGGCAGTTTCTGCCATCTCGATTTAGGCGGAGGGGACGCTAGTTCTCGTCATGCCCCTGGTCCATGCTCATCTGGTCTTCGGCGGGAGGGGTCTCCCCCGGCGGAACTCCGCCGCCGGGCTCGAGGCCGGTGATGTTGCCTTCGGCGGGATCAGGGTTCACCCGGCGGCCCTTCTCACCGCTGCCAGCATGGTTCCCGGTGCCCTCCTGAGTATCCGGACCCTTCTGGGCGGCAGCGTGGTCAGCTTCCTTGGGCTTGTCCGGATTGGCTGGATCATTGTTCGGATCATAGCTTTGCGTCATCGTGGCCTTTCGGTGATGTCCCGCAAGGGAGGAAACATTTAGTCAGCATGCTGACATTTCCAACCTAGCGGGACTACCGGCGGAGGAGCAATCCCTAGCTAAAGAGCCCCTCCCCCACGAATCCGCCCTCCGCAGCGCCCGGCGGCACGGCGAACACCGCCGAACCGATCGGCGTCGTCCACTCGTTGAGCAGGTCCAGCTTGTCCAACCGCTGCTGGATCGGCACGAACTGGCGGGTCACATCCGCCTGGAAGGCCACGAAGATCAACCCGGCATTGGAGACGCCGCCGCCCGGCTCCGGAGCGGCGTCGTAGTTGTACCCGCGGCGGAAGATCCGCTGGCGCGGATCGTCCGGACGCGCACGGCGCATGTGGGCATAGTCCGGGATGACCTTGAAGCCGAGCCCGGTCACCGCGTCGAAATCCGGTTCGTCACGCTCGGACTCGCCGGTGAGCGGTGCGCCGTTGTCCAGCTTCCGTCCCACCGACTCCTCCCTGCCGCGGCGGTCAAGCTCGTCCCAGGTGTCCAGGTTCATGGCGATCCGCCGGATCACCATGGAGGTGCCGCCTTCAAGCCACCCCGGGATCTCGGAGTCACCCCAGACCACCCGGTCGAATTCGGGGGTGCCGGGCAGCGCGTTGGCGCTGCCATCCACCTGGCCGAAATGGTTCCGCATGGTGGTCCCGGCCATTTCGGTGCCGTAGGCGCGCCGGAAGCCCGGCTGCACCCAGCGCACGACGGCGAACGCGCGGCTGTCCTTGAGCAGCATGCGCTGGGCGTGAGCCAGCGTCATCGGATCATCGGCGCACAGCTGGAGCACCAGGTCGCCGCCGCTCCAGCGGTCCTCCAGCCTATCGACGCCGAAGGCCGGCAGCGGAGCCAGCCAGGCCGGGGCCTTTTCCGGCGCAGCTGCGGCCAGCAGCCCTGGCCCGAATCCGAACGTCACCGTCAGCCGCGCCGGGTTCCGGGCCAGCTCCGGTTCGGTGTCTGCCAGCGCTGGTTCGCCCTGGGTCAGCGCGGCGGCGTCATCACTCAACATCCGCAGCCAGGACCGGATGCGGTCCCGGCCGATGCCCCCGCGGAGGTCCAGGGCAACGAAAGCTGCGTAGGCTCCGGGCGGCGTGGCTATGCCGGCCTGGTGCCGTCCATAGAACGGAACTGTCTGGCGGCCGTTGCTTCCGGCCTCATCCAGCCCCGCGCGTTCCAGCTCCGTGCTTCCCTGCCCGATCCCCCGGCTGCCGGCCAGATGGCCGCCGGCAGCCGCAACCGCGCCCAGGCCCGCCGCGGCACCGCCGAAGAGCAGGCGGCGCCGGCCCACGCCCCGTGGTGTGGTTTCAGCGCTCATTAGTGGTCCGCAGTCCCATGGGTTTCAGTCCCGTGGGTTTCAGTCCCGTGGGTCTCAGTGCCGTGTGATCCGGCCCCGTGGCTTTCGGCGTCGTGGCCTTCGCCGGACCCGTAGCTTTCGTTTCCGCCGGCGAAGTCCTTGGCTACGGCGTCGACGTCCAGGGTGGAGCCGTCAGCCAGCTCGAGGGTGATCGTCACCGTGTCTCCGGCGAGCAGTCCGTCCGTCAGGCCCATCAGCATCAGGTGGCTCGCTCCGGGTTCCAGGAGGTAGTCGCTTCCGGCGGGGACCACGAATCCGCCTTCGATTTCGCGCATGACCATCGCGCCGTCGTCGTCCATTGCCACTTCATGCAGCTCCACGGTGGAGGCCGCGGGCGAACTGGCGGCGACGATGGTGAGGTCCTCGTCGCCGGAGTTTTCGAGCGTGCCGAAAGCGCCGGTCATTCCGTCCGCTTCTGCGGCCTTCGCCCAGGCCCCGGTCATGGACAGCGCTGCGGCATCATCCGGGGCAGGGGCCGTCTCGGCTGCGGGGTTGGAGGAGCCGCAGCCGGTGAGGACCGCGGCGGACACGGCAAGGACGGCTGCGGCAAGGGTGAATTTCTTCATGTTTTCGGTACTCCAAAGGTGTGGTCCGCGTTTTTGGGCGCGGGAAAGGGAAGGGTGCGGCCGTGCCGGAGCACGGCCGCAGAAGGTGCCGCTGGGCGGCGGTGTTGGTGAGGTGCCTGCGTGCCGGTTAGGCGTCCGTGCCGCGGCGCTTCCTGGCCTGCGCGACGATGACATAAACCAGCAAAGCAACGAGGGCGACGCCGACAGCCGTCAGCACCCAGCCCATGGGGCCAAACGAGGTGCTGTCGGAAGAGGTGGCGGCCTCGGGCGAGGCAGTTTCCGCGGCGGCGGGGTCGCTGGCCGCCGGAGCAGCAGCAGACTCGGTGGCAGCCGGGGACGGGTTCTCGCCGGCGGAGCCGTTCACGGTGAAGCTGAAGGTGCCGGTGATCGGGTGTCCGTCGCTGGATACCGCACGCCAGTTGACCTTGTAGTCGCCGGCCTCAAGGGCGGGAACGGACTGGACCAGGGTTTCGCGTGTCAGGACCGGCTCGGACTCGGCGAGGTTGGTACCAGCGGAGTCTTCGACGATGACCTGGTTGCCCAGGTCCATGAGTTCTGAACTGAAGACCAGTTCAATCTCGGAGGGAGCGGCGTCCAGGACGGCACCGTCCGCCGGGTTGGAGGACACAAGTTCATCGTGCGCGTGTGCCGGTGCTGCAAGGAAGAGAACCGCTGCGAATGCGGCGAGGAGAGCTGCGGCAAGGAGCGAGGCGCGCGTGCGGGCCTGGCGGTAAAAAGAGGTAGGCATAACTGCTTTCCGTTCCGGGAAGGAACTGGGATTCGTGTGTGTGCGCGGAGTGCGCCTAGCTGGACACGAATGCAGCAGGTGGGCCCCGGTGCCGGAGCGTGAGGAGGGGAATGCCGAGGTTCCGCAGCCCAAGGGGACGCACTGCCAGGACGGAAGCGATAGGGCGGGGAAGGTGCGCTGGACGGAAGAACGGCAGCAGTGCACCGGGCCGGACACCGAGCGCTTCGATGAGGCGGACCAGTGTCCGTTCGCCATGGGCAATGATCCACACCGTGGCCACCGCGGCCAGGGCGTGGCTGGCCCACATCAGGAGGCCGTGGGAGGGGGCCGGCGCTGCGGCCATTGCCGCGGCAGTTCCGGTCCCTGCCAGTGAGTGGCCTGTGTGGTGGGCGTGGGCGGAACCTGCGCCCACGGCGGCCGGAGCCGAACCGAAGCTGAAGATGAGGTGGAAGAGTCCCTGGCTGAACGCCACGGCGGTGCCGAGCCGGAGCAGCGAGAGCCCACGTCCGGCGAGCAGGCAGCTGACCATGCCGGAGACTGCGAGGCAGAACAGGACGAGGGCGGGTTCGGGAGCTGCTCCGCCGCCAAGCACGTGCGACGCAGCAGCGACGGCCGTGGCCGCGAATGCTCCGGCCCAGCCGCGCACCAAGCGTGCGGCACGCGCTGTCATCGGTCCTCCTCAGGCACCGTGTACCGGGCGGGATCGCAACCGGCCCTGTAATTCTCGCGAAGTTTCGACGCCGTGTCGAATATCCACTCCCCGTCACCGTCGAGATGGCAGAAACTGCACGTTACAGGGCTGTATCGTGCAGTTTCTGCTATCTCGATGACGGGAGGGCTAGCCCTTGAACACCGGCTTGCGCTTCTCCTTGAACGCGGCGAAACCTTCGGCATAGTCCTCGGTGCCGCACAGCACGCCCTGCGCCTTGTTCTCGTCTTCAACCGATTCCCATAGGCCCAGGCGGGCATCGCGGATCTGCGCCACGAGTTCCTTAGACGCGCGGAACGCTCCGGTGGCGCCGGAGGCAACGCGGGCAACCGTGGCCCGGGTGCTTTCGAGCAGCTCATCGGCCGGGAAGACCCGGCTGAACAGGCCAGCGGCCACGGCTTCGGCGCCGCTCATCAGGTCTGCCGTGTAGATCAGGTCCAGGGTACGGTGGGCGCCCAGCCGCTCGGTGAAGAGCCAGTGCCCGCCCGAATCCAGGGTTGCCCCCAGGTTCGCGAACGGGGAACCGATCTTCGCATTGTCCGCCACATAGACCACGTCCGTGGCCATTAGCAGGCCAAGCCCGACGCCGAGGCAGGCGCCCTGGGCGGCCGCGAAGGTGGGTGCCGGGAAGGCTGCCATCTTCTTCAGCAGCGGGGTGACGAGGTCACCCAGGTAGGCATAGGCGTCGTCTTCGGCCGGTACGACGCCGGAGATATCGCGTCCGGCGCAGAAGGCCCGTCCTTCCCCGCGCAGCAGGAGGGCGCGCACGCCGGCGGCAGCGGCGTCGTCGTAGGCCCTGGACAGGTCCGCAAGTGCCTGCTCATCCAGGGAGTTGAGCTTGTGCGGGGCCGTCAGCACAATCTCGGCAACGCCGTCGGAGATGCTGAGTTGGACCATGGATTCGGTCTGGTTCTGCTCGCTCATCGGTGGCTTCGCTCCTAGGCGTCGTAGTCGACGGTGACTTCGGGGCTGGTGGGGCGGCTCTGGCAGGTCAGGATGTAACCCTTTTCGATTTCATCCGGTTCCAGTGCGTAGTTTTCTTCCATTTCCACGGTTCCGGAAACAACCTTGGCGCGGCAGGTGCCGCAGACGCCGCCGGCGCAGGCGAACGGAACATCCGGCCGGACGCGGAGCGCGGCGTTCAGGATCGATTCGCGGGCGTGGGTAGGGCTGGCCACCTTGCCCTGCAGCCCGTCCAGCCGGAAGCTGATCTCGAAGTTGTCCGCTGACGGGTCCACCTGGACCGGGCGGCCAATCTGGCCTTCGGGCTTTCCGGGCTGGCCCGTGGTGAAGAGTTCAAAACGGACCTTCTCCGACTCGACGCCGCGCTCGGCCAGGGTGTCCCGGCACAGCTGCACGAGTTCGAACGGGCCGCAGAGGAACCACTCGTCCACATCGCGCGTGGGGAGCACGGACTCGATAAGCGCGGAGAGCTTCTCCGCGTCGATGCGGCCGGAGAGCAGCGGAGAAATGCGCTGTTCACGGGAGAGCACGTGGTGCACGGCAAAGCGGGCCGGGTACTTGTCCTTAAGGTCCGCCAGTTCCTCCAGGAACATCACGTCCATGGCAGCCTTGTTGGCGTAAACCAGGTCAAAGCGGACGTTCTCCGAGGCTGCGAGGACGGTGCGGGCAATCGAAATTACCGGGGTGATGCCGGAGCCGGCGGCGACGGCGACGAACACGTTCTCATCGGTGACGTCAATGTCTTCGGGGTGGTTCAGCGCCGTCATCGGGTGCTTGGAAATGAAACCGCCGGTGGGGCTCATGACGTCCAGGACGTCTCCGGCCTTGAGGTTTTCATTGGCCCAGGTGGAGAACTTGCCGCCGAGATCCCGCTTGATGGCAACCCGGATCTCTCCTGGCCGGGGCTCGGCGCAGATGGAGTAGCTGCGGCGGATCTCCGCCCCGTCCAGGGTGGTGCGCAGGGCGACGTACTGGCCCGGCAGGTAATCGAAGGAACCGGCCAGCTCTTCGGGAACCGCGAAGGTGACTTCGATGGCGTCTTCGGTGAGCCGGCGGACAGCACTGACCGTCAGCGGGTGGAAGGCGGTGCGGCGCGAGGCGGGAGCTGCGCCTGCCTCGGTGGTGGAGGTTGTCATGGTTTAGAGCACCTTGAAGTAGTCGAAGGGTTCCTGGCAGTCGCGGCAGACGTACAGCGCCTTGCAGGAAGTAGAGCCGAAGCGTGTCATTTCACGCGTGTTGAGTGAGGAGCACTGGGGGCACTTGACGCTCAGGCCCAGCCGCACGGGCCCGGCAGCGGCCCGGCCGGTGGGCGGGGCAATGCCGTACTCGTTGAGCTTGGTCTTGCCGGATTCGCTCATCCAGTCCGTGGTCCAGGCCGGTGCCAGGACCAGGTCCACCTGGACCTGGCCGTAGCCGGCGGCACGGAGCGCGGCGGTCACGTCGTCGCGGATGGCGTCCATGGCGGGGCAGCCGGAGTAGGTGGGGGTGATGGCCACCCGCACCGCATTGTCCGCCTGCACCTCCACGGAACGCAGCACACCCAGATCCTCGATGGTCAGGACCGGAATTTCCGGGTCACAGACTGTCGCCGCGACATCCCACGCTGCCGCTGATGCGGGGTCCGCGGGGCGCAGCTGCGTACTGGCTGCGGCGTCGACGGCGGGGGCTGCCTCAGTCTCGTTCATGGCAGTTACCAGGTTGCGCCGGGGTGCTGGCGGGCCAGCACCTGGAGCTCAGCCAGGATGTAGCCGAGGTACTCGCTGTGTTCGCCGCGGCGTCCGCCGCCCGGTGCGGGCTGCACTTCGGGGACTTCAAGCTCGGCTTCAGCCAGTACGGCGCCTACCTTCTCATCGAAGGCTGCACGGAGCGTGGAGGGTGCGACGGCGATGCCGTCGAGGGAGCGGACCAGGTCATCATCCTCGAACAGTTCGCCCACGTACGGCCAGGTGAGTTCCAGCGCGCGGATCATGCGGGTGCGTGATTCCTCGGTTCCCTGGCCCAGGCGCAGCACCCACTGGGCACTGTGGTCCCGGTGGTAGTCGACTTCCTTGACGGCCTTGGCTGCGATGGCGGCCAGGGTCTCGTCCTTGGAGGAGAGCATGGCTGTGTAGAGCTCGTACTGGAAGAAGGAAACCACCAGCTGGCGGGCTATCGTCTTGGCGAAGTCGCCGTTTTCCTGCTCCACGATGTGCGCGGAACGGTATTCCTCTTCGCCGCGCCAGTAGGCGAGGTCGTCCTCGGTCTTGTCCCAGGCGGTGCCGGCATAGGTGAGGAAGGACCGGGCGTGGCCAAGCAGGTCCAGGGCGATATTGGAGAGGGCAATGTCCTCTTCGAGTTCCGGAGCCCGGGCAACCCACCAGCCAAGGCGCTGGGCCAGGATCAGTGCGTCATCGCCGAGGCGCAGGGCGTACTCGGCAACGGCTTCCGGGGCCTTGGCGTCGGAGGCTGCGATGTCCTCCGGGCGGAGGGCGTTGCCCGGGGTAATGCGGGTGGCGCTGTCCGTGTTCACAGGTGCTTCACCCCTTCTGACTTGCGGTAGTACGTGGCGTGCCGGTAGTCCTTGCCCTGCGGGGACTCGAAAAACTGCCCCTTGGCATCGGGGTCGGAAGAGATGATGGCCTCCGCCGGAACCACCCACAGGGAAATGCCTTCGTTGCGCCGGGTGTAGAGGTCACGTGCGTTGCGCAGCGCCATGTCGGCGTCGGGCGCGTGCAGCGAACCGGCGTGGACGTGGGAGAGGCCGCGTGAGGAGCGGACAAAGACTTCCCAGAGCGGCCAGGCCGCGTTGACGCCCGTGTCAGGCTCCACCGAACCGGACGTTGCCGCCGTCTTGGTGCCGTCGTCGCCCGTTGTCGAACCGGAAACCATGCTTATGCCACCTCAGTCTTTCGTGCCTGCTTTGCCGCGTAGGCTGCTGCTGCTTCGCGCACCCAGGCGCCGTTCTCGTGTGCTTCGCGGCGGCGGGCCAGCCGCTGCGAGTTGCACGGGCCGCGTCCTGCGAGGACTTCCTTGAACTCGTTCCAGTCCAGCGGTCCGTGCTCCCATTTGCCGGTTTCTTCGTTGAACCGGATCTGGTCATCGGGCAGGGTCAGGCCAAGGACCTTCACCTGCTCGTAGATCATGCCGACGAAGCGCTGGCGCAGTTCGTCATTGGAGAAGCGCTTGATGTTCCACGCCATGGACTGGCGGGAGTTGGGGGAATCGTCATCCGGCGGGCCGAACATCATCAGGGCCGGCGCGTACCAGCGGTTGATGGCGTCCTGGGCCATCTGCTTCTGGGCCTCGGTGCCGTTGGCGAGCTCAAGCAGGATTTCGAATCCCTGGCGCTGGTGGAAGGACTCTTCCTTGCAGATGCGGACCATGGCACGGCCGTAGGGGCCGTAGGAGGCGCGGCACAGCGGAACCTGGTTGCAGATCGCTGCGCCGTCGACGAGCCAGCCGATTGCGCCCATGTCCGCCCAGCTGCGGGTGGGGTAGTTGAAGATGCTGGAGTAGCGCGCCTTGCCGGCGATCAGGTCCTCGGTCATCTTCTCCCGCGGCGTTCCGAGCGTCTCCGCGGCGGAGTAGAGGTAGAGGCCGTGGCCTGCCTCGTCCTGGACCTTGGCCAGGAGGATGGCCTTGCGCTTCAGTGAGGGTGCGCGGGTGATCCAGTTGGCTTCGGGCTGCATGCCGATGATCTCGGAGTGCGCGTGCTGGGAGACCTGGCGGACCAGGGTTTTCCGGTAGCCTTCGGGCATCCAGTCACGCGGTTCGATCCGCGAATCGTCGGCGATGACCGCATCGAATGCTGCCTGTCCGGCTGCGTCATCATCCTGCTGGGCCGGGACTGCGTACAACTCTGTCTGCGTAGCCATAGATGTCACCTCACTGTTTTCCACGGGGCCGCGGACAGCTCCGCGGAAGTCGTTCGGCCAATAATTACCGACCGTTCGTTCAGGATATGCGTGTGAGCGATCGCACGTCAAGGCGGATTGCGATTCCTGCGGCCTGCGGCGGTGTGGCAGGCAGGCGCCGTGGACGCGGGGTGTCCGGGCAGGGGCTACCTTTGAACTAACAGCCCCGGCAAGGAGGAAGCAGAGCATGGCAGCAAGCGGAGCGCCTGAAGGCACCCGGGTGCGTCCGGCCGCCGACGCGGCTTCCGCCCCGGGCCTGGCCGCGCACCTGCTGGTGCCCATCCTGCTGGGCCTGCTGGGGTTCTGCGCCGTTGCCGCTGCCGTGGCCTCCACCGGAGGCACCCTCGGCATCACGGTCAGCGGACTGGGCGTGGTCCTGACGCTCCTGGCCGCCGCGGCCGCCACGCCCCGGTACCTGCCCGTGGCCCTCGCGGGAAGGCCCGGGCGCCCGCTGGCCGTCCTGGCCGGCGTCGCACTGGCGCATGTCCTTCTGTACTGGACCACAGGCAGCACCGTCATCCTGGCCCTGCCGGCCTTTCCGGTCGCTGCCGCCGGCGGCGGCCTCCTGCTCGCAACCTCCCTGTGGTCCCAGTTCCGCCGCGGGCCCGCCGGCCAGGACCCGGTCTACACGAGGGGCGTCCAGAGCCGCAGGCCCTTCGCCCACACCCTGGCCCTGGTGGTAGCCAACTGGGTGTTCTTCGCCGCGGCAGGCATGTTCAGCGCCTGGATCCTGCTGGGCCGCTAGGCACGCTGCTGCGGAGCATAAGCCGCCAGCATAAAGGGGGCGCGGCCCGTCGCGGGCTGACAGACGGATCGATATATTCGGGACATGACTACACCTGTTCCCCCGGCCGCGAAAAAAGTCCCCGTCGAACGCACGCACCACGGTGAGACGTTCACCGATGACTACGAATGGATGCGGGAAAAGGACAACCCGGAGGTGGTTGAGCACCTGAACGCGGAGAACGCCTACACCGAAGCGGTTACCGCGGACCAGGAGCCGCTGCGGCAGCAGATCTTCGACGAGATCAAGGCCCGCACCGTTGAAACGGACCTGTCCGTTCCTGCCCGCAAGCGCGGCTGGTGGTACTACACCCGCACCGAAGAAGGCCAGCAGTACGCGATCCACTGCCGCACCGCGGCGCAGGACACCGGCGATCTGCACGCGGACTGGACACCACCCGTCGTCGAACCGGGCGTCGCCGTGCCCGGGGAACAGATCCTGATTGACGGCAATGCCGAAGCCGAAGGCAAGCCGTTCTTCTCCCTGGGCGGGCTGGCCGTCACCGAGGACGGCAATCTGCTGGCCTACTGCGAAGACAACGCCGGGGATGAACGCTTCACCCTGCGGATCAAGGACCTGCGCACCGGCGAACTGCTGCCCGACGTCGTCTCCAACGTTTTCTACTCCCTGGCCTTCTCCCCGGACGGCACCCGCGTCTTCTACACCGTCGTCGATGATTCCTGGCGTCCGTACCAGATCAAGGCCCACACCCTGGGTACGGACGTCAGTGAAGACGCCGTGATTTACCAGGAGGACGACGTCGCCATGTGGACTGGTTTCGATCTTTCCGCGGACCGGAAGCAGCTGCTGATCGGCATCAGCTGCTCGGAACACAGCGAATACCGGGTGATGGATTTCGACGACGCGTCGGACACCCTCCGGACCCTGATTCCACGCAGCGAGCGGATCCTCTACGAAGCCGAGCCGTTCACCCGGGATGGCGTGCGCCAGTACCTGGTAACGCACAACAAGGACGCCCTGAACTCGATGGTGTCCCTGGTGGCCGAGGGCGAGTTCGCCAAGCCGCTGAGCGAGCAGCACTGGCAGACCGTAGTGGCGCACGACGGCGCCGTGCGGGTCAACGGCGCGTCCGTCACCTCCACGCACGTCCTGGTGTCGGTGCGCAAGGACACCACCGAGCGCGTGCAAATCCTGCCGCTGGCCGGGATCGGCACCCCGGAGCAGGAATCCCCCGCCGAACCCGCCTTCGACGAGGAGCTCTACACCGCAGGCCTGACCAACGCGGAATATGATTCGCCGATCATCCGGCTGAGCTACACGTCCTACCTGACCCCGCCGCGGGTCTACGACTACGTGCTGGCCACCGGCGAGCTCCAGCTGCGCAGGGAAACCCCGGTGCGCGGCGGCTACGACCCCGCGCAGTACGTCGTGGAACGCGACTGGGCCACGGCATCCGACGGCACCCGGATTCCGCTCTCTGTCCTGCGCCGGGCCGAGGTGGTCAGGGACGGATCCAATCCCGCCCTGGTCTACGCCTACGGCAGCTACGAAGTCTCCATGGACCCGGCCTTCAACATTGCCCGGCTGTCCCTGCTGGACCGCGGCGTCGTCTTTGTGGTGGCGCATATCCGCGGCGGCGGCGAGATGGGCCGCACCTGGTATGACCAGGGCAAGAAGCTGAACAAGAAGAACACCTTCACGGACTTCGTTGCAGCCACCGACCACATGGCGGCGTCCGGCTGGGTTGATCCGGCACGGATCGCGGCCATGGGCGGCTCCGCCGGCGGGCTGCTGATGGGCGCCGTCGCGAACCTGGCGCCGGAGAAGTACCGCGCGATCGTGGCGCAGGTGCCGTTCGTGGACGCTCTGACCACCATCCTGGATCCCAACCTGCCGCTGTCCGCGCTGGAGTGGGAGGAATGGGGCAACCCGATCACCGATCCGGAGGTGTACCGCTACATGAGCGAGTACAGCCCGTATGAGAACGTGCGTGCCGTTGATTATCCGCGCATCGCCGCGGTCACCAGCTTCAACGACACCCGGGTGCTCTACGTGGAGCCGGCCAAGTGGGTGGCCAAGCTGCGTGAAACCACCACCGGCTCCGAGCCCGTGGTGCTGAAGATCGAAATGGACGGCGGGCACGGCGGCGCCTCCGGCCGTTACGAGGCCTGGAAGGACCGCGCCTGGGACTACGCCTTTGTGCTGTCCGCGCTGGATGCCCGGGATCTGCTTCCGGGCGTCAGCTCACCGGCTGCTGCCGCCCGGTAGGGAGCAGCAAAGAACGACGGCGTTAGCCGGGTGCCCCCGCGGGTGCCCGGCTTTTGCCGTTTCAGTCCTCTTCCGCTGCTGCTTCCGGCCGGGGACGGGGCAGCGGCCGCGGCTTCCGCACCCCTTTTTCCTGCGGCGCGCTTTCCGGCTCGGACACTTCTTGCTGCTTACCTGTCCGCTGCGGGCGGCGTCCGGGCCGGAACAGGCCAGCGACGACGAACACCAGCGTGAGCCCGATGACGCCGAGGAAGATCAGGTCCAGGTTGTCCCGCACAAACGGGACGCGGTCCCCCAGGATGTAGCCCAGCAGCGTGACAGAGAGCGCCCACACAGCGCCGCCGATGGCGTTGTAGGCAATGAAGGTGGCGTAATGCATCCGCCCCACGCCGGCCACTACCGGGGTGAAGGTACGGATCACCGGGATAAAGCGTGCCAGCACCACGGCCTTACCGCCATGCCGGGCAAAGAAGGCCTCCGCGCGGTCCACGTTCTCCTGGTGGAAGAACCTGGACTCGGGTCTGTTGAACACCACCGGACCGGCTTTGCGTCCGATGAGGTATCCCAGCTGGTCGCCGAGGAAGGCACTGAGAGCAATCAGCAGGATCAGCACCCAGATGTTGATCTGCACCGCTCCGGTGGCTACCAGCAGCCCCGCCGTGAAGAGCAGTGAATCTCCCGGGAGGAAGAAGCCGATGAGCAGCCCGGTCTCCACGAAGACGATGCCGCAGATGAGCAGCACTACCCACGGGCCTATTGCGGGATCAGCCAGGAAAACCTGGGGGTCCAGCCATTCCGGCAGGAGCGAGGACTTTGGCTGCAGCGCAGCGGGAGCAGCTGTGGCTAGGGACACCACCTCAGGGTAGACCATGAGCCTTCGCGCCGACTGGGAGAGCCCTGGTTTTACCCGCGGCGACGGTCGTCACAGATGACGGCGGACGCTCATCAACTTGACAGTGATCACGCTCACAGGATTACCTAATGAACATTCGGTAAAGAAAAGAGAGGGCTTCCATGGCTGACTCCGCTGTCACCGCCCCGGTCCGTGAAACGGGCCTGGCGCATCCGATCCTCGAACATGATGCGACGTCCGAATGGCTCGGCATCTCTGTCCAGGAGCTCGCAGACGGCTATGCCGTGATCACCATGGACCTGCGGCCGGAGATGCTCAACGGCTTCTCCATCGCCCACGGCGGCATGGTCTTCGCCTTCGCGGACACTGCCTTCGCCCTGGCCTGCAACCCTTCCGGTGCCGATTCACTCGCCGGCATGGACACGATCACCGTGGCCTCCGGCGCGGACATCAACTTCATCTCCTCCGCCCGTGCCGGCGACAAACTGCGGGCAGAAGCCAGCCGGCGGGCTGCGGCAGGCCGCAGCGGCGTCTTCGACATTGAAGTCACCGCCCAGTCCCCCGACGGCACCACCCGCGTCATCGCCGAGTTCAGGGGCCGTTCCCGGACCATTCCCAACCCGGCGCGCCGCAGCTAGGGTCCAGGCCCGCGGGATCCCGCTCTTTCGTTTTCCCTTCCCACACTGCACAATCAAGCCCCACCCCTCTCCCAAAGGTTCTACGCAATGAATACCGCCTCCGCCATCAAGGCCACCGCAGCAGATCCCAGCACCCTCGACGCCGAGGAGCTCATGAGCCGGGACCAGATCGAGGCCCTTCAGCTCACCCGCCTCAAGGAGACGGTCCGCTACGCCTATGAGCGGGTGCCGCTGTACACCAAGAAGTTCGACGACGCCGGCGTCCACCCGGACGATCTCAAGGAACTCGCGGACCTGGCCAAGTTCCCGTACACCACCAAGGAAGACCTGCGCCAAAGCTACCCCTTCGGCATGTTCGCCGTACCGATGGACCAGGTCTCCCGAATCCACGCTTCCTCCGGCACCACCGGCCGGCCCACCGTGGTTGGCTACACCAAGGGCGACCTGGACCGCTGGGGAACCCTGGTAGCCCGCTCACTGCGCGCCTCCGGCGTGAAGTCCAGCTACAAGGTCCACAACGCCTATGGGTACGGCCTCTTCACCGGCGGCCTGGGTGCCCACTTCGGCGCCGAGAAGCTCGGCTGCACGGTCATTCCGATGTCCGGCGGCCAGACCGAACGCCAGATCCAGCTGATCCAGGACTTCCAGCCGGACACCATCCTCGCCACGCCCACGTACCTGCTGACCATTGCCGACGCCATGAAGCGCGCCGGGATTGATCCGCGCTCCACCTCGCTGAAGAATGCGGTACTGGGTGCCGAGCCGTGGACCGAGGAAATGCGGCATGAACTTGAGCAGATGATGGACATCGACGCCTGCGACATCTACGGGCTCTCCGAGGTCATGGGCCCGGGCGTCGCCGGGGAATGCGTTGAGACCAAGGACGGCGCCCACATTTGGGAGGACCACTTCCGTCCGGAAATCATCGACCCGTTTGATGACACCCGGGTCCTTGGCGACGGCGAGCACGGAGAACTGGTCTTCACTTCCCTCACCAAGGAAGCGCTGCCGATCATCCGCTACCGCACCCATGACCTGACCCGCCTGCTGCCGGGTACCGCACGGCCGGGCATGCGCCGCATGGGCCGCATCACGGGCCGCAACGATGACATGATCATCCTGCGGGGCGTGAACCTCTTCCCGAGCCAGATCGAGGAAATCGCACTGCGGATTCCCGCCCTGAGCCCGCACTTCCAGCTCGAAATTACCCGTCCGGACCGCATGGACGAACTGGCTGTAAAGATCGAGCGCCGCGCCGAGTCCTCCGCGGACGAATGCACCAAGGCGGCGGCCGAGCTGAAGAACCAGATCAAGATCCACATCGGTTCCTCCTGCGCCATCCACGTTGTGGAGCCCGGCTCGCTGGCACGCTCCAGCGGCAAGCTGCGCCGCATCTATGACCTGCGCAAGCAGGAGAACAAGCCGGCCTAGCGGCCGATGTGATCACTCGGTTGGCCGGGCCTGTCCCGGCCAACCGAACGGTCATGCGAAAATATCCAGATGCCTAGTCCCTCGAGTTCCGCGACTTCCCCGTCCTCCGCAGCCGGCAACGGTTCCCGCCGCGGACGCCCGGGCTACGACCAGCAGACCGTGCTGAACATCGCCGTCGACGTCTTTAACCGCCATGGTTATGAAGCGACCTCGATGGGCATCCTGGCGGAGAACCTGGGCATCACGAAGTCCGCCATCTACCACCACGTTCCGTCCAAGGGCGACCTGCTGCGCCTGGCCCTGGAGAACGCACTGGGCGGACTCGAGGGCGTCCTCGATGATCCACGTGCCTCCACCGGTCCTGCCGACGCGCGACTTGAGTTCGTGCTGCGCGGGACGATCAACGTCCTGACCGAACGACTGCCCTTCGTCACCCTGCTGCTGCGGCTGCGCGGGAACACTGACATTGAGCGTGACGCGCTGGAACGGCGTCGGCAGTTCGACCGCCGGGTTGCCGCGCTCGTGGACGCCGCGCGTTCCGAAGGCTCCCTGCGCAGTGACATCGATCCGCGCACCACTACCCGGTTGCTCTTCGGCACCATCAACTCGATTGTCGAGTGGTACAAGCCCGGCGGCTCCCTCAGCGGGGAAAAGCTGGCCGATGACATCATTTCCATGATGTTCGACGGCCTGCACGGCAAGCCCTGACCCCGTTCGCTTTACCCGCGCCCATACACCCCATCGAGATGACAGAAACTGCCCGTTAGAAGCTTCTAACGGGCAGTTTCTGTCATCTCGATGTGTGTGGGTGAAGGAGGCTAGGCGCGCTGCTTCTCCACGAGGGTCAGCACGTCGTACGTCGCAACAATCTCATCGTTCTGGTTGTGCAGGACGGCGTCCCAGGCAACCTCGCCGTACTCGTCGGTTTCACGCGGCGTGATCTTCTTGGCGGTCAGGGTCACACGGATCGAATCGCCTGCTGCCACCGGAGTGATGAAGCGCAGGTTCTCCAATCCGTAGTTGGCCAGTACGGGACCCGGAGCCGGCTCCACGAAGAGTCCGGCACCCCAGGAGAGCAGCAGGTAGCCGTGCGCAACGATGCCCGGGAAGAACGGGTTCGCCTCGGCAGCTTCCTGGTTGGTGTGCGCGTAGAACGTGTCTCCGGTGCTGTTCGCGAAGGCGGTGATGTCCTCGAGGGTCACTTCGCGCAGCTCGGAGGCCATGGCGTCGCCGATCTTCAGCGTGGCCAGGTCCTTGCGGAACGGGTGCGTCTCGTCGAAGTTCTGGTCCGCACCGGTGTGCCAGACGCCGGTGATGGCAGTCAGCATATTCGGCGAGCCCTGGATGGCGGTGCGCTGCATGTGGTGCTTGACGGCGCGGATGCCACCGAGCTCCTCGCCGCCGCCGGCGCGGCCGGGGCCGCCGTGGACCAGGTGCGGCACGGGCGAGCCGTGGCCCGTGGAACTGCGGGCAGTTTCCCGGTTCAGCACGTGCACGCGACCGTGGTGGCCGGCGATGCCCGTGACGACCTCGCGGACGGTCTCCGGATCGTTGCTGGCGACGGTCGCTACCAGCGAGCCGCCGCCCAGGGCAGCGAGCCGCACGGCGTCGGCGGTGTCTTCATAGCCGATCACCGAGGAAACCGGACCGAAGGCCTCAACGGAGTGCAGGGCCTCAGCCTCGGGGTTGTCCCACGTCAGCAGGATGGGCGCCAGGAACGCACCGTCCTCGACGACGCCGCGGCTGCCGTCCGCCTGCACGGTTTCCGGAGCGTCCAGGCTGCCGAACGCGATCTTCGCGCCGCCATCCAGGAGGGCCTGCACGGAGGAACGGACGCCGTCGCGCTGCTCCACCGAGGCCAGCGCACCCATGGTGACGCCTTCGGCGCGCGGGTCGCCGAGCACAACGCGCTCCTCTATGCGCTTGGCAGCGGCAGCAACGACGTCGTCCACCAGCGCCTTGGGCACAATGGCGCGGCGGATGGAGGTGCACTTCTGTCCGGCCTTGACGGTCATTTCAGTGACCAGGGACTTCACGTACGCGTCGAATTCCGGCGTTCCCGGAACAGCGTCCGGGCCGAGAATGGACGCGTTCAGCGAGTCGGTTTCGCTGGTGAAGCGGACACCGCCTTCGACGACGTTGGTGTGGTTCTTCAGCTTGTTGGCGGTCGACGCCGATCCGGTGAAGGAGACCATGTCCCGGTAGTCGAGGTGGTCCAGCAGGTCCCGGGCGGAGCCGGAGATCAGCTGCAGCGAACCGGCGGGCAGGATGCCGGATTCGATCATCATGCGCACGGCGGCTTCGGTGAGGTAGCCGGTGGGAGTAGCGGGCTTCACGATGGTGGGAACGCCGGCGAGGAAGGCCGGGGCGAACTTCTCCAGCATGCCCCAGACCGGGAAGTTGAAGGCGTTGATCTGCACGGCGACGCCGGGAATGGACGTGTAGACGTGCTCGCCGATGAACGAACCGTCCTTGGAGAGGACCTCCGGGGTTCCGTCGATCACCACGGTGGAGTTCGGCAGTTCGCGCCGGCCCTTGGAACCGAAGGTGAAGAGGACGCCAATGCCGCCGTCGATGTCCACGAGGGAGTCGATCTTGGTGGCACCGGTGCGGGCGGAGATTTCGTAGAGTTCCTTGCGGCGGCCGTTCAGGTACTGGGCCAATTCCTTCAGCTTCAGGGCGCGCTGGTGGAAGGTGAGCCCGGCCAGGCCCCGGTGGCCCACAGTGCGGCCGTGTTCAATGGCCGCGGCGGTGTCCAGGCCGTCGGTGCTGACCAGGGCGAGCAGTTCGCCGGTGGAGGCGTCCCGGACTTCGGCGGAGCTGGCGGAGGTGTTCTCCGGGGTCCACCATTCGTCCTGGACGAAGCTGGGGACGACTTGCACGTCTATGGCGGTTGAGGTCATCTTTGACGGACCCTTTCGGTACTGGACGTTCGTTGGCCTGTCCGGCCCGGCTGGCCGCAGCTGCGGCACATGCCGATAACTGACCGGACGGTCGGTAATGAATCCAGCCTACATGAGAGTGCCGTGCCGCACATCACCCTGGCACCTGGCTATTCCTGTATTTTCGGCGCGGGCGTCTCCCGGCACCCTTCGTGTTCCGCCGCTGCGGTGGGGCCGTTACCGTGTTCCGTTACGCGGCACGGCGCTGCGGACAACGACGTCGGAAGGCAAGGACATGTTCGAGTTACGCAAGTGGAGGCGGGCGGCAGCCGTGCTTTTAAGCGGATGCCTGCTCACGGCAGGCTCCGTGGTGATGCCGGTGGCCGGAGCCGCCGCAGACACTCCGCCGGGATGGACCGCGTCCGGCCTTGACCGGGACCGCGGGCACCATGGGCCGTCCAAGGGCTGGGACCGCGGCGGGAAGCGGACCGTTGACTATGTGGCGCTCGGGGATTCGTACGCGGCCGGATTCGGCGGCGGCGCGGTGCTGGACGCGTGCGGCCGGACTGCCGAGGGCTATCCCGCGCTGCTGGACGCACTGCCCAGGATTGAACTGGATGCTGACGTTACCTGCGGCGGCGCCACGGCGTCCACGACGCCGCCTGCGCCGCCTGCCGGGCCGGTGGACCTGCCGGAGCAGATCGCTGCCCTGCAGGCGGCAGGCAGCATCGACCGGAACACGGACCTGGTCACCCTGACGATCGGCGGCAATGATGTCCGTTTTACGGAAGTTGTCATTGCCTGTGCCGGAGCCGAACTTCCGGCCACCTGTGAACCCGCCCTCGCCGCAGCGCAGGCGTACGCGGAGACCGCATTGGCCCCACAAGTACGCCAGTCCCTGGCGCAGCTGCGCATCCTGGCGCCCCGGGCGGAACTGGTCCTGGTGGGCTATCCGCACCTGTTCGACGCAGCAGGGGCTCCCGGCCTGCTGACCGCGGAGGCAGCCGGGCTGTTCAACGCCGGCACCGACGCGCTGAACGCAGTGCTCGCTGCCCAGCTCCCGGACCGGCGGTCTGCGTACGTGGATGTCGTGGACGAGTTTGCCGGGCATGGTGTTGGCTCTGCCGATCCGTGGATCATTTTCGAACGGGGCCCGTTCGACCTGCACCCGAACGCCACCGGCTACCGCGACGGGTACCTCGCAGCCATCACCGCCGACGTCGACCTGCATCCGGGCAGCGGCCACCCCTGCCGCGGCCGCCGCTGACCGCAGGCCCTCCCTCAGCACGACGGCGGTGCCCGCCAAACGCGGGCACCGCCGTCGTGCCTTTGACTCCGGAAGAACTACTTCATGTGCGGAACCACTACGGCGCGTCCGGTGAGCTCACCGGCTTCCAGCCTGCGGTAAGCCTCCAGCGCGTTGTCCATGCTGTAAAGCTCCACCTCGGGCTTGATCTGGCCGGCACGGTACATGGCAACCACTTCGTGCAGGTCCTCGATGGTGCCCCAGTAGGTGTTGGTGACGGTCGATTCGTACGGCGTGGTGAAGAAGCTCCACTCGAATGTTCCGCCGGCAATACCCACCACGGTGAAACGTGACTGCGGGGCCATCGATGCGGCCGCCGTCTTGATGGTCGGGCCGGCCCCCACGAAGTCGAATGCGGCATCCACGCCGCGGCCTCCGGTGATCTCACGGATACGCTCAACCTGGCCGTCACCGCCGGGCACCACAACGGCGCCGGCTGCCTCTGCCCGCTTCATGGCGTCTTCCTTCATGTCCGTGGCAATCACGGTGGCACCGGTCAGGGCCTTAAGGATCTGGACCGCCATCTGGCCGAGTCCGCCCAGGCCAATGACCAGGGCGTACTTGCCACCGCCGGCCAGGTTCGGCAGCGAGTTCTTGATCGCGTGGTACGGAGTCAGGGCTGCGTCCGAGAGCGGGGCGGCAGCTACCGGATCGGCGTCGCCCAGGGGCACGAGGTTGCGCACCGGAGCCACCATGTACTCGGCCATGCCGCCGTCGCGGCCCAGACCCATGCCGAGGTACGGCATCTCCGCAGCGTTCTCGCAGTACGTGTCCTGGCCACGGGAGCAGGCCTTGCAGCGGCCGCAGCCCACCGGACCGTAGACCAGGTACGCGCCGCCAACTTCCACGCCGGTCACACCTTCACCAAGTTCTTCGACCCAGCCGGAGTTCTCGTGGCCCAGAACGAACGCCGGCGGGATCGACCCCGGGGCACCTTCCTCGAAGTCCTTGTACAGGGCGACGTCGGAATGGCAGGCTCCGGCACCGGCCACCTTCAGCAGGACTTCTCCCGGGCCCGGCTTGGGCCGCTCGATGTCCGTCAGGGACGGGAAAGTCTGCCACTTCTCAAATACAACTGCACGCATGATGCCTTCTTCTTTGAATCGGTTGGGTGGAGGTTATCCACCTTCCTCACCATACATGCATTTACATGTACCCAATTCGGCAGCCCCGGAGGATGTACCGGTGTCCCTGCGGGCTGCTAACGTAATCAGTGCTTCACGAGATATGGCCTCCGCACCCGTCAGGGTACGGAAAAGCTCCGACTGGCCATGCACCAACCCCACTGTTCGGCGGGTGGTTCGGATGACGAAGCGGCCCGCGTCCAACCGGAGCGGGCAAGGACACTCATCTCGAAGGACACGCTGTGATTCCCTCCAGTGACCCGCGCTGCACCGCTTTCTACCCCGGCCATAAGATCCACTGGATCCACGGCGGCCGCCTCATGAGGTACGACGACTGGATCGACGTCGAAGTCCATGCCGATCCGGAGCTGGACCTGATCTACCTGGTGCTGGACGGCCGGCAGCAGATCATGTGGCACCACGATGTTCCGCTGGTGGCCGAGGCCCTTGCTGCCACGCAGGGACAGCCCCAGTGGTGCACCCGGTATTCATCCCTGATGGTCCCCGGTGCCTATGCAGGCCGGAACCGGAGCTCTTTTTTCTACTTAGCCACTCCTGAGAGGGTGGTTCCCTGCCGCGGCCGGGTTCCGCGTCATGACGCCACCATGCAGGACCACGGTTCTGCCTGAACCCCGACCGCCGAGATGGCAGAAACTGCCCGAATGAGCGCTGTAACGTGCAGTTTCTGTCATCTCGATGGGGAGTCGAGAAGCCGGGACCGGAGCCGGGCGAGGGTTTCCTCGCCGGTTCCGGCACTGCGCAGGTAGGCTGCGGCGTCGAGGTCCCGCAGGAAACTGAGCAGCTCGGCTTCGGCAGCGTCCGCGCGGCCTACCAGTTCGGCGTCGTCCAGCGGACGTTCACGCGGTTGCTGCTGCCTCCGGTGCCAGTCATTGATACCCGCCAGGGCTGCCCGGTAGTCCGCGGCGATGCCCTCCGGCGGGACGCCGGCCAGGTCCAGCAGCAGTGCCGCCACCAGGCCGGTGCGGTCCCGGCCTGCGGAACAGTGGAGAACGACGCCGCCGGGCGGCGCATCGGCAACAGCCTGCGCGATTGCCGCGAACTTCTCCGGCCAGCGGCGCAGGTTCTCCGCGTAGAACCGCGGCGAGCTCATATAGGGGCCGGTCAATGCGGTGAAGTCCGGATCGTCGGGTGCCTGGGTGGGCAGGTTCAGGAAGCGGATGCCGCGGACTGCGGCCGGCGGCACTACGGGGTCCGTGTCCCGGCGGCCAATCTCCGCTGCGTTGCGCAGGTCGACGACGGTGCGGACACCGGCGTCGTGCGCCTGCCGCCAGCCTCGGCCCGTCAGCCATTCGGAGCGCCCCATCCGGTACACGCGCCCCGGCTGGACGTACCCGCTTACTGCCGGAATTCCCCCGAGGTCCCGCGCATTCGCGGCGCCCTCCCAGTTCACAGTGCGGTTCGGCCGGTTCCCCATGCCTCCAGCGTAGGCGTCATGGCACCGCCGGCGTCACGAAAAGCAGTCCGGGGGCGATACTTGACCCTGACACTGTGGAAGGCAGGAGAACTGAGGCATGTTATCCATTGGAGCGTTCGCGCAGATCGGGCAGGTGACCCACCGCATGCTGCGGCACTGGGACACCGCCGGGCTGCTTGTACCCGCCCACGTGGATGAGTTCAGCGGCTACCGCTCCTACGACCCGTCCCAGCTCGAGCGGCTGCACCGGATTGTGGCACTGCGTTCCCTCGGCTTTGGCCTGGACGATATATCCGCGATGCTCGCTTCCGGGGTGGATTCGGGCCGCATCGCCGGCCTGCTGCGCATCCGGCGTGCGGAAGTCGCGGAGGAAGCGCGGACAGCGGCGGCTCGGCTCATCGACGTCGAGCGCAGGCTCCACCTTATTGAAAAGGAGAATGCCATGACCCAGATCGAAATCATCGAAAAGCCCCTCCCCGCCGTCCGGCTCGCGGCCCGGCGCGCTGTGGTGTCCGAACAGCCCGAAGTCCCCGGCGTCGTCGGGCCGCTCTTCGACGCCGTCGGGGCGCTCCTGGCACCCTCCGGTACGCCGGGCGGTGTGCCGGTGGCGGAGTATGACATGGACGAAGACGGCCTGCGGATCACTGCCGGTTTCGCGCACACAGGACCGGTGCCCGACGGCGCCGAGGCAGTTGAGCTGCCGGCCGTCCCAACGGCAGTCTGCGGAGTCCACCTCGGGTCAATGGAGCACATTGCCGAGAGCTGGCAGGCGGTACACGCCGAGATTCTTGCCCGCGGTTTCACCCTGTCCGGTCCGTGCCGTGAAGTTTACCTGCGGTCGGAGTCTGCGGACCAGGCCGACTGGGTCACTGAGCTGCAGCAGCCGGTCGCCCGGGCCTAGCCGGAATCCGGTAGGCAGCCGCGCACCAGCTACGAGGAGGCACCGGTGAACAAAGCCGAGATCCGGCTGTGGTGGCTGCCGGTGGGCGCCGGCGGACACGTGGTGATCCACACCAGCCGCTGGTGGGAGCACTGGCATGCCCTGCGCGAAGGGCGCAGCCCCCGCCCGCTGTTCCACGCCGCTCTGGAAATACTGGCCCCGGCCGGTCGCTACGCCGTCGAGATGGCACCCGCGTGGGGCCGGAGTGCCGGCGGCCCGGGGGTGGTGGCGACTGGCCCGGTCGGTCTCCGGCTGCTGGGACGTTTTAGGCTTTTCCGGTATGAGGTGAGGTGCTGGCGCGGGGGCGTCATACCCGATCTCGGCTACGCTCCCGGTCCGCCGGTGGTGTTCGGCATGGACTCATCCGACGCCGCGGCCCTGCTCGCGCGGGTCCCACAGGTTCCCCGCTTGGTGTGGGGTGCCAAAACGTCCGCCGGCGATATGTGGAACTCGAACTCCCTGGTGTCCTGGCTGCTGCAGGAATCGGGCGTGGACGCCGCGGCCGTTTTCCCGCCGAACGGGGGCCGGGCGCCGGGCTGGCTTGCGGGCGTTGATGCCGCCCGGGTTCGTTAACGGCAGCAGCCCGCGTGCTCGCTCTACTGGGCGAAGCACTCGGGCTGCTGTGTTTGGCGAAAAACTAGCTCCAGTCGAAGAAGCCCTTGCCGGTCTTGCGGCCGAGTTCGCCGCGGGCCACCTTGTCCCGCAGGATCTGCGGCGGCTCGAAGCGCGGACCCAGGGTGGAAGCAAGGTATTCGGCGATGCCGAGGCGTACGTCCAGGCCCACGATGTCGGTGGTCTTCAGCGGGCCGGTCGGGTGCTTGTAGCCCAGGACCATGGCGGCATCGATGTCCTCCGCGGAGGCGACACCCTCCTCGACCATGCGCATTGCTTCGAGGGCGATGGCCACACCCAGCCGGGAGCTGGCAAAGCCGGGAGCATCATTGACGACGACGGGCGTTTTGCCCAGGTCTGCGACCCAGGTCCGCGCAGCCTCGGCGAGTTCGTCCGAGGTCTGCTTGCCCAGGACCACCTCGATCAGGGTGGAGGCAGGAACCGGGTTAAAGAAGTGCAGTCCGCAGAACCGCTCGGGACGCTGCAGCTTCTCCGCCAGTTCCGAAACCGACAGGGAGGAGGTGTTGGACGCCAGCCAGGCATCGGCGTCGAGCTGTTCCTCCACAGCCTGCAGGGCCGAAGCCTTCAGGTCGAAGTCTTCCGGAACTGCTTCAACAACCAGGCCGGAGCCGGCAAAGTCCGCGTAGTCCGTGGAGACGCTGAGCCGGGCCACCAGGGCGTCGAGGGATTCATCCGTGGTGCCGCGCTCGACGCTCTTGGCCAGGTTGGAGGCGACGCGCTCGTATGCAGCGTTTGCTGCCTGCTCGTCGCGCTCGACGACGACGACGGAGGCGCCTGCGGTGCAGAAGGCATGGGCAATGCCTGCACCCATGCGGCCGCCGCCGAGGACACCGACCTTGGAGGGAACTGTCATTTCTTTTTCTTCCTTTCCAGGAATGCCTGCATGCGGTCGAACTTCGCCTCGGACTCGAAGAGGATGCCCTGGGCGAGGGTGTCGATCACGGGGTGCGCCTCGGCCGGCGCGTGGAACACGGACTTGGTGATGCGTACGGCCAGCGGGTCCTGCTTCGCGATCCGGTCGGCCAGGGCGTTCGCTGCGGCCAGCAGCTCGTTCGCCTCATGGATCTCGGTGACCAGGCGGGCCGCGAGGGCTTCCTCGGCGTTGAGGATGCGGCCGGCCAGAAGGATTTCCTTGGCCAGGGGTTCGCCCACCAGTTCCTTCAGGCGCCAGGTTGCGCCGGCTGCAGCCATAATGCCGAGCGAGGTTTCCGGGTTGCCAATCTTCACGCTCGGAGTAGCGATGCGGAAATCGGCGGCGAAGGCCAGCTCCGCTCCCCCGCCCAGTGCGTAGCCGTCCAGCGCGGCGATGACCGGCATGGGGAGCTTGGCGATGCGGTGGAAGATGGTGGAGTTAATGCCGCGCAGGGCGTCTTCCCGGCGGCGTTCGCGCAGCTGGGCGATGTCCGCACCGGAGGCGAAAATCCCGTTGGTTCCGGAGAGGATCAGGATCTTCGGGTTGTGTTCGAGTTCGGCGCAGAGTTCGTGCAGTTCATCGACCATGGCCTGGTCAATGGCGTTGCGGACCTCGGGCCGGTTCAGGACCGCGGAAACCCGGTCCTCGCCGACGGTGACCTCCAGCGTGGTGAAGGAATCGAACCCTGCCACTACACGGCCTCGATCAGCATGGCGGTGCCCTGCCCGACACCGACGCACATGGTCGCGATGCCATGGGAAGCGCCTTCGCGTTCCATGCGGCCCAGCAGGGTGATGGCGATGCGGGAGCCGGAGGAGCCGAGCGGATGGCCGAGGGCGATGGCGCCGCCGTCGTTGTTCACGATTGCCTCGTCGACGCCGAGGCGGCGGATGCAGGCCAGGGACTGGGTGGCGAAGGCTTCGTTGAGTTCGAAGGCTCCCACCTGGTCCAGGCGGATGCCGCTGCGCTGCAGGACCTTCTGGGTGGCCGGAACCGGACCAATGCCCATGATTTCCGGCGGGACACCGGCGGAGGCGCCGTCGACGATCCGGGCGCGGGCGGTGAGTCCGTATTCCTTGATGGCGCGCTCGGAGGCGATGATGATCGCCGAGGCGCCGTCATTCAGGGAGCTGGCGTTGCCGGCAGTGACGATTCCACCGGGCTTGACCACGGGGCGGAGCTTGCCGAGAACCTCCAGGGTGGTGCCCTCGCGGGGACCTTCATCGGTGTCCACAACGGTGTCCCCCTTGCGGCCCTTGACGGTGACGGGAACGATTTCGTCCTTGAAGCGGCCGGCAGCGATTGCGGCCAGGGCGTTTTCGTGGGAGCGGACGGCGAATGCGTCCGCGTCTTCACGCGAAATGCTGTCCGTTGAGGCCAGTTCCTCGGCGGTTTCCGGCATGGAGTAGGTCATCTTGCCGTCGCGGGAGAGGTCGCCGGAGACGAAGCGTTCGTTGGCGAAGCGCCAGCCGATCGAGGTGTCGAACGTGTCGCCGGGCTTAGCGAAGGCCTTGGTCGGCTTTTCGGTGACCCAGGGGGCACGGGACATCGATTCAGTGCCGCCGGCAATGACGATGTCCGCGGCACCCGCCTTGATCATGTGGGAAGCCATGATGATTGCGGAGAGGCCAGAGGCGCAGAGGCGGTTCACGGTGATGCCCGGAACCGTGTCAGGGAAGCCCGCGAGCAGGGCGGCCATGCGGGCCACGTTGCGGTTTTCCTCGCCGGCACCATTGGCGTTGCCGAGGATAACTTCATCGACGACGGCGGGATCGAGGCCCTCGCGCGCGACCAGTTCGCGCAGCGTGAGTGCTGCGAGGTCATCGGGACGGACGCTGGACAGCGCACCTCCGTAGCGGCCCACCGGGGTCCGCACTCCGCCAACGAGAAAAGCCTCAGCCATGTCTGCTCCCAAAGAGTTGCCAGTTCACCGCCGGGCTTCGCTGCCCGTCCGGCCGCCGGATTTACCGACCAATCGTTCTATAAACAATCGCAGACCCGGCGGGGGCGGTCAAACAGGTGACGCCCATCGACTCGTCCACTATGCCTCCGCAGGTCCACTCGAACGCAGCACTACCTTTCCGCTGCGTCCGGGATCGGCTTGGGCGTCCTGCGCAGCGCGGGCGTCATCAAATGCGTAGGACGCTTGAACGACTGGCAGTGCCTGCGGATTCTGGCCCAGGAAACGCACAACATCACGCATGTCCGAGGGATCACCGATCCATGTTCCCGCGACAGTAAGTTGCTTTCCGAAAATCTGCCGCAGGTCCATCTCCACGAGGTGCCCTGTGGTGACCCCGCAGAAGGCCAGGTGTCCACGTACCGCCAACATCCGCAGGCTACTCTTGACCGCCGCGGCGCCAACGTGGTCCAGGACCATATCTACGCCTCGTCCGCCTGTGAGGGAACGGACCCTGGTGGCCACGTCCTCTCCTCTGACAACGATGTCCCCGGACCATCCCGTGGCGGCCAGCCAGGAGGCTTTCTCCTCGGAACCGACGATCGGCAGTGGGATGGCGCCCATGGCCTCTGCCAGGCGGAGCGCGGCGTTGCCCAAACCTCCCGCAGCTCCCCAGACAGCGACCGTCTTTCCCTTCTCCAGCCCGCCCTTGGTTACCAGGGCGTTCCAAGCCGTCACGTAGGCCACCGGCACCGCGGCCCAGGCCGGGTCCGGGTCATCGCCCAGCACCATTGCTGATTCAGCAGGTACGACGACCTTCTCGGCGTATCCGCCGTCGAAGGAGTATCCCATGATCCGGAACCCCCGGCAGGCGCTGGGCTGCCCGGATGAGCACCAGTCACAGCCACCGCAGCCTCTACCCGGATAGATGACCACGTTCTTCCCGGCCAGCGCAGGATCAACGCCCGCTCCCAGCTCAGTGACGTGCCCAACAACGTCGCTCCCGGGAACCCGCGGCAGTCTCAGGTCATCACCCGTGGAACCCTGTTTCAGCCACAGGTCCAGATGGTTCAGGCCGCAGCTGGCCACGGACACCACGATCTCTCCGTGCTGCGGAGAGGGATCGGGCAGCTCGACAGCTTCCACGGGCCGGCCGTGCTCCTGCTGAACGTACGCCTTCACCGGTTCACCGCCCGCTGGTCCTCGAACCGCTTGAGCTTGGCACGTTCTCCGTGGCCGGTGAGACCACGAAGCGAATCACGGCCGACGAGTTCCACATCGATCTGGACTCCGACTTTTTGCTTGAGCAGTTTCTCCAATTCCGCGCGCAGCTGGACGGAGCCCTCCGCTCCATCTACCGTTTCGACCATGATCGTCATGGCGTCCCGAGCTGGCTTGCCCTCAGGCTGAACCCGCTGGGCGATGCAGAAGTATTCACCGGTCACGCCCGGGTGCTCACGGACGATCCTGCCGCATGCCTCCGGCCAGACATTGACACCGCGCAGCTTCACCATGGTGTCGCTTCGCCCCTGGAAGTAGTCCAGTTTCCGGTGCCGGCTCCCGCACGCACACTCGACATCCTCATACGCGGCAGAAATATCCTGGATGTTGTAGCGCAGCTGCGATGTTCCGGTCTTGTAAAGCGCTGTGACCACGAGGTTGCCCCGATGGCCGGGTGGCAGCGGTTGACCTGTTTCGAAATCGACGACTTCCACAATGAAAGCGTCCTCGAAGACGTGCAGTCCGTCTTTTGCGTGGCACTCGGCTGCCACGTACTGGACTTCATGGAAGGCGTACGAGTCGTACGTGGGTACCCCGAAGGCTTCTTCTACGGCAGCTGTGTCCCCGAAGGAAAGCAGGGTTTTCAGGGAGAGGTCATGTTTCGGGTCAAGGCCCATCTTCCGTGCGGTGTCCGCGATGTGCAGAAGATAATCAGAGGTGGCGGTGATGGAGGATGCCTTGAAGAGGTGTGCCAGCTCCACCTGCTTCTCCGTGGGTGTGACATTTCCAGTGCTGGTGGTCAAGGGGGTGGCCCCTAACCAGTGCCAAAGTGCATGGTCCATGATCCATGCTGCATTGTGGGTCGAGTATGCCCACGCATTCATCACGACGTCGCCAGGGCGGACCCCCTGCATGTAGAAGGTCCGCGCACTGAGGATAGCGCCTACCTCTCGGTCCCACTGGCTGTAGATGGTCGGCCGGGGCGCCCCGGTGGTACCGCCGCTGGTGTAGAGGCGCAAGGGGGTGGCTGCCCCGTCTTCGAAGCCCAGGCCTTGATAGTCGCCCAACGGCGGCCGGCGTTCGATGCTGTCCCGGATGTCATCGATTGTGTAGAGGGGCATCCGGGACAGGTCCTCAAGTGATTTGACGTCCTCCGGATGGAAACCGGCTTCCCCCCACAACCGCTGGTAGAACGGAACCTTCGCGGCGCGGGACATTGCACCCCGCAGCCGTTTGAGCTGTTCCTCAGCAATCTCTTCCCGGGACCATAGACGGGCCCCGGTCATGAACTCGAAGGGCGGCTCGTACTCCTTGACGAGCCCTGCCCAGTCCAGGGACTCGTAGTAGTAGGGCGGGCGGACCGCAGGGCGGTGGGGAGTGGTCATGCTTATGGCCTCACGTACGTTGTTTCAGGGCTATTTTGGTTTTTCTAGGTCACAGATGCAGCGGAATGAAGTTCAGGGCAATGATCCAGATGATGCCGACCACCGCCAGAATGGGGAGGCAGTACCCCAGAAAGTCCCGAACCCTCAGGCGAGTACCGGCGGCAAGGATCGGAAAGTACAGCAGTGCCCAAAACGGCTGAATCAGGTTGGTCCAGATGTCACCATAGGTGATGGCCATCACCGTCAAGGTGTTGTCGATCCCGAAGCTCTCACCTGCCGGAATGAAGAAGGGAGCTGTGGCAACGAACTGTGATCCCGCAGAGGGGACGAAGAGGTTCAGCACCCCCGTGATGAGGAATGTGATCGTCAGGTAGGTGTACTCGTTAGAGATGCTCACCAGACCCTCGGTGAGCACACCGGCCAGGCCCGTCACGGCGAAAATCGAGGCTATACCCCCGTAGATGGGGAACTGCAGCATTATTGAGCCGGTGGAGACGAGGTTGCGGGCGAAGGACGCGGAGTATGTCACTGCGTTTCGCTGGACCAGCAGTCCCATGACGAGAGCAATGAAGGCCACAGTGTTCAGGTCCAGGCCGCTGAGGCCGTTCTGGACAAAGTAGAAGACCAGGTAGCCAAGACCAAGCAGACCGATGATGAGGATCGGCAGCCGGCTTCGGTTGACCCGGGAGGCGAAGCTGTCACCGTCTGCCAAGTCGGTGCTCTCTTCGTCATCAACACGGTCCGTCCTTTCGTCGGCGGCTCCGACGGCAAGGTCAGCGAAGGACACAACGTGCTTCTTGTTACGGGCGATAAAGTAAAACGTGACCGTCGTGGCCAGGACAATCATGGCGGCCGAGGCCAGGTTCATGACGGAGAACGTAGTGTCCTGGAGGCCAATGAGCCCCCCCAGGGTTTGCGTCAGCGGGCCTTCCGATGCCACGAACAGCGGAATCGTTCCGGAAATACCAGTCAGGGAGATGACGAAGGATGAATAAGCAATGGCCGAGATGAGACGGTAATCAACACCCTTCAATTCCTTGGCCACGGCCCGGGCAAAAATGGCGGTGACTACTGGACCGATGTACCACCCGACGAATGACGTTAGCGCACCGAAGATACCGGTGTAGATGTAGGCCGCTTGCGGCGTACGGACCAGCTGTGCAAGACGCCGGATGAGCTGCTGGATTCTGGGAGTGTCAACGAGGACGAGGGCTGCGGCGTAAGTGAAGGCCAGCTGGAACGCGAAGGTGAAGAGCATGGGAATACCCACGAACCAGGCGTCCATTACCTCCCCTACCCCCGAGTCGGTGTAGATCAGCGCCAGAATCATGGCGATGACGGTTAGTACAAGCGCAAATATCAAAGAATCAGGAAAATACCGGGAGTAACCGGTCGCAACTTTTTCTGAGAGGGAGAGCTTTTGGCGCGCAGTCGTCATTGACATGGACAGCTCGACTTTCGTTTCGGAGTGGATACGGGGTTCTCGGCATGCCCGTCCCATCACGCTAATGAGGCACTGTCGCAGGCTTCAATGAAAATTGTCGGAAGCTATTTCCGCCTGTCGGAACGTGCGTCCAGTTTCAGCCGGGGCAGTGTTTGATCGCTACGATCAGATATGTGAGCTCCCCTACCAGACCCATAGAAGCCCTCGCCCGCGGGCTAAAGATCCTTGAAGTCCTCTCCCGCGCAACGGGTTCCATGGGCAACGGACAGCTTTCACGTGCCACCGGACTCCCGCCTTCCACGGTTTCCCGGCTCACGGACAGCCTGGTCCAGTTGGGGTATCTCAGAGTCAGTTCTGATTCCGGCGCCTACTATCTGACTCCGAAAAACCTGCGTCTGGGCTACCCGGTCCTGGTGAACCTTCCGATCGCCGGACGGGCGCGCAGGGCGTTGGACAGCCTTGCCGATACGACCGGGTTCACTGCTGCCCTGGCTACCCGGGACGGCTTGCACATGACGTTTATGAGCGTTACGCGTCCGCGTAATTCCAACAGTGTCAACCTCGCAGTTGGCGGACGGTTGCCCATCTCGGTTTCGGCGGCAGGGCTGGCGTTTGTCGCAGCGTCGGAGGAACCCGAGAAGAGCCGACTGACGTCATCCATCCGTTACGACCTTGAACGCCGCGGCCAGCCCGTCACGCCTTTCGAGGAACGTCTGGCGGCGGCGTCGGGTCGGTATGTGTCCAGCATCGGAGGCTGGAACACGGACCTCGGCGGAGTAGCTGTTCCTGTCCGGTGCAGCGGCGAACTGTATGCCCTGACCCTCATCGCCCGGACCAGTCAGCTGGAGGCGGCGGATATCGCCGCCGAGCTGGTCCCGCCGCTGCTCCAGTCTGCGGATTACCTCGCCGACTAACTGGGAATGATTGTGGGGCAGCTGCTTCAGCAGCTGCCCCACAATCATTGTCACCGGCCCGTGAAGTTCGGACGGCGTTTTTCGGTGAAAGCGACCAGTCCTTCTTCCTTGTCTGCGCTGGCGAATAGCAGCTGCAGCGCCTTACGCTCCAGAGCCATGGCTGCTTCCAGCGGCGCATCCGCGCCCAGAGTGATCACTTCCTTGATCTGTTCCACCGCTACCGCCGGAAGGGCCGCGATATCCTGCGCCATCCGGATAGCGGTCTCTTCCACGTCGGCGGACGGGACCACCATCGAGACGAGTCCCATATCCCGCGCCTCGGTGGCCGTGATGATCTCACCAGTCAGGCATAGCCGCATTGCGTGGAATTTTCCAACTGCCCGCAGCAGCCGCTGGGTCCCCCCTGCGCCCGGCATAATGCCCAAGCGGACCTCGGGCTGACCGAGCTTTGCTGAATCGGCGGCGATGATGATGTCAGTGTTCATCGCCAGTTCAAGTCCGCCTCCGAGAGCATGCCCGTTAACGGCGGCGATGACCGGGCGACTGAAGGAACCCACCGCTCCCCACAGTCGCTCTGTGTGACGCTGGTACATCTCTATGGGCCCAACCCCGACCATGCTCCTTACATCCGCGCCTGCGGCAAAGAACCCATCCGTCCCGGCCAGGACCACGGCCCGGACGGCGTGATCCGCCTCCAGCGCATGGAAGACATCCGCAAGTTCCTCACGCAGTGGCATGGAGAGGGCGTTGCGCGCCTCCGGCCGGCAGATGCGCACCAGCGCTACTCCCGGGGCAGGTGTCTCCACGAGGATATGTCCCACAGCGCCCAGGTCGCATGCAACCATGTTCAGCGTGTCTCTGCCGAAGCACCGAACTGCGGACGGCGCTTCTCCAGCACGGAGGCTCGGCCTTCCCTGATGTCCGGCCCGTTGAAACCCATGAACTCCAGCGCCAGGCTCGCGTCAAAGGTTGGCCCTGCCATCCGCAGCCAGTTATTGAGCGCGTACTTGGTCCAGCGAAGTGCTGTCTTGGAACCGCGGTTCAGCTTCCTAGCCACTTCAAGCGCCCGGTCCTGAACGTCGCCGGCGTCGACGGTCAGCGAAACGAGTCCCATGCGTTCAGCTTCCTCACCAGTCACTTGCTCGCAAAGCATGAGGTGGTACTTCGACTTGGCCATGCCGCAGAGCAGAGGCCATACGATAGCCGCATGGTCCCCCGCCGCCACGCCCAAGCGGGTGTGTCCGTCGATGATGCGAGCATCTTTCGCGGCGATGGATATGTCGGCAAGCAGGCCAGCGGCCAGCCCGGCGCCCACGGCTGGACCTTCCATCGCGGAGACAATCGGCTTAGAACAGTTGATGACGTTGTAGACGAGGTCACGGGCTTCCTTCCACACCCGGGTCAGGACATCGAAATTTTCCGACATGTCCTTTACCAGGTCCAGGTCCCCGCCCGCTGAGAAGACTCCCCCGGATCCGGTCAGGATGGCGACGTTGACGTTCGGATCCTCGTCTATGTCTTTCCAGATCCGGGCCAGCTCGGTGTGCATTCCTGCGTGAGCGGCATTAAGTCGTCCGGGACTGTGCATGGTGACTTTGAGAATGCCCTCCTCAACTTCCTCGATCAGCAGGTGCTCATATGCGTCATATACCGACATCTGGTCATTCCTTCGTGTTGTAACGGTTGTTGCTGTTGGGTTCAAAGCTGGGGAACCGGAGCCCCGGGGTCATAGTCCGGTTCGAGACAGGAAAGGCCGGCCGCTGCGCGGCGGCGCAGCCAGGGACTGCAGCGGTAACGCGGGTCCCGAGTCGCCTCGAACATGCCGTCGAGAATACGCACGATCCTTCCAGGCCCCACTTGATCAGCCCAGGTCAGGGGGCCGTAAGGGTACCCAAGTCCGAGTGTCACGGCAGTGTCGATGTCAGCCGGCGAAGCGATCCTCCGCTGGGCAATGTCGCAAGCCAGATTAATGACCGCGGCCAGCAACCGCTGGCCAATGTATCCGGGAGTGTCGGCGATCACCTCCACGTCCTGCCTGCGACGCAGATGCGCCGCCAGGGCTCCCACGGTCTCAGTGGGTACACCGGGCGGGACCATGAGGACCGTAACGGGCGCGTCGGGATCCCAGAGATCAAGGGCAACGGTCCGTTTGGGGTCAACCCCCAGGGCCGCGGCCGTTCGGGAGGCATCAAGGCCCTCCGCTGCCACCACACAGAGGGCCGCATCTGCCACGACATCGGTGACAGGCACTCCTCGTTCCGTAAGCCAGTCCTTAAGCAGCGCGGCGAATTCGCCCGCAACCGCTACCGCAGGCACGTCGTTGCCGGATGGCGGCAGTACGTCCTGAGCAGATAGGTCAGGCGTCCGTTCGGGGTACGCGTAGTATCCCTGCCCCGTCTTCCTGCCCAGCAAGCCTGCTTCGAACAACCAGCGGTGGTACCAGGTCGATCGCAGCCTGTCGTCTGCGAAATTGTGTTCAAAAAGGTTGGCTGTCACCGGATAGTTGACGTCCATGCCGGTGAGGTCCATGAGCTCGAAGGGGCCCAACGGAAAACCAAGGTTCCTCCGGGCGACTGTGTCCACTTGCCGGAAACTGGCCGCGCCGTCCTGGACGATATGCAGGGCTTCCGTGGCGAGTGCACGCCCAGCGAGGTTCACCAGGAAACCTGGGCTGTCCCTGACCACGACATCCGTCTTGCCCAGGCCCCGGATGAAGGCTTGGGCGCCGGCGAGTACCTCGGGTCCCGTGGCCGGGCCCGGGACAATCTCCACGAGGTCCATGGCGCTGACGGGGTTGAAGAAGTGCATTCCCAGGAAGCGTTCCGGATGTGCGGTTCCGCGAGCGATGACTGCCACGGACAGGGACGAGGTGTTGGTTGCCAGGATCGCATCCGTACCGACGTTGTCCTCCAGCGCTGAAAAGACCTGCTGCTTGGCCTCAAGCGACTCGATGACTGCTTCGACGACGATGCGGCAGAGGCTGAGCTCAGTCAGTGCACCAGCTGCCCGGAGCCGGCCGCGGGCGAGGACAGCCTCTGGCTCCGTAATTTTGCCCTGGAGCGCCCGGCGCTCCAGGCTCTGTTCAATTTCGTCCAAGGCTGTCTGAGCAGCGTCTGGAATGACGTCGTAAAGCAAAACCTCATGACCCGCGACTGCCGCGGCGGCAGCGATGCCCCGCCCCATAACCCCTGCCCCTACGACCCCAACCCGCACGATCTACACTCCCTGTGGCTGTACTCCAATGTGCTTTCAGCCTAGGAAGCGCGGCTGACCAGCCACAATGAAAATGCCCGGAAGCCTTTTCCGCAGAGCGGAACCATGTGGCATGGCAACGACCGGCTGCGCCGTTCACTGACCATCGCTCTCCAAACGAGCGCGCGATCAACACAGTGATGATGTACTCGCAGGGCAACACGCGATGACATCAGCCGCCCACCACCGGATTGCGAACAATGCAGGGGTCCTCCTCATCTCCTCGCAGACCCGGCGGGGGCGGTTAAACAGGTGACGCCCGGACGGGATGTTGCGGACGGCATGTGTCCGCATTACGCAGGACGCACAGCCGCCGCTGCCCTAGGTTTGGCCCTATGGCTTACGACATCCAGATCTGCATCGACTGCGAAAACGCCCATGACCAGGCCGACTGGTGGGCTGAAACCCTCGGCTGGCCAGTCGAGGAAACCAACCAGGACTTCATTGACGAGATGCTCGCGAAGGGCTTCGCTTCCCCCGAGGACGTCATTGACCATAACGGCACCCGGATGTGGGCGGCCGGGTCAGCGGTCCTGCAGCCGGTGCCGCCCGGATCCCCGGTGGCACCGATGCGTATCCTGTTCCAGCCGGTTCCCGAGCCCAAGACGGTCAAGGACCGGATCCACCTGGACATCCGGCTCGCCGGGGATGACATCAACGCCACCCGCGCGGCCCTTGAAGCCCGCGGGGCAACGTTCCTCTGGGAAGCCAGCCAGGGCCCGCACCTCTGGTACACCATGGCAGACCCGGAGGGCAACGAGTTCTGCATCAGCTAGGCCCCAAACGGCCCGGCTACTGCTGCAGCAGCTCCGCGGGAACGGCATAGGTAAGGACCACTGCCAGCAGGTTCTTCGCCGCGTGCACAAAGTAGGACAGCATGAAGTTGTTTCCTGCCCACATGTACACGCCCACCAGCACCACTCCCATGGCCAGGTAGGGTACGAGCACAGCCAGCGAGAACTCGGATTCGCCCAGGACGTGAATGCCGGAGAAGACGATCACGGACAGCAGCGCGCACACCCAGATGTTCACCCGCCGCGACAGCTTGCCGATCAGCAGATGGCGGTAGATGTACTCCTCCACGAACGGAGCAAGCACCACGAACAGCGGCACGATCAGCCATGGGGACACTGAGGTCATCAGGTCCTGGGCTGCCACCTGGTTGACTGCGGTTTCCGGCGGACCAGTCAGCAGTACCAGGATCATGGTGGCGACCAGCATCGCGAGAATGGACAGCGGAATCACGCCCAGCGTGAGCCAGGGCCGCGTCGCAAGGATCCGGGTTTCACGCACCACGTACTGGCGGGCCGCAACAAATGCGAGGACTCCCGCGACCAGGTAGAAGGTGAAGTTCACGGCGTACGACGCCGTTACCGGGTCCTCGATCACGGCAGTCACCGCAAGCGCAGCCGGCGTCAGGCTGAGCAGCAGCATGGCCGCGACGTAGAAAGCCAGGGCTGCGCCGTCGCTCCTGGAGAAGCGGTAGGACAGCGGCGCCTCCTGCAGGACGGCGCGGCGTGGTTGGGCCGGGAGGTCAGGTGTTGCCATCAGCCCACAGTATCGGCCCCGCGCCGTGCAGGCACTAACGCAGAGGCACTACACCGTCAGTTCCGTCATCACCTGCGGCATGGCTTCGAGCAGTTCACTGGCCAGGAAGCTCAGCGGCCCCTTCGAGGATGACAGCCTGTCCCCGGCCGCGGCATGGAGGTACGTGCCCCAGCAGGCTGCCTGGTCCGGGGTTGCTCCACGGGCCAGGAAACCGGCCACGGAACCGGCCAGGACGTCGCCGCTTCCGGACGTGGCCAGCCCCGGATTGCCGGCCGGAACCTCCCAGGCGCGCCCGTCCGGGGCGGTAATCCGCCCCTTGCTGGTCACCACCGCGCCGTAGCGGCGCGCGATCTCCAGGGCTGCGGCGTCGGCGTCCTCAACCTCATCCACCTCGAGCAGGCGCGCAGCTTCGGTTCGGTTGGGTGTCAGCACCAGACGGCCGGCCAGGAGCCCGCCCAGTTCCGGCAGGCCCGGCAGCACGCCCAGCGCGTAGGCGTCCAGTACCACGGATGCCTCCTGCGGGATCCCGGAGCTAATGCTGCGCAGCAGGTCTGCCGTGTCTTCGGCGTTGTCCAGGCCAGGACCCACCACCAGGACGTCCGCGGTTTCAAGGTCTGTGCCCAGGGCATCGGCGGCAGCGCTCCCCTCGATGCGCTGTCCTTTCTCCGGCAGGCCCACGGTGCCGCACTCAGGCAGCGAGACGGCGGAGGCGACGGCGGCGGCTTCGGCAACAGCGAGCGTCAGCCGCCCGGCGCCGGCCCGCAGCGCCGTCCGCCCGGTGAGGATCGCGGCGCCGGGTGTGCGCCGGGCACCGCCGATCACCAGAACGGTTCCCCTGTCATCCTTGCCCTCGGCGTCCCGGGAGACCTGCCAGGAACGCAGCATTGCCGGGGTGACCAGTTCAGCGCGGGTGGACATTGTCATCTCCTGCATGTTCGGTAACCGGGGCGCCGCCTGCGGCGAGGTGCTCCACTGCGTTAAAGTCCGCGACGGCCCAGAAACCGGTTCCCGTGGGGCGGACCAGACGGGTGATGGAGCCGTTCCGGACGCTGGCCGTGGAGGCGATGTCCAGCAGGTCTGCTTCCAGGAGCCCTTCGCACACGTAGCGCAGCAGCAGGATCACCGCGTCGTGGCAGACTACCGCCACGCGGCGTCCGTCTTCGGCGTCGTCCAGGTCCCGCAGCAGCGAGCGCAGCCGGAGCGCAACATCGGCCCAGGACTCACCGCCCGGGGGACGGTAGGCGAACTTGCCCAGCCACTGCTTGCGCTCGGCTTCGGCTGGGTAGCGGGCTGCGACGCCGCGCGATGTGAGCAGGTCAAGGATTCCCAGTTCGCGGTCCCGCAGGCGTTCATCCACCCGGAAGGGGGACAGCCCGGCGAGTTCGGCCGTCTGCCGGGCCCGCAGATACGGTGAAGACCAGACCGAGTCCGCCCGTTCGCCCGCGGGAAGGGCTGCCAGCCAGGCGCCCAGTGCCATGGCCTGCCGCTCGCCGTCGGAACTCAGCGGCACGTCCGGGTCCCGGAGCCCGACGTCGATTACTTCAGCCCCGGTTTGCTGGGCCCGGGTGGCCGCGACGTTGCCGGCGCTCTCGCCGTGACGGATGAGGATCAGCTCTGTTGCACCCATCGTCCGACTCTACTCCGGCACCCGGCGGGGCCAAGGCTACGACGACGGCGCTGCCGCCCGTTCGTCGGTTTTCCCGCCGTTGCGCACGGTGAAGGTCAGCAGCAGCGCCAGCGCCGCGAAAACCGCCAGCAGGGTCAGGCCGACGAAGTAGCTGGAGTTCTCGGCGTCGTAGGTTGCGCCCATGACCAGCGGCGGGAAGTAGCCGCCTAATCCTCCGGCGGCCGCGATGATTCCGCCGACGGTGCCCACGTCCTTCGGCGGAGCGGCGCGTCCCACCCAGGCAAAGACGCCGCCTGTGCCCAGTCCCAGGAACAGCGCCATCAGCAGGAACGCCGTCCCATAGACCCGTTCCTGGCTGGGCTGGAACGCCACTACCATGGCCAGGACCACGGTGCCCGCGAAGGACACCAGGGTCACGATCTTGGGGCCGATCCGGTCCGCGACGGTTCCACCAATGGGCCGGGCAATCACCGCCGCGACGGCGAAACCTGCGGTGCGGGTCCCGGCGTCTGTAGCGTCCCAGTTGTACACGTTGCCAAGGTAGGTGGGCAGGTAGTTGGAGAACGCGACGAACGCCCCGAACACAATCCCGTAGAGGAAACACAGCTGCCAGGTGGCTTTGAGCGTGAACGCATGCCGGATCTTGGGCAGCGTTGGCTCCGTGGGCCTGCTCCAGGCCGGGGACTCGCGCAGCACCAGCCAGCTGATCACGGCCATCAGCGCTACCACGCCGGCAATGATCAGGTGCGCCGGAAAGTATCCGACGCCGGCGACCAGGCGGGGCGTGAAGAACGCGGACACGGCGGTGCCAACCATTCCGGCGCCGAAGACACCGGTGGCGAAGCCCTTGCGGCTGCGGTCATACCAGGCGGAGCAGAACGGAATGCCGATCGCGAAGACTGTACCGGCGATGCCGAGGAAGAACGCGACGATGATGAGCAGCGCGTAGCTTCCCGATTCTCCCGCCAGCGCTGTCAGCAGGACCAGCGGCGCCGTGGCTCCCAGCACCAGAGTGAACATGCGCCGCCCGCCGTACCGGTCGGTCCAGGCGCCCACCGGGATACGGGCCAGGGAGCCCACCAGGATGGGCATGGCCACCAGAATGGACGTCTGGGATGGGTTCAGGTCCAGTGTCTGGGTGTAGCGGGCGGAAAGCGGGCCGATGATGGTCCAGGCCCAGAAGCCCACGGTGGAGGCCACCGTGGCCGTGATCAGGTTCAGCAGCTGCCCGGATTTCAGGTCCGGGGCGGCCGGTGCGGATGGTGCCGGTGCCATGGCTGTCCTCTCGCGAAGTCCTTACTGCCGGGGAACTCCCCTGCGGTCCCGGTCCGGTGTGCCCACCGGCGCCCAGCCGCGGCGCGGCGGCACGGCCCCCGGAGCTTTCCGCTTCCCGCGGGAGCGGTAGACGATGTACGGGCGGAAGATGTACTGCAGCGGAGCCGTGAACGCGTGCACCAGCCGGGTAAAGGGCCAGATGGCGAACAGGGCCAGGCCCCACAGGGTATGGATCTTGAAGGAGAGGCTCGCAGCGGTCATCGCCGCGATGTCCGGCTGGAAGATGAAGATGGACCGGAACCAGGGCGAGACCGTTTCCCGGTAATCGGTGATGCTGGGATCAAAGACGGAGATGAGAGTCGTAGCCAGCCCGGCGAACAGGGCCGCAACCAGGACGACGTACATCAGCTTGTCATTCCGGGTGGTGGCCATGAACACCGGCCCCGTGGTGCGGCGCCGGTAAATCAGCAGGACAATCCCCACCATGGTGCCGATCCCCGCGATGAGCCCGATCCCGAGGGCTAACGCGTGGTACAGCCCCTCGGAGATCCCCGCCTCCTGGGTCCAGGACTGGGGAATCACCAGCCCGATGAAGTGCCCGGCAATGACCGCCAGGATCCCGAAGTGGAACAGCGGGGAGGCGATGCGCAGGATCCGCGCCTCGTAGAGCTGGGAGGACCGGGTGGTCCAGCCGAACTGGTCATAGCGGTACCGCCAGATTGAGCCCAGCACCAGGACGGCGATCACCACGTACGGAAGCACGCCCCAGAGCATGACGTCGCCCAGGGTGACAGTCACGTTCTCCGGCGGGGGCACATCGGCGGGGAAGCGGGAGCCTGCAGCAGTCATGTCCGGTTCCTCTCGGAGAGCGGCAGCAGCCGGGAGCTGTAGGGTTCCAGGCCCACGCTTTCCGTGGGCGGACCGTAGCCGGCGGTGCGCATCACCGTCTGGGCGTCCTCGGGCGAGACACCGGGAAGGGTAGAGCAGACCAGCGCCAGCACGTGGTGGTAGGGCAGGCCGGCGTCCCGCAGGGCGAGACGCAGCAGTTCCACGGAAGGACGGTAGCGCTGCAGCAGTTCGTAGCCGTCAGCCGGAGAAACCTTGGCCGCGAACTCCAGCACCAGCGGAAGGTAGTCCGGCAGCTCCGTGCCCTCGGGCAGTATCCCCTGTTCCCGGTAGACCTCCTTGAAGGCGGCGAGCGCTTCGCCGCGGCGGCGGGTATCGCCGTCGGTCCAGTAGGTCAGGTGCAGGCTGTGCCGTTTGGACAGGTCGAATTCCTGGACGTATTCGCTCTGGAGAACCGTCAGCGGGCGTTCCGTGAACCACTCCAGGAACTCGTCCATGCCGTCGGTGAGCGCTTCCTCCTCGGCGAGCGCGGTGCGCAGCAGCGGCAGGGAGGCCAGCAGGGCCTCGTCCGGGTACTGGAGCAGCAGCGACGCCACCTGGCGGACGACGGCGCTGCGCCGGGGATTGCTGTCCGCGTAGGCTTCGGGGGCCAGCGTGCCCTTGCCGGGTTTGCCCAGCAGCTTCTCCAGCAGGCTCATGTCCGTTCACCGCCCTCAGCCTGGCCCGGCGGGAACAACCCGCGGGGCGAACCCCGTCCGTCCCAGTTCAGCAGGTTGACCCGGCCCGTCATGTCCCGGTTCCCGGCCGGGTCCTCACCGCGCTGCCGTGCCTCGAGTGCTGCGAAGTTCTCTACCGCTACCGGCAGAGGACGCCCGGACGCTTCACCGAAAACGCCAGTCTGGCCCATCCCCGGCCCGCCGTCGGTATCCAGCGAGCAGCCGATTTCCTCGAGGTTGTGCGCATCCTCGAGGTGGGCGCTGGGAATCACATACCGTTCCTCGTATTTGGCCACCGCCATGAGCCGGTACATCCGCACGATGGCTTCCCCGGTCATCCCCACGTCGGTGGCGATTGATTCCTCCGGGGCGTCGCCCAGGGTGATGGCCCGCATGTAGGCACGCATGGCCGCGAGCTTGCGCAGCACCGAAGTCACCAGGTCCGTGTCCCCTGCGGTAAAGAGTTCCGCCAGGTACTCCACCGGAATGCGCAGCGCCTCAATGGCGCCGAACAGGTTCCGGGCGTCCTCGCCGTCGTGCCCCTGGTCCTTAAGCACGTCCACGATCGGTGAGAGCGGCGGCACGTACCAGACCATGGGCATGGTCCGGTACTCCGGATGCAGCGGCAGGGCGACCCGCAGTTCCTTCGCCAGCGCGTACACCGGGGACCGGCGGGCCGCGTCCAACCAGTCCTCCGGGATGCCTTCGGCCCGGGCGGCGGCAACCACTTCCGGGTCGTTCGGATCCATCATGAGGTCCAGCTGCGCTTCGTAGAGGTCCTGCTCGTTGGGCGTGGCCGCCGCTTCGGTGACGCGGTCGGCGTCGTACAGGAAAATCCCGATATACCGCAGCCGGCCCACGCAGGTCTCCGCGCACACCGTGGGCAGGCCAACCTCAATCCGGGGATAGCAGAACGTGCACTTCTCTGCCTTGCCGGAGCGGTGGTTGAAGTACATCTTCTTGTACGGGCAGCCGGTGACGCACTGCCGCCAGCCGCGGCAGCGGTCCTGGTCCACCAGGACAATTCCGTCTTCCTCCCGCTTGTAGATCGCGCCGGAGGGGCAGGATGCCATGCAGGACGGGTTGAGGCAGTGCTCGCAGATCCGCGGCAGGTAGAACATGAAAGTCTGGTCGAACTCGAACTTCACCTTGTCCTCGGCATCGCGGCGCAGCTTCTCCACCACCGGATCCTGCTGCGCGGTCTCCGGGGCACCGCCCAGATCGTCATCCCAGTTCGCCGACCACTTGATCTTCATGGTGTCCCCGGTGATCAGGGACTTGGGCCGGGCCACCGGGAAATCGTTCCCGGCCGGGGCCTGGATAAGGTTCTCGTAGTCATACGTCCAGGGTTCGTAGTAGTCGCTGAGCTCGGGCTGCACCGGTGAGGCAAACAGGCCAAAGAGCTTCGCGGCCCGGCCGCCGGACTTCAGCTTCAGGTTTCCGCGACGGTTCAGCTCCCACCCGCCGCGCCACTTCTCCTGGTCCTCATACCGGCGCGGGTAGCCCTGCCCCGGCCGGGTTTCAACGTTGTTGAACCACACGTATTCGGTACCGGCCCGGTTGGTCCAGGCTTGTTTGCAGGTCACCGAACAGGTGTGGCAGCCAATGCACTTGTCCAGTGCCATGACCATCGCAGTCTGCGCCATGATCCTCATCAGTAGCTCACCTCCTGCGAGCGCCGGCGGACCACGGAGACGATGTCCCGCTGGTTGCCCGTGGGGCCCAGGTAGTTGAAGGCCCAGGACAGCTGGGCGTACCCGCCGATCATGTGGCTGGGTTTGACCAGGATCCGGGTGACCGAGTTGTGGATGCCGCCGCGGCGTCCGGTGGCCTCGGACTTTGGGGTATCGATGATCCGTTCCTGGGCATGGTGCACGTAGACCACCCCGGCGGGCATGCGGCTCGAGACGATGGCCCGGCCAACCAGCACGCCGTTGGTGTTCACGCACTCAACCCAGTCGTTATCCGCCACCTGGATCAGCTCCGCGTCCTGCGGGCTCATCCACACCGCCGTACCGCCCCGGGAGAGCGAAAGCATAAAGAGGTTGTCCTGGTACTCGGAGTGGATCGACCACTTGTTGTGCGGGGTCAGGTACCGCACCGCGACGGACAGTTCCCCCCGGGTGCCCAGCGTGGGTTCGCCGAAGAGCCGGTGCATATCCAGCGGCGGACGGAACACCGGCAGGGCCTCCCCCATGTCCCGAATCCAGTCGTGGTCCAGGAAGAAGTGCATCCGTCCGGTGAGCGTGTGGAAGGGTTTGAGCCGTTCAATGTTGATGGTGAACGGCGCGTAGCGCCGGCCGCCGGACTCGGACCCGGACCATTCCGGGGAGGTGATCACCGGCGTCGGGCGGTCCTGGGTGTCGCGGAAGGTGATCAGCCTGTCCTCCGCGCCGGCCGCCAGGTCTGCCAGCGGGGTACCGGTGCGCTGTTCAAGGGTTTCGAACCCCTGGACGGCCAGTTCGCCGTTGGTGGTGCCGGAGAAGAGCAGGATGGCCTCCGCCATCCGGGCGTCCGTATCCACTGCCGGCCTGCCGCGGGCGGCACCGGAATCGAAGACGCCGTGTTTTTGCGCCAGCTGCCGCACCTGTTTATCCACCCTGTAGGTGACGTGCTTGGTGGTGAAGCCCAGCTTTTCCGCCAGCGGACCCAGTGCCGTGAACTTGTCCCCAATGGCCGGGTAGTCCCGCTCGACAACGGCGAGCGTGGGCATGTTTTTCCCGGGAACCGCGGGAACGTCCGTGTTCCTCCAGTCCGGGGCGTGACCGCCGGGCTGGGCGATCTCCCCGGGGGTGTCATGCGTAAGCGCGGTGGCCACGAGGTCCCTGCGGACCCCCAGATGCATGGCAGCCTGCCGGGAGAACTCCACGGAAAGCAGCCGGAACAGCTCGAAGTCCGACTTCGATTCCCACGGCGGCGCGATCGCCGGGGTGAAGGCATGCACGTACGGATGCATGTCTGTGGAGGAGAGGTCGTATTTCTCATACCAGGTGGCGGCCGGGAACACGACGTCGGAAAGCAGGGTGGAGCTGGTCATCCGGAAGTCCGCCGAGACCAGCAGGTCGAGCTTGCCCTGCGGTGCTTCCTCGCGCCACACCACATCCCTGGGCCGGGCATCGCCGTGGTCCGTTCCCAGCACATTGTTCAGGGTGCCCAGCAGGTGCTTCTGGAAATACTCCTCGCCCTTGGCGGAGGAGCCCAGAAGGTTGGACCGCCAGAGGATGAGGGTCCGCGGCCAGTTCTCCGGCGCGTCGATGTCCTCCACGGCAAAGCGCAGCCGACCTTCCTTCAGGCGGTCTGCCACCCAGCGTGCCGGCGTTTCGGCTTCGCCGCGTTCGACGCCGGCCGCGGCCTCATCGGCCACGTCCAGGGAATTCTTCGCATCGAACTGCGGGAAGAACGGCATCCAACCCATCCGGGTGGACTTGGCGATCACGTCTGCCGAGTGCATGCCGCGCAGATGGCCCTCGGCCAGCGGGGACTGCACCCCGTCCGTTGAGTAGCCGTCAGACCGGAACTGGTCCGTGTGCATGTACCAGAACGCGGTGCCGATCATAAAGCGCGGCGGACGGTTCCAATCGCCGGCCGAGGCCATGGCCGCCCAGCCCGTGATGGGGCGGCACTTCTCCTGCCCCACATAGTGTGCCCAGCCGCCGCCGTTGCGTCCCTCGCATCCGGTGAGCATCAGCATGGCCAGGATCGCCCGGTAGGTAACGTCCCCGTGGTACCACTGGCAGATTCCGGCGCCCAGGATGATCATGGACCGGCCCTTGGATTTCTCGGCGTTCGCAGCGAAGTCCCGGGCGGTGCGGATCACCGCGGAGGGTTTAACGGACGTCAGCTCCTCCTGCCAGGCCGGAGTGCAGGCGGTGGCGGCGTCGTCGTATCCCGCAGCCCAGTCCCCCGGCAGCCCGTCCCGGCCCACACCGTATTGCGCCAGCATCAGGTCGAAGACCGTGGTGACCTTCCGGCCGGCCACGTCCGCGACCGGCACGCCGCGGTGCGCCACGGACCCGGTGCCGGAAGGATCCGAGAACACGGGCAGGTCCACGCCAGAGGTCTCACCGGACCATCCGTCGGTGTCCGCCAGCGAGAGGGATGGCACCACACCCTGCAGGTCAAGGTTCCACTTGCCGGCGTCGTCGTCGTTGTACCGGAAGCCCAGGGAACCGTTGGGCACCACGGGATCCCCGCTGAACCGGTCCACCAGGACGGTCTTGAACGCGGCGTCCGCCGCCTGCGCGCTCTCCCCGCCGAGGTCCCGTGCCGTGAGGAACTTGCCCGGCACTGTGGTGCCGCCCGGTCCGTCCACCAGGGTGACGAGGAACGGCAGGTCGGTGTACTGCAGGACGTAGTCCTCGAAGAACGGCACACGCCGGTCCACGAAGTTCTCCTTGAGGATCACGTGCCCCATGGCCATCGCCATCGCCGCATCGGAACCCGCCTGGACCGGCAGCCATTCGTCGGCGAACTTGGTGTTGTCCGCATAGTCGGGACTGACGGACACCACTTTGGTGCCGCGGTAGCGCCCTTCCACCATCCAGTGCGCGTCCGGGGTGCGGGTCACGGGAATGTTGGAGCCCCACATCATCAGGTAGGTCGCGTCCCACCAGTCTCCTGATTCGGGGACGTCCGTCTGGTCGCCGAACACCTGCGGGGACGCCACCGGGAGGTCCGCGTACCAGTCGTAGAAGCTGTTCAGCACCCCGCCGATCAGGTTGATGAACCGGGCACCGGCAGCGTGGGAAACCATGGACATGGCCGGGATCGGGGAAAACCCGGTACAGCGGTCCGGCCCGAAGTTCCTGATGGTGGAAACATGCGCCGCCGCCGTCATCTCCAGGGCTTCCTGCCAGCTGGAACGCACCAGCCCGCCCTTGCCGCGGGCCTGCTGCCAGGTGCGTCGCTTCTCGGGGTCAGCCACCAGTGCCTCCCACGCCAGCACCGGGTCTCCGCCGGTGGATTGCTTGGCCTCGCGGTACATTTCCAGCAGGACCCCGCGGATATAGGGGTACCGCACCCGGGTGGGCGAATAGGTGTACCAGGAGAACGCGGCGCCGCGCGGGCAGCCGCGAGGTTCGTACTCGGGCCGGTCCGGGCCCACCGTTGGATAGTCGGTTTCCTGTGCTTCCCAGGTGATGATCCCGTCCTTGACGTAGACCTTCCAGGAACATGACCCGGTGCAGTTCACGCCGTGCGTGGAACGGACCACCTTGTCATGGCTCCACCGGTTCCGGTAGAACGCGTCGCCCTTCCGTCCGCCTTCGCGGAAGACCGCGCGGCCGTCGGCCGTCTCATCCCATCGGGTGAAGAACCTGCCGAGTTTCAGGAGTGCGTCTGATGCGGGGCCGTCTGTCCCCGTTACGGAGCTGCTAGCCATTTCTTCAAGCTACGCGCCGCTCCGCGGGGCCAACAGCGTGGGGGTTGATTCCTGTCCGGCAGCGGCGAAGATGCCGCCGCGGCTGTCCCGCAGGCCGCGTTTTGCGGCCGCGATAAACTCGATGCGTGAGCACACAACTTCCCGAGCAGGTCTCTGACATCTTCGATCCCAGGCAGTGGAGGGTGGTTGGCGGCTTCGACGACTTCACCGACATGACCTACCACCGGCAGGTGGAGCGCGACGCCGACGGCGCCGTTGTGCGAGACCTGCCCACGGTGCGGATCGCCTTCAACCGGCCCGAGGTGCGCAACGCGTTCCGTCCGGGCACCGTGGACGAGCTGTACCGGGCCATGGACCACGCGCGGATGACGCCGGACGTGGCAACCGTCCTGCTCACCGGCAACGGCCCCTCCCCCAAGGACGGCGGGCACTCCTTCTGCTCCGGCGGCGACCAGCGGATCCGCGGCCGGGACGGGTACCGGTACGCCGATGGAGAGACCCAGGAAACCATTGATCCGGCACGCGCCGGCAGGCTGCACATCCTGGAAGTGCAGCGCCTGATGCGCACCATGCCCAAGGTGGTTATCGCCGTCGTCAACGGCTGGGCAGCCGGCGGCGGGCACAGCCTGCACGTTGTCTCGGACCTGACCATCGCTTCCCGCCAGCACGGTAAGTTCAAGCAGACCGACGCCACCGTTGGCAGCTTCGACGCCGGCTACGGCTCGGCCCTGCTGGCCCGGCAAATCGGCCAGAAGCGCGCACGGGAAATCTTCTTCCTGGCCCGCGAATACTCCGCCGAGGACATGGTGGCCATGGGCGCCGTCAACGAAGCGGTGGACCATGAAAACCTGGAGAAGGTGGCCCTGGAATATGCTGCGGACATTGCCCGGCAGTCTCCGCAGGCCATCCGCATGCTCAAGTTCGCCTTTAACCTGGCTGACGACGGCCTGGCCGGCCAGCAGGTCTTCGCCGGCGAAGCCACCCGGCTGGCGTACATGACGGATGAGGCGGTGGAGGGCAAGGAAGCGTTCCTGGCGAAACGGGACCCGGACTGGTCCAACTTCCCCTACTACTTCTAGGACGCCATGGAACTGCTTCCAGTCCACACGCCGTCCGGCTTCAACGCCGGGGACCTGCTGCCGCCGCTCGCTGCTGCGCTGGCCGGGGAAGGCCCCGCCGTCGCGCCGCATGCCGATCCGGCGCAGACCTTCACCGGGGAACTGCCCAATGACGACGTCGCGCTGGTGATCAGCACCTCAGGATCCACCGGCACACCCAAGCAGACCATGCTCAGCACCGATGCCTTGGCGGCTTCTTCGATGGCCACCGCGATGCACCTGGGCCAGGACGGCCAGTGGCTGCTGGCGCTGCCGGTGCACTACATTGCCGGCGTGCAGGTGCTGGTGCGGTCGCTCTACGCCGGAACTGAACCGGTGCTGATGGACACGGGTGCCCCGTTCAGCCCCGAGGCCTTCACAGCCGCCGCGCAGGCCATGACGGACCGGACCCGGCTCACTTCTCTGGTGCCCACCCAGCTGCACCGGCTGCTCACGGATCCCGCTCCGGACACGCTGGCGGTGCTGCGCCGGTTCGACACGATCCTGCTCGGCGGTGCCGCCGCCAGCCCGTCGCTGCTGGCGCAGGCCAAGGACTCCGGACTTCACGTGGTGCGCACCTACGGCATGAGCGAGACCGCCGGCGGCTGCGTGTACGACGGCGTTCCGCTGCCCGGCGTGGAGGTCCAGGAAGACCAGGGCCGGCTTTGGATCGCCGGGGACATGCTCGCAGAAGGTTATCTTGGTGCGCCTGAACTGAGCGCCGAGCGGTTCGCCTTCCATTCCGGCAAGCGCTGGTTCCGCACTGATGACACCGGTTCGGTGTCCGGGGACGGCGTCGTCTCGGTGTCCGGCCGGCTCGACGACGTGATCGTCACGGGCGGGGTGAAGGTCTCCGGAGCTGCAGTTGCCGCAGCCGCCGAACAGCTTCCCGAGGTACACCAGGCGGTAGCCATGGGGCTCGATGACCCGGAGTGGGGCGCGGTGGTGGGAATCGTCGTCGTCGGGTCCGTGGACACGGGCAGGCTGCGCAGCGCCGTCCGCTCCGCACTCGGCGCTCCCGCTGTTCCGAAGGTAGTGGTGGAGCTGGAACGGCTTCCCCTGCTGCCCGGCGGCAAGACCGACCGTCTGGCTGTGCGCCAGCTGCTCGCCGCCGCCCGCGGTTAGCAGCCCTCCCACCCCCCGCTCCCCCATCGAGATGGCAGAAAGTGCACGTCTCAGCGCTGAGACGTGCAGTTTCTGCTATCTCGGCGCGCGGCGGACGGCGTTTTCGCGGTCCCGGCGGCGGTGCGGGAGAATGAAGCTGTCCGGAGGGAACTTCTCCCGCCGGCGCGCATCAGCCCAAGAACGCCAAACGAAGAAGGAATGAACTGTGGCCACAGCGGCGCAATGGTTGGAGGGGGCACGCCCCAGGACACTTCCGATGGCGGTTGCTCCGGTGATAATCGGCTCCGCTGCGGCGTTCGATCTGGGCGGCTTCCGCTGGCTTAATGCTGTGCTCGCGGCCGCCGTGGCAGTCCTGCTTCAGGTGGGCGTCAACTACGCCAACGACTATTCCGACGGCGTCCGCGGCACCGACGACAACCGGGTTGGTCCGCTGCGCCTCACCGGTTCCGGTGCCGCACCGGCGAAATCGGTGAAGTACGCCGCGTTTACGGCCTTCGGCCTGGCGATGGCTGCAGGACTGGCTCTGGTGGTCCTTTCCCAGGCCTGGTTCCTGCTGCTCGTAGGCGTGGGCTGCATTGCCGCTGCGTGGGGTTACACCGGAGGCCGGAACCCCTACGGGTACCTCGGCCTGGGTGATGTTTTCGTCTTTGTCTTCTTTGGTCTCGTTGCCACCCTGGGCACCACTTACACGCAGGCCGGCACGGTGAATGCCGCGGCCTGGATCGGCGCGGTCTCCACGGGACTGATTGCCACCGCGCTGCTGATGGCCAACAATGTGCGGGATATCCCCACTGACCGGGAGTCCGGCAAGCGGACCCTCGCCGTGCGCCTGGGCGACGACGCCGCACGCATCAGCTACGTCATGATGCTGGCGCTGGCCCTGCTCCTGCCGCTGCTCCTGGTGGGCGACTACCCGTGGGTACTGCTGGTCCTGCTGCTGCTGCCGGCGTGCCTGATGCCGAGCTGGCTGATGCTCAAGGGAAAGAAGCGCCGCAGCCTGATTCCGGTGCTGAAGCAGACCGGCCTGATCAACCTTGGCTTCAGCGTTATCTACGGCCTGGCCCTGGTGCTGACCCGGCTGCTGGCCTAGCTTTCGGGGTATTTCAGCCCCGAGGCGTACCCGGTTCATCCCCCAGGCCAGCGCGGTAGGCGTTCACCAGGGCACAGGCGCGTCCTGCGGTCTCAGCGTCCGGCATCGAAACGACGTACTTCTGGTTGAAGCCTGCGGTCAGGATCAGCGCCGGACCGCTGTGAAGGATGAAGCCAGTGCCCGCAGCGCTGATCCGGTACCCCCAACCGCCGAACTCCAGGGCCTGAATATCCTGCACCGACGCAGCGGCGATCTCCCGGTGTGCCAGCGGCATTAGTTTCCAGAACCCGCCCGCCAATACCCGCACACCGGCGTCGTCAATGATTGCCTTGCCCGAGGAGAAGATCCACAGCAGCGCGGCCGTGGGAAGCCCCAACAGGGCCAAGGCAGGATGGATGAAGACGAGGCTCAGCGCGACTGCGGCGCCGGTGCCAAGGCTGAGCGGCCACTTGCCCGGCCCCATGGAGATCCTGACCGTCATGCTTTCCCGGTTGGCGGCGGTCCGGCGTGCATCTGCCGCCACCATCGAGTCCTGGTTGGCTGCGGCTGCATCGGCGGACAATGTATCCGCGCTGGGCGTCCGGTCAGCTTCTGCGGGGCGATAGAGCCAGCCGCAGACGATACCCGCGGCACAGCCGACGACGGCAGACATCCAGATCACCGGTTCGTCGATCTCCGCCTGCGAAGCGTCAGCAAGCCCGATCTGACCGGCGACGACGGCGACGGCCAGTCCCGTCATCAGCACACCGAAGGCGATACCGAATCCAACCCCGATGCGGGCAAGGACTGCCGAATAGCCGCGGGTCAGGACGGACAGACCCGCAATGAGGGCACCGCTTCCGGCGCCGGCGAAGACAGCAATGGCTGCCATGGTCCACAGGGACGAGTACCCGTCTACGCCGTCAGGTCCCCAGTGGCTGGCGAGGCGGTCGGGAAGATCGCCGGAAACCGTGGCCATCCACACTGCCACAGCCAACCCCAGGGCCAGCGGGCCGATGGTCACTGCGATCAGCCAGCGCCGGTTGCGGGAACTTTCCGCCTGCTCTGACCGGCTTCTGAGTTCTGAATTCGACATGCGCTCCCCCACGGCCACCCGCCGTTGTGCGGGCAGGACTGTCCGTCGACCCTAGCAGGGACGGCCGGAGGGACCGGTGTCAGCTCTCGCGGGGCTTGCGGTCCGCGTCGATGGTGACGTCCGGGTTGGCGTCATGCAGCGAGTCCTCGGCAGCCGAGTCATCCAGCTCGGCCCGGTTGCGGGACGGAGGCGTCTTCTCGCTGAAACGGCTCTGCAGGCCGACGGCCGCTGCGTCGCGCATGTCCCGGAAGAAGAGGTACGTCACGCACCAGGCCAGGATGGCAGAGACGATCGCAGAGAGCACCAGCCCCAACTGCAGGTACACACCGGCGATGAAGAAGATTGCCACCAGACCAAGGCGGAGAGCAGTAAATTTCCAGAAAGCCACGTGCCCATTCTACGGGCACGGACCCATCCGGTCTCCCAGTTGATTCACAGCCTCGAAAACGAATTAGGTGCCTTTGGAAACCATTCAGGCTGCCTCCAGCCGGCTCCACTACACTGGGGGCATGCCCCGCTTCGTACTCCTCGGCGTCATCGTCGTAGCAGCCGTAATTATCTACGCCGTCATCGACTGCCTGATGTCCCGGGCCCATGAAGTGCGGAGCATCTCTAAACCTTTCTGGATCGCAGTGATCCTCCTGCTGCCGGTCCTCGGCGCTATTCTCTGGTTCCTCTTTGGCCGCCCCGGCCACGGACCCGAGCCCAAGCCCCGCGCTCCCCGCCGCCCCACCGCACCGGATGACGATCCTGAGTTCCTCCGCAACCTGGAAATCCGCCGCCGCCAGCAGGCCAAGGAGGCAGAGCTCAAGCGCCGCGAGCAGGAAATCGCTGACCGTGAGAAGCGCTCCAAGCAGAACGACGACGAGAAGCCCAGCAGCAACAGCTAGCCTGGCACCGTAAGCCTCGAAGCCCCGTTCCGGAATCCTTTCCGGGACGGGGCTTTTCGTGTGCCCCGGCTACCTGTGTGACCCCCGGTCCATGCGCCCCGCCCGCCGTGCCCCTCTCGCCGGGCCCCCGTGCAGCGCCGTCGCGGACTACTCCCGTGGTTGGAGGGAAGCCCCACCGGAGCGGACCGCACTCACCCCACACAGCAAGAAACCCCGCCCCGGCAGAAGCCGGAGCGGGGTCCTTGGACGCGAGCTGCTAGACGCCGGAGTAGCTGTGCAGGCCGGCGAAGTAGACGTTCACGATCGTGAAGTTGAAGACCACGCACAGGTAGCCGACGATCGAGAGCCAGGCGGCGCGGGTGCCGGTCCAGCCGCGGGTAGCGCGGGCGTGCAGGTAACCGGCGTAGACAACCCAGATCACGAAGGTCCAGACTTCCTTGGTGTCCCAGCCCCAGTAACGGCCCCAGGCCTGCTCGGCCCACACGGCACCGGCCATGAGGGTGAAGGTCCACAGCACGAACGCGACGGCGTTGATGCGGTAGGAGAAGTTCTCCAGGGACTGCGCCGAGGGAACAATCTTCAGGAAGCCGAAACGTTCCTTGCCGCCGGCGCGGGCCTTGGATTCACGGTCAGCCTGCAGCAGCTGAAGCACGGACATGGCAAAGGTCAGGGTGAAGAGGGCGGACGCGATGACCGCGACGGAAACGTGGATGATCAGCCAGTAGCTCTGCAGTGCCGGGATCAGGTGCCCCACCGGGGTGGGGAAGCCGATGGTCGCGGCCATCATCATGATCAGCACCAGGCCAACCACGAAGGTGCCCAGGAACCGGAGGTCGCGGCGCAGCAGCACCAGCAGGAAGACCACGGAGACCACCAGCGCGCCGGTGGTGCAGAACTCGTACATGTTGCCCCACGGCACGCGGTGCGCGGCAAGGCCGCGGGAAACCACGGCGGCTGCATGGATGAGCGTAGCCAGTGCGGTCAGCGCGACGGCGACGCGGGCCGCGTTGCGGCGCTTACCGGTGTAGCCCATGGCGTCGTCAGCGGTGACGGCTTCGCCGGACCACTCACGGTTGGAATCCGCCGGGCCGGACGACGGCGCTCCGGCAGTCACCATGACCTTCGGGGCGGACTGGACGGCAGCCTTCTGGTCGATCGCCTTCAGGGTTTTGCTGCTCTTTGCCAGGTCCCAGGCGAACGCAAGCAGCGCGACGGTGTACGTGAACGCCGCCAGCAGCATGAAGAGATCGCTGTATTCCGCGAGCTGGTAGTCAATGGAGGGCATTAGGAGTCCTTACCTTCTTCTTCCGTGCGTCCGGTGCTGCCGGTCACTGATGCATCGGCCGGGGTTCCCTGGCCTTCCGCTGGGGTTTCGGCGGGGGCGTCCGCCAGCCACTTCTTTTCAAGCAGGGTCCGCAGTGCTTCGCCCTCAGTTTCCAGCCGCGGGTCTTCGCCCCGGGCCAGCAATCCGTACTCGACCATTATGCGTCCATCGTCGGCCGTTCCGGTACGGACCCAGACGCGCCGGCGTGCGATGAAGAGCGACGCCGAGAGGCCGAGGAGGCTGAGCGCGGCGAAAACGCCCACCGCAGTCTTCGCCGGGTCATAGTGCACGTCCAGGGCCGCGTAGCGCAGCAGCCCGTCAAAGCTGATGGAGCCCTTGCCCTCGGGGAGGTCGTAGCTCTGGTTCATGCCCAGGACGATGCCGCCGGAATCGAGGTCCCGGTTGTTAAGTTCGGTGAGGTCATCGGTGTCCAGGACGAACACGTTGGTGGGCACGCCGTCATCCAGGCCAAGGTCTCCGTAGTAGGAGTTCAGGTTCAGCTGCGGGTTGACCGGATCAGGGTCTCCGGAGAAGGAGACGCCGGCGGGGTCCAGCATGGCGGTGGGGAGGAAGAACCCCACGAATCCGAGCTGGTCCGGCTTGGCGTCGGGTGCCTTGATGACCATCAGGGACGTGTAGACGCCGTCCGTCGGCACGCCGACTACCGGGCCCTGGAAGGCGATGTCGCCTTCCCCGTCACGCACCGTGACCACCGGAGCGTAGCCGTTACCGACCAGGTAGACCTTGGTGCCGCCGATGTTCAGCGGCTCGTTGACTTTCAGGGTCTCCTGGCGGGGTTCTTCCTCGGCGTCTTCCTGCACGGTCACGCTGGCAGTGAAGTCCAGGGGCTGGACATTGCCGTTGGGCTGCCGGTCGAAGGTGACGTCGAAGTCGTCGAGCGTCAGGGAATAGGGACTGAGCTGGGACTCGGAGAAGTTCGTGCCCGGGCTGAAGGTGTCGTATCCCACGAGGGTGTTCACGAAGGTATCCCCCTCAACCACGATGCGCTGTCCGTTGTAGCCCATCAGTCCGCCGACGGCAACGGAGGCCAGGACACCGATCAGCGAAACGTGGAACACCAGGTTGCCGGTCTCCTTGGCGAAACCGCGCTCGGCGCCGACGGACGGACGGTTACCGTCCAGGTCCCGGGTCTCAACGCGGTACCCGCGCTTGCGCAGGACGGCCGCTGCGTCGCGGGCGGCGTCGGCGGCTGTGAGTCCCGTACCAGCCGGCACGGCCAGGGTTCCGTATTCCGGCAGGCGGGAAAGCCGGGTGGGCGTGCGGGGCGGCTTGGAGCGCAGGGCCTTCCAGTGCACCTTGGCACGGGGAATAACGCAGCCGATCAGGGAGATGAACAGCAGCAGGTAGATGGCGGAGAACCATACCGAGGAGTAGACGTCGAACAGCTGGAACCGGTCCAGCCAGGGCCCGGTGTCCGGATTGTCCTGGATGTACTGGGTTACTGCTCCGGGGTTGGCTGGACGCTGCGGGAACAGCGATCCGGGCACCGCCGCCACTGCGAGCAGCAGCAGCAGGAACAGTGCCGTGCGCATGCTGGTGAGCTGCGTCCACGCCCAGCGCAGGGTGCCGCGCAGTCCCAGGGCGGGAAGGGCGACGTCGTTGTCAGCCTTTTTGCCCGCACGGTCCGCGGCAGCGGTCTCCGCTTCCGTGTTCTCCACGGGAGGCTGTGGCGTCATTTCGCTCTCCGGTTTCGGTTTCAACTGGTTCTCATTGTTCTCTGGGGAGGGATACGAGGGTTTAGTCATCAGATCGGCAGGGTCACGCTGTCCAGCCAGCCCTGCAGCTGGTTGATCCAAAGGTTCCAGATGCCGGTGACCATCAGCAGGCCAAGGGCAATCAGCATGCCGCCGCCAAAACGCTGCAGCCCTACGCGGTAGCGGCGGAAGAATCCGAGGGCCCCCATGCCGCGCCGGAAGCCGAGGGCGATCAGCAGGAACGGCAGTCCCAGCCCCAGGCAGTAGACAAAGGTGAGCAGCGCACCCTTGGCCGCGGAAGCGTCGTCGCCGGAGAAGGAGAGCAGCTGCACGGCGGAGAGGGTTGGGCCCAGGCAGGGGGCCCAGCCCAGGCCGAAAGTGATGCCCAGCAGCGGAGCGCCCCAGAGGCCGGCGGGCGGGCGGGCCTCGATCTTGCGGTCGCGCTGGAACCAGGAGAGGCCGCCCATGAAGATGACACCGAGCAGGATGATTAGCGCACCCAGCACCTGCTGGATCCACACCTGCTCCGCACCGCGCAGCCAGGCACCCAGCTGGCCGATTCCCGCCCCGATGGCCACGAACACCACGGAGAAGCCCAGTACGAACAGGGCGATGCCGGTGAACATCCGGCCGCGGCGCTGCTTCTGCAGGTCGATTCCGGTCAGGCCGGTGACGTATCCCAGGTAGCCGGGCACCAGCGGCAGCACACACGGGGAGAGGAAGGAAACGAGCCCGGCCAGCACGGCAACGGGGATCGCCAGAAGCATCGATCCGTTCAGGATCGTTTCGGCGAAGACGTTGGCTGCCGGCACGGCGGCAGCTGGAAGCACGGGCGGCACGTCGGCTACGCGGCCAGCGCGTCGGCGATGAGGGTCTTCAGCGTTCCCTTGTCCGCCAGGCCCAGGATGCGTGCGGCTACCCTGCCTTCGCGGTCAAGGACCAGCGTGGTGGGAACGGCCTGCGGCGGCACGAAGCTGGTCATGGCCAGCAGCACTCCCCCGTTGCGGTCCTCGAAGCTGGGGTAGGGAATGGCGAAGTTCCGCTCGAAAGCCTGGGCGGTCTCGGCTTCGTCGCGGATGTTCACGCCGTAGAAGCGTGCACCTTCCGGGGCGTAGGTCTCATGGAGTTCCACGAGGTCCGGGGCTTCCTTCCGGCACGGCGCGCAGGCGGCGTACCAGAAGTTCAGGACGACGACGTCGCCGGCCCAGTCCGCAGCGCTGACTTCCGTGCCGTCAAAGAGGGTTCCGGTCAGGCGGACCGGCTCTCCGCGCTCGGAGGCGGCGTACTCGGTGACGGAGCCGTCACCGGCAATGTAGTTCTTGTTGTCTCCGGCTTTGGCCTGTTCGGCAAGCGGATCATCGGCCGAACAACCGGCCAGGGCAGCCGCCAGCGGCACGCCAACTGCCAGCCCCGCGCCAAGGCGCAGGAAGGACCTGCGGTGCATGGCAGCAGGTGATGTTTCGCTTGTGGGTTTCTTCACGGAGCTCCAGCTTTCATCGCGGCAGGGGGCGGCCACTTCTACAACGCGTAGTAATTGTATTATGCGCCGGGGAGATTCGCCGCCCCGGGCAGGAGGTCGGCCGACGGCTCGGCGTAGCGGACCCCGGTAAGTTCCATGTCATTGAAGTCCAGGGTGGTCACCGAGGTGAGCGTGCACTCGCGGCTGCGGGGGTCGTGCCAGAGCCTGCGCCCCTCGGCTGCCAGCCGGGTGACCCAGATGGGCAGCTGGTGGCTGACCAGCACTGCTTCGGCTCCACTGCCGCCCAGCTCAAGGGCATGGATCCTCGCCTCATGCACTGCGGCCATGACCCGGTCCACCTGCTGAGCGTAGGGCTCGCCCCAGGAAGGCTTCATGGGGTTGCGTAGCAGCGGCCAGTACCTCGGATTGCGCAGTTGCCGCTTGACCCCGGGCAGTCCCTCGAAACGGTTCTCCGCTTCGAGGATCCTCTCGTCAGTGATGGTTTCGACTCCGAGCGCGCGGGCGATCGGAGCCGCCGTCTCCTGCGCGCGGGTCAGGGGTGAGGCAACCAGGTACACCAGCTTCGCGCCGTCGCTCCGGCGTTCGGCGAAGTAGTTCGCAACACGGTCCGCCATTTCCCGCCCGAGGTCCGAGAGATGGAATTCGGGCAGCCTGCCGTAGAGAATGCCGTCCGGATTGAAGACTTCACCGTGGCGGACGAGGTGGATTGAGGCGCGGGACATGCCTCCCAGTCTCGCAGACACGCCGGGGAAGATTAAATCTTCACAAACGGTTGAACCTTTGAGCAACGTATGCAATAGTGGATGCAAATGCATCTACTGGTGGTGGGGCAAAGCGCTTCGCCACTGCAACAACCAAGGAGAAACACATGATCCCCACCGGTCTGACCGCAGGCACCTGGAACCTCGATTCTTCCCACAGCGAAGTTGGCTTCACCGTCCGCCACGCCGGCATCAGCAAGGTCCGCGGCAACTTCGACAAGGTGACCTCGGTTCTGGAAGTTGGCCAGGACCTGGGTGACTCCAAGATCACTGCCGTGATCGACGCCGCATCCTTCAACTCGAACGACGCCAACCGCGACGCGCACGTCAAGGGCGCGGACTTCTTCGACGTCGAGCAGTTCCCCGAACTGCGCTTCACCGCCACCGGCATTGAAGGTTCCGGCGAAGAGTACAAGCTCACCGGCGACCTGACCATCAAGGACACCACCCGCCCGGTGACGCTCGACGTTGAGTTCAACGGCGTCGCCGTTGATCCGTTCGGTGCCACCCGCGCAGGTTTCGCCGGCAGCACGGTCATTAGCCGCAAGGAATTCGGCCTGACCTGGAACGCAGCACTGGAGACCGGCGGCGTCCTCGTGGGCGACAAGGTCACCATCAACGTGGACGTAGCCTTCGTCAAGGCCTAATCCGCCCATCCACACGGATCCGGAGCGCCGAACGCGCTCCGGATCCGTTTTTTAACGTGTTCCGGCCCGCTGGAAAAGGGCTGCTCCCGGTGTGTCCGGGCTGGCAGGGGGCATAGACTGGCTTGCGACTTCGCAGATGGGTTATCTGCCCTGCCGGAGACCTTCCGGCAGGCCAATCCACACGGCAGGCGGGCCCCATGAGCACTCCCAACGTTCCCGATCCGCAGGACGGCGGCAACGCCGCCCACGGCGATGGCCCGGGACCGGATCCCCGGCCCGAACCCCGCTACGGACAGTATGGCCAGGCCTCCGGGCAACAGGGTCAGCAGCACACTCCCCCGCAGCCCGGACAGGGCCAGTACGGCCAGTCCTACGGTTACCAGCCGGCCCAGCCTTCCGGCTACAGCTCCCCGGGGGCACCCCAGCAGCAGGGCCAGCCGAAGGGTCCGGCACCCCGCGAGGTTGTTCTCGGTTTCTGGCTGATCATCGCCGCCGGGGTCTTGTCCCTGATCAACAACCTTGTGACTTCCTTCCGGCTGCCGGACGTCCTCACCGCCTCCCAGATGGATGCCCTGCGGGATGCCAACGTCGACGTCCAGGACGCCGGAGGCTTCGTCGTCTGGTTCTCCGTGGTCCTGAGCATTATTGGACTTGGCCTGTACGTCCTGATCGCCTGGTTCATCCTGAAGGGGCACAACTGGGCGCGGATCCTCGGCACGGTTTTCGCCGCCTTTTCTGCCGTAGGGCTGCTGGTTTCCCTGCCCGTCTATGTGATGTCCCCGCTGGGCTGGCTCTCGCTGCTGTCATCACTGGCCGGAATCGCCGGAATTGTGATGCTCTACCTCCGCCCGAGCAACCCCTACTTCCGGCGCCGGGAGTTCAACCCCTACCGCGCTTACTAGGGCTTCCGCCCTGCCAACCGGCCCACGGGAAAAGAATCTGGGCCGCGGGGAGACGGGTTCGGGGCAGCACAGTCCACAGCCGGAGCACTGACGCGTAGCGTTGAGTCTCCGCCGGGCACCTTCGGGATCACGGCGGAGTTTCGATTCTTCCGGTCTTGTGAAGGCGGCGACGATTATGACGACTCCTCCCGCAGCGCCCCGCTCATCCCGAGCAGGCACCCATTCCCTCGCCAACCGCATCCTGCATCCCGGTCCTCGCCGGCCACCCGGCGGCAATACTTTGTCCCCGGACCATGACCTGCAGGCCAGGAATACGGCCGGCCTGCATCCGCCGGATTCAACGGCAGGACACACGGGAATCGGCGACCGCCTGTTCGGCTGGGCCCGCTTCCCCGACGCAGTCATCCAGCTGGCGCTCTCGTCCCCGGCTTCCCGCCGGACCAAGGCGCACTCCTCCCCTGCTGCACTTGATGGATCCAGGACGCTGCCCGTAGACAGCACCGCGGAGACGAAGGCCAGCCAGGAAGCAACCACTACCGGGCAGCCTGCCAAGGCACCCGTCCAGCCGCGGCCCGCAGCCAAGACACCGCACCGGCCGGACCACTCGCCGTCGGCTCCCGCAGCAGCACCGCGGCCGCCGCAGATCTCAGCTCGCAAGACTCGGCGCCCGGCACCCCTCGCCATCAATACCGCGGCACTGCTCGTCATCGCAGGCGGCGTGCTCAGCCTGGTTGCCGGCCTCCGCGCGGCCCTGGATCCGGAACGGCCTGCACCTCAGGCAGCGGCCCAACTGGCGGAACTGCGCGTTCCGGTTGAGATGGTGCTGTCCTTCGCCAGGGTCGCGGATGTGGCCGTATCCGCCGTCGCCTTTGGAATCTTCCTGCTCCTGGCGTCCCTGGTTCGGGACGGCAGGAGCTGGGCGCGGACCGGCGGGTGCGTGGTGGTTGCCGCTGCGCTGTACTTTGCCTTCCGGGATGGTTCCTCCGTCCAGGTGGCCGGGGCACTGCTGGCCCTGGTGGGAACCGGCCTCCTGTTCCTGCCGGCCAGCAGCCGGTACTTCGCGACCAAGGGAGGCAGGATCGCCTAGGCCTCAGCGCATCAGGCGCGCCTGGGCATCCGTCGCGATGGCGGAGACCTGGGCGCGCTGCGCGTGGTACGCGAGGATCTGCAGTTCGGTTGCCATGTCCACCTTGCGGATCTGGACTTCCGGGGGAGCCTGCAGGACCACTGGGGCGAAGCTGAGGATGCTCGTTATTCCGGCGTTCACCAGGCGCGTGCACATTTCCTGGGCGGCTTCAGCAGGCACCGCCAGGACAGCCATGTTGGCCCGTGTTTTTTCGAGCACGGCTTCCAGCGACTGCACTTCACTGATCCGGAGCCAGCCGACTTCCTGGCCCACGGCCAGCGGATCGGCGTCGAAAAGCGCCACCACTTCAAAGCCCCGGGACCCGAATCCCGGGTAGCCGGCCAGGGCCCGTCCCAGGTGACCGGCACCAATAATCGCCACGCGCCAGTCCAGGGTCAGGCCCAGGGCTGCGGAAATCTGTCCGCTGAGATAGGGCACGTCATATCCAACGCCGCGGGTTCCGTAGGAACCCAGGTAGGAAAGGTCCTTGCGGAGCTTGGGGGAATTTACCCCCGCGGCTTCGGCGAGTTCCTCGGAGGACACCCGTTCAACACCCTCAGTCAGCATGGTGCCCAGGACCCTGAGGTAGACGGTTAGCCGCGCGAGGGAAGCCGGGGGTATGTGCCGGCCGTGCGCAGGCACGGCCGGGCCTGCGGAGGCTGACTCTTCCGGCATACTCACTTCGGCAACTTTCGATAGCTACGGGCTGCGGTGCGGCTCCTGGCAGCCGGGATGCCCCGGCAGGTTCTCCACTCTAGAACCGCTTCTCCCGGCGACCAAGTGTGTTTAGCGCAGGGTTACTTTGCCAGCAGGCGGCGCAGGCGGGCCTCGTCGATCTGCCAGAAGTCGCGCTGCACGCCGTCGATCATCAGCACCGGAATCTCCTCGGCGAAGCGTTCCTGCAGCTCGGGATCGTCCGTGATCGACCGTTCCTGCCACGGAACACCAAGGTCCGCGGATACCCGATCCAATACTTCACGGGCGCCCTGGCACAGGTGGCAGCCGGGGCGGGTCAGCAGGAGGAGCTCGGGTACACCGGCTCCGGAAGACGCATCTTTCATGACTTCCAACTTAGTCTCCTGGCAGCGTTTCCGCGTTCCGGTGAGGTTTTTCAGTAGACTTCTTGCATGCCCCGTCCCGCGCTCGTCCGTGCCGCCGATTCTCCGGCCGCGGAAGGCAACCCGGGGGAAGCAGCATTCTTCGACGTGGACAACACCCTGATGCGAGGGGCCAGCCTGTTCCACGTAGGCCGGAAAATGTACCAGAAGAAAGTCTTCACGCTCCGTGAAGCGGCAGGGTTCGCGGTCAAGCAGATCCGGTTCATGCTTCGGGGCGAGAATATGAAGGACGTCCACAGCGTGCGGGACGCAGCCCTGGCGTTCGCCACCGGGCTGGCCGCGGAGGACGTCCGTATCCTGGGCGAGGAAGTCTATGACGAGATGATCGTCTCCAAGATCTGGCCGGGAACCCGTGCATTGACCGAACAGCACCTGAAGGCCGGACGTCGTGTCTGGCTGGTGACCGGGACTCCGGTGGAAGTCGCTTCGGTTATCGCGAGCAGGCTCTCCCTCACCGGCGCACTGGGAACGGTCAGCGAAGTCACGGACGGCCTGTACACCGGACGCCTGGTCGGTGAGTTCCTGCACGGGCCGGCGAAGGCAGCCGGTGTGAAGGCGCTGGCCGAGCAGGAAGGGCTGGACCTGGACCGCTGCTGGGCCTACAGCGACTCCTACAACGATGTGCCGCTGCTCAGTCTTGTGGGCCACCCTGTGGCGATCAATCCGGATGCCCGGCTGCGCCGCCATGCCCGGGACCGGAACTGGCCGGTCTATGACTTCCGTTCCGGGCGCCGGGCGGCAACACTGGGCCTGAAGACGGCTTCACTCGCGGGTGCCGCCTACGGGCTGTGGCGCGGTTTCTCCTGGGTGCGTTCCCGCTAGGACAGCTGCCGGAGCAGAGCTTAAAAAGCGGAAGCCCGCCAGGTCCTGTGCGGACGGCGGGCTTCGCGGCAGCTAAGACGAATCTACTTCTTATTGCGGCGCTGGTGGCGGGTCTTACGAAGCAGCTTGCGGTGCTTCTTCTTGGCCATACGCTTGCGGCGCTTCTTGATTACTGAACCCACAGAGTCCTCACAAACTTGAATTAGGAGCCATGCCGGTCCCCGCTTCCGCCAGGCCACATGGCCCGCCAGCATCGGTTCCGGCAATTACTAGCCAGAATGAAACGTTCCTTAACAGGGTACCGCCTCCGCGCAGCCTTCATGGACAGCGCCGGGGCAACCCCGAAACAGGTTACGGACTGGGAATGCCTAGGCCGTTCCGGACTGCCGGTCGATGACGGCGTTGCGCAGAACCTGCTGCACCGCAGACTCCGGAACGCGGTAGGACCGTCCGAAACGGACTGCCGGGAGTTCCCCGGAATGCACCAGCCTGTAAACGGTCATCTTGGACACGCGCATGACATCCGCGACCTCTGACACCGTCAGAAACCGCACGTCCGAGAAATTGCTCTCGTCTGCCATTTATCTCTTGTTCCTTCGCTCGGAAGCAACCTGCGCCATACAACTAGAGGCGGCGTGTCGCCTTGATGACCATCTCGTGACCGTCTAGCACTCTACTCTAGTGGCTGGAGTAACCATAGTGGAAGTTTTTCCGCTCATTCTTCGGCTCTTAAGACGCATTCCGGCGGCTTCGTGCTGCCTGCGCCAGCACGGTCAGGACTCCCGCGGAAGTTTCCCAGTCCATGCACTTGTCCGTGATGCTCTGGCCGTAGACCAGCGGGCCCGGATTGGCGGAGTCATGCGCCTGGGCGCCTCCCACCAGGAAGCTCTCCAGCATGATTCCGGCCAGGATGCCGGCACCCTCCGTCCCCGACTCAAGCTGGGCAGCCAGTTCCAGCGCGACCTCCGCCTGGCGGTGGTGGTTCTTGCCGGAGTTCGCGTGGCTGGCATCCACGATCAGCCGCGGATTCAGCTCCCGCTCCGCCAGCGCCTGCGAGGCGACAGCGACGTCGGCCGGTGAGTAGTTGGGACCGGCACTTCCGCCGCGCAGGATCAGGTGGGTGTCCGCGTTGCCGGCGGTTCGAACCATGGAGGCGCGGCCGGCGCCGTCGATTCCCAGGAAGGACTGCGGGGCAGCTGCCGCCGCACACGCGTCCAGGGCGATCTGAAGCGACCCGTCCGTGCCGTTCTTGAAGCCCACCGGCATTGAGAGCCCGGAAGCGAGCTGGCGGTGAATCTGGCTTTCCGTGGTCCGTGCGCCGATGGCACCCCAACTGACCAGGTCCGCGACGTACTGCGGGCTGATGGGCTCAAGGAACTCGGTGGCAACGGGCAGCCCCAGCTCGCCGGCAGCAATCAGGAACCTCCGGGCGGCGTACAGGCCGGCCTCGATGTCATGGCTGCCGTCCAGGTGCGGGTCATTGATCAGGCCCTTCCAGCCCACCGTTGTGCGCGGCTTCTCGAAGTAGGCCCGCAGCACAATGAGCAGGTCCTCACTGTGCTCCTCCGCCACGGCGGCCAGACGCCGGGCGTAGTCCAGGCCGGCGTCCGGATCGTGGATGGAGCAGGGTCCGACGACGACGAGCAGGCGGTCGTCAACGCCGTCGAGCACTGCGCGGACAGCTTCGCGTCCCTGGCGCACGGTAGCCGCCAGCTCCGGCGTAAGGGGCAGTTCAGCCAGCAGCTGCTCCGGCGCCGGCAGCGGACGGAATTCGCGCACCCGCTGATCTGAGGTGGTTGTGGTGTGCTGTGTGGCGGTGAGGTTCATGGTCCCGTATCCGTTTGAGGGTGGACCGGCGGGACTCGTTCTCCAGAACCCGCCGGATATGGCGAAGGACAGGGAATGATCCCTGTCCTGTTGGCTCTGAAGGTTGGCGTCAGCGTATTATCGCGCGGGCTCCTCCAGAGCCAACGAAAAATACGCATACCAACGGTTAGTCATGGGTAAGACCGTAGGCCGGTTCCGGAAGCACCGCAAGTTCCCGTGTTCACAATCTTTATTTGTGACGTGTGTCCCGCCGCTGACGGCGTAGGCTCGGGTGCCAAGAACAGCCAGCAGTGAAAGCGAGTTTTTGGTGACCTCCAAACCCCGGGCCCTGACCCGCCGGATTCCCCGTGTACAGGATCTGGCTCCCCTCATGCAGTTCAAGAAGCCGCAGCTTGGAACCGCTGCCAGGCTGCAGCGCGCCAGCACCATCTGGGATCTGCGGGACATGGCCAAGAGGCGCACCCCCAAGGCTCCCTTCGACTACACGGACGGCGCAGCCGAGGCGGAGATCACCCTGCGGCGGGCACGGGAGGCCTTCGCAGACCTGCAGTTCCGTCCCGGAGTGCTGCGGAACGTCGAGACGGTGGACCTGTCCACCTCAGTGCTTGGCCGGCCGTCTGCCCTGCCCTTCGGCATCGCGCCCACGGGCTTCACCCGCATGATGCAGTCGGAAGGCGAGTACGCCGGTTCACAGGCTGCAGCGGCGGCTGGCATCCCGTACACGCTCTCCACTATGGGAACGGCTTCCATCGAGGACGTTGCCGCCGCGGCGCCCGGCGGCAGGAACTGGTTCCAGCTCTACCTCTGGACGGACCGGGACAGGTCCCTGGAACTCATCACCAGGGCTGCGGCTGCCGGATTCGACACCCTGATGGTGACCGTGGACACTGCGGTGGCCGGTGAACGGCTGCGGGATGTGCGCAACGGCATGACGATTCCTCCGGCGCTGACGCTGAAGACCGTGCTGGATGCCTCCTACCGGCCAGCCTGGTGGTTCAATTTCCTAACCCACGAACCGCTGTCCTTCGCTTCATTGAACCGGTACTCCGGAACCGTGGCGGAGCTCATCAACTCAATGTTCGACCCGACCCTGACCTATGAGGACCTGGACTGGCTCCGCAGCGTCTGGAAAGGGAACCTCGTGGTCAAGGGCGTCCAGACCCTTGAGGATGCACGGCGCGCGGTGGACCACGGAGCGGACGGAATCGTGCTCTCCAACCACGGCGGCCGCCAGCTGGACCGTGCGCCCATTCCGCTGCAGCTGCTTCCGGAGGTCGCCGCCGTGCTGAAGGGGAAGACCAGCATCATCCTGGACACCGGGATCATGAGCGGCGGGGACATTGTTGCCGCGCTGGCACTGGGCGCGGACTTCACCCTCATTGGCCGGGCCTACCTCTACGGGCTGATGGCCGGAGGGTGGGCGGGCGTGGACCGCAGCATCGGCATCCTGGCTTCCCAGGCAGCCCGGACCATGGCACTGATGGGCGTGGCCGGCGTCGGCGAACTGACACCGGACCACGTCCGGCTGGGTACTGCGCGCTAGATGACGCCGAGGGCCAGCATCGCGTCGGCAACCTTGACAAAGCCGCCGATGTTGGCGCCCACCACGTAGTTCCCCGGAGCTCCGTACTCGTCCGCAGTGGCGGCGCAGCGGTCGTGGATATTGACCATGATCTGGCTCAGCCGCTGCTCGGTGTGCTCGAAGGACCAGGAGTCGCGGCTGGCGTTCTGCTGCATTTCCAGGGCTGAGGTAGCAACGCCGCCGGCGTTCGCTGCCTTGCCCGGACCGAAGAGCACGCCGGCTTCCTGGAAGACTTCAATGGCCTTGGGGGTGCAGGGCATGTTTGCGCCCTCTGCCACGGCCACGACGCCGGACTTCAGCAGCGAGGCTGCGTCGTCGTCGTTCAGTTCGTTCTGCGTCGCGCAGGGCAGGGCCACGTTGGCTCCGGCGTCCCACACGGAACCGCCGGCTACGAAGGAGGTGTTGCCGCCGCGGCGCTGGGCATACTCGGAGATGCGTCCGCGCTCGTATTCCTTGATCTGGCGCAGCAGTTCGACGTCGATTCCTGCCTCGTCCACCACATAGCCGGAGGAATCGGAACACGCCACAACCTTGCCGCCCAGGGCCTGGGCCTTGGCGATCGCGTTGATGGCCACGTTTCCGGAGCCGGAGACAATGACGCGCTGCCCGTCCAGGCTCAGTCCGCGGGTCTTGAGCATCTCCTCGACGAACATCACGACGCCGTAGCCGGTCGCCTCGGGGCGCACCAGCGAGCCGCCCCAGCTGACGCCCTTGCCGGTGAGGACACCGGACTCGTAGCGGTTGGTGATCCGCTTGTACTGGCCGAAGAGGTAACCGATTTCCCGGCCGCCCACGCCGATGTCACCGGCGGGCACGTCCGTGTATTCACCGATGTGCCGGTACAGCTCGGTCATGAAGGACTGGCAGAAACGCATGACTTCGGCATCGGACTTTCCGCGCGGGTCGAAGTCGGAGCCACCCTTGCCGCCGCCGATGGGCATGCCGGTCAGGGCATTCTTGAAAATCTGCTCGAAACCGAGGAACTTGACGATGCCCAGATAGACGCTGGGGTGGAAGCGCAGGCCGCCCTTGTACGGGCCGAGTGCGGAGTTGAACTCAACGCGGAAGCCGCGGTTGATGCGAACATGGCCCTGGTCGTCCACCCACGGGACGCGGAAGATGATTTGGCGCTCCGGCTCGCAGATCCGCTGCAGGATGGCGGCTTCACCGAACTCGGGGTGCTTGCGCAGCACCGGCTCCAGGGAATCGAAGACTTCGACGACTGCCTGGTGGAATTCAGTTTCGCCGGGATTGCGGCGGAAAACTTCGTCGCGCACGCGTGTGAGTGTTGCGTCCATGTGTTGCTCCTTATCGATGCCCCCACCCGCTTACTACGCTAGACCGGTCAGCGCCGGGAAGCGATCCAGGACCGGGTTGGGGAGCCGCCTACGGGCGGCGCCGGCGGAACTTGGGCAGAGCTCCCAACAGATCGGCTGCGCGTTCCGCGGCGCGGCCTACAGTTCGGCCCAGCTGCTGCTGGACACTGGCATCGACTGCTGCTGCCGGGGTTTCGGCGGCACCGGAGGGCATCTTGGCCGCGGCTGCTGCAGCAGTGGTTTGCCGTGTTGTGCCGGGAAGCCCGGCAAACAGGGAACGGCCGCGGGCTTCGCTGCTGTGTCCGGCGGCGACGCCTGCCAGACGAGGTGTGGTGGCCTGGGCGGCTGTGAGTGATGGCAGATCAAATGCGCTTAGCCATAGTACTACTTCGTCGAGTGGGCCGGTCTTCAGCGAGTAGTAGCGGCGCTGGCCTTCGGCGCGCATATCCACCAGTCCGGCTTCGCGGAGGACCTTCAGGTGCTTGGATACCGTGGGCTGGCTGACCTCCAGTTCCTGGACCAGTTCCCCTACGGACTTGTCGCCGCAGCGCAGCGCGCCCAGGATCTCCCGCCGGGTTCCCTCTGCTATGACAGCGAAAACATCGTCAATGACCATAGGCATTACCTTAGCGGCATATCTGTGCTGCCCCTGTTTCGGCAGCCGTCGGGCCGGTCAGTCGAACCAGGGATCCAGTCCGTGCAGCGGGAAGACTTCCCGGCGGGTGGCCATGACTGTCCGGTCAATGTCGTCATTCGGGTCATAGCCGACCTCCCAGGAACGCCACCACATATCCACCCCGTCCCCCATCTCGGTAGGGGTGTCGATTCCGTGCCGTTCGCGGACGTATTCGCGCCAGGGCTGGGGCACGGGGGTGGTCAGCGGCATCCGGGTATTCGCGGCCACAGCCAGCAGCAGGGACCAGGACCGAGGCACCACGCTGGCAACGTTGTATCCGCCGCCGCCGGTGGCGATCCAGCGCCCCTCGCAGAACTGGTCCGCCAGTCCGGAAATGCTCAGCGCTGCCTGCCGCTGCGTGTCCACGGATACGCGCAGGTTGGAGAGCGGGTCATCGCGGTGACCGTCGCAGCCGTGCTGGCTGATGATGATTTCCGGCGCAAAGGCGGCTGCCAGCTGGGGTACGACGGCGTGGAAGGCACGCAGCCACCCGGCGTCCCGGGTGCCGGGAGGCAGGGCAACGTTCACGGCGGTGCCCGGCGCGTCCGGCCCGCCGGATTCGTTGGCGAACCCGGTTCCGGGAAAGAGCGAGATTCCGGTTTCGTGGATTGAGATGGTCATGACCCGGGGATCGTTCCAGAAGATGGACTGGGTGCCGTCCCCGTGGTGCGCATCCACGTCGATGTAGAGGACCCGGGTGTAGCCGGCGTCCAGGAAACGCGCGACGGCGGCAGCGGCGTCGTTGTAGATGCAGAAACCGGCAGCCTTTCCGGCAAACGCATGGTGCATTCCCCCGGCGAAGTTCACTGCGTGGCGTGCCCTCCCGGAGAGCACCGCCTCGGCCGCTGCCAGGGAGCCTCCCACGAGCCGGGCACTGGCCTCGTGCATCCCCTCGAACGCCGGATCGTCTTCCGTACCGAGGCCAAGGGGAGCATTGGAGGTCTGGGGATTCCGGCTGATTTCCCGCACCGCTGCGACGTAGGCGGGGTCATGGATCCGCTCCAGCTGACGGTCCTCGGCGACGTACGGGGCTCCCAGCGTCACCTGCGGAAGGTCGAAAATTCCCAGCTCCTTCGCCAGGCGGGCGGTCAGGTCCAGCCGCAGCGGGCTCATGGGATGTGTGGAGCCGAAGTTGTACGCCAGCAGCGATTCGTCCCACACGATGTGCGTCGGCACAGCGGGAAGGCCCAGCCCGGTACTCGTCATGCTCACAGGCTACGCGATCCGCCCCGGGCGGCCTGCACCGCCGGACGCCCGGTTAAGTGGTTTACTACTTGGCAGGACCCCGCGCACAGAACTGGACTTTTCGACCCATGGCATCCCAACCGCAGCCCACGCTGCAGACGCGGCAGCGCCGTCCCCTCGGCTTCATCGTCGCAGGCCGGGACTTCATTGACGCAGTAGCCAGTTCGTCCCCGGCCCGGCTCGCACTGATTGTCTTCTCGCTGGTGATCCTGGTGTTCACCGCCCTGCTGGCGCTGCCCATTGCGTCCTCCTCCGGCGAGGCCACGGCCCTGCACGACGCGCTGTTCACCGCGGTCTCCGCCGTGTGCGTCACCGGGCTGACCGTGGTGTCCACGGCCACGTACTGGTCCGGTTTTGGCCAGGTCCTCATCCTGATTGCCATCCAGGTAGGCGGCCTGGGCATCCTGACCATGGCGTCGCTGCTGGCGCTTGCCGTGAACCGCCGCCTGGGCGTCCGCGGCAAGCTGATCGCGCAGGAAGGAATGAACACCGGCCGCCTGGGCGAGGTAGGCAACCTGCTGCGGATCGTGGTGAGCACCACCGTCCTCATCGAACTCGCTCTGGCTGCCGTGCTCGCGCCACGGTTCATGATCCTGGGCGAGTCTCCGGGCCAGGCCATTTGGCACGCCCTCTTCTACTCCATCTCTTCCTTCAACAATGCCGGGTTTACGCCGCACTCGGACGGCCTGGTGCCGTACGAAAACGATCTGTGGGTGCTGATCCCCATCATGGCCGGCGTCTTCACCGGCAGCCTGGGCTTCCCGGTGATCATGGTGCTGCTGCAAAGCCGGTTGCGGACCCGGAGGTGGAACCTGCACACCAAGCTCACCGTGCTGGTCTCGCTGATCCTGCTGGCTGCCGGTTCAGTGCTGTGGGCCCTGTTTGAGTGGTTCAACGAGCGCACGATCGCCGGCATGGGCGTCGGCGAGAAGATCCTGCATGCCGTGTTCGCTTCCGTGATGATGCGCTCCGGCGGTTTCAACCTCGTCGACATGGCAGACCAGGACGCTTCAACCCTGCTCATCACGGACATGCTGATGTTCGCCGGCGGCGGCTCAGCGTCCACCGCCGGCGGCATCAAGGTCACCACCATCGCCGTGATCTTCCTGGCCATCATCGCGGAGGCGCGCGGCGATACCGATGTACGGGCCTTCGGGCGGAACATTCCAGCCGGAGCGCTGCGGGTAGCTATCTCTGTGGTGATCCTGGGCGCCACCATGGTGGCAGTGGCCACGATCGGACTGCTGGTCGTCACGGAGGAAACCCTCCAGCCGGTACTGTTCGAAGTGATCTCCGCGTTCGCCACCGTGGGCCTGAGCATCGGGCTCAGTCCCGAGCTGCCGCCGTCGGGCAAATACATCCTGGCCGGGCTGATGTTCGCCGGCCGCGTCGGAACCATCACGCTGGCCGCGGCGCTGGCCCTGCGCCAGCGCAAACCGCTGTACCACTACCCCGAAGAAAGGCCCATCATTGGCTGAGAGACCCCCGCATAACGCCCCCGTCCTGGTGATTGGGCTGGGCCGCTTTGGCTCCGCCACCGCCGAACAGCTGGTGAAGCAGGGCCGCGAAGTCCTGGCCATCGAACGGGACCCGGACCTGGTGCAGAAGGCCTCCGGCAAGCTCACGCACGTGGTGCAGGCGGACGCCACCAACATCGACGCCCTCAAGCAGCTTGGCGCGCAGGACTTTTCTGCCGCCGTCGTGGGCGTGGGCACGTCCATCGAGTCCAGCGTGCTCATCACCGTGAACCTGGTGGACCTGGGCATTGAACACCTGTGGGTCAAGGCTATTACTCCGGCGCATGGAAAGATCCTCACCCGGATCGGCGCGAACCACGTGATCTACCCCGAAGCGGACGCCGGGCAGCGCGCCGCCCACCTGGTGGGCGGGCGGATGCTGGACTTCATCGAGTTCGACGACGACTTCGCGATTGTGAAGATGTACCCGCCCAAGGAGACCCAGGGTTTCACCCTGCGGGAATCCAACGTCCGCTCGAAGTACGGGGTCACCGTGGTGGGGGTGAAGTCCCCCGGCGAGGATTTCACGTACGCGCAGGCTGACACCAAGGTCTCCAGCCGGGACGTGCTGATCGTCTCCGGTCACGTAGACCTGCTGGAACGCTTCGCGTCCAGGCCCTAGTGCCGGTTACCGGGAGGCGCTGAGCTCGGCAGTGATCTCTGCCGAGCGGTCCGCCGCGGCCTGCATGCCGGCAGCAATAATCCCCGGCAGTCCTTGGGCGTCGAAGACGCCGATCGCCGCCTGCGTGGTCCCGTTGGGGCTGGTGACGGCCTTCCGCAGGGCTGTGGCGTCCGCTCCCGGTTCGGCCAGCATGGCACCTGCTCCGGCGATGGTTTCGGCGGCCAGCAGGGCGGACAGTTCCGGGTCCAGGCCCAGGTCCGCGCCGGCCCTCGCCATTGCCTCGGCCAGGTAAAAGGCGTACGCCGGGCCGGAACCGCTGACGGAACCGACCGCGTTGATCTGGTCCTCACGGACCTCCACTATCCGCCCGGTGCCTGAGAGCAGGTTCGTCACCAGGTCCACGGATTCAGGTGTGGCAGCCGAACCCGCCGCCAGGGCGGTGACCCCGCGGCCCAGTTTCGCGGGGGTGTTGGGCATGGTGCGGATCACCTGGGCGCCGGCAGGCAGGGCAGCCTCCATCAGCTCCAGCGGGACCGCCGCCGCAACACTGACGACGACGGCTTCCGGACGGAGCACGGCGGCTATCCCCTCGAGCATGGCCCTAACGCCAACGGGCTTCACCCCGACAATGAGGACGTCCGCGGATTCGGCGGCGGTGCGGTTGGCGGCGGTGTCCTCGGACTCGGCAAGCACAGTGATGCCGTGGCGTTCCCGCAGCTCAGCCGCGCGTTCGGCCCGCCGAACGGTGGCGGTAATGAGTTCTGCCGGGAAGCCTCCGGCCAGGATGCCGCCGAGGATTGCCTCGTTCATGGAGCCGCAGCCCAGGAAGGAAAGTCGGGGTAGATTCTGCATGCACCTGATTCTGTCACGGCGCGCTGCAGGGCATCGAATACGGGAATTTAAAGCATAAATTCAGGCTGTTCTGTGCCTGCGCACAACTTCGATGCCTAGCGTAGTAAGTGCCTCTTGGAGGTGCGAGTGATGAAGGGCCGGTTTCCCGGCCCGGTGGTGCCGGCGATCCGCGGACGTTTTCCCCCAACCGTCCGCGTCTGACCGCCGGCACTCACTCGTTTAAGCGGTTATTCGTCCAGCACCTGGTTCAGGTTCACGCGGGCGAACTCAAGGGTCTGCCGGAGCATCTCTTCCCGTTCCCCCGCTTCCTTGGCCTTGCGGGTGCTGACTTCAATCGCCACGGTGCCGGTGTACCCGATTTCGGAGAGGTACTGCAGCGTTTCGGCGCAGCGCTGGGTGCCCTCCCCCGGCAGCAGGTGTTCGTCCTTGCCGTTGGGCGTTCCGTCGGTAAGGTGCACGTGGCTCAGCCGGGTGCCGAGCTTGCGAATCTCCTCATAGGAGTCCATGCCGGCGATGGCGGCGTGGGAGAAGTCCCAGGTCACGTGCTCATAGGGCTCCGGCAGCGGGTTCCAGTGCGGAAGGTAGGCCTTCGCTTCCCGGCCCCGGACCCGCCACGGATACATGTTCTCCACGGCGATGGTCACGCCGTACTCCTCCGAGATGCGCCGGACACCTTCAGCGAAGTTCTCCGCGTAACCGGACTGCCAGCGGAACGGCGGGTGGGCCACCACGGTGGTGGCGCCGACTTCGGCGGCCATAGCGGCGGACAGTTCGATCTTGGTCCAGGCCTTTCCCCAGACCTGCTGCGTCAGCAGCAGGGTTGGCGCGTGGATGGCGAGCACCGGCATCTGGTACCGCTCAATCAGGCTGCGGATGGTCTCCGGGTTGCGGCTGATCTGGCTGCCGGTGACCATCACTTCCACGCCGTCGTAACCCAGGTCATGTGCCACGGCGAACGTGTCATGCACAGACAGCGGGTAGACGGACGAACTGGACAGCGCCACGGGAATCTGCGGCAGGTTGGCCGCGGGCTGCAAGTTCTGGGGGGAGGTCAGAGTCATAGTGGTGCACTTCCGTTCGGTTCGCCGGCCGCAGCCAGGACCAGGGCCCCGGCCGGTTCCGGCGGGAGGATGTGGGAGCCAGCCGGGAGCCGGCCCGCTGTTTCGAAGTGCAGCGTGTCGAAACGCTGCAGGATGAGTCCCTCGCGAAGCGCCCAGGGGCAGATCCGCAGGGACTTGATGCTGAAGGCTTCCATCGCTGCTTCCGCTACCAGTGCGCCCGCGAGGACCTGCGGCGCACGCAGGGCGGAGACGCCGTCGAGTTCCGCGCGCTGGGCGGCGGTCATTCCGGCCAGCCGGGGGATCATGGCGGTGAGGTCCGCTCGGCGGAGCCTGCGCCGAACGTACGGGCCTGCGGCCGACGGCGCAGCACCGGTGAGGCGGGCCAGGGACCGGAACGTCTTGGAGGTACCCGCAGCTACGTGCGGGGCGCCGTACTCCCTGAATTCCTCCGCGGCGTCCTGCACCACGTCCCGAATGTAGCTGCGCAGGGCCTGCACCGCGGCCGGTCCGGGCGGGTCGCCGTGCAGCCAGTCTCGGGTGAGCCGTCCGGCGCCAAGCGGCACTGAGACAGCGACGTCGGGCAGTTCGTCGTGCCCCTGCGCCATTTCAAAGGAACCGCCGCCGATGTCCAGGTCCAGCAGGGTGCCGGCGCCCCAGCCGAACCAGCGGCGGACCGCGAGGTACGTCATGGAAGCTTCCTGCCGGCCGCTGAGCTCCCTGAGCACCACGGCAGTTTCACGTTCCACGAAGTCCAGTACATGCTGGCCGTTTGCGGATTCGCGGATGGCGGAGGTGGTGAAGGCGAGCATGTCCTGCGCGTGGTGGCGGAGGGCGAAGTCGCGGGCCTCGGCCACGAAATCTGCCAGGAGGCGCTGGCCCTCGGCCGTAATTGCCCCTTCGGCATCCAGGTGGGCTACCAGCTGCAGGGGCCGTTTATGGGATGCGAACGGAACCGGGCGCGCGCCCGGGTGTGCATCCACCAGCAGCAGATGCACCGTGTTGGACCCGACGTCCAGGACTCCTAGTCGCATGATCCCATTATGCGGCTGTACCGGCCGCGCACCTTTCCGGCCCCCCGTGCAGGGGTCCGAAGAATGTGCGCGGCGGCCGGCACCGTCTTACTTCTTGGCCGCGGCGCGCTTGCGGACCGGCTTCTTGGCCGGGCCCTTTTCGCGCTTCTCGGCGAGCAGTTCGAGCGCCCGTTCCCGGGTGAGTTCCTCAATGGCCATGGACCGCGGAACGGTGATGTTCGTAATGCCGTCGGTGATGTAGGGACCAAACCGGCCGTCCTTCACCACTACCGGCTTCTCGGAGACGGGATCGGTACCGAACTCGGCCAGCGGAGCCGCAGCCTGCCGGCCGCCGCGCTGCTTGGGCTGGGAGTAGATCTCCAGTGCCTGCTCCAGGGTGATCGTGAAGATCTCCTCTTCGGAGCCGATCGACCGGGAGTCAGTGCCCTTCTTCAGGTACGGGCCGAACCGGCCGTTTTGTACCGTGATTTCGTTCCCCTCGGCGTCGGTACCCAGCACGCGCGGCAGCCGCATCAGCTTCAGGGCCTCTTCCAGGGTGACGGTGTCAACGCTCATGGACTTGAACAGCGAACCCGTGCGCGGCTTGATCTTGGCAGGCTTCTTCGGCGGCTTGGGCTTGCCGTTCTTGTAGTACTCCACCGGCTGGTTCGCCAGTTCCTCTGCCGTGGGCTCCGGGATGATTTCGATGACGTACGGGCCGTAGCGTCCGTTGCGCGCCACGATGGTGCGCCCGGTCTCGGGATCCTCGCCCAGCACCCGCTCCTCGGGGCCGGCGCTGTTCATCAGCTCAACTGCCTTCTCGGCGGTCAGCTCATCCGGGGCAAGGTCTTCGGGTACATTGGCGCGGTCCGGTTCGGTGCCTTCCGGGGCGTCCGCGGGCAGCGGGCGCTCCAGGTACGGGCCGAACTTGCCCACGCGCAGCACGATTCCGTCCGCGATTTCAATGGAGTTCACCGCGCGTGCGTCGATTTCACCGAGGTCGTTGACGATGGTGTGCAGGCCGGTGTCTTTCCGGTCTCCGTAATAGAACTGGTTCAGCCATTCCACCCGGCCGGCTTCGCCGCGGGCAATGCGGTCCAGGTCCTCTTCCATCTCGGCGGTGAAGTCATAGTCCACGTAGTCGGTGAAGTGCTCCTCCAGCAGCCGGACCACGGAGAACGCGATCCAGCTGGGCACCAGGGCCTGGCCGCGCTGCGTGACGTAGCCGCGGTCCATGATCGTGGAGATCGTGGCGGCGTACGTGGACGGGCGTCCAATTCCCAGCTCTTCGAGCGTCTTCACCAGCGAAGCTTCGGTGAAGCGCGGCGGCGGGGAGGTCTCGTGGCCGCTGGCTGCCAGGTCCGCTGCGCTGAGTGGATCGTCCTTCTTCAGGATGGGCAGGCGTCCGCCTTCGGATCCCTCGTCCTCGTCGCGGGTGGCGTCGTGGCCTTCTTCATAGGCGGCCATGAAGCCGCGGAACGTGATGACGGTGCCGGAAGCCGAGAATTCGGCGTCGCGCCCGTCTGCCGACACGGCACCGAGCTTGACTGACGCCGTCGAGCCCTTGGCGTCCGCCATCTGCGAGGCGACTGTGCGCTTCCAGATCAGTTCGTAGAGCTTGAACTCGTCCCCGCGCAGCGAGGAGGCAACCTGCGCCGGAGTGCGGAAGGAGTCGCCGGCGGGGCGGATTGCCTCGTGGGCTTCCTGCGCGTTCTTGGACTTGCCCTTGTAGACGCGGCGCGCTTCGGGCACGTACTCGGGTCCGTACAGTTCCGAGGCCTGGCGGCGGGCCGCGTTGATGGCCTGGTCCGACAGCGCGGAGGAGTCCGTACGCATATAGGTGATGTAGCCGTTTTCATACAGGCGCTGTGCAACCTGCATGGTCACGCGGGAAGAGAAGCGCAGCTTGCGGCTGGCTTCCTGCTGCAGCGTGGAGGTGGTGAACGGGGCTGCCGGGCGGCGGGTGTACGGCTTGGTTTCCAGGGAACGGACAGTGAACGACGCCGACTGCAGGCCTTCGGCGAGGGACAGGGCTGCCGCTTCATCCAGGTGCGTGACGTTCTTGGACTTGAGTTCGCCGCGGTCCGTGAAGTCCTTGCCGGTAGCGATCCGGGCGCCGTCGACCGAGGTCAGGCGGGCCTTGAAGGACTCAGAGGAGGCGGTGGAGAACGTGCCGAGCAGGTCCCAGTAGGACGCGGAACGGAACGCCATGCGCTCGCGTTCGCGCTCGACGACAAGTCGGGTTGCCACGGACTGGACGCGTCCGGCGGAGAGTCCGCGGGCTACCTTGCGCCAGAGCACGGGGGAGATCTCGTAGCCGTAAAGGCGGTCCAGGATGCGGCGGGTTTCCTGTGCATCAACCATGGAGATGTCGATGTCGCGCATTTCCTGCAGCGCGCGCTGGATCGCTTCCTTGGTGATTTCGGGGAAGGTCAGGCGGTGGACGGGAACCTTGGGCTTAAGCACCTGGAGCAGGTGCCACGCGATGGCTTCGCCTTCGCGGTCACCGTCAGTTGCGAGGTAGAGTTCGTCGGCGTCCTTGAGGGCGGCCTTGAGTTCCGCAACCTTCTTTTTCTTGTCCGTGGAGACCACGTAGTAGGGCTCGAAGTCCTTATCCAGGTCAACGGCGAACTTCCCCAGCGAACTCTTCTTGAGCTCGGCGGGAAGGTCCGAGGGCTGCGGGAGGTCACGGATATGACCCATCGACGCCGTGACCTCGAAGCCCTCGCCAAGATACCCGGCGATGGTCTTGCCCTTGGCCGGTGACTCGACAATTACCAGCTTCTTCTTGCCGGTCGACTTGTCCGTTGCCTTAACTGGCACTGTTCTCCTACGTACGGGGGTGGATCAATACGGATGAGGGCGCGTGCTGCACCGCATGCCCGCTCATCCTTAGACAGTATGGGGAAACCCCAAGCACAAGGGTAACCATAACTGCACCTGCGGGCGGACCCGGACCAATTTAGCCGTGCGCTCGGTTACGGTTCAGCCGGAAGGAGGAACCCGTCCAGGACCAGGTTGCGGACCTCATCTTCCAGCCCGGCGGCAAACTCCGGATCATCCCGGCCCAGCAGCGAACCCAGCGCCGCGATGATCGCCCCGGCGGGGAGATCGCCGTCGCACGCTGACACAAAGCCGGTCAGTTCGGTGCTCATCAGGTTGGTCCTCCGCAGGCCGGCGCCCTGGCGCAGCAGGATCACGCCGGGGTGCTCGGCTCCGGGGCGCGCATGGCGCTCCTCGGTGACGTCGTCGGCCACTACCAGGTGTTCGGCGCCCAGGTCCGGGTGCGCCTGGACCCAGTCAAAACGCCCGACGGCGGCGGCCAGGTGCGGGGCGAGCGGGGACTCGAGCGGGTGGGTAATTTCCTCGAACCGGCGCAGCGGCGCGGCCTGCGGATTTTTCCGCCGGCGCATCCACACCGAGCCGAAGCCGATTCCGGTGGTTCCGCGGGAGGCGAAATCGGCCAGGTACGCGGCATAGGAGGCCGCGTACTCGTTCCGGTCCCGGTTCTCCGCCGCGTCCCGGAGCCACATTTCCGCGTACTCGGCCGGGCTGAGCACTTCCCGCTGGATAACCCAGGCGTCCATCCCCTCCGGCAGCCAGGAGCGAAGCCTTTCGCTCCAGGCATCCTTCTCGTCCGCGTCGCCCTGGATCTCCCAATTCCCCAGCATCTGTGCGATGCCGCCGGGAGCCAGCACGGATTCGAGGTTCCGGAAGAGCCCGGAAACAATCTGGTCTCCGGGAAGTCCGCCGTCCCGGTAGGTAAAGCGGCCCTCCTCGTCCTCGCCGGACACGCGGGGGGTGATCACGAACGGCGGATTTGAAACCACCTGGTCGAAGCGCTCCCCTGCCACCGGTTCAAGCATGCTGCCGAGCCGCAGGTCCACGCGCTGCTCCGGGTGTTCCGGGTCCAGTCCAAGCGCGGGCGCGTTCAGCACGAGGTTGAACCGGGTGAAGCCCAGGGCACGCTCGGAAATGTCCGTGGCGGTGACGTGCCGGGCGTGGCCCAGCAGGTGGAAAACCTGGATTCCGCAGCCGGTCCCCAGGTCCAGCGCACGGTCCACCGGAGTAGTGATGCTCAGCTGGGCCAGGGACAGGGAGGCCTGCCCGATGCCCAGCACGTGGCCGTGCGGCAGGACGCCGGGGCGCTGATGGGCGCCGAGGTCGCTGGCCACCCAGAGGTGGGTGCCGCCGGCCTGTTCCGGGGCTTCCCCGGTGTCTTCGGGGCCGCTTTCGCTGGTCGCGGCGTCGAACTCGTAGGGCCGCAGATCCACCCTGGCGCGGAGCATGTCCGGGGCGTCCTTCTCGGCGAGCCCGAGCTCCAGCAGTCCCTCGGCACCGGTCCGGGGGAAGGCGTCCCGGACCTGCTGTGCCGGAACGGAGGAGCCCACCAGCCACAGCGCTACCGCAGCTGCCACCGGTTCCGGAGTGCCGCCGTCGGCCGCTGCCCGGCAGGCGAGCATGGCAGGAACCAGCTGGTCCCGGGACAGCGCAGCACTGGCTTCCTTCCCCAGGAAGGCTGCGACACCGTCCACCGTGTAGCCCGCGTCCGTGAGGTCGGCGGCGAGGTCGGCCAGCAGCGCGAGGTTTGAACTCTGGGGTGTGCCCGGAACGCGGGAGAAATTCGTCACCAGTCCAGTCTAGGTTCCGGCTTCCTGCCACCTCACCACGTCCTCTCCCCCATCGAGATGGCAGAAACTGCCCGTATGAGCGCTCATACGGGCAGTTTCTGCCATCTCGATTTGTGGGGCAGGTGTGTCTAGGCGCGGCGGGGGATGCGAATGAAGGGCGCCAGGACGAGGCTGGCCGTGGCCAGCAGCGCTCCGATGATGAACGCTGTGTGCGCACCGGCGAACAGAGAATCCGCCAGCGCGGTCCCCTCCTCGAGTCGGCTTGCCGAGAGCATGGACAGCACGGTCACAAAGATGGTGGTGCCAATTGCACCACCCAGCTGCTGGCCGGTGTTGAAGATGGCCGAGCCGTGGCCGTAGAGCCGGGGTTCCACTGTGGCCAGGGCCGAGGACAGCAGCCCGGTCATCAGCATCGCCAGCCCAATGCTGAATACAACATGGGAAACGGTGAACATCCAGAGCGGGGACTCCGGGGTGACGCTGACGTACAGCCACTGTCCCAGCGCCAGCATGGCCGCACCGGGGATGAGGACGGGACGCGGACCAAAGCGGTCGAAGACCCGGCCAAAGACGGGACCGACGGCGGCCTGCACCAGGCCGCCGGGCAGGAGCATCATGCCAATGGTCAGGGTGTCCAGGCCGCGGCCGGTCTGGAGCAGGATCGGCACAATCATGACGGTGCCCAGCAGCGTGCCCATGGCGATCATGATCATGACCACGCTGAGGCGGAAGTTCCGGTTCCGGAACGGTGCCAGGTTCAGCAGTTCCCGTCCGGTCCGGGCCAGGCGGACCTGGCGCCGGATGAACAGCACCAGGGCCCCGGCCCCGACGACGACGCTGGCGGAGACCAGGAGGAGGTTGTCGGAGGCATGTTCAAGGCTTGAGATGGCATAAACCAGGAAGCCGAACGCCAGGGCGGAAAGAATGACGGAGGGAACGTCGACAGGCAGGCGGCGGGTCTGGGAGGGCAGCTTAATGAAGATGATTCCCAGCAGCAGGATTGCCACGGCAAGGGGAATCATCAGCACGAAGATCCAGTGCCAGCTCAGTGCATTCACGATTGCTCCGGAGACAGTGGGGCCGACAGCCGGCCCTACCGAGATGACAATAGAATTCAGGCCCATGATGGTGCCGCGCTTGTGCAGCGGAACCAGGGTCAGCGTGGTAGTCATCAGCAGCGGAAGCACAATGGCGGTGCCGACGGCCTGGATGATCCGGGCGATGAGCAGCACGGCGAAGGTGGGGGCGAAGACGGCCAGGGCGGTTCCGGTCAGGAAGCTGGCCAGCGCAAAGATGAACAGGCTCCGGGTGGTGAACCGCTGGAGCAGGAATCCCGTGGTGGGGATGACTACCGAAACAGTGAGCAGGAAGCCGGTGGTCAGCCACTGGCCTGCGGACGCCGTGACGTCCAGGTCCGCCATGATCGAGGGAAGGGCCACCGAGAGGACGGTCTCATTCAGGATCATCAGGAACGCGGCCAGGGCCAGTGCGCCGATGATGCCGGTCAGCTGACGGGTAGGCAGGTCCGGACGCGGAGGTGCTGCGGGTGCCGCTTTGTGCTCGGCGGCAGGGCTTTCGGAAGTCAAGGATTCCTCGGTTTCTGTGGGACGTGAACCGGAAAATACTGTCACAGACTGACAGATTATTCTAAACAAACTGGCATACTGTGACAGAAGATATTTCAGTGGCGGCCCTCCGACGAAAGCTGGAACACGTGGGAAAACGAGACGACCACAAGGCCGCAACGAGGCGGCAGATCCAGCAGGCCACGCTGGACCTGTTGGAAACGGCGGGCGTGGAGTCCACCACGGTAGCCAGCATCGCAGAGCGCGCCGGGGTTTCGGAGCGGACGTTCTTCCGCTACTACGACTCGAAGGAATCCGCCGCCGTTCCGGGTCAGGGCGAGCTCCTGGACGCGCTGCTCTCCCGGGAGCTCGTCCCGGGAGCGTCCCCGGCGGAGATCCTGTGCGAGCTGATCGACGCCTGCCGGCAGCAGTTCGCCTACGAGGTGGAACAGGTTCAGTTCAAGCGGATCTCACGTCTCCTGCTGCGTGAGCCCCGGTTGCTCCAGGCCGTCTCCCGCCAGGAGATGCATCTGGTGGACGCAGTGAGCAGCGCACTGACGGAACGCGCGGCGCTGACCCGGATGCAGGCACAGCTCGCAGCGGAGCTGATTGCCTGCACCTGGCGGGTGGCGTGGCAGTGCTTTGCGCGGGAGGAGAGCGCAGGCCGCACCTCGAATCCGGCCAACCTGTTCGAGCAGGCGGTACAGGGCTTGTCCGTCATCACCGCACCGGAGGCATTCGGCCGGTAGCCCCGCCGGGAGGCAGCGCCCCGTGTGCTGCTGGAAAGCGGATGCCGCTTCCCGGGGGCTGTACTAGTCTTCGCAGCCGTCCGGGCAGCGCAGCGTCGCCGGATCCGCAGCGCATTCGGCACAGTACAGCGTCAGCTTCCGGCAGGACGGGTTGGAGCAGTTCTCGAACTTGCTGGTGGGCGCATGGCACCGGGCACACTCACCGATGGTGGCGGCGTCGTCAGTGAATTCCATGTGCATCCGCTTGTCGAAGACGTAGAGCGAGCCTTCCCAGAGACCCTTGTCCCCGAACGTCTCGCCATAGCGGACGATTCCGCCCTTCATCTGGTACACCTCGGAGAAGCCGCGGTTCACCATCAGTGCGGACAGCACTTCACAGCGCACACCGCCGGTGCAGTAAGTGACCACCGGCTTGTCCTTCAGGTCGTCATACTTGCCTGATTCAAGTTCTTTGATGAAGTCGTGAGTGGTGGATACGTCCGGAACCACAGCGCCCTTGAACTTGCCGATCTGGGCTTCGAAGGCGTTGCGTCCGTCGAAGAACACCACGTCCTCCCCTGCCGCCTTCTTTGCTTCCACCAGCTCATGCACTTCCTCGGGCCGCAGATGGGTGCCGCCGCCCAACACGCCGTTCTCATCCACCTTCAGCTCCCCGGGCGCACCGAAACTCACGATTTCGGGGCGGACCTTCACGCTGAGCCGGGGGAAGTCCTCGGCAGAGCCTTCGGAGTACTTGATGTCCATCTTCTTAAAGGCGGGGTACTCGCGAGTGGCCTTTACGTAGGCCTTGACCGCGCCGAGTTCACCGCCGACGGTCCCGTTGATGCCGTCCTTGGAAATCAGGATGCGGCCGCGCAGTCCGAGCTTTTCGCACAGGGCGCGCTGCCAGAGCCGGACCGCTTCGGGATCCGGGAGGGGGGTGAAAGCGTAGTAGAGAGCAATTCGATTCATGGCCACGTATTAAGGGTAGACCGGGAGGCGAAATCCTGATTTGCGCAGCGGCCCTCCCGCGGGCAGGGGCAGCAGGCTAGTGTTTCCGCATGAACGGACTAACCGACGAACTCCTTGAGACCTGGGTGAGCGGGTGGGCCAGCGCCAGGGGGTATCAGACGCGCCACGAGGGCCGTTTCCCGGCCGCGTTCCTGCATGACAAGACCAATGACTGGGAGTACTTCGCGCTGGAGCCCTCTCATGACGAGTTCGCCGCCCTGGCGAATTCGGCGCGGCAGGGTGCGGGGCGGCTGTTCACGATCGTGACGTCGAGGGTGTCCGAACTCTACGGTGCGGCCAACGTCTACGGGCTGACCGTCCGGTCCACGGATGAGGTCTTCATGATGCTGCCGATGGAGGGCCAGGACGTTGAAGACCCGCTGCCTCCGGACGGGTTCAGTGTCAGGACTCTCCGCGGTTCCTCCGGCGGACGGGTGGAAGTGGATTCCGGCGAGACACCGGCTGCGCGGGGGCATGTGGCGGTGGTGGACGGGTTCGCGGTTTATGACCAGATCTACACGGACCGGCATTTCCGCCGGCAGGGGCTGGGCAGTTACGTGATGCGGGCACTGACGGCGCTCGCCCTGGAGCACGACGCAGACACGGGGCTGCTGATTTCTCCCGAAACCGGCCTTGGGCTGTACCGGTACCTGGGCTGGGAGTCCCTGGCCAGCGTCATGATGTTCGAGCCGCGGCTGTAGATTTCGCCCGCCGCGGACCCCGCGGTGCCCGTGTGCCGAACGTGCACGTACCGGTGGGACAATGGCGGCGTGGCCATTTCCGATTCCCTGATCCCGCTGCTCGGCGGCGGAGCCGACCCGGAGCAGCTGGTCCACACCCACCGGATTCCGGCGCGGGAGGCCAAGACCTCCCCCTGGCCGGACTGGGTTCACCCGGACCTGGTTGAGGCCTACGCGAGGCTGGGTGTGCATTCGCCCTGGCAGCACCAGGCCGAGGTCGCAGACTGCGCCCATTCCGGACGGCACACCATCATTTCCACCGGCACCGCGTCCGGCAAGTCGCTGGCCTACCAGCTGCCGGTCCTGGATGAGATCCACCGGACCGCTCTCGATGACCGGATTTCGCTGGAGCCCACCGGGTCCGTGGCCTTGTATCTCTCCCCCACCAAGGCGCTGGCTGCTGACCAGCTGGCCGCCCTCAATGCCCTGCACCTGCCGACGCTGCGTGCCGAAACGTACGACGGCGATACGGACCCGGGTGCCCGCCGCTGGATCCGGGACCACGCCAATATGGTGCTGGCGAACCCTGACATGCTTCATTTCGGGGTGCTTCCGAACCATGCCTGGTGGGCACGGTTCTTCCGCCGCCTGAAGTACGTGATCATCGACGAAGCGCACAGCTACCGCGGCGTCTTCGGGTCCAACGTTGCCAACCTGATGCGCCGGCTGCGCCGGATCTGTGCCTATTACGGCGCCGACCCGGTGTTCATTGGTGCCTCCGCCACCTCCGCTGATCCAGCCCAGTCCTTCGGCCGCCTGATTGGCAGTGCGGTGCAGGCGTTCACCCGTGACTATTCGCCGCACGGCGCCACGACGGTTGCGCTGTGGGAGCCGCAGCTCACGGACGGCAAGGGTGAGAACGGTGCCCGCGAGCGCCGGACGGTGATCGCCGAAACCTCGGACCTGCTGGCCAACCTGGTCTCCGCGCAAGTACGGACAATTGCGTTCATCAAGTCCCGCCGGGGAGCTGAGACCATTGCCACCATCACACGGCGGCTGCTCGACGAGGTGCATCCTTCCCTTCCTGACCGGGTGGCCGCGTACCGCTCCGGGTACCTGCCGGAGGAGCGGCGGGCGCTGGAGAACCAGCTGCGCAGCGGGCAGCTTTTGGGTATTGCCAGCACGTCGGCGCTGGAACTGGGCATCGACATTTCCGGGCTGGACGCCGTGCTGGTGGCCGGTTGGCCCGGGACCCGCGCGTCCCTGTTCCAGCAGATCGGCCGGGCCGGCCGGTCCGGGCAGGATGCCCTGGCCGCCTTTGTGGCCAGCGACGATCCGCTGGACACCTACCTGGTACATCACCCGGAAGCGATCTTTGACATTTCCGTGGAGGCGACGGTCTTCGACCCTTCCAACCCGTACGTCCTGGGTCCGCACCTGTGTGCGGCGGCGGCTGAACTGCCGCTGAAGCCGGAGGAGCGGGACATGTTCGGTCCGACGGCCTCCGGCCTGCTGGATTCGCTGGTGGTGCAGGGGTACCTGCGCCGCCGTCCGGCCGGGTGGTTCTGGACGCATGCCGAAAGTGCCGCCTCGATGGTGAACCTGCGGGCCGCCGGCGGCGGGCCGATCAACATCGTGGAGGCCGAGACCGGCACGCTGCTGGGAACCATGGACGGAGCCCAGAGCCAGTACCAGGCCCATACCGGTGCGGTGTACGTGCATCAGGGGCAGACCTTCCTGGTGGAGGAATTAAACGAAGCAGACCACTGCGCCGTGGTCACCCGGGCCAACCCTGAGTTCTATACGCAGGCCCGGGATGTCACCCAGATCGAGGTCATGGAAACCGAACGTTCCGAGCAGTGGGGCGACGTCCAGATGTGCTTCGGAACGGTGAAGGTGACTACGCAGGTGGTTTCCTTCCAGCGCAAGGCCCTCGTTTCCAACGAGATCCTGGGCGAGGAGCCGCTGGAGCTCGAGGCCAAGGAACTCTTTACGAAGGCCGTATGGTTCATCGTTGACGAGAAGCTGCTGCTGGGCGCCGGCCTGGCCGCAGCTGACTTCCCCGGTTCGCTGCACGCTGCGGAACATGCCTCGATCGGGATGCTGCCGCTTGTGGCGACCTCAGACCGCTGGGACATCGGCGGGGTTTCCACCGCCCTGCACGCTGACACCGGCAAGCCGACCATTTTCGTGTACGACGGGCATCCCGGCGGTGCCGGATTCGCGGAGCGCGCCTACGAGGCCGCCGCGATCTGGTTGACCGCGACGCGGGATGCGATCCGTGCCTGCGAGTGCGACGGCGGTTGCCCCTCCTGTGTTCAGTCCCCCAAATGCGGGAACAAGAACAACCCGCTGGACAAAAAGGGGGCCGTCACGCTGATCGAAGTGCTGCTGGCGAATGCTCCGGCGAGCGGCGTTTCCCCGGACCGGTCCGGAGCCTCGTCCGGCAACCGGCCCGGGGAAGACCGTGTTCCGGGCCGGGTCGGGACCCGTTCGTAGACCGACCGGCACCAGTCCGGCCCCGCCCGGCCTGGCCCCGCCTGGTCTGGCTCGGCCCGGCCTGGCCCCGCCCGGCCTGGCCCCGCCCGGCCTGGCCCCGCCCGGCCTGGCCCCGCCTGGTCTGGCCCGGCCCGGCCGTTCAGCCCCGTTCCCCGGCCGTGCCCGCTTCCCCGGCGGTTCAACCCGTTGCCCGTGGACCCCGAAGAGTTCCCTGCTCCCGAGTTGCCCTATGGTGGTCCCGCGGGGTTTCCCGGCGGCGGTCCCGCGCGCGCAGCGGCGGTTGCGGGCCAGGGAAGCAGCCCGGCCGCAGTACTCACGCTGATGGTCACCGTTCCCTCCTGCGGATCCGGGACGCACTGCTCCAACCGGGCCTCGTTTCGTTCCGCTACCGCAGCGGCGAGTGTGCACGGGTCGGCGCCGCGAAGCCCCCTCAGGGCATCTGCCCCCGCGAGCGCGGCAAGGTTCGCTGCAGCACCCGCCCTGGCTCCGGATACCACTGCGGATGCCAGGAGTACCGCGGCCACCGCCAGTGTGATCGCCGCCAGCACGATACCGAGCATCAGGACCGTTCCCGCCCCAGCATCCGCCGGGGCAGCATGGCGGACAGGGTTCATTCGTTATCCTCCCGCGGGGCCGAGGCTTCTGCAGTGAGTGTGATGGGCAACAGGTCCAGTAACGGTGCCCGAAGCGGGGATTCAACGCGGACTTGAATCCAGTCCCCGCTCTCGGATATCTCCATCGCCGCCCCGTCACCGGCCAGGCGGTTGACGGCCGCGGAAGCCTCATCGATGTCTCCGCGCATGGCGAGCCTGGCCGCAGCACCGGCAGCTTCTTCGAGCCGCAGCTGGGTCAGGCCAGCCGCTGCTCCGGTCAGCAGTGCAGCCAGGACGATTGCCGCGGCAGGCATAGCCACTGCCAGTTCAGCTGTGACGGCACCATGGTCGGTTTCCCGGCGGAGTGCGGGGCTCACCCGAAACTGAGCGCGGCACGAATCAGGGACATGAGCAGCTCCCGGACATCGCCGCTGCTGAGCACCGCCACGAGCAGCGCGGCGAACGCGACGGCGGCAAGGGTAGCGATGGCGTACTCTGCGGTCGCCATTCCCGCCTCCTTATCCTGCGCCGTCATTTCGTGTCCCCTTCTGTCCGGGAACGGGTAGACCTTGGCCAGGGGAACGGATTGATTCGGTGTATCCGGTAGCGCGGCGGACCCGGATACCGTTGCCCCGGTGCCGGCCGCAGGCATGTGCTGAGCATCGTCCGGAGCATCAGCGCCGGGAGAGCGGCCGGCGTTGCCGGCACCGGTAGTTGCAGCCAGACGGCGGGACTCGGGGGATGCGATCGGTTCGAGCTGCATGGATGACATTCTTTGACTCCTCGATTGTGTGGGTAACGCCGCGGACCGGCGGCCGTTGGCATGAACCGAGTCTTGCCCTCGCGGGGTCTTCTGGAGACCGAGGGGTCCGCAGCTAGGGAAAACAGCTTCCGCACACGGCCCTGTGGAGGAGCACCGCCTCTGCTGCAGGCACTCCTCCACAATCTCCGCCACGGAATGGGTGGAGCAAAAACCCTAGAACTGCGGCAGCAGCGCCAGCAGAAGCGGAACCACTGTGAAACACAGAAATGCAGGTAAGGCGCAGAGGCCCAGCGGCACGACAAGCTGGATCCCCAGTGCTGCCGCACGCCGTTCCGCCTCCCGGGTCCGGCGGCGGCGAATCTGTGATGCCTGGGCATGAAGCACGGCGGCCGATGGAGCACCGCTGGACGCGGCAAAAGCGAGGGCATCCCTGAGAACCGTGGCCGATGACCCTGCTTCCTTCGTCTTTTCCCCTCCTGTCCTAGCCCCCAGTTCCCAGGCCTGCTCCCATCCGGCTCCCAACTCCAGTGCCGTCACTACCCGGCGCAGGATGGCACGAAGCGGTGGATCGGAGGTCTCGCCAAGCACCAGCAAGACGGTGCTCAGCGGCCGTCCCGCGGAAAACATGGCCGCAGAAAGATCCAGCATGAGGGCCGGGTCACGGATTCCAGCAGGCACGGCCTGTGCGGACATCCCGCCGCCTGAGGCTGCAGCGTGTCCAGATGCGCCGGCCTCGCCGGCGGCCGGCCCGGATGCGGCCGGCAACGAGCCGCCGGATGGCGTGGGCACCACGATCGTGACAGGTCCCTGCCACAGGACTGCGGCGGCGAGGCAGAGCAGGAGTCCCACGAACAGGCCGGTCATATCCCGATCCGGAACGTCACCCGGTCCCCTCCCCAGGCGGTACCGCGCGCACTATCAGCCGTCTGGACCAGAACCGCGCAGCCAGACCGAGCACCGTACCGGCTCCGGCTGCGGCCCATCCCAGCGGGCTTTGGGCCAGTACGGCCAGAGGGTTGGTTCCCAGCAGGAATCCGAGCCCCAGCCCAGCCAGCGGCAGCCAGGTCAGAAGCCGGACGGTGGCCCGCGGCCCCGAAAGCGCCGAGGCCCTCGCCGCGCGGGAATCCAGAATTGCCTCCAGGCCCTGCGCGTAGCGTGCCAGGATTCCTGCCAGCGGCGCTCCGCTGCGCTCTGCTGCCTGCACACACGCTGCCAGATCGCTCCACAGCATGGCATGCAGGCCGGAGGTTTCCCGCGCGGCCCGGCGCAGCACGGGCACCGGGCTCATCCCCAGCAGGGCTGCCCGCGCGGCCCGGTCCAGGGTTGGTGACAGGAGGTTTCCCGGGAGCGCGGCCTCCGCATCCCGCTGCAGGCGGGCGGCGTCAGCCCACAGCTGGACAGGTGTCCGGCCCGCTTCGAGAAGACCGGCCAGCTGGTGGACCAGCAGCGGCAAGCGGTGCAGTTCGTCCTCGGTGACCTTGTTCTGTCTGGTCCGCCGAGCCACAGGAGGATGAGTTTTCGGAACAGCCGAGGGAGCGCCCGTTGGGAGCGGGTTCCGCTGCAGCGGTTCGCCTGCCCTTTGGTTCTTGAGCGCCAGCAGCCAGGCAGCCGCCAGCAGGCCGGCGACCCACAGGCCAGTCACGACTGTGCCCGGAGACGAGGGTGCCGGTGAAGCAACCGGCACCGGGTACCTGCGAACTCCCGGGTACACACCGTCACCATTCGGTCTTCGCGGCCAGCCGTGCCTGCAGTTTGTCCCAGCCCGGTCCGGGTTCCGGGCTGTCGGGACGGCAGTCCAGGGCTGTCAGGGCAACGAGCGCGCCGTCGCCTGCTGAGTCAAGCACGGCAATTTCAGCAACCCGGCGACCGTCCGCGTCCCGTTCCAGATGGATCACAGCATCCAAGGCCCCGGCAGCCTGCAGGGCCAGCGCCCGCGCATTGAGTCCGGCGAGCGCGCCAAGGGCAGCAAGCCGGGCCGGGACAGTGGTGGCTGCGCTGGCGTGGATGGTTCCGCCGGCGCCGTCGTGGCCGGTATTCATTGCCGCGAGGAGTTCCCGTACTTCCGCCCCGCGGCACTCCCCCACAACCAGCCGGTCAGGACGCATGCGCATGGCCTGGCGAAGCAGGTGGGCCAAATCCACTGATCCAGCGCCTTCAATGTTGGTGTGCCTCGCCTGCATCCCGACGACGTGAGGATGCAGGGGCGCAAGTTCAGCGGCGTCCTCGATCAGCACCAGGCGTTCATTCGGCTGGCAAAGGGACAGGAGGCTGGAGAGCAGTGTGGTTTTCCCCGTGCCGGTGGCACCGCTAATCAGGAAGTTCAGCCTGGAAGCAACGACGGTCCGCAAGATGCCTGCACACTGCGCATCCATCATGCCTGCGTCCTGCAGCTCGTCCAGGCTGAAGCTGTCCGCAGCCCGAACCCGGATCGACAGCAGGGTGGAACCCGTGGAGACAGGCGGCAGGACTGCATGGACGCGGCACCCCCGAAGCTGAACATCGGCGCATGGAGCTGAGTCATCCAGGCGCCGGCCACCGGCGGCGATGAGCCGGACGGCCAGTCCCTGCAGGTCAGCCTCGGAGGAGAAAGTGACTTCGGTCCGGGAGAGACCGGCCCCGGTGTCTATCCATACCTCCTGTGGCCCGTTGACCAGGATGTCTGTCAGCCCCGGTAGTTGAAGCAGCCCCTGCAGCGGTCCGAGTCCCTGCAGCTCCGCGTGGACCCGGTCAACGGCGCGCAGACCTCCGTCCGATCCCAGCAGGCGGCCGCTGGCATGCACCGCGGCGGCCAGCCGTGCACCGGTGACCGGGACGTCGCCTGCCAGGACGTCCTCCCGGATCTGGTTGACCAGGCCGGCGTAGGATTGCCGGTCAGCGGTCCGCTGGACCGGACGAAGTGCCCGCCGCCCCGCGCCGTTCATGGTTGAATCCATCCCGCTGAAGGGCCAGCCGCGGCCAGGATTCCGCGGACAGCGCGGCGGAGCCGTTTTCGCCTGGCGTCCAACAGGCGCCCGCCGTCGGAAGCCGAGGCGAGCCCCCGCACCCAGGGCAGGTAACCGGCCAGGTCCATCCCCAGCAGCGCAGCTGTCCGGGCCTCATCCATACCCTCCGGGAGCGGTCCCCGAACTACGGCGAAGGCCGGCGGCGCCCCGGAGCCCATACCGCTCCACCAGGATTTGGCAGCGAGCAGCCGGGCTGTTCCGCCGCCGACGACGGCCAACAGTGCGTCACACTGCTCCAGCGCCCTTGAGTGCCGCGGCGGAGAGGCCCCCAGGTCCAGGATGGTCAGTTCAAAGGCTGCACGGGCCGCATGCAGGACTGCAGGCTGGACCTCATGTTCCAGCCCTTCCGGAATGGGGTCACCGGCGGCGTTCCCAAGCACTGCGAAGTGCCCGGTCTCCGGGAGTGCAGCCGCCAGCTGGACGGGGTTGACCGTCCCCTCAACGCCGGCAAGATCCTGCCAGCGCAGTCCGCCCGCTTCCGCCGCACCCACACGGTATTCGATGCCTCCGCTGCTTGACCCCGTCTCGGCGAGCAGTACCTGCAGCCCGGACTCAGCTGCCTCCCGGGCCAGCAGGCACGCCAGTGTTGAACCGCCGATCCCACCAAAGGCCCCTGCAACGCCAAGGATGCGTCCGGTGGGGCTGTTGCGCCGGGCGAGGTGTTCTGCCAGCCAGCCGCCGGCCTGCGGCAGCACCGCTACTCCATCCACCCCGTGCCGGGCAGACTGCTGCCAGGGCTCATCAGCGTCAAAACCAACACAGATGGTTTCCGTGCCCCCGCAACCTCCCAGCGCACGTCCTCCGCGTTCCAGGGCGTGGGTGTCCAGCAACAGGATTCCGGGAGAGAGCGCCAGCGCACCGGCAACGGTTTCTGCCGTGCCAAGGGCGATGCCGGCAGCGACGGCGATGCGCGCGACTTCGTCCTGGAGCGCCTGGTTTCTGGGACTCACCAGGACGGCGTCCACTCCGCCGGTTTGGCCCGAGGACGCCCGTTCCAGCTGGACCCGCCTGGCAGGTGGGGTCCAGGAGAGAGTTTCCGTCATGGCTTCAGCCTTCCGGCCGGTGCCCGGTCCTGCTCGACTGCAGGCCAAACTGGGGAGAGAAGACACTCCTCGGTCAGCGGTCACCCCCTGTGGAGGACAGGACCGCAGGCACCGTCGCCGTCCGCGTCTTTGGATGTCCCCGGGACAGGGAAGAATGAAGGCATGCACCTTGTCCTGGCTCCCGCAAGCGCCGGTGCCTGGGTCCTGCAGCCGGCCGACGCTGCCGGGACGCCCACCGCTCCGGCCGCCGTCGTGCCCGCAGCTGAGCTGCCGCGCGCCGTGGCGCAGGCGGAGCAGCGGCCGGTCCGCTGGGTCTGGGACCGGAGCCGGGAGACCTACGGCCGGCTCCTGTCCGCCGGGATGAGCGTTGAACGCAGCCACGACCTCACCCTGTGCCGGGAGATCCTGCGCAACTCCGAATTCGCCGCTGAAACGCCCTACATCCAGGAGCTGCGGGCCCACCGTCCCGAGGATGAGCCGGACCTGGCACCCCGCCAGCTGCTCCCGGCAGCACCGTCCCCGGACCAGGGATCACTGTTCGAGGGGCTCGACGGCGCCGAAAACCTTGATCCCCGCGCCCGGCAGGCATCCCGCACGGTCGAGGAACTCACCGAAGAGCTCCAGGACCAGCTGGCCGCCGTCGCCGGAAGCACCGAACGGCGACGCCTCACGCTGCTGCTCGCGGCCGAATCCGCCGGAGGCCTGATCGCCGCGGAGATGGAGCATGCCGGGATGCCCTGGCGCCGGGACCTGCACGAGGCGATGCTCGAAGAACAGCTTGGGCTGCGTCCGCCGGAAGGCCGGCGCCCCGCCAAACTTGAGGCCGCGGTCGCTGAGCTGCGGGCACAACTGAACAATCCGTCCTTCAACCCCGACTCCCCGCAGGAACTCCTCCGCGCCCTGCACCGCGCGGGCATCGAAGTCAGGACCACCCGCACCTGGGAACTGGAACAGCATGACCACCCGGCCATCGAACCGCTCCTGCGCTACAAGAAACTGGCACGCCTCCTCTCAGCCAGCGGCTGGAGCTGGCTCGATGACTGGGTTCAGGATGGACGCTTCCGCACCGAGTACGTGGTGGGCGGCGTGGTTTCCGGCCGCTGGTCCTCCCGCGGCGGAGGCGCCCTGCAGATCCCCAAGTCCGTCCGCGACGCCGTGCGGGCGGATTCCGGGCACAAGCTCCTCGTGGCCGACGCCGCCCAGCTTGAACCACGGGTCCTCGCCGCCCTGGGCCAGGACTCTGCGCTCGCGGCAGCCGCCCGCGGCAAGGACCTGTACCAGGGCATTGCAGACCAGGGCTTCAACGGTGACCGGTCGCTGGCCAAAGTTGCCATGCTCGGCGCCATGTACGGGGCAACCAGCGGCGAAGCCGGCCGGCTGATGCCCGTCCTGACCAGGAACTATCCCCGGGCAATCGCAGTGGTGGAACGTGCCGCGCGCACCGGTGAAGCCGGCGGAACAGTATCCAGCCGGCTGGGCCGCAGCACGCCCCCCGCCTCCGAACGGTGGCTCGCCTCCCAGCGCACAGCGTCGGCGGAGGAACAGCGCCGCGCGGACAACCTGGCCCGGTCCCGGGGACGTTTCACGCGAAACTTCGTAGTGCAGGGCACCGCAGCTGAGTGGGCTACCTGCTGGCTGGCGGGAATACGACGCCGGCTGCGGGCGGCCTCGGGCACCTCACCGGCGGGGCGGCTCGTGTTTTTCCTGCATGACGAGGTGATGCTGGAGGTGCCTGCCGGGCGGGTCCGGGAGGCCGAGTCGATTGTCACGGACGCCGCAGCCGAGGCCACGGAGCTGCTCTTCGGAAAGATTCCGCTGGAGTTCCCGGTGGTGTGCGCCGCCGTCGACTCCTACGCAGAGGCGAAGTAGCGCTCAGCCTGCCGCAGCGGTACCGGAGAACGCAGGACTCGGATGGGAACCGGCGGGCGGGAACCAGCGGAGAACCAGCAGTGTGTAGGCCAGCACGACGGCGATGGAAACCGGCAGTTGGGCCAGCGGCAGATCGACGGCGTTCGGGTCTGCCAGGCCCACCGCCCCCAGGGCCAGCACCACCAGGTTGTTCACCATGTGCAGGGCAATGGCAGCTTCCAGTCCGCCCGTGCGCCACGTCAGCCAGCCTGCGGCCACGGCGAACACGGCGACGTCGATCTGGCCCACCAGTCCGTAGCCGTGACCCAGCACGAACAACGGCACCGGAAGAAGGATGGCGAACGCCGGATGGCGGAGCCAGGACCCAATCACCTGCATGAGCAGCCCCCGGAAGGCATATTCCTCCGCGGCGGCCTGGAACGGGACCACGGCCACGGCGACCAGGAGCATCAGCAGCCCTCCCCCGGCGGCGCCGGCTCCGGAGAACTCGCCGGAGACTTCTCCGGGCAGCAGCAGCGTGACCGCGCTGCCGGCCAGGACCAGCCCGGCGGCCACCGCCAGCAGCCGGGGAAAGAGCTGCCAGCGCAGCCTGCCGGTAACCGAGGAGAGCGTCCCGCCGCAGCGCCGGCCGCCCCAGCGCACGCCCAGCACGGCCGCCGGCCAGAGCAGGCACACCGCGCCCAGCAGGAACGCCAGCTGCCCGGGGTCGCGGAGATCGGGGTGCACCGAAACCGCACTGTCTACGGTGGCGGCCACCGCGGGGACGAAGAACCCAAGGATGAAGAGGAACACGACGGATGCCAGGACCAAGACACCGTAGATCCCGGCGGCGCAGAGCAGGGTGAGCACCGGACGCCACCACCGGTAGTCCGGCCTTGCGCGGGCCAGGCGGTGGAAGGCCGTCCCGCGGGGTGCTGCTGCGGACTGGGCGTGGAGTGGGGAAGGGGAAACCATGGTCCCCAGCCTCCCTGCCGCCGGTGCTTGCCCGCATCGGCCACTGGGCCTTTTCCCGCTCCGCCCTCTGGCGCCCGAAGCTCATGCTTTTGGCCAATTGCCGGGTCTAAGCGGCCCTCACTAGGATCGGTTGAATGCAGCCGATGCCTTACCGCCCCAGCGTCCTTCGGACCACGGGACTGACCCTCGGCGCGGCGGCCGCCGGGATCGCCACCTTCCTGGTGGCGCAGGGCAGCATGTTCCCCGCCGATGGTTCGGACCCGCCGCCCTCTTTCCTGGCACTGATGGTGCTGGACCTGCTGCTGGGGCTTGCCGCCGTCGGGCTCCTCCCGCTGGCACTCCGGCGGGCGCCGCTGGGCGCCGGGCTGCCGATCATCGCCCTCTCTTCGCTCTCTTCCCTGGCCTTCATCCCGGCCTGCATGGCACTGATCGGGATTGCCGCCCTACGCCGGCCCCGGGCCCTGGTCGCTGCAGCGGCCGCCTACGCTGCCGCTGTCGCGGTGGACCTGGCCGTGCATCCGGACGGAGACCTGCCCTGGTGGGCGGTGCCGACGACCGCAGGCCTGCTGCTCGCCGTCCTGGTTTTAGTGGGCCTGAACCGCGGCGCCCGGCGGCAGCTCATCCGCTCCCTGCAGCATGAGGCACAGAGCGCGCACCGTGAGCAGGAGGCACGCACGTCCGCGGCACGGCTCGCTGAGCGCACCCGTATTGCCCGGGAAATGCATGACACTCTCTCCCACCGGCTGAGCCTGATTTCAATGCATGCCGGCGCCCTTGAGTACCGCTCCGACCTGGACCGGGACACCATCCGGGCCACTGCGGCCATACTGCGCGAGACCGCGCGGACAGCAGCGGGCGAACTGCGTACCGTCCTCTCCGTGCTGCGGGAGGATCCGGCTGAGACCGCGCCGCAGCCGGCACTGGACTCGATTCCCGGGCTGGTGGCTTCGGCCCGCGCAGCCGGCAGCAACGTTACGCTGCAGATGGATCCGCCTCTCCAGGGGGAGGCAACAGCCTCGCTCCCGGATGCAACCTCCCGGCACCTGTACCGGATTGTGCAGGAGGGGCTCACGAATGCGCAGAAGCATGCACCACGCCAGCCCATCCGGGTCTCCCTCACCGGTGCACCCGGGCAGGGCATCACGGTGGCCGTCAGCAATCCCCTTCACGCTGGCACAGCGTCTCCGGGCGCCGAAGGCCTGGGCCTGGTCGGCCTGGCAGAACGTGCCCGGCTGGCCGGGGGATCCTTTGAAACAGGCGTCCGCGGGGACGTCTACGCGACGACTGTGAAGGTGCCCTGGTGAAACCCCTGCGTGTCCTGCTGACCGACGACGAGCCGCTCATCCGCGCGGGGCTGCGGCTCATCCTCGACGGCGCGCCGGACATCGAGATCGTTGGTGAGGCCGGGGACGGTGAAGCCGCCGTGCGCCTCGCAGCGCAGCTTCGCCCGGACGTGGTCCTCATGGACATCCGAATGCCGGTCCTCAGCGGCATCCGCGCCACGGAACGCATCACTGCGCTGGCCGCACCACCGCGGATCATCGTCCTGACTTCGTTCGATACCGATGACTTCATCCTGTCCGCCCTGCGCGCGGGAGCCAGCGGCTTCCTGCTCAAGGACACGGCACCGGACGTCCTGGTGTCCGCTGTCCGGGACGCGGCGCAGGACTCACAGAGGTTCTCCCCCACCGTGCTGAAGCGCATCGTGGCGGCGGCAGCGGCGGTCCCGCCGCCGTCGGCCCGGGTACCGGACACCCGGCTGGAAGTCCTCAGCGAACGCGAGCGGGAGGTCGCGGAGGCGGTGGCCCGCGGGCTGACGAACACGGAGATCAGCTCCCAGCTGTTCGTCAGCGTCGCCACCGTCAAGACGCACATCGCCAACGCCTTCACCAAGCTGGACGTGACCAACCGGGTGCAGCTGGCCGTCACCGTCCTTGAGGCGCTGCGGAGCGCCGAGGCCACGTAGCTAGAGCGGCGGAACCATTTCCTGTGCCTCGTCCCAGGGCAGCGTCCAGCCCAGCTGGTCAAACACCTCGTCCAGGAGCAGAGCCGTGAATCCCCACACCACCACCCCGTTCACGAGGAATGCCGGGCCGCGGTGCTCCTGCCCGGGGCGGCCCAGCACGGTGGTGCGGCGGTTGACCGGGTTCAGCAGGTCTGCAACCGGGACACGGAACACCGACGCCGATTCGGCCTCATCCACAACATCCACCGGAGTGGGTTTGGCCCACCAACCCAGGACCGGCGTCACCAGGAAGTTACTCACCGGCAGGCCGACCTTCGGCAGCGTGCCCAGTATCCGCACGCCGCTGGGGTCCAGTCCGGTTTCCTCGTTAGCCTCGCGCAGTGCCGCAGCCACCGCGTCGGCGTCGGAAGCATCCACCCCGCCGCCCGGGAAGGCCACCTGCCCCGGATGATCGTTGAGGGTGGAGGCACGCTCCACGAAAAGGACATCGAGGTCGTCCGGAACGGCATCGGAGTGGAACTGCGCCGGGTGGTCATCGAGGACACCGAAGAGGATCAGCACGGCCGCTTCCCGCGCCACGGCGGGATCCACCGCGCGGGTCAGGAAACGCAGGTCACGCCCGTAGTTGCCGCCCCCGCTGCTGACGAGGCTGCCGAACGCTTCCAGCTGGGCCTGGGCGCTCATGCTTCAAGCCCGTAGCCGGCGGCGCGCAGCTGGGCCCTGGTTTCGGAAGCCATCATCCGGGCAAGCAGGTCCTCGCGTCCGGGAGCGAGCTCGTATTTGAGCAGTTTCCGGGCTTTCTCCGGATCCGTTTCGCCTTCTCCGTAGGAGGGGCAGAGCTGCGCCACGGCGCACGCACCGCACGCGGGTTTCTTGGCATGGCAGACCCGGCGGCCGTGGAAGACCACCCGGTTGGACAGCGGCGTCCAGTCCTTGGGTTCGAAGAGCTCCGCTACGTCCTGCTCAACCTTCACCGGGTCCTTCGAGTCCGTCCAGCCGAACCGCCGGGACAGGCGCAGGAAGTGCGTGTCAACGGTGATGCCCGGAACTCCGAAGGCGTTGCCCAGCACCACGTTGGCGGTCTTGCGGCCCACCCCGGCCAGTTTCACCAGTTCTTCCAGCTTGTTCGGCACTTCGCCGTCATAGTCGTCAACAATCTGGGTTGCCAGTTTCTTGATCGCGGCCGACTTGGCCCGGAAGAAACCCGTGGGCCGGATCAGTTCCTGCAGCTCTTCCTCGTTCGCTTCCGCCAGCGCACGGGCGTCCGGGTAACGCGCGAAGAGGACCGGGGTGACCGAGTTAACGCGTACATCAGTGGTCTGCGCGGAGAGCACGGTTGCAATCAGCAGCTCGAACGCGTTGGTGAAATCCAGCTCGGCCACCGCGTAGGGGTAGAGCTCGCCGAGCAGGCGGTTGATCTTGCGGGCGCGGCGCTTGGTCGCCAGCGGGGAGGCATCGTTGCCGGTGGGCATCTGGATGGTTTCCTTCGCAGTCAACGATGCCCCGGCGTTCCCGGAAGTATCCGGGGCGCCGGGGCATCGGTGGTGGTTCTCTTAGTGGCCGGAACTGTCGTCGCTGACCCGTTCGATGTTGGTGAGGTCCCGCAGCACGCCGATTCGTCCGGTGCGCTTGTCCTGTACCAGGAACTCGTGGCCGCGGTCTTCCAGGCCAAGTTCCCAGTCACCCGGGTAGAACATGAACAGCGGCAGGCCGGTACGTTCGTCAACGATCTGGCGCGGCGTGCCAACGGCGAACCAGAAGGCCTCCACAACGTTCTCGTTCTCTTCACGGGTCGCCGAGATTGATTCATGGGCCTCGGTGTTCGACGCCGGAGCGCCGCCCTGGACCGCAGGGTTCACTGTGGTGGCAGGCAGCGGATCTTCCCCTGCCGGGACTTCGCGGCCAGCGGGGCTGTTACCGCCGGCGGCTGTTCCGGCTGTTCCGGTGGCTGATGCCGCAGCACCTGCCCCTGCAGCCCCGGCCGAACCCGCAGGGCCCTTGCCGGCCCCGGCCGCCGCAGCGCCCGATCCGGCTCCGGCCTGGCCGGATTCGCTGCGGGCACCAGCACCGGCGGAACGGGCTTCTGCCGCGCCGTCGGACGGGGCGGCGTTACCGGACACCGTCTCCGGACGCCCGGTACCGGCCTGCTGGGCGTGGACCTGCCCGGTCCGGGGTGCGCCGGGAGCGCTTTCCCCGGGCTTGGGCGCTCCAACAGGCCGGCGGTCACCTTCAGCCCCTGCCGGCCCGGGCGCCGGTACCGGCTTGGGAACCCGGACCAGCGGCTTGGCATCCCGCGCAACGGGGTGCGCGGGAATCTCCGGACGGTCGCTGAACTCAGCGGCGAACGGCGGGATGTACGGAGCGAACGTGGTGGCCGCGAGCAGCGCGGCGGCGCCCAGCAGCCCCAGCAGGGAGCCAACGCTGAAAACGTAGACGATCTGCAGGAAGAAGAAGACGGCGGCCAGTACCGCGATCACCGAAGCGAACTGGTCCAGCGAGAGGGAGCCCACGCGCAGGCGGGTGGACGGTGCCAGTCGGCGGGCAGTGAAAAGGCCTGCCACCACCAGCGGCATGATGATGCCGATTCCGACGTAGAAGAGGCTGAAGGCGGTCCACAGGTTCCGTCCGCTGCCGATGGTGAACGGCAGGACGCTGCCTACCAGCATCACCAGCACCGCGGATCCCACCACGATGTCCCGCAGCCCGAACGGCCCGGCTACAGCACGGAGGCCGGTTGCCGGTTCGGCGCCGGGGCGGGTGCCGGCGGCTTCCGCAGCGGGGTGTTCCCCGTGTTCAACGTGGGGCTGGTTCATTCTGGTCTCCGTTCCGAGAGCATCCAACCGGAAGGCGGGTGCGCCGACCGTGCTCTGGCTCCGCCGCAGCGGCGCCGCAAGCGGTTTGCTTTCACTGACAGCCTAGTCAACGCCAGCAGGTCAGACTACCGGTTCGCGCCTGCCCGGGGGCAGTGAGGTAACCGTTTATCGCATAATTACCCCGTTTCACGGAGGTGGCTGTGACCGGCACCACAGCATTGCCGCGTCCGCGTTAGGGTAAGGACAAAGACCATCAACAGCCCCGCCGGCCGGGCAGACGCCCGGCTCCGGCGCCGGGTGCAGCCAATGGAAAGGGTCCGAGATGACTGAACAGCCTCCGGTCAAGCAGCACGGTGACGCACTGGAGAACCTTTACCACGAGAGCCGCAGCTTTCCGCCGAGCGCGGAATTCGCGGCCGCAGCCGTGGCACAGCCCGGGGTCTACGAAGAGGCTGCGGCGTCGGGCCCCGAGTTCTGGGCAAAGCAAGCACGGGAACTGCTCACCTGGGATGAGGATTTCACCCAGACCCTGGACTGGACTGACGCGCCCTTTGCCAAGTGGTTCGTCGGCGGCAAGCTCAATGCCTCCTACAACGCCCTCGACCGGCATGTGGAAGAGGGCCGCGGCGACCGCGTAGCCATCTATTTCGAGGGCGAACCCGGGGACACCCGCACCTACACCTATGCCCAACTCACCGAAGAGGTGAAGAGGGCCGCCAACGCCTTCGAGTCGCTGGGAGTCTCCAAGGGCGACCGCGTGGCCGTCTACCTGCCCATGATCCCGGAAGCCGTGATCACCATGCTTGCCTGCGCGCGCATCGGTGCCGTGCATTCGGTGGTCTTCGGAGGTTTCTCCGCCGATGCCCTGCGCAGCCGGATTGACGACGCCGAGGCCAAGCTGGTCGTCACCGCCGACGGCTCCTACCGCCGCGGAAAGCCCAGCCTGCTCAAGCCGGCAGTCGATGAGTCCCTGGTGAAGGAGGGGCACACGGTTTCAAACGTCGTCGTGGTCAAGCGAAACGGCGAGCCCGTCGAGTGGACCGATGGCCGCGATGTCTGGTGGGACGACGTCGTTGGTTCTGCGAGCGCCGAGCACACCGCCGTACCGCACGACTCCGAGCACCCGCTGTTCATCCTGTACACGTCCGGCACCACGGGCAAGCCCAAGGGCATCCTGCACACCACCGGCGGCTACCTGACCCAGACGGCGTTCACCCACCGGGCAACGTTCGACCTCAAGCCGGAGACGGACGTGTACTGGTGCACCGCCGACGTCGGCTGGGTTACCGGCCACAGCTACGTCACCTACGCACCGCTGGTCAACGGCGCCACGCAGCTGATGTACGAGGGAACCCCGGACACCCCGCACCAGGGACGCTGGTGGGAACTGGTGGAGAAGTACAAGGTTTCAATCCTGTACACCGCTCCGACGGCCATCCGCACCTGCATGAAGTGGGGCCGGGACATTCCCGGCAAGTTCAACCTGGACTCCATCCGGGTGCTGGGCACGGTGGGCGAACCCATCAACCCCGAAGCCTGGATGTGGTACCGCACGGTGATCGGCGGCAACGGCGGCAAGAAGGAAGTCCCTGCCCCGATCGTGGACACCTGGTGGCAGACGGAAACCGGCGCCCACATGATCGCGCCGATGCCCGGCGTCACCGCCACCAAGCCCGGTTCCGCCCAGGTTCCGGTGCCCGGTATTTCCGTGGACGTGGTGGACGAAATGGGCGAGCCCGTGCCCAACGGTTCCGGCGGCTTCCTGGTAGTCAAGGAGCCCTGGCCCTCCATGCTGCGCGGCATCTGGGGAGATCCGCAGCGGTTCAAGGACACCTACTGGTCCCGTTTCGACAACATGTACTTTGCCGGAGACGGTGCCAAAAAGGACGAGGACGGGGACATCTGGCTACTGGGCCGCGTGGATGACGTGATGAACGTATCCGGACACCGGCTCTCCACCACGGAGATCGAATCCGCGCTGGTCAGCCATCCCTCGGTGGCCGAGGCCGCGGTGGTCGGTGCCACCGACGACACGACCGGCGAAGCTGTAGTCGCGTTCGTGATCCTGCGCGGCAGCGCCAAGGACGACGACGACATCGTCACCACGCTGCGCAACCACGTGGGCAAGGAAATCGGCCCGATCGCCAAGCCCAAGCACATCCTCGTGGTCCCGGAGCTGCCCAAGACCCGGTCCGGCAAGATCATGCGGCGCCTGCTCAAGGACGTGGCAGAGGGCCGCGAGCCGGGCGATTCGAGCACCCTTGCGGATAACACCGTGATGTCCCAGATCGCGGAGTCCCTGCGCAAGTAGTCCCCAAACGAGATGACAGAAACTGCCCGTATCGAGCTCGATACGGGCAGTTTCTGTCATCTCGATGGGGAAGGCGGAGGAGGAATTAGCCGACGACGGCGTCCACTTCCACCTCGATGTTGCCGCGGGTGGCGTTGGAGTACGGGCAGACCTGGTGTGCTTCCTGGACCAGCTTGTCTGCCATGGCCTGGTCAACACCGGACATTTCAACGTGCAGGGCGACGGAGAGCTGGAAACCGCCCTCTTCCTTGGGATGGATGCTGACTTCTGAGGTCACTGCGCTGTCACTGATCTGTGCCTTGGCCTGGCGGGCAACCATCTTCAGTGCGGAATGGAAGCATGCGGCGTATCCGACGGCGAAGAGCTGTTCCGGGTTGGTCGCTCCGCCTGCGCCACCCATTTCGGCGGGAACGGCGAGGTCGACTTCGAGGAGTCCGTCGCTGGTGCGGGCCTCTCCGTTCCGGCCGTCACCGGTGGCCGTGGCAACTGCTGTGTAAAGGGCGCTCATCGGGTTCTCCTTCGGGTTGGAACACTTGGCTGTCGAAAAGCGGGGCTTTCCGCCGTTCTGCTAGTAGACTAACTAGTAAGTCTACTAATCGCCAGTCCGACGGACCGGCCCCAAGGAGGTTCCAGTGGCAGCCCAGAACGACGGCGGTGCGAGGCCGGTCCGGGAGCGCATCCTCGATGCCGCCACGGATGCCTTTTACCGCGACGGGATCCGCGCCGTCAGCGCGGACAAGATCATTGCCTCCGCCGGCACCACCAAGGTGACCTTCTACCGGTATTTCCCTACCAAGGATGACCTGGTGGCCGCCTACCTCGACCGGCAGTCGGAGCTGATCCGTACGGCGGCAGGGAATCTGCCCGCGGACCCCTGTGAAGCACTCCGGACGCTGGCCCAGGTCATGGGGTCCGAAGCCTGCCGGCCCGGTTTCCGCGGCTGCCCATTCATCAATGCGGCAGCCGAGTACCCGGCGAGCGACCACCCGGTGCGGGCCGCCGTCGCACGCCACCGGGACTGGTTCCGCGGACTGGTGGCCGGACTCGCGGGCCGGCTCGGCGCCGCCGATCCCGAGCTCGCCGCGGACCAGTTGATCATGCTGCGCGACGGCGCCATGGTCCACGGCTACGTTGCCGATCCCCGGGCGGTAGGAGCCGCCCTGCTCCAGGCCGGTGCCGCCGTCCTGCAGCAGCACCTCCCCTCGGCGCGGCACTAAGCCGCCGCACTGCACGCCGGGGGCCACCGCTCAGCGCGCGGAAGACGCGCCCAGCGACCCAAATCGTGACGTTCGGCTCAGCAACTGGCCAAAGCCGCCGGCACCTAGCACAATCAGCACTTGTGTCTACTTCCTCCACCACGGTGAATCCCGCCCAGCGTTCCCGGATGGCCCGCAGGGTCGCCGGCGCCTCCTTCGTCGGGACAGCACTGGAATCCTATGACTTCTATGTTTTCGGCACTGCCGCCGCCCTGATCCTGAACCGGGTGTTCTTCCCCGACGTCGATCCGCTGACCGGAACGCTCCTGGCCTTCCTTTCCCTGGGCATGGGCTTCGTCGCCCGGCCGCTGGGCGCCGTGCTGTTCGGCCACATTGGGGACCGCGTGGGCCGGAAGAAGTCCCTCATCTACACCATCGTCCTGATGGGCCTGGCCACCGGCATCATTGGCCTGCTTCCGGACTACTCCACCATCGGTGTCTGGGCTCCGATCCTGCTGGTGGCCCTGCGGCTGCTGCAGGGCCTGGCCGTTGGCGGAGAATGGGGCGGCGCCGTCCTGATTGCCAGCGAGCACGCCGAACCGCGCAAGCGAGCCCTCTACGCCGCCATCCCGCAGATCGGCTCCCCGGTGGGCACCATCATGGTCACCGCCACCTTCCTGATCCTCACCCAGGTCTCCCCCGAGGCCATGGAAGCCGGCGTCTGGCGCATTCCGTTCCTTCTCGCGTTCCCCTTCATGGCAGTAGCGCTCTACCTGCGCCTGGCCATCGATGAGACCCCGGTCTTCAAGGACGTCACCGAGCACAACCAGGTGGCCCGCGTCCCGGTCCTGGAGGTGCTGCGGTCCCAGCCCGCCGCCGTCGTTATTGCCATGGGCGCCGCCCTGCTGGGCATCGGCTCCTACTTCCTGATGACCACCTACACCCAGGCCTACGGCGTGGGTGTCCTGGGACTGTCCGAATCCACGGTGCTCAACGCCGCCCTGGTGGGCTCGATCCTGCAGCTGGCCACCATTCCGGCCTTCGGCTGGCTGGCCACGAAGATTGGTTCGGCAAAGGTAGTCGCCGGCGGCGCGGCAGCCACATTGCTGATTTCCTTCCCGCTGTACTACCTGATCAGCATTGCGGACCAGCCGCTGTACGTCCTGACCATCCTGATCGGCGGCATCGCCCCGACCGCTGCCTGGGCAGCGCTGGGCGGACTGATGGCGGACCTGTTCCCGGCCCGGACGGGGTACACAGCCATGTCCCTGGCCTACAGCTTCGCCGGCATTGCCGCAGGCTTCACACCGGCCGTCACCCAGCTCTTCTCCGAAGCAACCGGCGCCGCCTGGTGGCACCCCGGCGCGGTACTGGCCCTGATGTCCCTGATCACGATCGCCGGCTCCCTCGCGGCAGCCCGCCGGATTCGGGCGCAGTCACAGACGGCGGACGCAGAGACGGTTGCGGCATAGTTGAACCCATGACTACAGAACGCACCCGCAACCTCCTGGTCCTGAACGGCCCCAACCTCAACCTGCTGGGGACGCGCGAACCCGCGGTGTACGGGACGGACACGCTGGATGATGTGGAAGCCGCGGCAGTTGGAGCCGCGGAATCCCATGGCTGGACGGCGGACTGCATCCAGTCCAACCACGAAGGCGACCTGATCGATGCCATTCACGGGGCTCCGGGCCTGGCCGACGCAATCATCATCAACCCCGCCGCCTACAGCCACACCTCGGTGGCTATCCGCGACGCCCTCTCCGGAGTCGGCCTTCCCGTGGTGGAAGTCCATCTGAGCAACATCCACAAGCGGGAGGAGTTCCGGCACCACTCGTTCGTCTCCGCGGTAGCGGAGGTGGTCATCTGCGGTGCAGGAATCGCCGGCTACCGCATGGCAGTGGACTACATTGCCGCGAAACTGGACGCAGCAGCCGGGTCCGCTACTCGCTGATGCACTCCCCCGGGGACACCGCACTGCTGTACCCGGGGGCGGCCTCGGCGATCGGGCCAAGTTCGGCAAGGGACAGCGCGTACCCAATCGGCTGATCGCCGGTGGTCTTGGCGAAGACCACTCCGGCAACCTGGCCGTCGATATCCAGCAGCGGACCGCCCGAGTTGCCCTGCTGGACGTTCGCCGCCAGCGTGTAGACCTCCAGGACTTCCGGCGAGGTTCCGTAGATGCTGCGCACGGAGACGTCGCCGAGGTTCTGCACGACGGCGGGCTGGAGCCTGAAGGGTCCGCCTGCCGGATAGCCCGCGAACCCCGCGGTTGTTCCCGCGGGAAGTTCGGCGCCCAGGGGCAGCGGTTTCGCGTGCAGGTTGTCCACAGCGATGACGGCGAGGTCCCTGGCCGGGTCGAAGTGCACCACGCGTCCGGGCAGCACCCCGCCCCCGGGGACCTGGACCACCGGTTCGCTCACTCCGGCAACCACGTGCGCGTTGGTGATCACCCGGTCTTCCGCGACGACGAACCCTGATCCGGTCTGGTTCTGGCCGCATTGGAACGCGGTGCCGGTGATCTTCAGGACCGAGGACGACGCAGCGGTCAGGGCCTCCGAGCTGATGCCGTCGGCAGGAAGCTCGACCGTTTCGGGAGCCGCGCCGTCGAAAATCCGCGGCAGCCCTTCGTCGAGGGTGAAGGAGCGCACCTGCGCAGCCACCGTCTTCACCGCGTTCGGAGTGATCGAATCGATGGTCATCAGGACCTTCGACGAGGCGATCTGCTGTGACAGGAAGGGCATGCCCAGTGTGCCGATGCTGAACGCGAGCATGGACATCACCACCGCGGCCACCACAACGTTCAGGGCACCGCCGAGGATGCGGTCCAGTGCACGCAGCGGCGCGAAGTTGAACCACCGGCGCACCGCACCGCCGAGCGCTGCGCCGGCCGCGTGGCCCACCAGGACCAGCACGACGGCGGTGGCGATCACCGCTACCAGGCGCCAGGTCTCATCCGGCACCCAGCCCGAAACCAGCGGGATGGCGAAGAACGCCGCGGTGGCACCGGCCACGAACCCGACGATTCCGCCGAGGGTAACCGCCAAGCCGTTCCGCAGGCCTGCCAGCAGGTAAAAAAGCAGGGAGAGGCCCAGAATGATGTCCAGAACGGTGAATCCGAGCACAAAGAGCTCCAATATGGTGTACGTACGCGTGGCGGCTGCCGGTCAGAGCCCCTTTGCCTCCCGAGTCTAGCGGCCGCTGGTGACGATTCCACGGGCGTGTAATCCTGCGCACATTAGGCAGGCGTTTTATCATCCGAGGGCGAACAAGGCTATTACGGCTGTCACATGCCCGTTCGGTGCGGCAAGATAGTAGAAGCGACAACTATTAACAGGAGATTTCATGGATATCGAGGTATTGCGCCGCGCGCCTTTGTTCGCCTCACTGGGAGACGACGTCTTCGCCGCTTTGACCGACGAACTCACCGAGGTCGATCTGTCCCGCGGAGCATCTGTCTTCCGCGAAGGTGACCAGGGCGACCAGCTCTATTTCATCGTGTCCGGAAAGATCAAGCTGGGGCGTTCGGCTCCTGACGGCCGCGAGAACCTGCTGGCCATCCTTGGCCCGGGCGAGCTGTTCGGCGAGATGGCCCTTTTCGACCCGAGCCCCCGCACCGCCACGGCTACTGCCGTGTCCGAAACGCGCCTGGCCGGTCTGCGCCACGAGAACCTGCGCGCACTGATCGAGACGCGCCCCGAGGTATCGGTACAGCTGCTGCAGGCCCTGGCCCGCCGCCTGCGCCGCACCAACGAGTCCCTGGCAGACCTCGTCTTCTCCGACGTGCCCGGCCGCGTTGCCAAGGCTCTGCTGGACCTGGCGGACCGGTTTGGCCGGCCGGCGACGGACGGCATCCTGGTGGCCCACGAACTGACCCAGGAAGAGCTGGCCCAGCTGGTTGGCGCTTCCCGTGAAACCGTGAACAAGGCACTGGCCGAGTTCGTCCAGCGCGGCTGGCTGCGGCTGGAGGCACGCGCCGTCGTCATCCTTGACGTCCAGCGCCTGCGCCAGCGCTCCCGCTGAGTCTCTCCAGACAAACAGAAAAGCGGCACCGCCTTCCTCCCGGAAGCGGTGCCGCTTTTCTGTGTGCTGATTCAGCGGCCGCGGTGCCCGGAACCTTCCGCGGCGTCGACGGCGGTCACCCGCAGGGCGTACCCGCCGTCAGCTTCCACCAGCTCCGGCTGGAAGACCTCGTTCGCGCGCCGGTGGGCAAGGTAGGCAATGCAGCCCCTGGCCTTGGCCAGCTTTTCGATCATCAGCGCCACGGCGGGCACGGTGAGCTGTTCCAGCGTCAGTCCGACGGTGTCCGGCTGACCGACTTCGTCCCCAAGTTCCGTGGTGGCTGCGCGTTCCATTTCGACTGCTGCCGCACGCCATTGCCCCCAGATGCCCTTGCTCTCCAGGAGCGAGGTTTCCTGCCCGAGGGGCTGGACTGCTGCGAAATAACGGGTGTCGAAGCGGCGCAGCGCAAAGTCCGCAGTCAGCCAGTGGGTGAGCGGCCGCAGCAGGTCGCTGCGCAGGCCGAGTCCACGGCGGGCCAGCAGCTCAGGAAAGGACTCGTCGCCGGCGGCGATGCCGACCCGCGCGGCCATCCATTCCGGGCCCCGGTTGCTTTCCAGCAGTGTGGACCCGTCCGGGCCGGCCAGCAGCACGCCGGTCTCCTCAAACAGCTCCCGGGCAGCGGCTACGACGTGGCGTCGGGCTTCCTGGGCATCGTCCATCCCCAGGGTCCGCGCCCATTCGGCGGGTGTTGGACCGTACCAGTCGACGGGATCGCCGTCGGCTTCTTCCAGGCTGCCGCCGGGAAAGGCGATCTTCCCCAGCGGGGATTCGCCCCGGCGGTAGCGCAGGAACACTTCGGCTCCCTGGCGGGAGTCACGCAGCAGCAGGACGGAGGAGGCAGCCCTTGGCTTGCGGGCGGTGCCTTCCTCCCGTTCGAACCAGCTTTGCGCTGCACCCTGTTGCCAGGGCGGCAGCTGGAAATGCCGGGTGGAGACGTTAGGCAAACTCTGCGGTCACTTCCACTTCCACCGGCGCGTTCAGCGGCAGCACTGCCACGCCGACGGCGGAACGGGCGTGGCTGCCCGCCTCACCGAATACCTGTCCCAGGAGTTCCGAAGCTCCATTGATGACGCCGGGCTGGCCGGTGAAGGACGGGTCCGAGGCCACGAAGCCCACAACCTTCACAATCCGGGTGACCCGGTCCAGGTCACCGATCTGCGCCTTGATGGCGGCCAGTGCGTTCACTGCGCAGCGCGCGGCGTACGTCTTTGCGTCCTCGGCGCTCACGTCCGCGCCGACCTTGCCGGCGGCCGGCAGCGCACCGTCGATGAAGGGCAGCTGGCCGGAGGTGTACACGTGGTTCCCGCTCACTACGGCAGGAACGTAGGCTGCCACCGGCGCGGCGACCGGGGGCAGTTCCAGGCCAAGTTCGGCCAGGCGCTGCTCGACGGCGGAAACCGCCTCCGGGGCAGTGCTCATCAGGCCTTCTCCCGCTTCATGTAGGCCACTGAACCGGTGCCATTCGGGGCCGGGGTGATCTGCACCAGCTCCCATCCTTCTTCACCGTGCATGTTCAGCACGGCGCCGGGGGTGTGCAAAGGCAGCGGTGTAATGAAGTATTCCCATTTGCTCATGATCCAAAGACTAGCGCGTGCTTGTAGACTGATCCGCATGGCAGCTCGCAAATCTCCTTTTTTTGACACGGCTACCACTCTGGGCAAGATTGTGGCCTTCTTTGGGGTGAGCACTTTATGCGGCGTCCTCGCCGCCGGGCTGCTGGTACCGGCCGCCGCTGCCGCGGGTACTGCGGCATCCGGATCCATCCAGTTCTTCGACCAGCTGCCTTCCGAACTGAAGCGCGGGGCACTGGCTGAGCCGTCCCGTATCTACGCGAACGACGGCTCGCTGATCGCCACCCTGTATGAGGAGAACCGGCAGCCGATCACGCTGGACGAGGTCTCGCCCCACATGATCGACGCCATGCTGGCCATCGAGGACGACCGCTACTACGAACACGGCGGCGTTGACCTGCAGGGCATCTTCAGCGCCATCATCTCCAACGTCACCTCGGACCGTACGCGCGGCGCTTCCACCATCACGCAGCAGTACGTGAACAACGTGATCATCGATACCAACCTCCAGGAAGGCGGGGAGGTGGTCTTCAGCGGACAGAAGACCGTCGGTGACAAGCTGCGCGAAATCAAGCTGGCCATTGCCGTGGAGAAGGAGCTCAGCAAGGACGAGATCCTGGAAGGCTACTTCAACATTGTTCCGTTCAGCGGAACCACCTTCGGCGTGCAGGCAGCCTCCAAGTACTTCTTCAACGTCGATGCCAAGGACCTGAGCATCGCGCAGGCCGCACTGCTGGCCGGCGTGGTCAACGGCCCCACCTTCTACAGCCCGGAACTGAACCCGGAGCGTTCCCTTGCCCGGCGGAACCTCGTGCTGGACGCGATGCTGGATAAGGGCCGCATCACCCAGGAAGAGCACGACGCCGCGGTTGCCACCGGCCTCGAGCTGAACCTCACCCCGGTCCTCAACGGCTGTGTCGGCGCGGAGCAGGCGCCCTACTTCTGTGACTACGTCAAGCAGCTGGTGCTCAACGATGACCGCTACGGAGCCACCCCGGAGGACCGCAATAAGCTGCTGTACCGCGGCGGACTGAGCATCACCACCACGCTCAACCCCACCCTGCAGAACGCGGCCCAGGCAGCGATCAACGAGACCGCCAATCCGGACACCACCGATGCGGAAATCGGCCACTCAATGGTCAGCGTGGAGCCGGGCACCGGCAAAATCCTGGTGATGGCGCAGAACACCCGGTACACCCCTGAACTGGCACCCGGTAACTCCGTGCAGAACTTCAACGTGGACGCGTACCAGGACGGCGATCCCAACAAGATCCTCAACGGTTTGGGCGGGTTCCAGCCCGGTTCCACGTACAAGCCGTTCACGGTGGCTGCGTGGCTCGATTCGGGCAAGACGCTCAACGCCCAGCTGAACGGCCAAAAGCGGACGTACCCTGCCGGACACACCTGGAACGCCAGCTGCCTGCCCGGCGGCCGGTACGCCATCCTTGACCCGTGGACTCCGATTAACTACGGAGACACGAACTACCGCAACACGACAGTGCTGGATGGCCTGGCCCAGTCCTTGAACACCATCACGCTGGCTGAAGCCAATGAGCTGGACCTGTGCAAGTTCCAGCAGATGGCCTTCGCCTCGGGTGTGCACAACGGCAAGAGCGCCTCCGGTGAACGCGAGATGCTGGCCGTGAACCCGCCGTCGACCTTCGGCGGCGGCGGCGACGCCTCGCCGCTGTCCATGGCAACGGGCTTTGCGACCTTCGCCGCTGACGGCCTTATGTGCGAACCCCGTGCACTGGAGTCGGTAAAGAGCAGCGACGGAACTGAATACCCGGTTCCGGAACAGGACTGCGAGCAGGTCATGCGCAAGGAAGTGGCCCAGGGCGTCAACGTGGCCACCCAGCGCGTGATGACCAACGGCTCCGGCATCAACCTGCAGGTGGGCGTGCCCACTGCCGGCAAGACCGGTACCAATGACTACCGGTCCCAGACCTGGTTCATGGGCTACAGCACCGGACTCTCCACGGCATCCTGGATTGGCAACTGGAAAGCCAACAACACCACCATGTCCGAGAAGCTGATCGGCGGCCGGTACTACCCCGAGATCGACGGCTCCCTGATTGCCGGCCCGTCGTGGAAGAACTTCATCCAGCGCGTCCCGGGCCAGTACCGGGCAGATCCGTTCCCCGCCCCGCCGGCCAACATCGTGGGGCAGGCTCCTGCCCCGGCCCGACCGGCCCCCAGCTCCCCTGCCCCGAACCGGGACAACAACCGGGACAGCGGCAACAACGGCAACAACGGCAACAACGGCAACAACCGGAACAACGACGACTGACCTTGGCAACTGAACATCCGGTGGCCCCGGTCCTTCGATCCGCCGCGTGGACCGCCGGCAGCTTCGCGGCTGCCGGCGCTGCGGCCCTCGCCTACGGCTCCCTCATCGAGCGGAACCTCTTCGGCATCCGCACCGAGACGGTGGCGGTGCTCCCTGCGGGCAGCAAGCCGATGCGGGTCCTCCATCTCTCGGACATCCACTACGTTCCCGGCCAGGACCGCAAGACCCGCTGGCTGCACTCCCTGGCGGACCTGGAACCCGATCTGGTGGTCAATACCGGGGACAATCTCAGCCATCAGCAGGCCGTGCCTCCGCTGCTGGAAGCGCTGAAGCCGCTGATGCGGTTCCCCGGCGTGTTCGTTCCCGGCTCCAATGACTACTACGCGCCCGTCCTGAAGAACCCGTTCACGTACTTCACCTCGCCGTCCAAGCTGCGGAAGAATCCGGCCAAACTGCCCTGGGCAGACATGTTCACGGCCTTCGGCAACGCGGGCTGGATCGACCTCACCAACCGGAACCAGTCCGTGGTCCTCAACGGTCTGCGCCTGGACTTCTCCGGCGTTGATGATCCGCACCTGAAGCGCGACCGGTATGCTGGCTTCCCGGCCGGGAGCTCGACGTCGTCCTCCGCACGGCACGTGCGCATTGGCGTCGCGCATGCCCCGTACCAGCGGGTGCTGGATTACTTCACCGACGGCGGTGCCCAGCTGATCCTGGCCGGACACACCCACGGCGGGCAGGTCTGCATTCCGGGTTACGGCGCTCTGGTGAGCAACTGCGACCTTCCCACCTGGCGGGCCAAGGGCCTGACGGACTGGGAACACAACGGCCGCACCGTGCCGCTGAACGTCTCGGCCGGCATCGGCACCTCCCGGTTCGCCCCGGTGCGGTTCGCCTGCAGGCCGGAAGCCGTGCTGCTCACCCTCACCCCCGCCGAGAGGCCAGTTACGGCTTCTTAGAGCGCCGAAACGAGCCGTAAGTGGCCTCTCGGCGGAAGGGGCGAAACCGGCACGCGGCGTCGTAACCATGCCCGGCGTGGCCTAGGATTGAGCGGTATCCGGCCCGCACCCCTCGGCGCGGACCTCTCGATCTCGAAGAGGATTCATGCCCCCGCAGACATCATTGTGGCAATCCCTGGGGCGCCTGTACCCGCACATCAAACCGATCCTCCCCCGGCTGTTCCTTGGCTTCCTCTGCGCGGTCGGCGCCAGCGTCGTCGCGCTGGCCATCCCGCAGGTCCTCCGGGTCCTGGTGAACAATTACCTCGCCCCCGGCGGTGCAGTCACCGCACTGTGGTGGGCCACCGGCATCGTCCTGGCCCTGGGGACGCTGGAGGCCGTGTTCATGGCACTGCGGCGGCAGTTCGCCGTCGCGCCGTCCACTCTTGTGGAAACCAGCCTGCGGACCTCCTTTTACCGCCACCTGCAGGACCTTTCCGTCGCGTTCCATGACCGCTGGGGCTCCGGGCAGCTGCTCTCCCGCGCCATGAGCGACCTGAACCTGATCCGCCGCTGGATGGCATTCGGCGCCCTGATGCTGATCGTCACGGCACTGACAGTGCTCATTGGCGTCACCATCATGTTCTTCACTGCCTGGCAGCTGGCCATCGTGTTCCTGCTCGCCGCCGTGCCGATCATCGTTTACGGCTTCAAGTTCCGGCGCTTCTACGGCCGGGTATCTCGCCGAAGCCAGGACCAGGCCGGAGACCTGGCTACCACCGTGGAAGAATCGGTCCACGGCATCCGCGTTTTGAAGGCTTTCGGCCGCAGTTCCGAGGCGCTGGACGCGTTCGAAGAGCAGGCCGAGGGCCTGCGCCAGACCGAGGTGTACAAGGCGAATTCACTGGCCAAGTTCTCCTTGGTGGTGACTCTCCTTCCGGAGGCAGCACTGGCTGTCTCCCTGGTCCTGGGCATCCTGCTGGTCAACGACGGACAGGTGAGCATTGGTGCGCTGGTGGCTTTCTTTGCCACCGCTGCGGTGGTTGCCGGACCGGTGGAGTCCATGGGACCGCTGCTGTCCATGACGCTGACGGCCGCCACCGCGATCGACCGGCACTTCGAGGTCATGGATGCCAGGCGCACCATCACCGATCCGGAACACCCGGTGCAGCCGAAGGAAGTCCACGGCCGGCTTTCCTTCGAGGACGTGCACTTTGCCTACCCGGACGCCGCGCCGGACCGCCCGGACGTGCTCGACGGCGTGAGCCTGGACCTGCGTGCCGGTGAGACCATGGCGCTGGTCGGCATCACCGGCAGCGGCAAGTCCACTCTGCTGCAGCTGGTCCCCCGGCTATACGACGTCACCGCCGGCAGCATCCGGATCGACGGCGTCGACGTGCGGGACTACCCGCTGACGGAACTGCGCCGCATCGTATCGGTGGCCTTCGAGGAGACCACCCTGTTCTCCAGCTCAGTCCGGGACAATGTGTTGCTCGGAGCTGACGCCGCCAGCGGCTCCGAGGCCGAGGACCTTCTGCGTGAAGCCCTGGACGTGGCGCAGGCCCAGTTTGTCTATTCGCTTCCGGACGGCGTGGACACGCTGATCGGGGAAGAGGGACTCAGTCTTTCCGGCGGGCAGCGCCAGCGCGTGGCCCTGGCACGTGCGATTGCTGCCCGGCCCACGGTCCTGGTTCTGGATGACCCGCTCTCCGCGCTGGACGTACGCACCGAGGAACTGGTGGAGCACCGGCTCCGCGAGGTCCTCGCGGAGACCACCACGCTGGTGGTGGCCCACCGTCCCTCCACAGTCTCCCTGGCGGACCGGGTGGCCCTGATACAGGACGGCAGGATCGCCGCCGTCGGCACCCACGCTGAGCTCCTGGCCCAGAATGAGCACTACCGCCACGTGATCGCCAGCCTCCCGGCCTCGCCGCAGGACCTGGACAGTGGACTCGAAGACGAAAGAGGGGTTCTCCGGTGAGCCGGTTCAGCATCCGCCGTCCCGGTGCGCCCCTGCCGGGCCCGGCACGGGCAGACAACGCCGTTGGCACGTCCGGCGAGGACAACCTGGACCTGGACCGGGAGCAGAACCTGGCCGTGCGGCGTCGTTCGCTATCCCTGCTGGCGTCCCTGGTCCGCCCCAACCGCGGACGGTTCATCTTCACCATCGCACTGGTGGTGTTCTCGCAGGCCGCCCGGGTCGCCGGACCCGCGATCATCGCCTTCGGCATCGACCACGCCCTGCCCGCCCTGCAGGACGGCAGTTCCCTTCCGCTGCTGGCGGCCGGCGGCACCTACCTGCTCGCGGCGGTCCTGGCGGCCGGGCTGACGGCAGGTTACGTCCGTTCCACGGCGCAGCTCAGCCAGGCAATGCTGCTGGACCTGCGGCTCCGGGTGTTCCGGCATACCCAGCGGCTGAGCCTCGAGTTCCATGAACGCTACACCTCGGGCAGAATCATCTCGCGCCAGACCTCGGACCTCGAGGCGCTGCGTGAACTGCTGGATTCGGGCATCAGTTCCCTGGCCTCGGGTGCTATGTACATGGTCTTCGTGGCCGTCAGCATCTTCGCCTTGGATTGGCGCACCGGAGTGCTGCTCTGCGTGGCGTTCGTGCCGATGTTCCTGCTGACCCGCTGGTACCAGAAGCGCTCCCAGATCGCGTACCGGGCCTCCCGGGTGACCTCGGCAAAACTGATCGTCCACTTCATCGAAACGATGACCGGCATCCGCGCCGTGAAGGCCTTCCGCCGGGAGACCGTCAACGCCGAGAAGAATGACGAACTGGCCGAGGACTACCGCCGGGCCACCCTCCGCTCCATCAACCTCAACGGTGTGTTCCAGCCCGGCCTGATCTTCATCGGCAACGCGACCGTGGCCGTGGTGCTGCTGGTGGGCGGTTACCGGGTGCTCGACGGCGGCCTGGAAGTCGGCGCGCTGCTGGCCCTGCTGCTCTACGCCAAGCGGTTCTTCCAGCCGGTGGACCAGATGGCCATGTTCTACAACTCGTTCCAGTCCGCCTCCGCGGCCCTCGAAAAGGTGTCCGGCCTGCTGGAAGAAGTCCCCACCGTCCGTCCGCCCCGCCAGCCGGTGGAACTTCGGGACGCCAAGGGGGACGTAAGGTTCGACGGCGTCGAATTCCGTTACGGGGACGGCCCGCTGGTCCTGCCCCGACTGGACCTGCACATCCCCGCCGGGCAGACCGTGGCCCTGGTGGGCCAGACCGGTGCCGGCAAATCCACCCTCGCCAAACTGATCGCCCGGTTCTATGACCCATCGGACGGTGCAGTGCTGCTGGACGGCGTGGACCTGCGGAACCTCACGCAGCGCGACCTGCGCCGCGCCGTCGTCATGGTTACCCAGGAAGCGTTCCTGTTCAGCGGCTCGGTGGCGGAGAACATTGCCCTGGGCAAACCGGGCGCCTCGCCGCAGGAAATCGAAGCCGCTGCCCGTGCCGTGGGCGCCCACGATTTCATCGAGTCTTTGCCCGAGGGTTATGAGACCGATGTAAACAAGCGCGGCGGCCGGGTCTCGGCCGGGCAGCGCCAGCTGATCAGCTTTGCCCGCGCCTTCCTCGCCGACCCGGCGGTGCTGATTCTCGACGAAGCGACGTCCTCCCTGGACGTGCCCAGCGAGCGGCTGGTGCAGCAGGGCTTGAAGACGCTGCTGGGCAACCGGACCGCGCTGATCATCGCCCACCGGCTTTCAACGGTTGAAATCGCGGACCGGGTGCTGGTCATGGATTCCGGCGCTGTGGTGGAAGACGGCACGCCTGCCGAGCTCACCAGCGGAACCGGACGCTTCGCGGCACTCAATGCCGCCTGGCAGGACTCGCTCGTGTAACGCTGTTGCCTGTCGCAGGGCGCTGATTTCGCGCTCCCGCAGGTTGTCGAGTACACTTGTAAAGTTGCTTGGCCGGGAGGGAAACCTCCGGATGAGCAGTGGTTACGGGGTGTGGCGCAGCTTGGTAGCGCGCGTCGTTCGGGACGACGAGGTCGCAGGTTCAAATCCTGTCACCCCGACCAAAACAGGAAAGGACCCATCGTTTTCGATGGGTCCTTTTTGCTGTGCCGGCGAGTATGCTCTGGAACATCCCTCACCAAGACACCAGGAGTTCCCATGGCTGTCCGCGTTGACCTGAACATCTCCCTTGACGGGTACGCCACCACCACGGACCAGACTCGGGAGAAGCCGTTCGGGGAAGACTGGGGACGGCTGGTTGGGCCATATACCGCCACGCGTACCTTCCAGGAGCGGGTGCTGAAGCAGCCCGGTAAGGGCACCACCGGGGTGGATGACACATACGCCGCCGCCTACTTCGAGGGCATCGGGGCGGAAATCATGGGCGCCGGGATGTTCGGCCTGCACAATTTCCCGGACGATCCCGAGTGGAAGGGCTGGTGGGGAGATGAGACGCCGTTCCAGTACCCGGTCTTCATCCTCACCCATGACGCCCGTGAACCCATCGACATGCCCGACGGGACCCGGTTCGAGTTCCTTGCCACCTCGCCGCAGGAAGCCCTGGACCGGGCCCTCGACGCCGCGGCCGGCCAGGACGTTCGGATTGGCGGGGGGCCAACGGTCATAAAATCGTTTCTTGAAGCGGGATTGGTGGACCGGATTCACGTGGGCATCACACCGATCCTGCTGGGCCGCGGCATCAACCTGTGGGAGGGCCTGCGCGGCCTGGAGAACGGTTATGAGGCCCGCTCGGAAGCGGCTGACGATGGCGTCACCCACCTGACGTTCTTCCGCTAAGTCCGCGCGACAGGCGCCACACAACACCGCAGGCCCCGGGAAACCCCGGGGCCTGCGGTCATGGAAATCCTAGACGAAGCTCTTTCCGGTCAGCCGCTCGTACGCCTCAACGTACCTCGCACGCGTGCGGTCGATAACGTCCTCGGGCAGGGGCGGCGGCGGGGTGTCCGCTGCCTTGTCCCAGCCGGACTCGGGCGAGGTCAGCCAGTCCCGGACGTACTGCTTGTCGAAGGAAGGCTGGGCCTTGCCCGGTTCGTACAGCGAAGCGTCCCAGAAGCGCGAGGAATCCGGGGTGAGTACCTCGTCGCCCAGGGTTACCAGGCCGGTGGCCGGGTCCAGGCCAAACTCCACCTTGGTATCCGCCAGGATGATTCCGCGGTCCCGCGCAATGGCCTCGGCCGTGGTGTAGATCTCCAGGGTCAGGTCCCGGATCTGCGCGGCCGTCTCGGCACCCACCGCGGCCACGACGGCGTCGTAGTTGATGTTCTCGTCATGTTCGCCCACCTCGGCCTTGGCCGAGGGAGTGAAAATAGCCGGCTCAATCCGCGAGCCGTCAACGAGCCCGGCGGGCAGCGGAACGTCGCACACGGTCTGCGACTGCCGGTACTCCGCCAGTCCGGAGCCGGTGAGGTAGCCGCGGGCAATGGCTTCCACGGGGTACATTTCAAGCTTCTTGCAGATCATGGCCCGGCCGGCCACCTCGGCGGGCACGCCCTCGTCAGCGGAAAGAACATGGTTCGGAACGCTGCCCAGCTGCTCGAACCACCACAGGCTCAGCTGCGTCAGGATGCGGCCCTTGTCCGGGATGATGCTGGAGAGCACGTGGTCGTAGGCGCTGATCCGGTCGCTGGCCACAACCAGCACCCGGTCCTGCGCGGCGTCCGGTCCGGCGGGCACGTACAGGTCCCGCACCTTCCCGGAGTAGATGTGGTTCCAGCCGTCCAGCTGCGGTGCGGTGCTCATGCCAGGTCCTCTTCGATGTCAGCGCCTGCGCTGCCGGCAGGGACCACGATGTCGCCGCGCTCGGCTTTCAGCGCGATGTCACCGCGGTGCTGGGAACCCTCAAGGTCAATGGCGTCCACGCCCTGGTAGGCGAGTTCCCTGGCCTGCGCCAGGTTCTCCCCCAGCGCGACGACGGCCAGGACCCGTCCGCCCGCGCTCACGATCTCGTTGGCTTCGATGGCGGTGCCGGCATGCAGCACGTGAACGCCCTCGATCGCCTCGGCTTCCACGAGTCCCAGGATCGGGTCGCCGGTGCGCGGAGTGTCAGGGTAGTTTTCGGACGCGACGACGACGGCGACTGCCGTGCGGGCATCCCACTTCAACTGTTCCATGGCATCCAGTTCACCCTTGGCGGCAGCCAGCAGCAGTCCGCCGAGCGGGGTCTTCAGCCGGGCCAGCACGGCCTGGGTTTCCGGATCGCCAAAGCGCGCGTTGAACTCGATCACCCGCAGTCCGCGGGAGGTCAGGGCCAGGCCGCAGTACAGCACTCCGACAAACGGTGTGCCGCGGGAGGCCATCTCATCCACGGTGGGCTGCGCCACCCGGGCAATGACATCGTCCACCAGGTTGGCCGGGGCCCACTCCAGCGGGGAGTAGGCGCCCATGCCGCCGGTATTGGGGCCTTCGTCGTTGTCGAAGATGCGCTTGAAGTCCTGGGCCGGGGCCAGCGGCACCACGTGCCGCCCGTCGGAGAGGACAAACAGGGAGACCTCGGGGCCGTCCAGGAACTCCTCGATGACCACCGTTCCGCCGGCGTCGAAACAGGCCTGCGCGTGGGCCAGCGCTTCGTCCCGGTCCGATGTCACCACAACGCCCTTGCCGGCGGCCAGCCCGTCATCCTTGACCACGTAGGGAGCACCGAAGGTGTCCAGCGCGTCGGCGGCTTCGTCCGGTGTCGCAGCGACCCGGGCCATTGCCGTGGGCACGTTCGCCTCGGCCATGACCTGCTTCGCGAAAGCCTTGGAGGCTTCCAGCTGGGCTGCTGCCCTGGAAGGACCGAAAACCGGAATGCCGGCCTCCGCGAGGGCGTCTGCAACACCGGCTGCCAGCGGCGCTTCCGGGCCGACGACGACGAGGTCGGAACCGAGCTCACGGGCCAGGGCTGTCACGGCTTCCGGATCGCTGGCGTTGATGGAATGGACTGGCACTACCTGCGCGATGCCCGCGTTGCCGGGAGCCGCGTGGACTTCCGAAACGTAGGGGTCGGCCAGCAGGGCCCGGACAATGGCATGTTCGCGGCCGCCGGGGCCAACAACGAGAACCTTCACAAGAGTTCAGACTACTGGCTGGGATGCACGCCCCGAAAGCCGCCGCTGCTCCGTGACGCGGCCCGCGCAGGGGTGGATTTCCCGCCGACCCGTTGCCCGGCGGCGCCTGCCGCCGGATAGTGAATCACGGCGGGGCTTTGGCCCCGCCGGGCCGGGCAGCGAGGGAGGCTGCCTCGATGGCGGTGCTGGGGCGGTCATCGCTCCCCTGCTTCGCTGCCCGCGCCCTCTCCCGTGCTGCCGGGGCGGAGCCTTTCCGCCGGGCTTTTCCGGCGTCCCGGACGGGTGCCGGACTTCCGTACACTGGCAGTATGTCTGCCACCTTTGCTGCCTCTGATGCCGTTGAACTCGCTGTCCTGGAGCGCAACGGCTTCATTGAATCCCGCCACGTGGGTTCCGCCGTCGTGCTTTCCGGTGACGGGTCGGTGGTCACAGCCCTGGGCGACATCGCCACCCCGGTGTTCCCGCGTTCGTCGCTCAAGCCGTTCCAGGCCGTTGCCACGATGCAGGCCGGCGTACCGCTGCGGGGTCCGCAGGTAGCGCTGGCCGCTGCCAGCCACATCGGCGCAAAGGAACACACCGATGTGGTCCGCGGAATGCTCCAGGCTGCGGGCGTCACTGAAGAGGACCTGCAGTGCCCGGCGGACTGGCCGCAGGACGAACAGGCACGGACCGAGCTGATCCGTGCCGGCAAGGGCAAGCAGCGGATTGCCTTCAACTGCTCCGGCAAGCACGCGGCATTCCTGTGGGCCTGCACCGAGAACGGCTGGGACACCCGGACGTACCTTGATCCGTCCCATCCGCTGCAGCAGGGAATCGCCCGGGTCTTCGAGGACTTCTGCGAGGAAAAGCCCGCGCACTGGGCCATTGACGGCTGCGGGGCTCCGCTGGCTGCGGTATCCCTGACCGGGCTGGCACGCGGGATCGGCAAGCTGGCCAAGGCGCCGTCAGACAAGCTGGGCGATGCGCGCGCAGCCACCGTGGCAACAGCAATGCTGGACTACCCCTGGGGCGTTCACGGCGCCGGCAAGGAGAACTCCGTGGTCATGGAAGACCTCGGCATCATCGCCAAGAGCGGCGCCGAAGGCGTCCTGGTACTGGGTACGGACACCGGGGTTTCCGTGGCACTGAAAATGCTCGACGGCAACGGCCGCGCCGCCACCCTCGTGGGCCTGACGCTGCTCGCCGCCAGCGGTGCCATTGACCCGGAGGGCGTCTTCAAGGTCCTGGCCAAAACCGTTCCGCCGGTACTCGGCGGCGGCGAGCCCGTCGGCAGCCTGCGGCTCGCCGCGCCGGTCACCGCGCTGCTGGACTAGCCATGGCACGGCGCAGGATTTCTTCGGCAGACGGCACGGCCGCCCTCGCCGCGGCAGCGGCCGGACCGTCAGACCGGAACACCACCGCGATGGCGGTCCGCTACGCCCTCGAGGAACTCGCTGAACGGGTGCCCGGCAACTCTGTCGAGGTGCGGGTTCCCCCCTTCGGCGTCACCCAGTGCATTCCCGGCCCCCGGCACACCCGGGGTACTCCCCCGAATGTCGTAGAGACCGACGCCGCCACCTGGCTGGGGCTGGTGACAGGCGCCCTGGCATGGGCTGACGCGGTGGCTGCCGGAAAGGTTTCCGCCTCCGGGCTGCGTGCGGACCTGTCCGAATGCCTGCCACTGTTTCCGCGGCTTGCCGGGGGCGGGACAGCCTAATCTCTACTGCCGGTAGAATTTGGGCATGACTTCCGAGCAGCACAGCCCTGAACGCCGCGAGATCACCATCCGCCGAGCTCCCCGCTTTGTACCTTTTATGGCGCTGGGCGTGGTCGCTGCCTTTATTACCGCCCTGATCATGGCGTACACCGGAGACGAGAACCCGCAGTACACCCGGGAAGCCGTCCTGGGATTCTTCACCGTGATGTTCGCTCTCCCCGGTGTGGCTTTGGGTTCCATCGCCGCATTGATCCTGGACCGGATCAGCATCCGCCGCTCCGAGCACGCAGTGGTTGAGGCGGCAGACGACGAGCCCGATAGCACAGGCACTTCCCCCACCGCGTAACGCTCTGCCCCGGAGCCGTTCGTACCCGGCGGGCGTGAGAGAATGTCTTCCATGGCACGCGGTGACGGAATGCTTTCCCACGATCTCATGCCCGGCGAAAAAGGACCGCAGGATGCCTGCGGAGTCTTCGGCGTCTGGGCCCCCGGCGAAGAGGTAGCGAAGCTTACCTATTACGGTCTGTACGCGCTGCAGCACCGCGGACAGGAATCCGCGGGCATCGCTACAAGCGACGGCAGCCGGATCAGCGTCTACAAGGACATGGGACTGGTGTCCCAGGTCTTCGACGAAACCACCCTGAACACTCTTCTGGGCCACATTGCGATTGGGCACTGCCGGTACTCCACCACCGGTGCCTCGCACTGGGCGAACGCCCAGCCCACCCTCGGCGCGACGGCCGCCGGCACCGTGGCGCTGGCCCACAATGGCAACCTGACCAACTCCGCCGAACTCTACGAAATGATCCTGGCCCGCCAGGGACGCCCCCGCTCGGGCGAAATTGCCCAGGGCAACACCTCGGACACCGCCCTCGTCACCGCCCTGCTGAACGGGACTGACGGCCGCTCCCTGGAAGAAACCGCACTTGAACTGCTGCCCAAGCTGCGCGGCGCGTTCTCCTTCGTCTTCATGGACGAAGGAACCCTGTACGCGGCCCGCGACACCTACGGCGTGCGCCCGCTGGTACTCGGCCGGCTGAACCGCGGCTGGGTTGTGGCCTCCGAAGGTTCGGCCCTGGCCACCGTCGGCGCAAGCTTCATCCGTGAGATCAAGCCCGGCGAGTTCATCGCCATTGACGAGAACGGCATCCGTTCCCAGATGTTCGGGGAGCCGACGCCGGCGGGCTGCGTCTTCGAGTACGTCTACCTTGCGCGCCCGGACGCTTCGATCAACGGCCGTTCGGTCTACGAATCCCGGGTTGAGATGGGCCGCCAGCTGGCCCGCGAAAACGGCGTCGAAGCGGACATTGTCATTCCGGTCCCCGAATCCGGCACACCCGCGGCCGTGGGCTACGCCGAGCAGTCCGGCATCCCCTTCGCGCACGGGTTCGTCAAGAACTCCTACGTGGGGCGTACCTTCATCCAGCCGAGCCAGACCCTTCGCCAGCTAGGAATCAAGCTCAAGCTCAACGCCCTCGAGTCCGTCATCCGCGGCAGGCGCGTGGTGGTGGTGGACGACTCGATCGTCCGCGGCAACACCCAGCGTGCAATCGTGCGCATGCTCCGGGAAGTCGGCGCCAAGGAAGTCCACGTCAAGATTTCCTCTCCGCCGGTCCAGTGGCCCTGTTTCTACGGAATCGACTTCGCTTCCCGCGCCGAGTTGATCGCCAACGGCGCCAAGGTGGAGGAAATCTGCACGTCTATCGGCGCTGATTCCCTCGCCTACATTTCCGAAGACGGCATGATTGGGGCCACCCAGCAGCCGCGCGAAAAGCTCTGCACAGCCTGCTTCACCGGCCGGTACCCCATCGAGCTGCCCCCGGCAGACCGGCTGGGCAAGAACCTGCTGGAAAATCCGTCCGACGCGGACGGCTCCAACGGCTGTGATCCGGGACCGGACAGTGAGTTCGAGACCCTCCTGACCCCAACAGACAAGAAAGAATCGGTATGAGCGCGAGCGAAAACGCCATCACCTATGCCTCCGCAGGGGTGGACGTCGAGGCCGGTGACCGGGCCGTCGAACTAATGAAGGCAGCGGTCAAGGCAACCCACAACGACTCGGTCCTTGGCGGGGTGGGCGGATTCGCCGGGCTCTATGACGTTTCCCGGCTGCTGGCCTACAAGAAGCCGCTGCTGGCAAGCTCCACCGACGGCGTTGGTACCAAGGTCGCCATTGCCCAGGCACTGGATATCCACTCCACCATCGGGTTCGACTTGGTGGGCATGGTGGTTGATGACATCGTCGTCGTCGGCGCGGAGCCGCTGTTCATGACCGACTACATCGCCTGCGGCAAGGTAGTGCCGGAGCGTATCGCGGACATTGTCCGCGGCATCGCGGCTGCCTGCGAAGTTGCCGGCACCGCCCTGGTGGGCGGCGAGACCGCTGAACACCCCGGCCTGCTGGGCGTGAACGAGTACGACGTCGCCGGTGCCGCCACCGGCGTCGTGGAAGCTGCGGACCTGCTGGGCCCGGAGCGCGTGCGGGAGGGCGACGTCGTTATTGGCATGGCGTCCTCCGGCATCCATTCCAACGGCTACTCCCTGGTGCGCCGCGTCATCAACCACGCCGGCTGGCAGCTTGAACGCCAGATCCCGGAGCTTGGGCGCACCCTCGGCGAAGAGCTGCTGGAGCCTACGCGCGTCTACGCTGCCGACTGCTTGGACCTGGCCCGCTACGCGCCCGCTGGAGTGCACGGTTTCAGCCATGTGACCGGCGGCGGGCTTGCCGCCAACCTGGCCCGGGTCCTGCCTAAGGGCCTGGAAGCCACCGTGGACCGTTCAACCTGGGAACTGCCGCCGGTCTTCAAGCTCGTCAGCGAGCTCGGCAATGTACCGCTGCCGGACCTGGAGCGCACCCTGAACCTGGGCGTCGGAATGGTGGCGATTGTCGACGCCGCCGGTGCGGACGCTGCGCTGGCCCGCCTGGGCGAACGCGGTGTTCCGGCCTGGACCATGGGTACCGTCGGAGCCGTCTCGGATTCCGAGGCCGGCGATCCCAACTACGTCCAGGGCGCCAAGGGCGTCGACGGCGGTGCCGTCCGCCTGGTGGGCAGTTACGCCTAGCCATTCCGGAGGCTCTGCCCCCGCCTCATCGAGATGACAGAAACTGCCCGTATCAGCCTTGATACGGGCAGTTTCTGTCATCTCGATGGAGGGAACGGCGAAGGGGAATTACCGCCTTTAACGCCCTTCAGCGGATCCACCGTGCTGGTGATCCGCTGAAGGAGGGCAATCAGTTTGCCGAAGAATGGGTTTGCCGGCATCTATCCGATGCGGCGGGAACCCTCATCATCATCGTCTTCATCGCCAAATTGATCTGCGTACTTATCCTCGTACGCCGAGTAGTCCGGCTCGGCCGGTTCCTCGGGATATCGACTCGACGGACGGCTCGAGGGTCCTGACAGCTCACGCTGCAGGGCTGAGTAGTCCGTGGCAGGAGTGAAGTACTTCATCTCGCGTGCCTGCTTGGTTGCTTTTGCCTTTTGACGGCCGCGCCCCATGGCGTGACCCCCTTTTTGCGTCGATCCGGAGGTGGTCGCTCGGGCAGGAGAGCGAGGCCCCGGAATATTTGGTCAATTTGTCGTAACTACAGGTTACATGTTTTCCGCTGGGTTGTGCCCCTCAGGACCCGCAGGCGCACTCAACTTCCCAGTTTAGTCCTTCTCTCCCGCAGGTGCGTACTGCGCCGCGACCTGCAAATTCGCTAAAGTCAGGGAGGAACAGATGCCGCGGGACACTTTTGCGGCCATGGACAGGGAGGACCGGCGTTCACCATGAGCGATCAAAAGAGGACACCGCGGCAGGGAACAGCCCAGCCGGGGAAGTCCCCGCGCCCTTCCACCCCGAACGGAAGTACCGCGCGCCCCAAGGGATCCAGTGCCAAGCCGCCCACACCGCGAACTGCACCCCCGGTCCGGAACAACCCTGCTACAAGGAGCATTCCAGTTATTAAGCCCCAGCTGTCCGCCTCCAACGGGCGCTCCGGCCCCACCGACCCGGAGCGGGGCGCCGGTTCAGCCAAGCCCGCCAAACCTGCCAAGCCCGGAAAATCAGGACGCGGCAAGGGTTCCGGAGCACGGCGTCCGGCCGCCGCCAACCAGGGTGGCGTCCAGAAGGGCCTGCTGGGTTCAAAGGGCGGAGCCAAGCGTCCCGCTGTCCGCACCGGCCCCGGAGCCAAGAAGAATTCGAGTCCGGCGGACGAACCGTCATCGACTCCGACCGGGCCCGAGGCTGCCGGGACGAACGCCGCCCCCGGAACCGGCAAAAACGCCGCTGCTGCAACCGGCGACGGCCGAACTGCGCAGACCAGTGCCGCCGCACCCGCCCAGTCCCCGGAAACAGGTGCAGGCGCCGAAACGACCGCGGCTGCCGTTCCCGACCTGTCCGCCCACACCGACGCCCCGGCCTGGCTGTCCACCGACGGCGGGCACGACGCCGAGCTGTGGGACGGCGCTTTCGACGCCGAGTCGCAGGACGCGGCCCCGCCGGAGCCCAAAGTCATTCCCGCTGATGACGTTCACCTCGACGAACCGTCGCTGGGGACGCCGGCCATCAGCACCGATGCCGCCGAGGCGGCTTCCCTGCCGGAAACCGCCGCCGAGGTGCGGGCAGTCTCCGAGGAGGCTGCCGAAGCCGGTAAGCAGGCAGGAATCTCCGAGCCCGCCCCCGAAGGCACGGAAGTCGCCGTCGAGCCGGGGGCAGGGCTCACGGAGCTGGAACCCGCCGCAGCGGATGACACGCAGGGCGAACCGTCGAGCGAATCCGCCGTAGACGGCGATTCGAACACTGACACGGCCGCCGGCCAGTCCAAGGACGGATCCGGCGATAAGCCATCAGACGAGTCAGCCGATGATGACGCCGAGGCCGCGGACGCTCCCGTGGAGCCTCGCCCTCAATCATCCCCGAAACCTGCCGAGGCACCTGCCGAGGACAACGGCTCGAACGAGGATGCCACGGAAGCCGGCAGTGCCAAGGACAGCCCCCAGGATGAAGACGATGCTGCGTCCAAGGCGGCCGGTCCGCGGATCCATACATCGACTATCCAGGGCGGCAGCTCCGACGTCGCGGCTCCCGTCACTGACTCCTTCGAGTCACTGACGCTGAGCAAAAAGGATCCCGACGACACGGGCGTAGTCCACACGGTGAACCCTTCCGGTGCCAGTGCCGTCCCGGCGGACTCTCGCCGTGCGCGGCGGACCCGTGAGGCCGAGGAAGCAGCCGCCCGCGGCAAGGGCCCGGGCAAGACCACCCGCACGCTGGTGCTGCTGGGGTCAATCCTCATTGTGGTGCTGCTGGGCATCTGGCTCGCCACGGTGATCGCGGACAGCAACCGGGGTGAGGGTGTCCTGGAGGATTCGGTATCTCCGGTCGATCTGGAGGCAGGCGCCTGCCTGCAGGACTTCCAGAGCGTGAATGCCGAGGTGACCGTTGTGACCTGCGAGACCGCCCACAATGCACAGCTGGTCGCCACCTCCACCTACGCTGATTCCGACACCTTCCCCGGCACCGATGCGCTGGCCGCGAAGGCAGAAGAGGTGTGTTCGTCCGTCATCTACACGGATGCGGCGTCGAAATACACCGATCTTGAACTCAACCGCGCGGTTCCCACACAGAATTCATGGAACACCGGTGACCGGCGGGTTGACTGCTTTGTTGTGGCGCCAAGTGACGAGCTGACCGAATCCCTCATTGTTCAGCCATGACCTGGGAAACGCCCAGTAAAAAGCAATAGAGCAGTAAAAAGGGAGGCTCGCACTGAGCCTCCCTTTTTACTGCTCCTCGTCAGGCGGGGAACGGAATTAGCGGACGGGTGCCGCCGCTTCGACGGTCAGGCCCGGGTCTGCCAGCTCGTCTCCCGCGACCTCGGGACGGTCCACCAGCACGGTATCTCCGTCTGAGATACGTCCGGCAAGGATGCCCTTGGCCAGCTTGTCCCCAATCTCCCGCTGCACCAGCCGGCGAAGCGGACGGGCGCCGTAGGCCGGGTCGTATCCGGTCAGTGCCAGCCATTCGCGGGCGGCATCCGTGACCTCCAGGGTCAGGCGGCGATCCCGCAGCCGGGTAGCCAGTGCCTGGACCTGCAGGTCCACGATCTCCGACAGCTCCTCCAGGTTCAGCGGATCGAAGAGAATTACATCGTCCAGGCGGTTCAGGAATTCGGGCTTGAAGTTGGCGTTGACCATGTTCATGACCGATTCGCGCTTCTGTTCCTCCGTCAGCCCGGGGTCCACCAGGAACTGTGAACCCAGGTTCGAGGTGAGGATCAGGATCACGTTGCGGAAATCCACGGTGCGTCCCTGGCCGTCCGTGAGCCTGCCGTCGTCGAGGACCTGCAGCAGGATGTCGAAGACATCCGGGTGCGCCTTTTCAACCTCGTCCAGCAGGATCACCGAGTACGGGCGCCGACGGACCGCTTCCGTGAGCTGCCCCCCTTCCTCGTAGCCGACGTATCCGGGAGGGGCACCGACCAGGCGGGAAACCGTGTGCTTCTCGGCGTACTCGCTCATATCCAGCCGGACCATGGCACGCTCGTCGTCGAAAATGAACTCGGCGAGCGCCTTGGCAAGCTCGGTCTTGCCGACGCCGGTGGGGCCCAGGAAGAGGAAGGAACCGGTGGGGCGGTCCGGGTCGGCAACTCCGGCGCGGGAACGCCGTACGGCGTCCGAGACGGCGGCAACTGCTTTGGTCTGGCCGATGAGCCGCGATCCGATGACCGACTCCATGTCCAGCAGTTTCTGCGATTCGCCCTGCAGCATCCGTCCCGCCGGAATACCCGTCCACGACGAGACCACTTCGGCGATATCGTCCGCGGTGACTTCCTCGGAGACCATCAGCTCACGGGCTCCGTCCCCGAACTTGTCTTCCTCGGCTTCCTGCGCGGCGTCGAGCTCCTTCTGCATCGCCGGGATCTCGCCGTACAGGATGCGGGAGGCTTCCGTGAGGTCGCCGTCGCGCTGTGCCTTTTCCGCCAGGGACCGGAGTTCGTCGATCCGGGCCTTGATGTCACCCACGCGGTTCAGTCCGGCTTTCTCAGCTTCCCAGCGGGCGTTCAGGGCAGCCAGCTGCTCCTTCTTGTTCGCCATGTCTTCGCGCAGGACTTCCAGGCGTTCCAGCGAGGCCTCGTCCGTTTCACCGCTGATGGCCAGCTCTTCCATGGTCAGGCGGTCGACGGCGCGGCGCAGTTCGTCGATCTCCTCCGGTGCGGAGTCGATCTCCATCCGCAGCCGGGATGCTGCCTCGTCCACCAGGTCGATGGCCTTGTCCGGCAGCTGGCGGCCGGTGATGTAGCGGTTGGACAGGGTGGCTGCGGCCACGAGGGCGGAGTCTGCAATGGCCACCTTGTGGTGGGCCTCGTAGCGCTCCTTGAGCCCGCGGAGAATACCGATGGTGTCCGGCACGCTGGGTTCGCCGACGAACACCTGCTGGAAGCGGCGCTCGAGGGCGGCATCCTTCTCGATATTCTCCCGGTACTCGTTGAGGGTGGTGGCGCCGATCAGGCGCAGTTCACCGCGGGCCAGCATGGGCTTGAGCATGTTGCCCGCATCCATGGATCCTTCTGCGGCACCGGCACCGACGACGGTGTGGAGTTCATCAATGAAGGTGACTATCTGGCCCTCGGAGTTGGAGATCTCCTCCAGGACAGCCTTGAAGCGTTCCTCGAACTCGCCGCGGTACTTGGCGCCGGCAACCATGGACCCAAGGTCGAGCGAGAGCAGCGTCTTGCCGCTGAGGCTCTCCGGGACGTCCCCGGCCACGATGCGCTGGGCGAGTCCTTCCACTACGGCCGTCTTACCCACGCCCGGCTCACCGATGAGGACGGGGTTGTTCTTGGTACGCCGGCTCAGCACCTGGATGACACGGCGGATTTCCGAGTCCCGCCCGATCACGGGATCCAGTTTTCCGGCCCGGGCCATTTCGGTGAGGTCGGTGCTGAACTTCTCCAGCGCCTGCAGGGTATTCTCCGGATCTGCATTGGTCACTTTGCGGTCTCCTCGCACACTGGGAAGGGCTCCGGCCAGGGCATCGTGGCCGGCATTATTGTCCCGCAGGGCCTTACCGGCGGGACTGTTGTCCACCGACAGCGCCAGCAGCAGGTGCTCGGTGGATACGTAGGCATCTCCAAGCTGGGCTGCCTCCTGCTGCGCGGTGTTGATTACCTGCAGCAGCGGCCGCGAGAACTGCGGCTGCTGCACGGACGTGCCGGAGCTGGAGGGAAGGTCGTGGATGGCACTGCTGGCGGCGACGCTGACCGCGTCCGGATTGGCTCCTGCTGCCTTAAGAAGCGCAACAGCCACCCCCTGCCGCTGGTCCATGAGAGCCTTCAGCAGGTGCGCGGGCTCAATCTGGGGGTTACCGGCGGTGGAGGCGTTCATGGCTGCAGCCTGCAGCGCTTCCTGGCTCTTGGTGGTGAATTTGGTTTCCACGGCGGGCTCCTTCTCAGGCTCGGATAAACCGTTCAAGCTCCCGGCAGATTCAGCACCATCCCGCTGGAACGGGCTGCGCGGCCCAGGTGCCGTTTCCTTTATGGAACGCCTGGCCCACTCGCTTCATCCAACCGTACTCAACTAACTTGAGTGTACTTCACTCAACCCCAGTCTGCAAAGTTATCCACAGGCTAGACTGAGCCCTGACCTGCGTTTATTCAGGTCCAGGCAGAGGTGCATGCTGCCGCTCAAACTCCTCCCGGACGCGCTCCCACTCGGCATTGCGCGCGTGGTAAAGCTCCCGCTCCTCCGCCTCCATCTGGGCCCAGCTCACAAGGTTTGATGAGAGCTCCCGGCCCTGGATGTGCGCTTCCAGGCGGTCTATAAAGAATTCCCATCCCGGTCCGGCCGCCCATTCTCCTGCGTCTGGGTCGATGACTGCGAACTTTTTGCGAACCGAAGCATAGAGCAGCTCCAGGCGGGTTGAACCGTCAATATCCGCCAGATGGATCTCAAGTTCCCCTGGATTGCCGTGCGGCGGAATCCACGTCACGGTCAGCATGCGCGGCGGATCGCACCGCAGAATGGTCCCCGTGGAGAAACCCGCCATTTCATAATCGCCCCCGCGCCTCAGTTCTCCGCTCGGCTGGGCAAAATAGGCCGCTATCCGGGCCGGATCAGACAGGGCGCTCCAGACCTCCCCGATGGGTTGGTGCAGATCCCGCCCGATGACCAGCATCCGGGCGTGTCCGGCCTGGATCTGGCGGAGACCAAAAGACCGCTCGGTTTCGGATAGCAACACGTCCAACTCGGACATTCCCGCTCCTTCAGCTTGCCGTCAGCACGGTCCCAAAGGAGGCTTCCGGATCGATCCAGCGGTCCGGCCGGACGTCCCCGAAACCGGTCAATGTGAGGTGCGCCACGTGTTCCGCACTCTCTTGGAGGTTAGCAGGACAGCGGCGGCCCGGACAGGGCCGGAGGGATAGCCGGCCCAACGGGACGATGAGCTTTCTCCCAGGCGGCCCCAGTGCCCGCAGTTGACCCAGGTCACAGAAATCCGCCTGCCATATGGGCTCTTGCTAGGCTAAAGCCCACGACTAAGGGACCTTACTTTTTATTCACACAGCCTTGAAGGATGTCATGACCAAGACTGCAGAATCCGAAGCGCCGCCCGCGGCCGTGGAGAAAACCCGCACAAACAAGGTAGTTTTCACCGGCTCGGCAGTGGGAATCACGGCCATTGCCCTCTGGGCCATGATCTCCACCGAGTCCGCCGAGGAAGTCATCGGAGCCATGGTTGGCTGGGTCTCCACCAACATGGGCTGGTACTACTTCCTCGTGGTGACCATGGTCGTGGTTTTTGTCCTGGTCCTGGCCCTTTCCAACATCGGCAGGACCAAACTCGGACCAGACCACTCCAAGCCCCAATTCGGCATCTTCACCTGGGGTGCAATGCTCTTCGCCGCAGGAATCGGCATCGACCTGATGTTCTTCTCGGTCTCGGAGCCGGTGACCCAGTACCTCGCCCCGCCCACCGGTGACGGCTCCACCGCAGAGGCCGCACGCCAGGCGCTGGTGTGGACACTGTTCCACTACGGCATCACCGGCTGGGCGCTCTACGCGCTCATGGGCCTGGCTCTCGGCTACTTCGCTTACCGCCACAACCTCCCGCTGAGTATCCGTTCAGCGCTCTATCCGATCTTCGGGAAGAAGATCGACGGCCCGCTCGGACACGGCGTGGACATTGCTGCCCTGCTGGGCACCATCTTCGGCATCGCCACTTCGCTGGGTATCGGCGTCGTCCAGCTCAACTACGGCCTGAGCTTCATGTTCGGCCTGCCCGAGAACCTCACCGTGCAGATAGCGCTGATTGCCCTGTCCGTGCTCATGGCAACCGTCTCCGTGGTGTCCGGCGTCGAGAAGGGTATCCGGCGGCTCTCCGAGCTCAATGTCATCCTGGCCCTGGGCCTGATGGTCTTTATCCTCATCGCGGGCAAAACCAGCTTCCTGCTCGACGGGATCGTGCAGAATATCGGCGACGTGCTGAGCCGTTTCCCGGCGATGACCCTGGACACCATGGCCTATGACCGCCCGGATGAATGGCTCTCCGGCTGGACTCTGTTCTTCTGGGCCTGGTGGATCGCCTGGGCACCGTTCGTGGGCCTGTTCCTGGCCCGCATCTCCCGCGGCCGCACCATCCGCCAGTTCGTGCTCGGCGTCATGATCGTGCCGTTCGCCTTCATCCTGCTGTGGATCTCCATCTTCGGCAACAGCGCCCTTGACCTGGTCATGGGCGGCAACGCCGCCTTCGGCGAGGTGGCCATGAACCAGCCGGAACGGGCCTTCTACGGACTGCTTGAGCAGTTCCCCTGGCTGCCGGCCACCGCAGCGATCGCAACCTTCACCGGGCTGCTGTTCTACGTCACCTCGGCGGACTCCGGCGCTCTGGTGATGGCCAACTTCACGTCCCATCTGAAGGACGCCGACTCTGATGCCCCGAAGTGGATGCGCGTCTTCTGGGCCGTCATCACCGGCCTGCTGACCCTCGCCATGCTGATGGTGGGCGGTGTGACCACACTGCAGAACGCCACCATCATCATGGGGCTGCCGCTTTCGATCCTGCTGCTGTTCATCATGCTCGGGGTGTACAAGGCACTGAGGGTTGAGCACTCGCTGGCGGCAAGCTTCCGTGCGTCGCTGCCGAGCATGATCGCGGGCCGCAGTCCGGATCCGCGCGGCGGCCGCACCTGGCGCCAGCGGCTCACCCGCGCCATGTCCTATCCCGGACGCCGGCAGGCAGCCCGCTTCGTGGAGGTCGTGGCCTGCCCGGCTCTGGCCGAAGTCCATGACGAGCTCGAGTCCAAGGGTGCGGAAGTTTCCCTCAGCCAGACCGAGGCGGGGAACGGCATCCTGACCGCAGACCTAACCGTGGGCCTGGGCGACGAGCGCCCCTTCAAGTACCAGGTCTACCCCGTGGAGTATGAGACCCCCTCCTACGCCCTGCGCAGCGCCTCGGCTGAGACGAAGTACTTCCGCATGGAGGTCTTCTCGCTGGAGGGCAGCCATGGCTATGACGTCATGGGCTACACCAAGGACCAGCTCATCACCGACGTCCTTGACCACTACGAACGCCACCTCGAATTCCTGCACCTCAACCGTGAGGCGCCTGGAAACACCGCAATCACCGAAGACCCCGTTGTCAAAGACAACTGGGACGCCGACTTTGTCGGCGGGGAGGAGAAACGATGACCACGCCCGCAACCCTTTTCATCGACGGAGCCTGGGTACCCGCGTCCGACGGCGGCACCCGTGAAATCCGCAACCCCGCCGACGGCGAGCTGGTTGCCGTCGTCTCCGAGGCCACGGCGCAGGACACCGGCAAGGCCATTGCCGCCGCCCGCTCCGCATTCGACCGAGGGGAATGGGCCGCGGTTCCCGCCCCCGAGCGCGGCGATTTCCTGCTCCGTGTTGCCGCGGAGCTGAAGGCCCGCAAGGCCGACTTCGCCCACGCCGAGACCCTGGACACCGGCAAGCGGCTGGTCGAGAGCGAAATCGACATGGACGACATCGCTGCGTGCTTCACCTACTTCGGAAAGATCGCAGGCCAGAACGCCGGCCGGATCGTTGACGCGGGGAACCCCGAGGTCGTCTCCCGCATTGAGTACGAGCCGGTGGGCGTGTGCGGGCTGATCGCGCCGTGGAACTATCCGCTGCTGCAGGCGGCCTGGAAGATCGCCCCGGCCCTGGCCGCCGGCTGCACCTTCGTGCTCAAGCCCTCGGAGCTAACCCCGTCCACGTCCATCCTGATGATGAAGGTCCTTGAGGACCTGGGCCTGCCCCGCGGCACGGCCAACCTGGTGCTCGGCGCCGGTGCCGTGGCGGGAGCGCCGCTGGCGGAATCGCCCGACGTCGACCTGGTTTCCTTCACCGGCGGCGTCGCCACCGGCAAGACCATTGCCGCTGCCGCAGCGGGAACGGTCAAGAAGGTCGCGCTCGAACTCGGCGGCAAGAACCCCAACGTAGTCTTCGCCGACGCGGATTTCGACGCCGCCCTGGACAATGCCCTGAACGCTGCGTTCGTCCACTCGGGACAGGTCTGCTCCGCCGGCGCCCGCCTGATCGTCGAGGAGCCGATTGCCGAGCGCTTCACCGCCGAACTCGTCCGCCGGGCAGAGCAGATCCGGATGGGCGGGCCCTTCGATGAAGCCGCCGAGACCGGGCCGCTGATTTCCGAGGCGCACCGGGACAAGGTCACTGCCTACGTGAAGAAGGCACAGGAAGAAGGCGCCCGGCTCCGCTGCGGCGGAACCTGGGGCACCGGCGAACTCGAGAAGGGCTACTACTACGCGCCCACCGTGCTGGACAACGTGAAGCGCGGCAGCTCGGCCCTCCTGGACGAAGCCTTCGGCCCGGTAGTCACCGTGGAAACGTTCAACGGCGAAGACGAAGCCGTTGCCCTGGCGAATGACACTTCCTACGGCCTGGCCGGCGCCGTCTGGTCCTCCGACGCCGGAAAAACCCAGCGCGTCGCCCGCCGGCTGCGCCACGGCACCATCTGGATCAACGACTTCCACCCCTACCTGCCGCAGGCGGAATGGGGAGGCTTCGGCATCTCCGGGGTCGGCCGGGAACTCGGACCCACCGGCCTCGGTGAGTACCAGGAAGCCAAGCACATCTACCAGAACATCAATCCCCAGGTGACCGGCTGGTTCACCGACCACGGAAAGGTCAACTAAGTTCCATGACTGATCTGCAGAAGACCGAATTCGACTACATCGTCATCGGCGGGGGCTCCGCCGGGGCGGCGGTCGCCTCCCGGCTCAGCGAGGACACGTCCGTCGAGGTCGCCCTGATAGAGGCCGGGCCGGATGACCGCGGGTTGGATGAAATCCTCCAGCTGGACCGCTGGATGGAGCTGCTCGAATCCGGCTACGACTGGGACTACCCGATCGAGCCCCAGGAAAACGGCAACTCGTTCATGCGCCACGCACGTGCCAAGGTCATGGGCGGCTGCTCGAGCCACAACTCCTGCATCGCTTTCTGGGCCCCGCGCGAGGACATTGATGAATGGGAATCACGGTTCGGCGCCGAGGGCTGGAACTCGGAAATGGCCTTCCGCCTGTTCAAGCAGCTGGAAAAGAACGAGGACGCCGGTCCTGACGCTCCGCACCACGGGGACAGCGGCCCGGTTCACCTCATGAACATTCCGCCGAGCGACCCCTGCGGCGTGGCCCTGCTGGATGCCTGCGAGCAGGCCGGCATTCCCCGCGTGAAGTTCAACACCGGTGAAACCGTCATCAACGGCGCGAACTTCTTCCAGATCAACCGCCGCGCGGACGGAACCCGTTCGTCGTCGTCGGTCTCCTACATCCACCCGGTCATGGACCGGCCCAACTTCACCCTTCTGACGGACCTCCGTGCCCGTGAGCTGAAGTTCGACCAGGACAACCGCTGCACCGGCGTCGACGTGGTGGACGGGCAGTTTGCCCGCACCCACACACTCACGGCCCGGACGGAAGTGATCCTCTCCGCCGGTGCCATCGATTCCCCCAAGCTGCTGATGCTTTCGGGCATCGGCCCCGCGGCGCACCTGGCCGAACATGGGATCGACGTGCGCGTCGACTCCCCCGGCGTCGGAGAAAACCTGCAGGACCACCCCGAGGGCGTCATCCAGTGGGAAGCGAAGCAGCCCATGCCCGAGTCCTCCACGCAGTGGTGGGAAATCGGCATCTTCACGCCCACCGAAGACGGCCTGGACCGCCCGGACCTGATGTTCCACTATGGCTCCGTCCCCTTCGACATGCACACCCTGCGCCAGGGCTACCCCACCACGGAGAACGGCTTCTGCCTGACTCCGAACGTGACCCACGCCCGTTCCCGCGGCACCGTGCGGCTGCGCAGCCGGGACTTCCGCGACAAGCCCATGGTGGACCCGCGGTACTTCACCGACCCGCATGACATGCGCGTGATGGTCTACGGCATCAGGAAGGCCCGCGAGATTGTGGCCTCGCCGGCCATGGCAGACTGGGCCGGCCGGGAACTCTACCCCGGGCCCGAGGTCCAGACTGACGAGGAAATCACCGACTACATTCGGAAGACCCACAACACCGTCTACCACCCGGCCGGCACCGTCCGGATGGGAGCACCCGACGACGCGTTGTCGCCGCTGGATCCGCAGCTGCGGGTCAAGGGCGTTACCGGACTGCGCGTAGCGGACGCTTCGGTCATGCCGGAGCTGACCACGGTCAATCCGAACATCACCACCATGATGATCGGCGAGCGCTGCGCCGAACTGGTCCGCGAAGCCCGCACTGGATCTATTTCGGCCGCGGGTGCCGGTACCGCCGCACGCTAGCGGTCCTGCCAGCGAAGCGGACACGGGCGCCCGGCGCCTGTGTCCGCTTTTTTGGCTCCGCCGGTACTCTATGCGGATGGGGAAAAACCGCTGGCTTGCGTCCGTCCTGTCCGTCGCCGTATTGGGGATGACCCTTACTGCCTGCTCGGAGGAGGCCCCGTCCCCGGAGGAAGCAGCGAACACTCTCGCTGAAGGCCTGGCGGAACTGGACGTCTCTGACAGCGTCTTTGTTGAATCCACGGCCGAGGAGGCCAATACCCGGCTTGCGGACTGGACCTCGGGAATGGACCCGCTGAAGCCGTCAGTCAGCGTGGCCTCGGTGGAGGAAACCGGCGACGGCGAGGCGGTTGCCACCCTGTCCTACGTCTGGGACGTCAATGCCTCAGACAATGACTACCGCTATGACACCACCGTCGCGCTACAGCGCGGGACCGAAGACGAGTGGGAGGTCCGGTTCACTTCCACCGCAGTCCACCCGGACCTGGCGCCGGAAGACCACCTGGTCCGCGAGGTGTCGCCGGCTCCGCGCGGGAGCATCCTCGGCGCTGACGGCGAGGTGCTGGTCACCGAACGTCCCGTGTGGCGGGTGGGGATCGACAAGACCCGCATCACGGAGGCGGAACTCGAATCCTCCGCCGCAGCGCTGGCCGAGTTCCTGGAACTGGACCCGGCACCGTTCACGGAGCAGGTCCTCGCAGCCGGACCCGAAGCCTTCGTGGAAGCCATTACACTCCGCCAGGACTCCGTCAGCCCCCCACCTGTTTTCCAGGCCGACGTCGCTGAAATCCCGGGTGCCGCCGCCCTGAACTCCACCCTGTCCCTCGCCCCCACCCGCACCTTCGCCCGTGCCCTGCTCGGTTCGGCCGGGGAAGCCACCGCCGAGCTCATCGAGAATTCCGACGGCGCGCTCTCCGCCGGTGACATCACCGGCCTTTCAGGCCTCCAGCGCGAATACGACGACCTGCTGCGCGGCACGGATTCAGTGACCATCGCAACCGCGACCCCTGACGACGTCCGCTCCGCTCCCCTCTTCCAGGACGCCGGCTCGAGCGGTGAGCTTCACACCACGCTGGACCCGGCGGTTCAAACACTCGCGGAAACGGTACTGGAAGACGAACCCTCCGCCTCCGCGCTGGTTGCCATCCAGCCCTCTACGGGCAACGTCCTTGCCGTTGCCAACGGACCCGGCAGCCAGGGCCAGCAGACCGCCCTGCTTGGACAGTACGCCCCGGGATCCACGTTCAAACTGGCCACCACCCTGGCAATGCTTCGCTCCGGATCCACTCCCCAGGCCACGGTTGGCTGCCCGGCCGAGCTGAACGTGGACGGACGGACGTTCAATAACGCCAGCACCTATCCCGCGCAGTTCCTGGGCGAAATCCCCCTGATCCAGGCCTTCGCCCAGTCCTGCAACACCGCGTTCATCAATGCGCGCGGCGATGTTTCCCAGGCCTCCCTTGCGGAGGCCGCCGGGAGCCTGGGCATTGGAATCGATTCCCCGATCGGCACGGGTGCCTACTTCGGTTCTGTCCCGGACAGTGCGGAGGGCACGGCACACGCTGCCTCAATGATCGGGCAGGGTCAGGTGCTCGTTTCCCCGTTCGCGCTGGCCGTAGCGGCCGCATCGATCGGCAACGGCAGCAGGGTCTCACCGGTGCTGGTCCAGGAATCGCCGACGCCGGAGACTGCATCGCCGTCGGCCTCCGCTTCACCGTCCGCAACCCAGCCCGGTGCAGCTCCGCTGACGGCTGAGGAGGCCGCGACGCTGCGCGAAATGATGCGTGCCGTGGTGACCGACGGCGGTGTGCAGCTGCTGGGCTCCGTGCCCGGAGAGCCGGTACTCGCCAAGACCGGTACTGCCGAGTTCGGCAGCGACGTTCCGCCGCGCACGCACGCGTGGGTGGTGGCGCTGCAGGGGGACCTCGCCGTCGCGCTGTTCATCGAAGAAGGCGAACTGGGCTCCACGTCCGGCGGACCGGTGATGAAGGCGTTCCTGGACGGGCTGGCCGCAAGCGTCCAATAGCTCTTCGGGCACCCGGTTTTCGGCCTTTCCAGTGCCATTTCCGCAGGCGCACGGCTAGCCTTCCGGCATGGGGAAGAACCGCCTTGCTGCTGCCGCCGCAGCCTTCTCAGTACTCGGCCTCGCGCTGGCCGGATGTTCTCCTGAAGAACGCCCTGGTCCGGAACAGTCCGTCGCCTTGCTGGCCGAGGGACTGTCCCGCCTGGACGTCACCGGAAACGAGTTCGCCGGGTCCACCGTCGAGGCGGTGAACGGGATGCTCGAGTACGAAGTCGCCGGCATGAACATCAACCCTTCCGTAACGGTCGCCAAGATCGACGAGGTTTCCTCCAATGAGGCCGTAGCCACCCTGAAGTATGTGTGGGACGTCAACGCGTCGCCGGAGGACTTCAGCTACGAAACCACGGTGACGCTAGAACGCGGCCCTGACACCGGGTGGCAGACGCGTTTCCGGTCCACCACCGTGCACCCGGATCTCCTACCCGGACAGCGGCTGGTCCGCAAGGCCAGCCCGCCGCCGCGTGCGGATATTCTCGGAGCGGGCGGATCAGTGCTGATGCGGCACTGGCCGGTGTGGCGTGTGGGCCTGGACAAATCGGTACTCGGCGCCCATGAGTACGCCTCCTCTGTCTTCTATCTATCCCTCTACCTGGGACTGGACGCGGACGCGCTTGCCGCAAAGGTCCAGGCGGCGGGACCTGATGCGTTCGTTGACGTTGTGACAGTGCGGCAGGACAAGGTTTCTCCGGCATTCGAAACGGACATCGCCACCATTCCGGGCGCCGCCGCCCTTGCCGAACGGCGGGTGCTGGCCCCAAGCCCCGGTTTTGCGGCCGCACTGCTGGGAAGCGTGGGACCGGCAACCGAGGAAATGGCGGCTGACGGACCGCTGGCCAAGGGGGATCTGGCCGGGCTTTCCGGCCTTCAGGGTGAATACGACTCGCAGCTGCGTGGTTCGGACGCCGTCACGGTCCGCATCCTGGACTCGGACAACTCCGCTTCGGCTCCGCTCTTCGAAGCCCCCTCAGAACCCGGCACAGCCCTTCAAACCACCCTTGACCCGGGAATCCAGTCCCGTGCGGATGCCGTCCTGGCTGACTCCCCCGGTGCATCGCTCGTGGCAGTCCAGCCGTCCACCGGCAACGTCCTGGCCGTCGCCGGCGGAACAGGGACGGACGGAACCCAACCCGCCCTGCTGGGTGAGTATTCCCTCGGGACCGGGTTCGAACCCGTAAACGCCCTGGCCCGCCTGCGCTCGGGAGGATCCGGGGCGGCCGACGCCGCTGCGCTCAGCGCTGCCGCCCAGTCGCTGGGACTGGGCATTACCTCGGGCCTGGGAACGCAGGCCTTCTACGGGGCAGTGCAGAACGGCTCCGACGGAGCACAGCAGGCGGGTGCCCTCGCGGGCGGCGAAGTCCTGGCCTCTCCCCTTGCCGCAGCGGTTGCCGCGGCAACCGTTGCCCGTGGCGAACTGGTTTCACCGGTCCTGGTCCTCAACACGGAGGAGCCCGGCGGCGAAGGGGCAGGAACGCCGCCGTCGGGCACCGACGCAGCGCCCGCCATCAGCGCAGAAGAAGCCACATCACTGCGCAGCGCGCTGCGCGCCAATGTGGCCGATGCAGTTGACGGGGACGCGGTGGGAGCCCTGCAGTCTGTTTCCGGCGGGCCGGTCCTGGCGGCAGCAGGCACCGCCGAAACGGACGGTGAGAAGGCCGGCTTTGGCTGGGTGACGGCGGTCCAGGGAGACGTTGCACTGGCCGTGTTCGTCCAGGGCAGCAGCACGGATTCGGCAGCTTTGGCGGCTGCTTTCCTGGAGGGCCTGGCGGGCTAGCGGTAATACGGTCCCGGGTACGTACCGTAGGGAGCGTTGCGGTTGTAGGGCACCAGTCCGGAACCGGACGTAGGCACAATCCGCTTGCCCAGGGGCGTGAGGGAAACAGGGATCATCTTCAGGTTCGCGATGCCCAGCGGAATGCCGATGATGCTGACGAACATGGGAATGGCGGTCAGCACATGGCCGATGGCAATCCAAATGCCGGCAAAAACCACCCAGATGACATTTCCTACGGTGGCCAGCACTCCCGTTCCGCGGCCGCTGTCCACCACCGTACGGCCGAAGGGCCACAGGGCATAGGACGCAATCCGGAATGAGGCTATGCCAAACGGGATGGTCACGATGAGCAGGCAGCAGAGAATTCCGGCCAGGACATACCCCAGCGCCAGCCAGATGCCGCCGAACAGGAGCCAGATAACGTTCAGGATTGCCTTCATGGATCCATTGTTCTCCATTTGGCCTGCGGAGTCACGGGCGGGGTGCTTACCTGCTCCGCCGTGCTTGTGCCTAGACTGGGGACATGCCGCCAACCAAAGATGCAGGTGTACCCGTCGAACTCGGATCCAGCGATTGCTGGGACTACATCCGCCAGGCGTCCGTGGGGCGGCTGGCCGTGGTGGTCGAAGGACACCCGGATATTTTCCCCATCAACTTTGCCGTGGACCACGGAACCCTGGTTTTCCGTACCGCTGAGGGCACCAAGCTCGCCGCGGCACTGAACGGGTCCGCCGTTGCCTTCGAGGTCGACGGCTACGACGACCGGCTGGGCTACGCGTGGAGCGTCGTTGCCAAGGGCACGGCATCCCGGCTCGAGTCCATCGAGGATGTCCTGGATTCCGCCGACCTTGAGCTTTTCCCCTGGCAGGCCGGGGAAAAGAACAACTTCATCCGGATTGTCCCGGCCGAGACCACCGGCCGGCGGTTCCTGATCAGCAACGCGGCACGGCGGCACGTCCTCGAAGCCCGCCGCCGCCAGGCTCTCATCGAGTAGGCATGACGAATTCCCTGGTGCGGTTCGCATCCCTTCCTTCCCGCTCCTGGGGGTCGAATTCCGGCCGCGCCAAGGACCTGGCATTCGGACCGAAGGATTCAACCGGCGCTCCCCGATGGCGCCTGTCCGCTGCGACCGTAGAAAAGTCCGGGCCGTTCACCACGTTCCCCGGCGTCGACCGGATCACGGTCCCGGTGGAAGGCGAACTGCTGGTCCTGGACGTTGAGGGCACCGAGCACGCCATGGAACGTCTCCGGCCCCTGCGCTACCCGGGCGACGTCCCGGTTCAGGCGTCCCTGCCTACCGGCGAAGTTACCGTGCTTAACACCCTCGTTAACCGGGACAGCTTCGGTGCTGCGGTCATGGTGGTGGAACTGTCCAAGAAGAATTCTCCGTCCCTGGGGGCGGACCAGTTCCTGGTACTGCTGCAGGGCTCCGCCAAGGCTTTTTTACCCGGCGAAGATGCTCCCGAAGACCTCGAGCTGCTGGACACAGTCGCCGGCGGCGCAGACCAGCCCAAGGTGTTTGGCCGCGGCTTTGCCGCCGTCGTCAGTTTCTATCCCCTCGGCTGAAGGCCCGTTCGCCGGGCGGGTAACGCCGGCACGTCTGGGCCGCGGAGCCCCGGCTGCCTAGCCTCGAACTCGGGTAGGCCCAGGCCCTGACCGAAGCCGCCCCGTTAAACAGGAAAGGCCCTGCAACCGAAAAACGGATGCAGGGCCTTTCCTTGCGTGCTTGTTAGCGTCCACGGCGTTCGTTCGACGCCGGCGCCGATGCCCGGCGGGGACCGGCGGAGCGGGCGGGACGGCCGCTGCCTGACGGCGCAGCCGAGCGGGTGCCCGAACGGTGGGTGCCGGTTGCGGCGACGTCACCGGCGCGCTGCCCGGTGGCGGGACGGCGGTTGCGGCCCTGCGACGTTGCTGCCGCGGCCGCGCCGCGGCGTCCTTCTGGGCTGCGCTGGGCGCGGGGCGCATCGGAGGAAGCCGTGCGCTCAGCGGAGACGCGTCCGCGTCCACCTGCACCGCCGCGGCCACCGGCTCGGGTTCTGGAGCCTGAACGGGCCGCGCGCTTGCGCTGGGCGTTCGCCCCAGTGGACCGGCCGCCGCCCTGCTGCGGGGACTTTGCCGCCAGCTGGGCTGCACGGACGTGCGGTTCCACGACGGCAGCACGTTCGCCCACGAGCTTGGCAATGGACGGTGAGTTGTGGGAGACCTTCTCCATCGAGACGTCGACGCCGGCAGCCTTCATCAGCTTGGACACCTCGCCCTTCTGCTCGGGCAGGGTCACCGTAACCACGGTTCCGTCCGAGCCGGCACGCGCGGTGCGGCCGGAACGGTGCAGGTACGCCTTGTGCTCCGTGGGGGGATCGATGTGGACAACCAGCTCGACGTCGTTCACGTGGACGCCGCGGGCGGCGACGTCGGTGGCGACCAGGACGCGGACATCACCGGAGGCGAACTCGGCCAGGTTCCGGTCACGGGCATTCTGCGAAAGGTTGCCGTGCAGGTCCACGGCGGGGATGCCGCTGTCCGTGAGGAACTTGGCCATCTTGCGGGCGTGGTGCTTGGTGCGCATGAACATGATGCGGCGGCCCTGGCCGGAGGCCAGTTCCTTGACCAGCAGCTTCTTCGCCGTCTGGTCCTGGACCAGCATCACGTGGTGTTCCATGGTGCTGACCGCGGCCTGCGGCTCGTCGACGGAGTGGGTCAGCGGGTTGGAGAGGTAGCGGCGCACCAGCTTGTCCACGCCGTTGTCCAGGGTGGCGGAGAACAGCAGGCGCTGGCCCTTTTCCGGAGTGCGGTCCAGCAGGCGCTGGACGACCGGAAGGAAGCCGAGGTCAGCCATGTGGTCTGCCTCGTCCAGGATGGTGATTTCAACGGATTCAAGGCTGATGATCTTCTGCTTCATCAGGTCCTCGAGGCGGCCCGGGCAGGCAATGACAATGTCTACGCCGGCAGCCAGTGCCTTTTCCTGGCGCTGCTGGGAAACGCCGCCGTAAATCACGGTGGTATTGAGGCCGAGCTCGGCTGCCAGGGGCTCAATCACGTTGTTGATCTGCGTGGCGAGTTCGCGGGTCGGTGCCAGCACCAGGCCCAGCGGGCGGTTCGGCCGGCGGCGGTAGGCGGCCTCGCCCTCAGCCAGGCGGGCAACGAGCGGAAGCGAGAAAGCAAGGGTCTTGCCGGAACCGGTGCGTCCGCGTCCCAGGACGTCCCGGCCCTTGAGGGTGTCCGGCAGGGTTTGCACCTGGATGGGGAACGGCTCGGCAATTCCTTGGGCAGAGAGAACAGAAACAAGCGCCTTGGGTACGCCAAGGGCAGCAAAAGTAGTCATAAAAAGACAGGCAACTTTCGGTAAATGGCCCCCTAGGCCATCTGGCGCAGAGGGTTCGCCGAAGAAAAGTCAGACAGTGTCCACCGCACGTACCGAACGGGCGGGACAAAAGAAAGCGTTCATCGACGCAGGTTGCGCTGCTTACACACGCGGCTTTTAGGCGCGGCAGTCGCAACAACTTCCCCTAGTTTACCGGATCGCCTCCAGTTACCTAATTAGGGGTGCTTACATGCAGACCCGGCCCCTGGTTGCCCCCGGGTAGCATTAACACCGATGACTACTGACCCAGCCCTGCCCGTTTCCGACGCAGCCGACGGGCCTGAAAACCCCGATTTCGTGCATTTCCGGGCCCCGGTGTCCTTCGTCCGCAGGGGATCCCGCCTGCAGGGCCGGCGCCAGCAGGCCTGGGATGAACTCTCGGATGTCTTCGTCATCGACGTTCCACGCGTGCACTCGGACACTTCGGTGGACCCGGAGTACGTGTTCGACGCCGAGGCGGCTTTTGGGCGCAGGTCTCCCCTCGTCGTCGAAATCGGCTCCGGCCTCGGCGAAGCCATCACCCATGCCGCGGAGCAGAATCCGGACAAGAACTTCCTGGCCGTCGAGGTATACCTGCCCGGTCTCGCCCAGACGCTGCAGCGCATCGGGCAGAAGAACCTGACCAATGTGCGCGTTGTGCAGGCCAACGCACCCGAAGTCCTCACCACCATGCTTCCGGCCGGTTCCATTGACGAACTGTGGGTCTTCTTCCCCGATCCCTGGCACAAGACCCGGCACCACAAGCGGCGCATGGTCAAGGACAGCTTCGCCGAACTGGCGGCCCGGGCGCTGGCCCCCGGCGGCCTGTGGCGGCTGGCCACCGACTGGTCCGACTACGCCGTCCAAATGCGTGAGGTTCTGGATGCCTCCGCGCAGTTCGAAAGCCTGCACCCGGGCGAGCGTTCCGGCGCCGGGAGCCCGCTGACCCAGGTCCGTGCACAGGGACTCGAAGGCAAGGAGGCGTCCGACGACGTCGATACCCTGGGCGGGTGGGCCCCGCGTTTCGAGGGCCGGATCCTCACCAGCTTCGAGAACAAGGCTCACCAGGCAGGCCGGCTTATTTTCGATCTGACCTACCGCCGCATCTAGCTGCACGGCAGCATCTGGACGCACGGCACCGCCCCATCATCCCCGGACAGCCGGTGTCATTCCGGACCGGGAACTATCGCGAAGGAACAGACGATGACCTTGAAAGAACAGCTGCAGGCCGACGTAACCGCGCACATGAAGGCCGGCCGAAAGCTCGAGCTGACCACGGTCCGCAACGTTCTTGGCGAAATCGGCACCCGCGAGAAGTCCGGCAAGACCCCCGTGGACCTGACGGACCAGGAGGTCATCTCGCTGCTGCAGAAGGAAGCTGCCAAGCGTCGCGACACCGCCCGGATCTACGTGGAGGCCGGCCAGCAGGACCGCGCTGACGCTGAAATCGCCGAGGCCGCGGTCATCGAGGCGTACCTGCCCGAGGCACTCAGCGAGGAGGACGTCACAGCGATCGTGGACAGTGTCATCGCGGAACTCAAGGCCAGCGGCACCGAGCTGGGCATGCGCTCGATGGGCCGGGTCATGAAGCCGGTTACCGCGAAGGTTGCCGGGCGGTTCGACGGCAAGGCCGTCAGCGACATCGTCCGCTCGCGGCTGGCCTAGCCGTCCCGGACCGGCGTTTCCCCGGCCGCCGAATCCGCTAACGGAACCACAGACCTTCAACGCCTTGTGTTGGCGAGGTTTGTAGTGCAAACTACTTTGCATGAGCAAAAACGAAACCGGACCGCACCTTCCGGCCGCACCGAAACAGTCCACCGCTCACCCGGACTCCTCGGCCGAAGAACTGCCCCTTGACCTGCACTCAGCACTTCGCACCGTGCAGGAGGCAGAGCGTTCCGCCCGCCGAAACCTCGGCGGCAACACCGCCCTGGTCTACCTTCTATGGGGCACCACCTGGATTATCGGCTACGGGTCGCTCTGGGGAACGCAGCAGGGACTCCTTGAACTGGACCCCCCGGCGGCCCTCGGTGTTCTGGGAGTGGCCCTCGCGGCAGCAACCCTGACCACCATCGTCCTGTTTGCCCGCAGCAGCCGCGGCGTCCGCGGGCAGTCCGCTTTCCAGGGCGGCATGTACGGCCTGGCCTGGGCACTGGGCTTCACCGTCATGGCAGCCATGAGCGCCGTGATCGGCGATGCGGTGGACGAATTCTGGCTGCGCGGCCTGCTGGTCAACTCCATTGCTGTCCTGGTCGTAGGCCTGCTCTACATCACCGGCGGAATCATCTTCAATGACAAGGCCCAGTCACTGCTGGGCATCTGGCTGCTGCTGGTCACCATTGCGGCACTGGTGTCCGGTCCGGACTTCTTCCTGGCCGTGTTCCTCTTCCTGGGCGCGACCGGCCTGCTGGCCGGATCCGCCGTCGAATACCTGCGCACGCGCCGGCAGCGGAACGGCTGAGCGATGCCCGAACTCGATCCCGTAATCCACGCCGAATCCCGCCTGCGTGCCCTCACTACGCTCAATGAAGTGGGCGAAAACAACCAGATTGCCTTCACCAAGCTGCAGAAGATGCTGGACATGACGGCCGGCAATCTCTCCACCCACCTGCGGAAGCTCGAAACCGCCGGCTACGTGGAAGTCACCAAAACCATCGAAGGACGTACGCCCGCCACCTACGTGGGCATCACCCCCGAGGGAAAAGCCGCCTACGCCCGTTACCGCAAGAACCTCCACGATCTGCTCTCAGGCCTGGCCTAACCGCCGCGCCGGCCCCTCTCAGGAGCTTTGAACCATGACCATTCCTTCCCCTCGCGGCGAAGTCCTCTCCGGCGCCTACGGCGTCCGCAAAAGCTACGGCCCGGTGTCCGCCCTGGACGGTATTGATTTCACCGTCACCGCCGGAGAGACCGTTGGCCTGCTGGGACCCAACGGCGCCGGCAAGTCCACACTGCTGAACCTGCTCAGCGGACTCCGCCAGCCGGACTCCGGCCGGGTTGAGCTCTTCGGCCGGGATCCGCGGAACCCGCAGGCGCGCCAGCAGCTGGGCACCACACCGCAGGCCACCTCGGTGCCCGCTACCCTGCGGGTGCGGGAAACGGTGGACTTCGTCGGGTCGCACTACGCCAACCCCATACCCACAGCCGAACTGCTGGACGGATTCGGACTGGGCCCGGCGGCAGGCAAGCAGTGCGGCGGACTCTCCGGCGGTCAGCAGCGCCGCCTGCTGGTAGCCCTGGCCCTGGTGGGCCGGCCCCGGCTGGTGATCCTTGATGAACCCACCACCGGCCTGGACGTGGAAGCACGGGAGAACCTCTGGGAACGGCTGGCCGACTACCGCGCAGCAGGCGGAACACTCCTGATCACCAGCCACTACCTGGACGAGATCCAGAACCTGGCCAGCCGCGTGGTGGTCATCAACAGCGGAACCGTGGTGGCGGACGGCCAGGTGGATGAGATCCGCAGCCGGGTCAGCGTCAGCCGCGTTTCCTTCCACACTGCCCTGCCGCCGTCGTTCTTCGACTCCCTGCCCGACACAGTGTCAGCCAGCCTGGCGCCGTCCGGCGCCACCACCATCCTCACGCACGACGCCGATGCAACAGTTCGGACGCTGGTCCGGGACGAGGTGGATTTCCGCGGACTCGAGGTCCACGCCGCGAGCCTGGAGGAAGCATTCATTTCGCTCACCCACTCCCCCGCAGGAGCCGGGCAGGGCCGCACCATGGACAGGAAGGCAGCCGGATGAGCACCCCAGCAATTCCCGGAAACATGAAACTCCCCGCCAATAAGCCGCTCTTCACACTGATCCGGATCCACACCCGGGCGCAGGTGCTTGAACAGCTGCGAATCCCGGTGGCGGTGCTGTCCTCAACAGTTTTCCCCACCCTGGCGCTGGTCTTCTTTGTGCTGCCGCAGACGGCGGTGACGTCCAACCCGGAAGCCTCGCTGATCTCGGTCGCGCAGCTGGCCGTGTTCGGCGTGATGAGCGCATTCCTGTTCAACTACGGAATCGGCGTGGCCGAGGAGCGGGCCAATCCCTGGAGCAGTTACGTGCGCACCCTGCCTGCCGGAGCTTTCCCCGCCACGGTGGCCCGGGCAGTAACCGCCATGATGTTCGCCTTCTTCGCCCTCATACCGGTCCTGGCGGTTGGCGCCGCGACCACCGCCGGACTGCAGCTGTACACCGACGGCACCCTGTCCTGGTGGCGAATTCCGGCGTCCGTGGCGGTCTGGCTGCTCTGCGGCCTGCCGTTCCTGTTCCTGGGGCTGCTGATCGGCTACCTGTGCACGTCAAAGGTGGCGATCGCACTCACCCAGGTGGTGTTCTTCCCGCTGGCCTTCGCGGGTGGAATGATGCTGCCGCCGGCAATCTTCTCCCCGGGGCTGAACACCTTTTCGCTCTTCCTGCCATCGCGGGCTGCCCGGGACATCTCCGTGTCTGTCTTTTCCGGAACCGAGCTGGCGCCGTCGTCGGTCATTTGTTTCCTGGCGTGGACCATCCTGCTGTGCGCGGGGGCGGTGTGGGCCAACCGGCGGGACCAGGGCCGCCGCTTCCGCTGAGCGCAGCTAGCTGGAGCGGAAGAAATCCCCGCGGTCGGCCGTGTAGCCCAGCTCGGTTTCGACGGCGGCCCCCTTGCCTGCCGGCAGCGCCATGACCCGGCGGCTGCGGGCAACCAGTGCTGCCAGTCCGCTGCGCGAGGCTGCCCTGGCGGCGGGCGGGCGCTGCCCGCGGGACAGCGTGACGACGTCCCCGGCCAGGCCGGCAGCGAAGACCCGGCCCATGTCGGAGCTGCGCTGCTGCACCTGGTCCAGCTCGGCGGAGAGCTGGTCCACGCGCTGGCGGAGTCCGTTCACCTGCTGCTGCAGCTGCATGATCCGTTTGATGCCTTCAAGCGAGACGCCTTCCTGGGACAGGCGCTGGACCTCCCGCAGCATCTCGATGTCCCGCTGCGAGTACCGGCGGGACCGGCCGGGCGCCCGGCTGGGGCTGACGATGCCCAGCCGGTCGTACTGGCGGAGCGTCTGCGGATGCATGTCCGCCAGTTCTGCGGCGACCGAGATCACGAAGATCGGCGCATTGACGTCGATGCCCACTGCCCTCTCCTCCGTTCTCCTGGTGTTCCCGTTATATTAGCTGCGCGCGCGGCGTATACGCCTGACGCGCTAGAGGCGTGCCTTGGCCGCGAGGCCCGCGCGCGGGTCCTCGCCCTTGGTCGCGTCCGCGAAAGCTTCAACGGCCGCCTTTGCATCCTTGTTCAGGTGCGAGGGAACCGCGACGTCGACCGTCACCAGCAGGTCGCCGTTGCCCTTGGATGTGTGGACGCCGCGGCCTTTGACCCGCAGCGTGCGTCCGGAGGGCGTGCCGGCCGGAATCTTAAGCTTGACCTTGTCCGCGGTCAGCGTGGGTACCTCAATGGTGGCGCCGAGGGCCGCTTCCGGGAACGTGATGGGGACGTGGATGCGGATGTTGTTCCCGTCCCGGACAAAGAAGTCGTGCGGGGTGACGTGCACGGTGACCATGAGGTCCCCGTTGCCGGCAGCTCCCGGCATCCCCTTGCCCCGGACCCGGATGCGCTGGCCGTCCTTGACGCCGGCGGGTACACGGACTTCTACCACTTCGCCGCTGGGTTCACGCAGTCCAATGACGGTTCCGTTGATGGAGCCGGCGAAGGAGATGGTGGTGCTGGCCGTGCGGTCCGCACCCTTCTGGGGCGGCGCTGATCCAAAGCCTCCGCCGCCGAAACCGCCGCCTCCAAACAAGTCGGCGAACTCCGGCGGGATGTTGCTTCCGCCGGTGCTGTACGTGGTGCGGCGTGAGCGCCCGGAGGACTGGTTGAACAGTCCGCCGAAGATGTCCTCGAATCCGGCGCCGCCGCCGGCGGGTCCGCCTCCGCCGCCTGCGGAGAACCGGGCACCGCTGCCCATGGCCCGGATGGCGTCATACTGCTGGCGTTCCTCGGCGTCGGAAAGCACCGAGTAGGCCTCGGAAACATCCTTGAACATCTTCTCCGCGGACGGATCATTCTGGTTCTGGTCCGGGTGGTACTTGCGGGCGAGCTTCCGGTACGACTTCTTGATGTCGGCGTCGGAAGCGTCCTTGGGAACACCCAGAATCTTGTAGAAATCCTTGTCGACCCAATCCTGGCTAGCCAATTGGTGTCCCCTTCCTGTGTCTTGCATAAACAACGCTTAGGCCTGCTCCGGTACGGAGCCGCCAGGGACCGCCTTTCGGCGGCCCCTGGCGCAAAGTGCTACTGCTCCGGAACGGAGACAATCACCTGTGCCGCGCGCAGCACCCGCTCGTTCGCCTTATAGCCGGTGCGCAGGATCTGCGTAACGGTGTCGAAGGTGACGTCCGGGCTCTGCTGCTGGATCAGCGCTTCATGGACGTTCGGGTCGAACTCCACTCCGGTCTCATCGATTCGGCTCAGGCCGTAGCCCTTGAGCGTGTTTTCCAGCTTCACGGAGATCGAAGCGAAAGGCCCCTCCGCCAGGTCGCCGTGCTTGCGGGCAGCCTCGATGTCGTCCAGGACCGGCAGCAGGGAATTGAGCATTCCCACCACTGCCATTTCCCGGGCGACGTCGCGGTCCCGCTCCACGCGGCGGCGGTAGTTCACGTACTCGGCCTGCAGCCTCAGCAGGTCACTGCGCAGTTCCGCGGCTTCCGGGGTTCCGGCAGCTGCGGGCGCTTCGGCACCGGCACTGTTCAGGATTTCCTCCGCCTGGGACAGGGCATCGCCCTCGGCGCCGCCCTCCGCGGCGGGCTGCTCGCCCGCGGATCCTGCCTGCTGTGACTGGGGGTCCAGGTTTTCCTCGGGTTCGTTGCCCGGGGTCTGGTTTCCGTTCGCGTCCTCAGCAGCCATGGCTACTTCTTTTCTTCGTCGTCGACTACTTCGGCATCCACGATGTCTTCATCGCCTGCAGCCGAACCGCCTGCGCCTTCACCCGCTGCGGAACCACCCTCAGCCCCGGCGCCTGCACCCGGCTCGCCGGCTGCCTGGGCCTGCGAGTAGATCGCCTCGCCGAGCTTGGTCTGGGAGGCCTGGAGCTTCTCGAACGCGGTCTTCACCTCGTCGTCGTTGTCCGTGCCTTCCAGTGCCTTCTTCAGCGCATCGACATCACCCTTGACCTCGGACTTGACGTCCTCGGGGAGCTTGTCGTCATTGTCGGTGAGGAGCTTGTCCACCGAGTAGGCCAGCTGCTCGGCAGAGTTGCGGACGTCTGCGGCCTCGCGGCGCTTCTTGTCCTCGGCAGCGTGCTCTTCGGCTTCGCGGACCATGCGGTCGATGTCTTCCTTGGAAAGGGAGGAACCGCCGGTGATGGTCATGGACTGCTCAGCGCCCGTGCCCTTGTCCTTTGCGGACACGTGGACAATGCCGTTGGCATCGATGTCGAAGGTGACTTCGACCTGCGGCACGCCGCGCGGGGCCGGCGCGATGCCGGTCAGCTCGAAGGTGCCCAGCGGCTTGTTGTCCCGGGTGAACTCGCGCTCGCCCTGGAAGACCTGGATGGCCACCGAGGGCTGGTTGTCATCGGCCGTGGTGAACGTCTCGCTGCGCTTGGTCGGGATGGCCGTGTTGCGCTCGATCAGCTTGGTCATCACGCCGCCCTTGGTCTCAATACCCAGGGAAAGCGGGGTGACGTCGATCAGCAGTACGTCCTTGCGCTCACCCTTCAGGACACCGGCCTGCAGGGCTGCGCCAACGGCCACAACCTCATCCGGGTTCACGCCCTTGTTCGGCTCCTGGCCGCCGGCCAGTTCCTTGACCAGCTCGGAAACGGCGGGCATACGGGTGGAGCCGCCGACCAGGATGATGTGGTCGATGTCCGAGACCTTGATGCCGGCTTCGGCAATGACGTCGTTGAACGGCTTCTTGGTGCGGTCCAGCAGGTCCTTGGTCAGGTCCTGGAACTTGGCGCGGGAGAGGTGCTCGTCCAGGTGGACGGGACCTTCGGGGGTCACCGAGAGGTACTGCAGGGAGATGTTGGTGGAGGTCGCCGAGGAGAGTTCCTTCTTGGCCTGCTCCGCTGCTTCCTTCAGGCGCTGGAGGGCGATCTTGTCCTTGGACAGGTCTGCACCCTTGGCCTTGGCCTGGCTCAGCAGGTAATCAACAATGCGCTGGTCCCAGTCGTCGCCGCCGAGGCGGTTGTCACCGGCGGTGGCGCGCACCTGGATGGTGGAGAAGTCATCTTCATCCTTGCCAACTTCCAGCAGGGAGACGTCGAAGGTACCGCCGCCGAGGTCGAAGACCAGGATGAGTTCGTCTTCCTTGCCCTTGTCCAGGCCGTAGGCGAGTGCTGCTGCGGTGGGCTCGTTGACGATGCGCAGGACGTTCAGCCCGGCGATTTCGCCGGCTTCCTTCGTGGCCTGGCGCTCGGCGTCGTTGAAGTATGCGGGGACGGTCACGACGGCGTCGGTGACCTTCTCGCCCAGGTACGCCTCGGCGTCGGCCTTCAGCTTCTGCAGGATGCGGGCGGAGATTTCCTGGGCGGTGTACTTCTTGCCGTCAATGTCCACGCTCCAGTCGGTGCCCATGTGGCGCTTGACCGAGGAAATGGTGCGGTCGATGTTGTTGACCGCCTGGCGCTTGGCGATCTCGCCGACCAGGACTTCACCGGACTTGGCGAAAGCAACAACCGACGGGGTGGTCCGCCCGCCTTCAGCGTTGGCGATAACGGTGGGCTCGCCGCCTTCCAGGACGGAGACAACGGAGTTGGTGGTTCCGAGGTCGATACCTACTGCACGTGACATATTTGCTTCCTCTTTCCTTGGAAATCGATGGCCGCTGCCGGGCGCCTCCGGCAGGCAAACCAGCCGGTGCGTCCAGTGCGCCACCCGTAGCGCATATTGAGCGTTCTGCACTCAACTTTACTCCGGGGTGTACATTTGTCAACAAACTTGAGCGACATCCACTCAACCCTCCGGCCGTGGATCCATCGCCGTCAATCCCCGATCGCGTGAAGCAGGGAACGCCCCCAGAACTGGGCCTTCTCAACCTCTCCGGAGAGGAGCGGACCTTCCGTTCCCTTCACGTAAAAGGGCTGGGGCGCCGAAACGATCTCCGCACCGCGGCGGCGAAGTTCCTCGGAAAGCTTCCCGGCGGCGTCACCGTGGATGAACAGCCGAACCCGGGTGTCGAAGGCGGCCGCCCGCACCCCGTTGAGCTGGTCCGGACCCAGCGCCTCCAGGGCCGCCATGACAATCGGCGTGGGCCGCCAGCCGTTGATCGGGCTGCCCACCACCAGCAGGTCGCCCTCCTGAAGCGTTTCCGGACGGAACCCCGGCACCTGCATCGCTTCAGCGTCTACGTCCCGGAGGGAACCGGCGATCGCTTCGGCGATGCGTCGGGTATTTCCGTAGGCAGAGTCGTAGAGCACAACGGCCTTCATCCGGGTTCCTTTCCGGGCCCCCTGTTCTATGAAGGCACCGCGTCCACGGGGCGCACAAGGGGTAGCTGCTATCCGCGCACCGGACAGGGGAACTCCGCACGATATGACACAGCATGACCTGTTCCCCGGCTGCGGCGGGTTTTCGGGGCCGGGTCCGCGTATCGTCCTGCTATGGCCCAGGACACGTACTCGCATGGACACCACCGCAGCGTTGTGAGCGCGCACGCCACCCGAAGCGCCGCCGATTCCGCTGCCTACCTCCTCCCGCACCTGCAGCCCGGCCTACGGGTCCTCGACGTAGGCTGCGGCCCCGGCAGCATCACCGTGGACCTCGCAGCGCTGACGGCACCGGGGCTGGTCACCGGGCTGGACCGTTCGGAGGACGTGCTGGTCCAGGCCCGCGCGCTGGCCACCGAGCGGGGCGCGGACAACGTTGAATTCCAGCCGGGAAACGTCTACGACCTCGATTTCCCGGATGACACGTTCGATGTGGTCCACGCCCACCAGGTTCTCCAGCACCTCACGGACCCGGTAGCGGCCCTGCACGAGATGCGCCGCGTCACGCGTCCCGGCGGCCTGGTAGCAGTGCGCGACGCCGACTACCGGGCCATGAGCTGGTACCCGGAAGTCCCCGAGCTGCAGGAGTGGATGGAAACCTACCAGCAGATCGCCCGCGGCAACCGCGCCGAGCCGGATGCCGGCCGCCGCCTCGTGGCCTGGGCGCTCGAGGCGGGATTCACCGAACTTGAGCCGTCGTCGTCGAACTGGCTGTACGCAACCGAAGAACGCCGCCGCTGGCACGCGGGTGCATGGGCTGACCGGGTGCTCCACTCCGCCTACGCCGAACAGGCCCTGGAACGCGGCCTTGCCACCGGGGAGGACCTGGCCAGGATCGCCGCCGGCTGGAAGCGCTGGGCGGATTCGCCGGACGGCTGGTTCCTGATGCCGAACGGGGAGCTGCTGGCCCGGGCATGACGGACCTGCACTGACGCAGCGCGGCATCCGGTGCTGGGTAGGCTGGAAGCATGTACCGAATCATCACCGTGTGCACCGGCAATATCTGCCGCTCGCCCATGGCCCAGTTCAGCATTGAACGTGCCCTGGCCGAAGCCGGACTTGGGTCCCGGACGGAAGTCGACTCCGCTGGTGTGACGGGGTGGGAGGCGGGACGCCCTATGGACCCGCGGACTGCGGCCGAACTGCGTCAGCACGGTTACAGTGAGTCCGTCCTGGACGGTTTCCGGGCCCGCGCCTTCGAGGCGGACTGGTACGGTTCCCGGGATCTGATCCTCGCCCTGGACCACGGACACCTGAGCCACCTGCGGGCCGAGGCTCCGGCCAAGGACCAGAACAAGATCCGCATGCTCCGCAGCTTTGATCCGGCTGCCGCGGACCTGCCGGCGAGCGCACAGGGCATAGCGGACCCCTGGTACGGGGACATGTCCGACTTCGATTCTTCGTATGCCCTGATTGAGGCTGCGGTGCCGGGCGTGGTGGAGTACGTCCGCGCTGCGCTGGCGGACGGCAGCAGATGACTGCTGCCGCCGGGCGCCCGCTGCTGATCGGCGTCGACGGATTCTCCGGGGCCGGCAAGACCAGCCTTGCGCTGGAGCTGGCTGCCGCACTGCGGGCGCACCGTTCGGTTGCCGTGTTCCATTTGGAAGACGTATATCCGGGCTGGGACGGCCTGCAGGACGGCATGGAGTACTACCGGCGCGAAGTGCTGGCCCCGCTTGCCCTGGGCCGGGAAGCAAGCTGGCAGGCCTGGGACTGGGAAGCCGGGCACTATGACGAGCCGCGGCGGACCGAACCGGCGGAGATCGTCATTTTCGAAGGTGTCGGTGCCGGACACCGCGCCGCCCGAGCCCTGCTCGATGCCGTGGTGTGGGTAGAGGCGCCCGAGGAGCTCCGCAGGGAACGCGCCCTGGCCCGCGACGGTGAAACGTACGCGCCGCACTGGGACCGCTGGGCCCGGCAGGAAGCCCGCTGGGCTGCCGCCGACCAGGTTGTTGAGGACGCGGACGTTGTACTCGCCAGCGGTGCCGCCGGCTTCCCCCTCCACCGGTATGTCCTGCGCGCACTGGACTCCCTGCCGCTTCCCGCTCCCGGCCTTGGCCTTCCCCAGCCGGGACCGGCAGTCTCCATCCGCACGTTAGCGGGTGCACCGGATCCGCAGGCGCTTTTCGGTGCACTGTTCGGCAACAGCTCCAACGCTGTGTGGCTGGACAGTTCCGACGCCGGTTCGGCCGGTGCGGGCGGCAGCCCGCCGGAGCGCAGCCGGTTCAGCATCATGGCGGACGACGGCGGGGCGCTGGGCCGCCATGCCGTCCATGCGTCCGGGAACACCCGGGTGGCCTGGGGCCCGGTGACCGTGAACATCCCCGGCCCGTTCTTCCGCTGGCTTGATCATGAGTGGGGCAGGCCACCGGTGGAGGTCCCGGCGTCGTATCCCTGTCCGTTTGCCCTTGGCTGGGTGGGCGCGCTGGGCTATGGGCTGAAACGGGAAACAGGTGCTACACCAGGCCGCCAGCCGGGTCCCGAAGCGGATGCCGCACTCATCTTCGCGGCCCGCGCCGTAGTGCTGGACCATGCACTGTCCCAGGTCCATATGCTGTGGCTGCACGATCCCGACCTGGAAGAGCCCGGGGCGGCGTCCGGCCAGGAGGCCTCCGCTGCACGGGATCCGGCTGCACGCTGGTTCGAGGAGGCCCTGGACGCCGTGGGCCGCGCACGGAACAGTGCAGGAAAGGGTACCGGCACACCCGCCGACACCCTGCCGGACACCCAACCCGGAGGTCCGGCCTTCACCTTCCGCGACAGCCGCGCAGGCTACCTGGCCAAGGTCCGCCGGGCCCAGGACGAAATCCGGGAAGGCAACAGCTACGAGATCTGCCTGACCACGGCACTGGAGGCTACCCTGCCGGCTCCCGTACCGCCCCGGCACATGAGGGAACTCTATGGCCTGATGCGGCGCCGGAGCCCGGCACCCTTCGCCTCGCTGCTGCACGTCAACGGCACCGCCCTGCTGGGCACCTCCCCGGAACGTTTCCTGCGGATCAGCGCCGGCGGGAACCTGCGAGCCGAGCCCATCAAAGGCACCCGGCCGCGCGGTGCCACCGAGGCCGAGGACGCCGCACTCCGCCGGGACCTCCTGGAAAGCGTCAAGGACCGCGCGGAGAACATCATGATCGTCGACCTGATGCGCAATGACCTTTCCCGGCTGGCCATCCCGGGCACCGTTGCGGTTCCCAGGCTGTGCGTGGTGGAAAGCTACGCCACGGTCCACCAGCTGGTCAGCACTATCGACGCACAGCTCGCCCCCGGAGCCAGCCGGGCAGAAGCCGTGGCCGCCGCGTTTCCCGCCGGTTCAATGACGGGCGCACCCAAGGTCAGCACCATGGAGATCCTGGACCGCCTGGAGGCCGCTCCCCGGGGGTTCTATTCCGGGGTGCTTGGCTATTTCTCGCTGACCGGCGCCGCGGACCTCTCGGTGGTGATCCGCACACTCGAGCTGCATCCGGACGGTGCAGGGGGTACCTCGCTGCGCCTAGGCGTGGGCGGGGCTGTAACGTCCGGGTCCGACCCGGAAGCTGAATGGGAGGAAGTCCGGACCAAGTCCAGGGGCGTGCTCAGTGCGCTGGGCTCAGTGGTTCCGCCCGGGTAAGCGGACCTACTGCAGCGTGGCGGTCAGGCGTGCCACGTTGTCCACGTAGCGCTGCCACACGGGGCGGTTGCGCCACTCGTCGAGGATGAGCTCCTTCGACAGGCTCCGGTACGTGTCCTCGATCTGGCGCATCTTTTCCACGATGTCCCCGCCGAACATCATCATGGAAACCTCCAGGTTCAGGGAGAAAGAGCGCATGTCCATGTTGGAGGAACCCAGGACAGCGACGTCGTTGTCCACGGTGAAGTGCTTGGCGTGCAGCACCAGCGGGGCCGGGTACTGCCAGATCCGGATTCCGGCTTCCATCAGCGCCTCGTAGTACGAACGCTGGGCATGGTCCACCAGGAACTGGTCACCGCGTTCGGAGACGAAAAGCTCTACCTGCACTCCGCGCTGTGCCGCCGTCGTAATGGCGTAGAGCAGTGAATCATCGGGGACGAAGTAGGGGCTGGTGATCGAGATGCGTTCGGAGGCGGAGTACAGCAGCGAGGTAAACAGGCGCAGGTTGTTCTCGGTCGTGAAACCGGGGCCGGAGGGGACCACCTGGCAGGTGACTTCACCCGGCTTGGAGGTCCACTCGTAGAGGCTCAGTTCCTGTTCGAGGTTCTCGTCCGTCTCCATGTTCCAGTCGGTGGCGAACACCACGTTGATTTCATCCACCACGGGGCCCTCGAGCCGGCTCATGAGCTCCACCCACTTGCGGCCCATCTTGTGGTTGCCGGGTTTGCGGTAGCCGGGCTCCACCAGGTTCTGCGAACCGGTGAAACCCAGTACGCCGTCCACAACGAGGATCTTGCGGTGGTTGCGCAGGTCCGGGCGCCGCCAGTGGCCCCGGAGCGGCTGGATGGGCAGCATGGGATGCCACTGGATCCGGCTGCTCTTGAGTTCCCTGAGCAGCTGCCGGTAGCCCTTCACGCGCAGCGTGCCAATGTGGTCGAACAGCAGGCGCACGGTTACGCCGCGTTCGGCGGCATCGCGCAGCGCGGTGAAGAATTCCCGGGTGACGGCGTCGTAGCTCATGATGTAGAACTCGACGTGCACGTACTTGGTGGCACCGCGGACGGCGTCGGTCATCTGCCGGATGGATTCCTCGTAGTCGCGCTGGAGCTCCACCTTGTTGCCGTCAAGGCTGGGCAGTGAGCCCAGCCGCCGGTTGAGTTCCACGGCTGAGAGCACCCACTCCGGTCCGGAGTAGGAGGAAGACTCGGCTTCCAGCTCGCGTGTGTTCTCACGGACCCTTTTGTTGATCTGTGTCTGGCGCTCAACCCGCTGCTCGGAGAGGCGGTGGTTGCCAAAGAGGGCGAACAGGATAATTCCGGGCACCGGAAGGAAGAAGATCGCCAGCAGCCAGGCCATGGCCGTGGTGGGGCGCCGGTTTCCGGGCACAATGCCCAGGGCAATGATCCGGATTGCGAAGTCCAGGATTGTCAGGCTCGTCGCCAGCCAATTTGGAGCAGTAACCGTCCACCACACGTGCGCTTTTCCCTCCGACCACCCAACCTTCCCTTCAGCCTAGCGCCCGGAATGGGGCTCCGCGGCCACTAGGCTTGCTGCATGACTGTTTTGGTTTTCCTGGACCCCGCATATCCCGCCGGCCGCATCGCGGATGCGTCCAAGCCGCAGCTGATGGCAACGGACCTCGGGGCCACCCGCGGTGATGGAGTCTTCGAGTCGATGCTGGCCGTGGACGGGCATGCCCGGAAGGTGGGCATGCACCTGGAGCGGATGGCCTCCTCCGCGGCTGCGCTGCAGCTGGACTTCCCCGCGCCGCAGGTCTGGGAACCGGCCATCGCGACGGCGCTGGCCGAGTTTGCCCGCGTACACGGGAATGCGCCCGCCGTCGTGAAGCTGATGCTGACCCGAGGACCCGAGGGCGCCGGCTCACCGACAGCATGGGTGGCGGCATCCCCCGTGCCCGAATCCACCGGCCGCCAGCGGGAGGAAGGCCTGGACGTGCTCCTGCTGGACCGCGGCTACGACTCCTCCCTGGCAGAGCGCGCTCCGTGGCTGCTGCTGGGTTCCAAGACGCTGTCCTACGCGGTGAACATGGCTGCGCTCAGGTTCGCAAAACAGCACGGCGCCGACGACGTCATCTTCACGTCATCCGACGGAAAGGTCCTGGAAGGCCCCACTTCCACCGTGGTGCTGGCCGTGGTGGAGGACGGAGTCAAGACGCTGCTTACCCCGGAGCTTGAAAGCGGAATCCTGCCCGGTACCACGCAGAGCGCCCTGTTCGCAGCGGCAGAGAAGGAAGGCTGGCAGCTCGGCTACGGTCCGCTGGAGCCCACCCACCTGATGCAGGCCGACGGCGTGTGGCTGATTTCAAGCATCCGCCTGCTCGCACCCGTGAAGTCGATCGACGGCAGCCCGGTACCGGTTTCCCGTGAGCTCACCGATGAGCTGGCAGCCCTGGTGGAAACCGTCCTGTAGCCCCGGCCACCAGCCGGAATCCGCACGGGCGCAGCCATGGCGGCTGCGCCCGTCCGCGTTTCAGGACAGGATGAAGTTGAACGTCCCGGCCGCCGCGGCGGCCCACACCGCTGCCGCCGCCAGCCCGACGCCGTAGGCAAGGACCCACAGGTCAATCCGGCTGAACGTGGACGAACGCGCCCACGTCCGTTCGCTGCTGCCGAAGCCGCGGGCCTCCATGGCAACGGCCAGCCGCGTGGCGCGCCGAATTGCCTGGATCAGCAGGGCAAGCCCCTGGCCCAGGAAATTGCGGAACCGTCCCAGCGGCGACGCGGCGGCGTCGGCCCCGCGCGCATGCCTCGCCAGCCCAAGCGTGCGCCATTCCTCGACGAGCAGTCCCACCAGCCGCATCGCGGCCAGCGCCCCGAGAACAAACCGGGACGGCAACCGGAGCCGCTGAGCCAGCGCGTCTGCCAGGTCCGTCGCGTCCACGGTGACCAGGAGGAAAATGCCGGGCAGCGCTATTGCCAGGCCGCGCAGCCCAATGGCGATGCCGGCGCCCACCGAGTCCGTGGTGAACAGCAGGGGCCCGGCATCCAGCAGCACGTCTCCGGTTTTCTCCGCCAGCAGGGCTGTCCCGTACGCACCCACGGCCGCGGCGATGAGCAGCGGCCAGATCCGTTTTGTCAGCGTCCACGGGTTGATCCGGAGCAGCGGGAGCAGTGCCAGCTCCCCTGCCAGCACCACGGTGGCGCTGACCCAGTCCACCGTCAGCAGCACGACAACAGTGACTGCGACGGCGGCGCCGAGGGTGGAGAGCGGATTCGCGGCGCTGATCCGGGAACGCTGCGTGCCGGGAAGTGTTCCTGCGGCGGCCGGCCGCACGGCCTGGGCGCTCATGCTGCCGCTCCGGCTGCGGGTCCGGCCGGCTGCAGGCGGGCACAGCCCTCCTGCACCTGGAGGATGCGCCCTCCCAGCGCCTCAGTGAACTCGCGGTCGTGCGTCACCGAGACGACGGCGCAGCCCGCGTCCCGGCGCTGCCGCGCGAGCAGCGAGACCAGCTCCCGCCAGGTGTTGGCGTCCTGGCCGAAGGTGGGCTCGTCCAGGAGCAGGATGTCCGGCGAGGTGGCGAGCATGGTGGCCACGGAGAGCCTGCGTTTTTCCCCGCCGGAGAGCGTGAACGGGTTTGCCTGGAGCAGCCCGGACAGCTTCAGCCGGTGCGCCAGTTCTTCCACAGTGTCCCGGACTTCGGATTCGCTGCGGCCGGCACGGAGCGGCCCAAAAGCCAGCTCGTCCCGGACCGAGCCGGTGAGGAACTGGTGCTCAGGTTCCTGGAACACGGTTCCTATCCGGGTTACCAGCTGGGCCGACTTCCATTTGGACGGGGTACTGCCCGCTTCCCTGGCCAGCGCCGGTGAAGCACTGAGCTGTCCGCCGCGGGGACGCAGCAGTCCGCCCAGTGTCAGCGCCAGCGTGGACTTCCCGGCACCGTTGGGCCCGGTGATTCCCAGTGCGTCCCCGGCCTTGAGGGTTAGGTCGACGCCGGTGAGCACAGCTGGGCCGCGCGGCGTTCGGGCAACCTCGAGACCGTCGGCGGTCAGCAGGTCCTCGGCGGACCGCAGGGCAGGCAGCGGCGGAGGCACGTCCACCGCTGCGCCGGGCAGCCAGACACCGGCTTCCGCCAGCCGGGAACGCGTTCGCTCAGCGGTGAGGACCTCCTGGGGCGGGCCGTCCGCCAGCAGTCCCCCGCCGGCGTCGAGCACTATCACCCGGTCCACCAGCTGCGCCCACGCGGCTACGCGGTGTTCCACCACAATCAGCGTGGCACCGGTCCGGTCCAGGACGCGTTCCACCGAGTCCCGGATTTCCAGCACGCCGTCCGGATCCAGGTTGGCGGTCGGCTCGTCCAGCAGCAGCAGTCCCGGGGCCATGGCAAGGATGGATGCCAGTGCCAGGCGCTGCTTCTGGCCGCCGGAAAGGGCGGCAGTTGGATGTCCGAGCGGCACCCGGAGTCCGACGTCGTCCAGCGCCGCGTGCACCCGTTCCCAGATCTCGGCGCGGGGAACGCCGAGATTCTCGGCACCGAAAGCCACCTCGTCGCCCACCCGGGACAGCACGATCTGCGAGTCGGGATCCTGCAGCAGCAGTCCCGCGCGCCCCCTGGCGGCCTGGGGGTGCGCCCCGTCCAGCCGCAGCGTTCCTGTTTCTGTTCCGCCGGTGTCCTCCCCCAGGACTCCGGCCAGGGCATGCAGCAGCGTCGACTTGCCTGCTCCGGAGGCCCCCAGGAGAAGCACCCGCTCCCCCGGGCTAATGTCAAAGGAAACACCGGCAACCGCCTGGGCTTTGCGCCCGGCGTGCCGCCATCCCCAGTGCCGGGCAGCAACTGCCACGGGATTGGCTGCGGACATCGCCTACACGTCCGCCGTGCGTCCGGACGCGAAGGCCGAGAGCACCCCGGTCTTCGCCAGTGCCCGCACCGCCAGCCAGGACAGCAGCCCTGCCAGCAGCAGCCCGGAAACCATCGCGAAGACGGTGTACAGCACCTGCCACTGGAAGGCCCATTCCGGCATGTACAGGATTGATTCGCTCACTCCGAGGAACAGGCCGGAACCGAGGCCTGCGAGCAGCGCCACGGGAAGGGTGAATTTCCGGTACAGGAAGAGCAGGAACACAAGTTCGGCGCCCAGGCCCTGGATGGCTCCGGAGAGCAGGACGGAAAGGCCAAACTGGGTTCCCAGCACGCCGGAGACGGCGGCAGCGAGGACTTCGCAGTACAGCGCGGCTCCGGGCTTGCGGATGATCAGGGCGCCCAGGACACCGGCGATCAGCCAGCCGCCGGTGTAGAGCCCGCCCAGCGGCGGGAAGGCCACGAACGCGGCGGCGACTCCGCCGTAGGCCAGTGACCAGGCCCAGAAAACTACCCCGATGGCCACGCCCAGTACGGATGCTACGACGATGTCCACCACCCGCCACGAAGAGCGTACGGGCTGGACTGTTTGGGTTTGCTGCATTGAATGTTCCTCCTGGAATCAGGAGGGGAGGGAAAACCGCCGGCGGCGGTGCACCCCTGAGATCTCGACTCCCTTCGCCGGTACTAACCGGAGCAGGTTCGAGGGTCTGCGGCTTGGTCCGCACTCTCAGCGCCCGAAAACCGGCGTCCGGAATGCTCCGGAGCCGGGAAGCGGCGCTCCCCTGTCGTGTGTATGCGTGGTCCACTGTACACGCAGTGACGCGTGTAATCCGGGCGCGGCAGGTAGCGTAGGGGGAAACACCAACGCACTAGACCAAGGAGCACTTATGAACCTGATCCTGAAACTGCTGGGTACCGGTGTCAGCGTGGGCGCCGGACTGGCCTCGGCAAAGATCCTGGACTTCATCTGGACCAAGGCCACGGGCAACGAGCCGCCCAAGGATAAGGACGGTGCACTGGAAGCGAGCCTGCGCTCGGCCGTCATCTTCGCGCTGGTTTCCGGCGCGGTAAGCCAGGCTATCCGGGTGCTGACCAACCGCGGCACGCAGCGCGCCATCGCCCGTTACAACCGCACTCCCGAGGTCGTTTAGCCTCCCCCTCCATCGAGATCACAGAAACTGCCCGTATGAGCGTTCATACGGGCAGTTTCTGTCATCTCGATGGAGGGGGGGTCAGCCTTCGCGGCTGCGCCCCGGCGGCAGCTTCCCGGTTTCGGCTTCGGCACGGGTCCGGGCCAGTTCCTCATCGCTGAGTTCACCGGTGTAGTAGCTGCCGTCCGGTTCCTGGCCTGGATCGTCATCCACCTTCGGATCCGCGTCCGTGCTCCCGGCGGCCTGTTCCTCGGAAGCCTCGAACATCAGCTGCTGGGCACGCTCAACGACGTCGTCCAGTTCATCGATGGTCAGCAGCTCGGGACGCAGGTGCTTGGTGCGGTACCCGGCCCGGCCAACCATGTGGGCGGACACCGGCGCGGTGAGCAGCATGAAGATCCAGCACAGCGCCAGGACCGGCAGCAGGACCCAGCTGCGGAACTCGACGGCCATGGCCAGCAGGAAGAGCAGCAGGCCAAGCACCTGCGGCTTGGAAGCGGCGTGCATCCGGCTCATCAGGTCAGGGAAGCGGGTCAAGCCAATCGCCGCGGCGAGGGACATGGTGGCACCGCCCAGCAGGAGGGCCGCCACAATAACGTCAATCACAGTCTCGTTCATGGCTACCTCCGGTCCGTCACGAAGCGGGCAACCGTCACAGAGCCGATGAAGCCGATCAGCGAGATCGCGATCAGCAGGGCCATGTAGTCCAGATGCCGGTGCACTACCATGTCCACCACCAGGGCGCCGCCCACAATCGCCAGGAGGACGTCTGCGGCAAGCACGCGGTCAAGGATGGATGGTCCGCGGACAATGCGGAAGATGGCACCGGCGGCAGAAACGGCCAGCATGATGGACACGATGATGACGGCAACAGTCATCGGCTGACCTCCCTTTCGCGCAGTTCCCTGAGGTCCTTCTGCTCCGCCCGGACAAGCGCGAGCTCCTCCTTGGTACCCATCACGCGGATCAGCCAGGATTCCGTGGCCCGCACGTCGCTGCGGACCTTTTCGGCTGCCTCCTGCGTGTCCACACCCAGGCAGTGCAGGTACAGGGTGGACGTGGAACGGTCCACCTCCACCACCAGGGAGCCCGGGATCAGCGAGAGCGCGTGGCCGGTGGCCGTCACCAGCAGGTCCGAGTGGCTGCGCAGCTTCACCGCGACAACCGCATTCTTGATCCGTGGTCCCTGGACGGTGGCCAGCCAGAGCACGTGGACGCTGGCGACCACCAGTTTCCAGAGGAACCGGATGCCGAAGCCCGCGGCATAGAAGATGTTGAACCTCCCGGAGAGGTCAACCGGAGGCAGGTAGAAGATGTTCGTGACGACGAACGCGATGATGGCGCCGAACACCAGGTTGCCCAGGCTGAAATCCTGCCAGAGGGCTCCCCAGAGCAGCACCAGCCAAATGATCAGCGGCAGTTCCTTGAGCAGCGGAATGCGCGGGTGCTTGCGCATGAGTGCCTTTTTGGTCACGGTGCGCTCCCTTCGCCGAGCACGGCCTCAATGTACGGCGTGCGGTCCAGCAGGTCCTGGGCGGCGTCGTCGCTCAGTGAGAACAGCGGTCCGGCCAGTATGGTGAGGGAGACGCCCAGTGCTACCAGTCCCACCGTGGGGTAAACCATGGTCTTGGGCAGCAGGTCCACCGTGGAGCGGCCGCCGAAGCGTCCGCTGTTGTTCCCGCTCACGTTGCCGGAGTCCCGCACAACGCTGCCGTCCGTGGTGGTGGCCAGCAGGATCGGGTCCGGATGGACCGCGTCTTCCGGAGTACGCCAGAACGCGCGGTTCCAGACCCTCGCCATCACCAGCAGGGTCAGCAGCGACGTCAGGACGGACGCGGCCACCAGAATGTAGGCCAGCGGCGTTCCCAGTTCCACGCCGGCCTGCATCAGTCCAAGCTTGCCCAGGAAGCCGGAGAACGGCGGGATGCCGGCGAGGTTGATCGCGGGGATGAAGTACAGGACTGCCAGCAGCGGTGAGAGCTTTGCCAGTCCGCCCAGGCGGTCCATGTTTGCTGTTCCGCCTCGCCGTTCGATCAGCCCGGTCACGAGGAAGAGGCTGGTCTGGACGGTGATGTGGTGGACCACGTAGAACACTGCTGCCCCAATGCCAACGATCGAGGCGACAGCCAGCCCAAACACCATGTAGCCGATGTGGCTGACCAGCGTGAAGGACAGCATTCGCTTGATGTCCGTCTGCGCCAGCGCACCCAGGATGCCCACGAGCATGGTCAGGCCGGCCACCACCATCAACAGGGTGTTGATCCGGTCCCCCGGGAACAGCAGGGTCTCGGTCCGGACCATGGCGTATACGCCCACCTTGGTCAGCAGGCCGGCGAACACCGCGGTAACGGGTGCCGGGGCCGTGGGGTAGGAGTCAGGCAGCCAGAAGGAGAGCGGGAAGACGGCAGCCTTGATGCCGAAGGCGACCAGCAGCATCAGGTGCAGCATCATCTGCGTGCCCGGGTCCAGTTCGCCGAGCTTGATGGCCAGGTCCGCCATGTTCACGGTGCCCGTCGCGGCGTAGATCATGCCGATGGCGGTGAGGAACAGGACGGAGGAAATGACACTGACGACGACGTAGGTCACGCCGGCGCGGATGCGCGGTGTGGTGCCGCCCAGGGTCATCAGCACGTAGCTGGCGGTCAGCAGGATCTCGAAGCCGACGTAGAGGTTGAAGAGATCACCGGCGAGGAAGGCGTTGGAAACACCGGCCACGAGGATCAGGTACGTCGGATGGAAGATTGAAATGGGGCCGTCTTCATCGCCGTCGGCCATGCCCTGGCCGGTGGCGTAGATGAGGACCGCAAGGCTGATGGCAGTGGAAACCACGAGCATCAGGGCGGAGAACTGGTCCACCACCATGGTGATCCCGAACGGCGGCATCCAGCCGCCCAGGTTCACGGCCTGCGCTCCGGTCTCCCAGACTGCGGCGAGCAGGAAGCACTCAAGCGCCAAAGTCAGGGCCAGCACGCTGATCGAGACGATCCGCTGGGAGCGCTGGTGCCGGATGAGCAGGAAGGCCAGCGCCGCGCCGAGGAACGGCAGGACGACGGCGAGCGGGGCAAAACTGGAAGCGTTCATCGTTTTGCCTCTCCTGTTGATCCGTTGCCCGCGCCGCGCTGCGAACCGGGTGCTTCTTCGGCTTCCTCAGCCGGCGTGAACTCCGTGGTGTCCTCGGGGACATCGGCGTCGTCTTCCGCGTCGTAGCTGCTCTGGCTGGCCACGCGGCGGTCTTCGATGTCGTCCTGGACCTCGTCCTGACGTCCAAGTACCCATGACCGGTAAATGATGCCGAGCATAAAGGCGGTCACGGAGAAGGAGATGACGATCGAGGTGAGGATAAACGCCTGCGGGAGAGGATCGTTGTAGTCCTCCGGCGGAATCTCGGAGTTGAACAGGGGAGCCAGTCCTGCGAACCCGCCGGTAGCGAGCAGCAGCAGGTTGGTGGCGTTGGTCATCATGGCCAGGCCGAGCACAACCCTGGTGAGGCTGCGTTCAAGCACCAGGTAGATCCCCGCTGCGTAGAGGGCGCCCATGATGAGCAGCAGCGTGATGTTGACGCTCATCGGGACACTCCTTCCGTTTCAAGCATTTCGGGTTCGGGTTCCACCATGTCCTCGTCGTCGTCATCGGAGCCACCCTCGGAGCGTTCATCGATCTCCGAGCCGAGGCTGCGCAGGACGTCGAGCACCAGGCCAACCACTACCAGGTACACGCCGATGTCGAAGATGGTCGAGGTGACGAACTTGATGTCGCCGAATATCGGCCAGGTGAACTCGATGATGGCGCTCTGCAGTACCTGCCCGCCGAAGAACAGCGGGGCTGCGGCGGACAGTGCGGCCAGACCCAGGCCGCCACCGAGCAGCGCGCCGGCGCTGACGGGGGTGGCCTCGGCGAGTTCGAACCGTCCGCCCGCGAGGTAGCGGATGGTCAGTGCCAGGCCGGCCATCAGGCCGCCGGCGAAGCCGCCGCCCGGTGAATTGTGGCCGGCGAGCAGCAGGTAGATGGAGAAGATGATCACCGAGTGGAAGAGCAGCCGGGTGACCACTTCGAAGATGATGGACCTGCGCTCCGGCGCCAGGGTGCGGCCGGCTACGAGCCAGGCTTCCCGGGCCACGGAGGAGAACTTCCGGGCCAGGGCCAGCGTGGCGGCTTCGCGTTCGGAGGAGGCGAAGTGCTCGCGCCCGCGGTCCACGGAGCCGGTAGCCACCTCGTTCGCCCGGCGTCGCTTGTCGCCTCGTCCGCGGATGAAGATCAGGGACGCCACGCCGGTGGCAGCCATGGCCAGGACGGAGATTTCACCGAAGGTATCCCAGGCTCGGATGTCCACCAGGGTTACATTGACGATATTCAGTCCGCCGCCGCCCTTGTACGCAAGTTCCGGGTAGGAAAGCGAAATGGGCTCGGCCACCCGGGACGCCATCGCCGTCATCGCGAACAGCACCATGGCGGCACCGAAGGCGATGCCAAGACCAGCCCGCAGGAGCCGCTGGCCGGTAGGCTCGCGCTTCCATAGCCGGGCCGGCAGCGAACGCAGCGCCAGCACGAAGGCAACCAGGACGATGGTCTCCACCAGCATCTGGGTCAGGGCAAGGTCCGGCGCGCCCTGCAGCGCGAAGATCAGGGCGAGCCCGTAGCCGCTGACGCTGACCATCAGGACGGCGAGGAAACGCTTGTTGGCGCGGGCTGCTCCGACGGCGCCGATGACGACGGCAGCGCCGATCACGGCCTGCAGCGGGTTGTCGAACCAGTAGAACTGCTCGGGCAGCGGTGCTCCGCGGAGCAGCACGACCGTCAGCGGAGTGACGATCGCCATACTCAGGATGACGAACAGGTAGAAGGTCAGCGAACCGCGCTGGGTGCGGCCGGTCACCCACACGGCTACGTCATCGAGGATGCCGATCAGCCCGCGGTAGGAACGCTCGGCGTCGAGCGGGCTGGCCATGCTGGCCTGGATCTTCTCCACCCGGGCGCGTTGGAAGAACAGCAGGGTCCCGGCGGCGATCGTCAGGGCGGTCAGGCCCAGGGCGAGGGTGAATCCGTGCCAGAGCGCCAGGTGGGTGGCCTCGCCTTCCAACGGGTACAGGTCCGCGTACGGGCTGATGATCGTATCCAGCGGTTTCGGCCAGAGGCCGAAGAAGACGGTAACGGCAGCCAGGATGGCGGGGGGCGCCAGGAACGGCCACGGAATGGCCTTGAACGCCGTCGGCTTGCAGGATTCCTTGGTGGCGAAGCCGCCCCAAACGAACCGGCAGCTGTACGCGAAGGTCAGGATCGCTCCGGCCACAACGCCCACCAGCAGCACGATGGCCGAGGGGGTGCCCTGTTCCTCGGCGAAGTGTACGTACGTCTCGTAGACGGATTCCTTGGCCACGAACCCCAGCAGCGGGGGCAAGCCGGCCATGGAGGCGGCGCCGATAGCGGCGACGACGGCCAGCACGGGAGCTGAACGTCCGACGCCGGAAAGCTTGCGGATGTCACGGGTCCCGGCCTGGTGGTCAATGATGCCCACCACCAGGAACAGTGTGGCCTTAAAGAATCCGTGGGCAACGAGCAGGCCCAGGCCTGCCAGCGCTGCCTCGCGGTTGCCCAGCCCCACCACCAGCGTGAGGAACCCAAGCTGGCTGACGGTACCGTAGGCGAGCATCAGCTTCAGGTCATGCTGGCGCAGGGCCCGCCAGCCGCCGAGCAGCAGGGTAGCCAGGCCAAGCACGGTGACGACCGGGGTCCAGTAGGTAGTTTCCCAGAAACCGGGGGCCAGCCGGGCCACCAGGTAGATGCCGGCCTTCACCATTGCCGCAGCATGCAGGTAGGCGCTCACCGGGGTGGGGGCCGCCATCGCTGCGGGCAGCCAGAAGTGGAACGGGAACAGCGCCGACTTGGACACCGCGCCGAGCAGCAGCAGGACCACCGCGACGTCGACGATGACGCCGCTGGCCGCGAGCTCCGGCGCCATGGCCATGATCTCGGAGATACGGTAGGTGCCGGCTGCCGAGCCAAGCATGATCATGCCCACCAGCATTGCCAGTCCGCCGAAGGTGGTGACGATCAGCGCCTGCAGTGCCGCACGGCGGGCTGAGAGCCGGTGCGCCGCGTAGCCGATGAGCAGGTAGGACAGGATTGTTGTCAGTTCCCAGAAGATGAACAGCAGGATCAGGTCATCGGCCGTCACCAGACCGAACATTGCTGCTGCGAACGCCAGCAGCTGCGCGCCAAAGCTGCCCATCTTGGGATCTTCGGGACGGAAGTAGCGGGCGCAGTAGAACAGGACCAGGGAGCCGACGCCCAGGATGAGGATCGCGAGGACTGCGGAGAGCGCATCCATGCGGAAGGCCAGTTCGACCCGCAGGTCCGGGATCCAGTTGATAATGACCGACGGCGGCGCATTGGGAGCGCCGGAAGCCAGGGACTGGTCCGAGTCGATGTACCGGGGGTACGTTGCCATGAGCCAGATGAACGCTCCGGCGGGAACAGCTGCCAGCAGGTAGAACGCTGACCTTCCCATCCGGCGGAAGAATAAGGGCGCCACAAGTGCCACCGCAAATAGAACGGTTAGCACAAGCAGCACGTAGATCTCCCGGGTTCTCTCAATGGGCCTTACAGGTCAGGAACACAGCTTTAGTTGTCAACGTCGGGTCGAGGGGCTTTGTTTATTCTAACGGAGGCATACGCGCCGGTCACATTCGGTCCATGAACAAACCGGGCCGCGTCCGTTCACCTCCCGGACGCATTTGCCCATTAGCATCTGGAATATGGCTTCGATGACGCACGCAACCCCCGGGCACCCAGGCGCCCCTGCACAGGCGCGCCGGCGGGAGGTTTGGGCGTGGGCCTCCTGGGACTGGGGATCGGCTGCCTTCAACGCCGTCATGACCACGTTCGTCTTTACGGTGTACCTGACTTCCGACGCCTTTGGTGGCGAAGATCACGCTTCCGCGGTGCTCGGAACGGGCCTCGCTCTGGCCGGCATTCTGGTGGCCGTACTGGCCCCGGTGGCCGGCCAGCGGTCCGACGCCGGTGGGCGCCGGAAACTCTGGCTGGGCATCAACACCGTGGCCGTCTGTGTTGCCACCGGGCTCTGCTTCTTCGTGTATCCCAGCGAGAACTTCCTGCTGCTTGGCGTTGCGCTCATTGCCCTGGCCAATGTGTTCTTCGAATTCGCCAATGTGAACTACTTCGCCATGCTCAAGCAGGTCTCGACCCCGGGCACCATCGGCAAGGTCAGCGGCTTCGGCTGGGCCATGGGCTATGTTGGCGGAATTGCCGCCCTGGCACTGGTCCTGGTGGGATTCATCAACCCGGATGTGGGCTGGTTCGGAGTCACGTCGGAGAACGGGCAGAACATTAGGGCGGTGGCCGTTTTCTCCGCGGTATGGTTCCTGGTCTTTTCGCTGCCCATCTTCTTTACCGTTCCCGAGGTTCCGCGGACCCGCGCGGCGAAGATTGGTTTCTTCGCGTCCTACGGCCTGCTGTTCCGCCGCATCAGGGCGATCTATAAGACCAGCCCGCACACCATCTTCTTCCTGCTGGCCAGCGCCGTGTTCCGGGACGGCCTTGCCGCCGTGTTCACGTTCGGCGGGGTCATTGCGGCCGGTACGTTCGGCTGGGAGCTTTCCCAGGTGATCATGTTCGCCATCTTCGGAAACATCGTGGCAGCCGCGGGCTCCTTCGCGGGAGGATTCCTCGATGACCGGATTGGCCCCAAACCCGTGATCGTCGGCTCCCTGACCGGCCTGCTGCTGGCCGGCTCCGCCATTGCCATCCTGGGCGCCGGAGATGTCAGCCTGTTCGGGCTCGAGTGGACCGGGGACACCACCTTCTGGATCTTCGGGCTGTCCCTGTGCCTCTTCGTCGGACCTGCCCAGTCCGCCTCGCGTGCCTTCCTTGCCCGGCTCGCGCCGGACGGCGAGGAGTCGGAACTGTTCGGCCTCTACGCCACCACCGGACGCGCAGTCAGCTTCCTGGCGCCGTCGCTGTTCGCCCTCTTCATCACCATCTTCGGGGCGCAGCGGTACGGCATCATTGGCATCCTGCTGGTGCTGCTGCTGGGCCTGCTGGCCCTGCTGCCCGTGCGGGCACCGGACCGTACGCCCAAGGCCGTAGTCCCGGAGATCTAGCAGCTACTCCAGCTGGGCCACCCACTGGCGGACGACGTCGGTGAAGTCGTCCATCGCCGCTTCGGCTGCCGCCCGGCTGGAAAAGGTCACCACTCCCCTGTTGCGCCCCGCCATGCGCAGCACTTTGCGCGGGTCGGTGACGGAGATTTCGCGGTGGTCGGGCTTCGGCCTGGCACCGGTATGCAGGACAACCTGGATATTCTCCGGGCGGCGCAGGCTGAAGGTGGCAAAGTCATCACGCAGGGCAAAATTCGGAGCGCCCCATTTGATGTTTTCGTGGATCCGGGGATCCACGGAGAGAATGGCCGCACGAAGGTGCCGCACCACGGAGGACATCGGGTGGTCCAGGGCTGCCAGGTAATCCGTCAGCTCTTCTGGTTCTGCGGGTTCCATGCGGACAATCTGGCACCGCGCCGCGCCGGTGTCCACAGTAAGGGGCCACCGGCGGCGCCCCGGGAGCTAGATGCTGGTGCGGTGGAAGTTCTGGTAGCTGCGCGACGCCGTCGGGCCCCGCTGTCCCTGGTAGCGGTTTCCGTAAGCGCCGGAGCCGTAGGCGTGCTCAGCGGGTGAAGACAGCCGGAAGAAGCACAGCTGGCCGATCTTCGAGCCGGGCCACAGCTTAATCGGCAGGGTAGCCATGTTGGAGAGTTCAAGGGTCACGTGGCCGGAGAAACCGGGGTCGATGAACCCTGCGGTCGAGTGCGTGAGCAGTCCAAGACGGCCCAGCGAGGATTTACCCTCGAGCCGGGCGGCGATGTCATCGGGGAGGGTGACCTGCTCATACGTCGAGCCGAGGACGAACTCGCCCGGATGCAGGATGAAGGGCTCATCCGGAGCCACCTCAACCAGCCGGGTGAGGTCCGGCTGGTCCAGGGACGGGTCGATGTGCGCGTACTTGTGGTTGTCGAATAGACGGAAGTAGCGGTCAATCCGTACGTCAACGCTTGAGGGCTGGACCATCGCCGGGTCGTAGGGATCGAGGACAATCCGTTCGTCGGCAATTTCGGCTCGAATGTCGCGGTCAGATATCAGCACCTTCTAAAAATAGCGCATCCTCATCCCTGCTTGATTTCCGTCCGGACGGCGTAGAGCTCAGGGAAAAACGTCAGGTCCAGGGCACTGCGCAGGAAGTGCGCACCCGAGGATCCACCAGTGCCCCGCTTCATGCCAATGGTGCGCTGCACGGTGAGCAGGTGGCGGAAGCGCCACAGCTGGAAATTGTCCTCCAGGTCCACCAGCTCCTCGCAGGCCTCGTAAATGTCCCAGTTCTCTGCCGGGTGCTCATACACGTGGCGGAATATGTCCATCAGCGCCGCGTTGAAGACGTGCGCCTGCGTGACGTCCCGTTCCAGGAGCTCCTGCGGCACCTCGTAGCCGCGGCGCGCCAAAGCCGCGATGAACTCGTCGTACACGCTGGTGGCCGAGAGCAGCTCCGCAAGCAGTGCCTGCGCCTCCCGGTCTGAACGGAACACCTCCAGCATGGCCGCGTTCTTGTTGCCGAGCAGGAACTCCACGGCACGGTACTGGTAGGACTGGAAACCGGAGGAAGCACCAAGTTCGCCGCGGAACCCGGCGTACTCCGACGGCGTCAGCGTTGCCAGCACGGACCACTGCTCGGTCAGCGAGCGCTGGATGTGCTTGATGCGGGCAATGCCTTTCATGGCCGAGCGCAGGTCATCGGCCATGAGCCGCGTCCGCACGCCCCTGAGTTCGTGCAGCACCAGTTTGAGCCACAGTTCCGAGGTCTGGTGCTGGATGATGAACAGCATCTCGTCATGGTGGCTGCTGACCGGATGCTGGGCGGAGAGCAGCTCGTCCAGGCCCAGGTAGGATCCGTAGCTCATTTTCCGGCTGAAATCGCGCTCGATTCCCGGTTCCAGGTCCCTTGTATTCCGGTCTACGCTCATCGGTGCTCCATGTGTGGCTGGTGATTGGGCCCATGCCCTGAGTACTGCGGTGCTGGCATTCACGGTAGCCGCAGCACCGTGGCAACGGCTTCTGCGCCACGGCCGGGCTGTGGAAGACTGGCGGTTTATGCATCCGACCCTCCAGAGGAGGTCCCCTTGGACAACGGCACCGAGAACAGCAACACCGGCATGGACGGCACCGCAGAGGAAACCGGCGCTGCAGCTTCCCGGCCCAGCGCCCCTGAGCCCGCCACGGCGCTGGAAGAAGCCATCGTTTCCGGCCAGTCCGGTGCAATCAGCAACCAGGATGTCATCACAGCCATCTGGAATTCTGAACTGCTCAGCGTCGGCCGGCTGACTGTGGAGGATGACCCGGCAAGCTTCCAGGCGCTGGTGCTTAAGTCCCCAGAGGGCGCGGCTCCTGTCGCTGCAACCTTTACCGATGCGCAGCGGATCCCGCAGCGGATCCGCGACACTGCTCCCATCATGGTCAAGGCATCCGGCGAGGCTACGCTGCGCAGCATCGCCCCGGGCTACGGCCTGGCCATCAATCCCGGAAATTCGCTGGGTCTGGAGCTTGGCCCGGAAGGTGTCCAGGCCGTCGTCGCCGCCTTCGGGGGCGTGGCCGGTGAGGAGACGGACTCCTCCGAAGCCTAGCCCCGGGCCGCGGGCGGAAGCCTCCGTACAGGTTGCCCTTTGGCCAAGACGGCCTCGTTTTTCCGGCCCCGGCCTTGCTGTGGGGGTGGCGGCGTCTACTCTGAGGAAACTCACTACAGATGGAGGGCTGTAACGTGACCTGTTTCCCGGCTTCCCCAACGAACTGCTCAATAGTTCCGCCGTATCTGCTCTCCCGGATCGCGGAACGTCCCGACCGGCTCGCTGCTGCCGCCGAGGCTGCCCGGCGTACGCTCATGGAGTTCAGCTCCGTGGCGGAAACCAGGCAGCTCGGCCGCACTGCGAAGGCGCCGTCGTCCGGCACCGCCTTCAGCCCCAAGCTCCGCCGTACGGTCTACGACGCCATGCAGCGGCAGGAACTGCCCGGCAGGGAGGTGCGCGCGGAGGGCTCGGCTTCGACGGGGGATCCCGCCGTCGACGAAACCTATGACGGGCTGGGAGCCACCTATGCCCTGTATGAGGACGCCTATGGGCGGTCCTCCGTGGACGGGGCAGGGCAGCCGCTCCTGGCCACCGTCCACTACGGACACGACTACGACAATGCGTTCTGGGACGGAGCGCAGATGGTCCTGGGGGACGGGGATGGCGAAGTATTCGAACGGTTCAGCAAATCGCTGACGGTGATCGGCCACGAACTGACTCACGGCGTCATCCAGTACACAGCCAAGCTGGTGTACCAGGACCAGGCCGGCGCGCTGAACGAATCGGTAGCGGATGTCTTCGGCAGCCTGGTGGAGCAGAAGCTCCTCGGACAAACCGCCGCGGACGCCTCCTGGCTGGTTGGCGAAGGCCTCTTCACGCCGGAGGTCAGCGGCTCCGCCCTCAGGTCCCTGGCCGCTCCGGGAACGGCGTACGACGACGACGTGCTGGGCAAGGATCCGCAGCCTGCGGACATGTCCGGTTACATAGAAACCACCTCGGACAACGGCGGCGTGCACCTGAACTCGGGAATCCCGAACCACGCCTTCTATCTCGCCTCCGTGCGGCTGGGCGGCTATGCCTGGGAACGCGCAGGCCAGATCTGGTACGACACAATCACGGAGCCCAATTTCCCGGCGGACTGCACCTTCCCGGTTTTCGCTGCTGCCACGATTACGGCCGCTGAAAAGCGCTACGGGGCCGGGAGCGAAGAAAGTTCCGCTGTGCAGGCTGCATGGCAAGAGGTTAATGTCATGGTATGAGACTGGTTGTGGTGCGTACCGGAGGCATCGCTGGAATGCGGCGCACCTGGAGCAGCGAGGTGAGTTCCGAGGAGGCTGAGCAGCGCTGGCTTCCCCTGCTCCAGGAGCCGCCCGAGGAACCTGCCGGCGGTCAGGACCGATTCACGTATGAGATCAGGGTTGGCCAGCAGGCCGTCACCATTCCCGAGACGTCCCTCACCGGGCAGTGGCGGGAACTGGTGGAGCGTGCTCGGGACGGCGGAGAGGCCCGCCGGGCCTAGGATTGCCCCCCGCCGGTGGCCTCCCGGGACACCGCAAACAGCTTTGTGCTGCTGATGCGAAAGGCATGTAAAGTGGTTTCCTGTGCCGGTGCTTCACCGGCGCCGTGCGGGCGTAGCTCAATGGTAGAGCGCTAGCTTCCCAAGCTCGATACGCGGGTTCGATTCCCGTCGCCCGCTCCACCACAGGGAGAAAAGGCACCTCCGGCCCCAGGCCGGAGGTGCCTTTCTTTGCCGGATGGCAGACCACGTGCCGGGCGTACACTTGAACACGCTATGAACCGCAAAATGTTTAAGTCCAAGATCCACCGTGCCACCGTCACCCATTCCAACCTCCACTACGTAGGCTCCGTGACCGTGGACGAGGACCTGCTCGACGCAGCAGACATCCTTCCCGGTGAGCTGGTCTCGATCGTTGACGTGGACAACGGATCCCGGCTTGAAACCTACACAATCGCCGGCGAGCGCGGGTCCGGCGTTATCGGCATTAACGGCGCGGCCGCGCATCTGGTCAACATCGGGGACAAGGTCATCCTGATTACCTATGCGGACATGAGCACCGAAGAGGCGCGTGCCTATGTTCCCGCCGTCGTCCATGTGGACGGCAGCAACCGCATTATCGAACTCGGCACCGATCCAGCCGAGGCGGTCACCCCGGGCACACAGCGCCCGCCGTTCGCAGCTTCCCGGCACTGACCTACGGGTCCGCCACTTGGATTCCGGCGCCGGAGGCGGCGCCTGCACGCCCCTTCTACCCTCAGCGGACACGGTTAGATAACAGTTCGCTCCCCTCCCACCTGAGCTTTCACGGGTTTGCCCGCGGAACTGTGGCGTAATGCACCTTGTTGGGCATATGGTCGATCGAAAGGTTGCTGAGCTTCCTTTCGCGGAACATCACTGAAGTCCGTGCCTACGACGAGGTGGAGGCATATACCCATGCCACAAGGTGCAAAACATCACGGCAGACACCGGATAAGGAAGTCTGCAGCTGCGGGGTTCGCCCTCGCCGTCGGCGCCACCCTGCTGGCGGGCTGCAGTTCGGATTCCGGTTCCACGCCTACCCTGACGTGGTACATCAACCCGGATGACGGCGGACAGGCCGAACTGGCGAAGCGCTGCACTGACGCTTCGAACGGGGAGTACACCATCGAGACTTCCCTGCTTCCCAACGATGCCCCGTCGCAGCGGGAGCAGCTGGCGCGGCGGCTCGCCGCCGGTGACACCAGCATGGACATCATGAGCCTGGATCCGCCCAACGTGCCCGAATACGCAGAACCGGGCTACCTGGCTCCCATTCCCGATGATGTGCGCGAACGCACCACCGCCAACGTTCTTGAGGGCGCCCTTGCGGGCGCCACCTGGAAGGACGAGGTTGTCGCCGTACCGTTCTGGGCAAACACCCAGATCCTCTGGTACCGCAAGTCCGTAGCCGAGGCAGCGGGACTGGACATGAGCCAGCCCGTCACCTGGGACCAGCTGATGGAAGCCGTGGCCAGCCAGGACAAGTACCTGAGCGTGCAGGGTGCCCGGGCCGAGTCGATGACCGTCTGGGTGAACGCAATGATCGAATCGGCCGGTGGGCAGATCGTGGAGAACCCGGACGCTTCCGCCGACGAGATCCGGCTGGGCATCGATTCCGATGCCGGCAAGAAGGCTGCGGAGATCGTCTCGAAGATTGGCAAGGACGGACTCGGCGGCCCGGGCCTGCCCACCCAGACCGAGAACTTCTCAATGATCCAGTTCCAGGGTGACAAGGGCGCCTTCATGGTCAACTACCCGTTCGTCTGGCCCGCCACCAATGCGGCCGTCGAGGAAGGGTCCCTGCCCGCTTCCCTGATCGACGACATTGGGTGGGCCCTCTACCCGCAGGTCAACGAGGGAGAGGAAACCGCTCCCCCGCTGGGCGGCATCAACCTGGGCGTCGGTTCCAAGAGCAAGCACCCGGACCTGGCGTACAAGGCAATCGAGTGCATCGTCAGCCCCGAAAACCAGGCCTACTACTTCGCATCGAACGGCAACCCGCCGTCCAACCCGGACGCCTACAACGATCCGGAAGTCGTTGACACCTTCCCCATGGCCGGAACCATCCGTGAATCGCTGGACCTGGCCAAACCCCGCCCGCAGACTCCGTACTACAACGAAATCTCCACCGGCATCCAGCAGACCTGGACGCCGCCGCAGGACGTCAATCCGGACACCACCCCGGGAACCAGCCAGCAGTTCATTCTTGAGGTCCTGAAGGGAGAGAGGCTGCTATGAGTACGTCAGTGGAAACACGTGCCGCCGCCGGCGACAGCCCCAAAGGGCGCAAACCCGGGCTGAGCGACAGGGCCAGGGCTGAACGGCGGCTTGGATTCTGGCTTGCCGGCCCCGCGTTCATCATCATGCTGGCCGTGACTGCCTACCCGATCCTGCTGGCTCTGTGGGACTCCCTCTTCAAGTACCGCCTCACAGCGCCGGATGACAGGCAGTTCGTCTTCCTGAGCAACTACGCCACCATCCTTACGGACGAAGTGTTCTGGCGGGACCTGCGGGTGACCGTGCTCATCACGGTGGTCACCGTGATCATCGAGCTGATCCTCGGGTTCGCCCTGGCCATGGTCATGAACAGCGCACTGAAAGCCGTCCGCGGCTGGCTGCGGACGGCCATCCTGGTGCCCTACGGCATCATCACCGTGGTGTCGGCCTTCGCCTGGTTCTACGCCTTCGACATCAACTCCGGGTACGTGAACCACTGGTTCAGCTGGGTCCCGGGCATCAGCACGGACCTGAACTGGTTCGCGGACTTCGGCACCGCCATCACCGTGATCATGGCTTCGGAGATTTGGAAGACGACGCCGTTCATCTCGCTGCTCCTGCTGGCCGGACTTGCGCAGGTTCCGGGGGAACTGACGGAAGCGGCGGAAGTCGACGGCGCCACCTGGTGGCAGCGCTTCACGCGGGTGATCGTGCCGAACATGAAGGCCGCCATCATGGTGGCAGTCCTGTTCCGCGCATTGGACGCTTTCCGCATCTTCGACAACGTTTACATCATGACCAAGGGAGCGTACGGCACTGAGACGCTGTCCCTCCTGGCCTACCGCACATCCATTACCCGGTTGGAGATCGGCATGGGTTCGGCGGTTTCCGTCCTGCTGTTCCTCTGCGTCATCCTGATTTGCTTCATCGCAATCAAACTCTTCAAGGTGGACCTGACCGGCGCACGAGGGGGCAACTAAATGGAATCGTCACCGATACGCAGGCGCATCACCTGGACCATCATTTCCATCCTGGTGATCGTCTACGCACTGTTCCCCGTCGCATCCATCTTCGCGACGTCGTTCAAGCTCCCAAGCGATCTCACCTCCGGCACGTTCCTGCCGACCACCTGGTCCACGGTGAACTACGAACAGATCCTGGTTGGAGACGCCCAGGAACTGTTCCTCTCCGCGCTGCGGAACTCGATCGGCATTTCGCTGATCGCCACGTTCATCGCCGTCGTGCTGGCCACACTCTGTGCCTACGCCATTGCCCGGCTGGACTTCCCCGGCAAGAAGCTCGTGCTGACCACCGCACTCGGCGTCTCGATCTTCCCGGTCATCTCGATCGTGACCCCGCTGTTCAACCTCTGGCGGAACATCGGCCTCTATGACACATGGCTCGGGTTGATCATCCCCTACCTCTCCCTCACCCTGCCCATCTCCATCTGGACCCTGGCTGCGTTCTTCCGCCAGATTCCCTGGGAGCTGGAGCAGGCAGCGCAGGTCGACGGCGCCACCACCTGGCAGGCGTTCCGGAAGGCGATCGTTCCGCTCGCCGCCCCCGGCGTCTTTACGACGGCAATCATCGCGTTCTTCATTGCCTGGAATGACTTCGTGTACGGGATTTCGCTTACTTCAACCTCAGCTGCACGGCCGGTGCCTGCGGCTCTGGCCTTCTTCACCGGCGCTTCCCAGTTCGAAGCGCCAACCGGAGCAATTTCCGCAGCCGCGATCATTGTGACCATCCCGGTCGTTGTGCTTGTACTGCTGTTCCAGCGACAGATCGTTTCCGGACTAACCCAGGGCGCCGTCAAGGGCTAGCCCCAGACGCACGGTACTAGAAAAGGAGCCAGGAGCATGGCATCTATTACGCTCAACCATCTCGTCAAGAAGTACGGGGACGGCTTCCCGGCTGTCAACGACATCAGCCTGGACATTGCCGACGGTGAGTTCATCATCCTGGTGGGCCCCTCCGGCTGCGGCAAGTCGACCCTGCTTCGGATGATCGTGGGCCTGGAGGACATCACCTCCGGTGACCTGCTGATCAACGGGGAGCGCGTCAATGACAAGGCTCCGCGTGACCGGAACCTTGCCATGGTGTTCCAGAACTATGCCCTGTACCCGCACCTCACGGTGTTCGAGAACATCGCGTTCCCCCTCCGGCTGAACAAGGGGAAGTACAGCGATGAGGAAGTGAAGAGGCTGGTCAACGACGCAGCCGCCACCCTCGAGCTGACCGAGCACCTGGACCGCAAGCCCGCCAACCTCTCCGGCGGGCAGCGGCAGCGTGTGGCCATGGGCCGCGCGATCGTCCGCCAGGCAGACGCGTTCCTGTTCGATGAACCGTTGTCCAACCTGGATGCCAAGCTCCGCGGGCAGATGCGTTCGGAGATCTCGCAGATGCAGCGCCGCCTGGGCGTCACCAGCATCTACGTCACCCACGACCAGACCGAAGCCATGACCCTGGGTGACCGGGTGGCCGTACTGAAAAAGGGAATCCTGCAGCAGGTAGCTTCGCCGCGGGAACTCTACGAGCAGCCGGTCAACCTGTTCGTTGCCGGCTTCATCGGATCGCCGTCGATGAACTTCCTTCCGGCCACCATCAAGGAGGGCAACGTCCTTGAAACTGCCGTGGGAGACATCCGGATCCCCGAAGACAAGGCCGCCAAGGCCGCGGGCAAGAAGGTAGTCCTGGTGGGTATCCGGCCGGAATTCTTCGAGGACGCGTCCCTTGTTGAGGGGGACAAGAAGGCCCACGGATCCACCTTTACCGCGCCGATCACCCATACCGAGTGGCTGGGCAACGAACAGTACGGCTACATCCATTTCGACCCGACGCCGGAAGTCCGCGAGCTGCTGGACAACCTGGCCCGGGACATGGACGCTGACGAGCTCCGTCCGCAGATTGTGGTGACGCTCGACGCCGCCAGCCGGGTACGCGGCGGACGCGAGGCAGAGCTCTGGCTGGACACCCGGAAGATCCATATCTTCGATCCGGAGACCGGCGAGAACCTGACCCGCGACCCCGAGGCGGGGGCGGAACTCACCGAGGAAGCCAACGAGCGTCGGGCCGAAGAGATCGCCATGGCACGCGAGGATGTTCGGGAAGCGGCAGGCACCGCCGCAGACTCCTAGCCGTCCCGCAGCCGGCCGGAGGAACCGCAGCACGCGGGCCCTCCGGTCGGTTGCGCACGGAAACGGCAGGTAACGTAAGAGCGTGCAGGCATCATCACCGGTAATCAAGGCAGTCACTATCTGGCTCACTGCCCTCATGCTCTCCATCGCGGCCGCCGTCGTCGTGATCTGGCTCGTGAACGCCAAGGTCTACGGGCCGGCAAAGCAGGTGGAGAACTACTTCCAGGCGCTCCAGGACGGAGACGGCGCTCTGGCCCTTGGAATCCTCAACGCGGAGGTGCCGGAGGCAAACGCTGCCCTGCTGGACGCGGACGCACTGCGTGCCTCCACTGAAGGCCTTGAGGTGCTCGGCATGGAGGAGGTCTCCACGTCCATGGACGGGCGCACCAACGTGGTGGTGAACTACCGGCTTGACGGCGCCGAGCAGCAGTCCACCTTCGAGCTGGAGCAGACCGGCACCCGGTGGATGTTCTTCGACGAGTGGTCTTTCCGGCCGCAGGACCTGCCCACCGTGCGCGTCAACGCGCCCAACCAAAACGAGGCGCAGCTGAACGGAGCCCGGGTCCTGCTGCCCGAGGGCAGCAACACCTTCGCCGCGTTCTACCCCTCGCGGGTGGCGGCCTCCTACACCAGCGGGTACTTCGAGGCACCGGAGCAGTCCGCTGTCCTGGCCGGGCCGGGCGACTCAGTGGACCTGACGCTGCGCAGCCAGGCTACCGAGGAACTGGTCAAGACGGTTGATGCCCGGGTGCGCGAGTTCCTGGACAACTGCGCCGGCGAGCAGAACCGCCTGGCACCTCCGGGCTGCCCGTTCTACCACCTCACGGACAACCGCGTGGAGCCCCCCATCACCTGGGAGATCCTGGAGTACCCCACGGTGGAGATTTCTCCGGCTGACGGCCACTGGGTACTGGCCCCGCTGCAGGGCAAGGCCCGCGTGAGCGCCACCCAGACCGATCTCTTCTCAGGCGCGCAGAGCCCGCTCATTGAGGAGAAGGACTTCACCTTCGGCGCCCGGCTCTCCGTGACCGACGCCGGAGTGTCGCTGACCGCCGTCATCGATTAGCTCCCCCCACACACAAACGAGATAACAGAAACTGCCCGTATCCGGCCGGATACGGGCAGTTTCTGTTATCTCGATGGTGGTTAGTCGAGGCCGCGGAGGTCCAGGGTCAGTTCCGTTTCGCCGCCGGCCTGCATCACCACGGGGATCCCCCAGTCCTGCTGGTACAGGTGGCAGGCGGCGTGGTCCGGGATTTCTCCGCCTGGTTCACCGTCGCAGGCCGCAGCGCGGGCGGTGATGTGCAGGACTCCCTCGGCAACGGAATCGGAAAGCACCAGTTCACGGACCAGTCCGACGGCGGTTCCCCCGCCCGAAACCAGCAGCTCCTCCGGGGAGGAAGAGATCTTCAGCTGGGTAGGGTCTCCCCACCGGTCATCAAGCTTCTGTCCCTTGGGCGCGGCGAAGCGGACGGTAAGGCCCAGCGCGCCAGGTGCCATGGGAGTCTTCGGCCGCTGGGTCTGCCGGGCCCCTTCATCCACGGACTGCGCTTCCTTGGGGATCGGCAGCCGGACCAGCTGGTGCTTGTTGGCCTCCACAACCACCAGGAGCGGCTCGTCGGACGTCGAGTCCACTAGGACTCCCGAGGGCTCTGCGAGGCCGCGGGTGAGGGTGGAAACGGTCTTCGTCGCCGGGTCATAGCGGCGCACGGCGCCGTTGTAGGTGTCGGCGATCGCCACGGAGCCGTCCGGGAGGACAGCGACTCCCAGCGGGTGCTGGAGCCGTGCCTCGGAAGCGTCGCCGTCGCGGAAGCCGAAGTCGAACAGCCCGGCGCCGACGGCGGTGTCCACCGTGACGGCGGGCTTGCCTGCGGCGGAGGTGTCGAAGCGGAGCCGGCGCAGTGCGGACGTCTCGGAGTCGGCGACCCAGATGCTGCCTTCAGCGTCCTGGGCGAAGCCGGAGGACTGGGCGAACCAGGCGGCGTCGCCGTCGCCGTCGAGCAGGCCTTCAAGGCCGGTTCCGGCCAGGATGGACAGCGCGCCGGTGGCGGGGTCGAAGGCGAAGATCTGGTGGGTGCCGGCCATGGCCACCACGGCCTGGCCCAGCGCGGTGGACCACAGCACATCCCACGGAGAGGACAGCGAGGTCCCCAGCGGATCGGTTCCCAGGTCCGTGGACGCGGGGGCGGTCTGGTTCTCAGCGTCAAGCAGCCGCTGGATCCCGTTTCCGGCCACGGTGGTGACGGCTCCGGTGGCCAGGTTCACGCCGCGCAGGCGGTGGTTGACGGTGTCAGCAACCAGCACGTCGTAGTCGAGGGTCTCTGCGACGGCCGCGGGGAGCACGGTCAGGCCCTGCGGTTCGTTGAACCTGGCCGTACCGGCGTCGCCGTCGCGCCAGCCTTTGGTGCCTTCACCAATGACCCGGCGCACCGTGGAGAGGTCCGCTTCCAGTTCCACTAGGCGGTGGTGGCCGGTGTCCGTGACCAGGAAGGTTCCTTCCGGCAGGGCTACCGCCTTGCCCGGGAAGCGCAGGTCTCCGGAGGTTACCTCTGCCGGCACGTACGGGCCGTCGCCGCGGTGCAGGGTGCCCTTGGCTTCGTGCTCAGCCACCAGCTCAGCAACCAGGGACTCCAGGCCGGCTGCGTGGCCTTCGCCGGAGAGGTGGGCCACGATGTAACCCTCGGGGTCAATGACCACCAGGGTGGGCCAGGCACGGGCCGTGTAGGCCTGCCAGGTGGCCAGTTCCGGGTCATCGAGGACGGGGTGGTGGATTTCGTAGCGTTCGACGGCGGCAGCAAGTGCCACCGGATCGGCCTCATGCTCGAACTTGGGCGAATGGACGCCCACGGTCACCAGGACGTCGGAGTACTTCTCCTCCAGCGGCCGCAGCTCATCCAGGACGTGGAGGCAATTGATGCAGCAGAAAGTCCAGAAGTCCAGCAGGACGATCTTGCCGCGGAGGTCTTCCAGCCCCAGCTGCTTCCCGCCCGTGTTGAGCCAGTTGCGGCCTTCCAGCTCGGAGGCCCGGACGCGGTATCCGGCGCGCACCGTTTCAGTCATCTGCGTTCTCCTTGGTCTGTCCTAGCATCACGTTCGGCCAGCTGGGCGAACATATTGTTGTAAGCCGTAAGTTCAGCATCGTTATTCCGTTCGGCCGCACGGTCTTTGCGTTTTGTTTCACGTGCATCCGTCCGGGACCACTGGAGAGCGACGCCAATCGCCACCAGGACCGTGGGAACTTCGCCGATTCCCCACATGATTGCTCCACCCAACTGCTGGTCTTCCAGGGCGCTGACGCCCCAGTCACGGCCCATGTTGCCGAAGTAGGACGCCTGGATCAGCGAGGTCTGGCCCATCACCGCCACACCGAAGAACGCGTGGAATGCCATGGTGGCCAGCAGGATGACCAGGCGCAGCGGGTACGGCGCCCGGCTGGGCAGCGGATCGATCCCGATCATGGTCAGGATGAAGATGTAGCCGGTGAGCAGGAAGTGCAGCACCATCAGCTCATGGCCCACGTGCTCGCGCAGCGCGAAGCCAAAGAGGTCCGAGTAGTAGAAAATCACAATGGAGCCGGCGAAGTTCACTGCCGCGAAGATCGGGTTGGTAATGATCTTCGAGTACCGCGAATGCACCCCGATCAGGATCCATTCACGCAGGCCGCGGCTGCCGTCCCGGCGCGGGGTCAGGGCCTTGAGTGCCAGGGTGACGGGCGCTCCGAGAACCAGGAACAGGGGCACCACCATGGTCAGGGCCATGTGGCCAAGCATGTGCGTGCTGAAGAGCACCATGCCGTACACGGCGGGCGCACCTGAGGTGACGTAGGTCAGCGCAACAAGGCCAACCAGCCAGCACAGCGTCCGGACCAGGGACCATTTGTCTCCCCGGCGGCGCACTTTGATGACTCCAAGCACGTACGCGACGCCGATGGTCACTGTGATCGCGACCCACAGCCAGTCGAAGCGCCACTCGGTGAGGAATCGCTCAGCGGTCAGCTCGGGCGGCAGGTCGTACCCGGTGAGGATACGGGCCGGGGAAGCGTTCGGCGGCAGTTCCTCCGGCCGCGGCGGGGCCGTGCGTGCAAGTGCCGCGGCAACGCCGGAAATGGCCCCCATGATGAGCAGTTCCACGCCGACGAGCTGCCACAGCACCCTGCGGGCACTCATGGAGCGTGGTGTCTCCGCTGAGGTCCCCTTGGTGGACCCTGCCGCCTGGACCGGCAGCTGCGGGATGATCCAGCGCCGGTGCAGGAAACCGAAGACGCCCAGCACCAGCGTGGCCGCTACCTTGAAGAGCACCAGGGCACCCCAGCGTGAATCGAGCTGCTCCAGGGACGTGATCCGCAGTGAGGCGTTAACCAGGCCGGAAAGGGAAACCAGGACAAAGCCGAAACCGGCCAGTGCCGAGAACCGGCGCAGCACCACCCCGATGATGTCGCCAAGCTGCCTGGCTATGACGACGAGGACGATGAGCCCGCCGATCCACACACAGACGCCAATGAGGTGCAGCCCGATCGAGTTCACGGCGGCACTGTGGTCATCACCGCCGGCCGCGTGGCCCACCAGTGCCATGGGCAGCAGTCCGCCGGCAGCAAGTATCAGCGTGAGGGCCAGGCCCGTGAGGGAACGGACACCGAACGTCAGGGTAGTCACGACGGCGGCAATAATGCTCACTGCCAGCCAGGCGCGTCCGGTGGCGAAATCGGTGAGGAAGGATGCGAGCCCTTCGGTATAGGACGGGTCCGGGCTCAGCGGCAGGCCGGAGACATCCGAGTAGGTGAACAGCATGACCACGATGGCGGACAGTGTCCACAGCGCGGCGGCGCCGGAGGCGAGGTACATGGCCTGCGTGAACGCAGGATGCTCGGGACGAGTCTCCCGTTCGCCTTTGCCGGGGCGGGGTCCGGTGTGCTTGGGAAGTATGAAAACGGCGAACACCAGGGCGCCGATGACTGCCGCGACGGCACCGTTCTGCAGCGCCTTGGCGATGGGCAGCCCCCAGCGGGTCAGCGCACCGGGGTCCGAGAGCTGGGACGCCGCGGCGGCACCCGTGAACAGCAGCGCAACGCCCAGGGCGAGAACCATGACACCGGCGGCAGCAGCCAGCCAGCCGTTGCGGGCCGGGTGTCCGGCTTCGGACGCCGATCCGGCAGGACGGCCCGGTGAGGTGTTCTGGGTCTTGGCAGAGTTTGGCACGGTATCCATTCTCTACCCCTTGTAAAAATTGGGCCAATCCCGGCCGCTGGTTGGACCAGCCTGCGGGGCCCGGGAACACGGGAGGCCGGCACCATCCGGTACCGGCCTCTCGGGAAAGCGAGAATACTACTTCTTGGCGACAGCAGCCTTCAGCTTGGAGCCTGCGGTCAGCTTGACGCTGTGGCCGGCCGGGATCTGGATGGTTTCGCCGGTCTGCGGGTTGCGGCCCTGGCGAGCTGCACGGTCGGTGCGCTCAACAGCAAGCCAGCCCGGGATGGTGATCTTTTCGCCGTTGGCAACGGAAGTGGCGAAGATGTCGAAGACAGCGTCGAGCACGCCGTTAACGGCGGTCTGGCTGTTGCCGGACTTCTCTGCGACAGCGGCAACAAGTTCACTGCGGTTCATAGCCAATTTATGTCCTCCTGGACTCTGGTGTTTAGCGCGAGCGGTTCACGGATGCGTAACCGCCTCTGTTCGAAAACTTACCAGCTTAGAAGCCTAAGTCACGCTGAAAACCCCGGTTTTTCGCGGTTTTTTCGGGTTTTTGGGCAAAATCCGGGGAGTTTTGGATGCAGTAAAGTGCCGGGCATGAAAAAAGGGCGGCAACCACGGGGGTTGCCGCCCTTTTCAGGCGTGGAAAGCGGAGCTTACCAGCTGGACTTCTTGATGCCGGGCAGTTCGCCGGCGTGAGCCATATCGCGGAAACGCACGCGGGAGATACCGAACTTCTGGAGGGTACCCCGGGGGCGGCCGTCAATCTGGTCGCGGTTGCGCAGGCGAACCGGGGAAGCGTTGCGGGGAAGCTTCTGCAGGCCGAGGCGTGCTGCTTCACGTGCTTCGTCGGTCGCGTTCGGGTCGACCAGGGTCTTCTTCAGTTCGAGGCGCTTGGCAGCGTAGCGCTCAACAACAACCTTGCGCTGCTCGTTGCGGGCAATCTTGGACTTCTTTGCCATTCTTAGCGCTCCTCACGGAATTCGACGTGCTGGCGGATCTTGGGGTCGTACTTCTTCAGAACCATGCGGTCCGGGTCGTTACGACGGTTCTTGCGGGTCACGTAGGTGTACCCGGTGCCGGCGGTCGACTTCAGCTTGATGATCGGACGAACGTCCTTGTCCTTAGCCACTAGAGCTTCACACCCTTCGCGAGGAGTTCGGTGACGACTGCGTCAATGCCGCGGACGTCGATCGTCTTGATGCCGCGGGCGGAAACCTGCAGCGTCACGTTGCGGCGCAGGGACGGAACCCAGTAGCGCTTCTTCTGAATATTCGGGTCGAACCGACGCTTGTTGCGGCGGTGCGAGTGCGAAATGCTGTGACCAAAGCCGGGAACAGCTCCGGTTACCTGGCAGTAAGCTGCCATGATCTCTCCTCCAGTTGTAGTAAATATGACGGTCCTCAAAAAACAAGCACCAGGCGATGCCGCCATGGCACCTGCAATAAAGAGCGTCCCGCCACCAGTTTTGACACCGTTATTACTGCGACTTTCCGGAGGTTGACCTGGCGGGGTGAGATCCAGCCGAAGTGCCTCGCCGCGGGGAAGACGGTGAAGTTCGTGCAGGCACAGCGGAAATCCACTGTGACAGCCTTCAATTCTAGGTTTATACGGGCGGCCACGCAAATGCCCTGGTCCCTGCTCTTGCGGGAAGGAACCAGATCACGGGCGCGACTTAACGCCTTCCTATCCTAAACGGTGCGGGCCCCTGGTCCAAACCGGCTAATCAGCGGAGGGCTTCTCCAGCGCTCCGGCGGCAGTCACGACGGCGATCCCGGTTTCCGGGTCCTCTTTCGCGCCGTCCAAATCAGTTGCGCCGCCCACCACGGCCCCGGAATCCACCACCATGTTCCGCAGCCGGGCGCCGCTGGTGACGCGCACTCCGTCCAGCAGCACACAGCCATGGATCTCGGCGCCGGGTTCAACATGGCAGTCCGGGCCCACCACGCTGCGGACAACTTTGCCGTCCACGCGCGAGCCGGGAGCCAGCAGGCTGGTTTCAACCTGCGCAGAGGCACCAACGAAAGCGGGCAGGCGGCGCGGGGTGGCGGAAAGGATGGGCCATGCCGGGTCGTCGAAGACCAAGCCGTGCCCTTCGAGCAGGTCCATGTGCGCCTGGTGGTAGCTCTCCGGCGTACCCATGTCCCGCCAGTAGCCGTCCAACCGGTGTTCGATGACCTTTTCGCGCTCCACGAGGTACGGCAGGAGCTGGTCTCCGTAGTCTTCCAGCTTGCCGTCGCGCTCCATGAGCTCCTCTAGGCTGCGCAGCAGAACTTCGGCGTCGTAGAGGAAGATTTCCGCCGCAACCAGGTCCGACTTGGGATCCTCGGGCTTGTATTCGAACCCGGTGACGGTGCCGTCCGCCACTTCGAGGACACCGTGCTCGGACGGCTCATGGCTGATCCGGTAGCTCACTACGGTGAGGGCGGCGGCCGCGGACGTGTGCGCGGCTATAACGTCCCGGTAATCCAGCCGGTACAGGTGGTCCGCGCTGAGGACCAGGACCAGGTCCGGATCATATTCGCGGATGTAGTCCACCTGGCGGTACAGGGCATCGGCATTGCCTTCGGCGAACCCCTCCCCCTCGGACCCCTGGTAGGGCGGAAGCACGCGCAGGCCGCCGTTGGTGCGGTCCAGGTCCCAGGGCCGTCCGCTGACCAGATGGTCATTCAGGGACTTCGGTTCGTACTGCTCCACGATCCAGACGTCGCTGAGTCCGGAGTTGTGCAGGTTCGAAAGCGGGATGTCGATGAGCCGGTAGGAACCGCCCACCGGCATGGCAGGCTTGGCCCGCGTGTCCGTGAGGCTTCCCAGCCTTCCTCCGGATCCCCCGGCAAGGATGATGGTCAGTATCCGCGGCTGGCGCATTCAGGTTCCTTCGGTTGGGGCGCCCGGACGGTCCGAGGCCGGATCGAGCAGGGTAAGGATTTTGGTGCCTACGCGGGTCAGGTCTTCCACGTCCCGGTCATCCAAGGCGTCGAAAACCGCTTCCCGGACAGTCTCCACATGCCCGGGGGCGAGTTCAACCAGGGCAGCCATGCCCTCTTCCGTGAGTGCCGCCGTCGTCACCCGTGCGTCCGTGGGGGACGGGAAGCGGCGCATCCAGCCGCGCGCCTCGAGTTTCTTCACGACGTGTGACAGGCGGGAGAGGGAAGCGTTGGAACGTGAGGCGAGTTCACTCATGGCCAGCTGCTGCCCCTCGGCCTCCGACGTCATGGCCAGCACGTGGTAGTCAAAAAGGGTGATCCGTGCCCGGCGGAAAAGATCGGCGTCGAGGGTTCCCGGCAGCCGCGTGGCGACGGCGTAGAGCGCCAGCCAGGCGCTGCGTTCCTCCGGGGTGAGCCACCGGCCGGACTGCTGTTCGGTCATGGGGCCAATTCTCTCACGTCACTTGAGCCTTCAAGCCTTGGATCAGGACCTGGCCGGCACCCTTCTCCATTCGGAAAGGGGTGCCGGCCAGGCATCCGGCTCTGCGCAGGAGCTAGCGAACCGCTTCCCGGTCCCCGGGCGCGGATGGTCCGCCTGCCTCGTCCGCTGAGTCGAACGGGAGCGAATCCAGGTCAAGCAGCGGGTTCTCGTCCTGCGTCGCAACCAGCTCGCGGGCCTCCTCTTCGGTGGCAACGCTCGGCATGGACCCGGGCATCGGGCGGCGCGCCGATTCCTTCATGATGCCGATGGCGACGGCTCCAATGGCCGAGGTTGCCATCAGGTAGTAGGCGGGCATCATGTCATCGCCGGTAAGGGTGATCAGGCCCTGCATGATCAGCGGAGCGGTACCGCCAAAGATCGCCACCGCGAAGTTGTAGGCAATGCCCATCGCTCCGTAGCGGCTGGCGGTGGGGAAGAGTGCCGGCAGGGCCGAGGCCAGGTTGGCAACGTAGAACGTCACCGGAATGGCGAGCAGGCCCAGTCCGAGCAGGGTGGTCCAGATGGGGCCCTGGTCAATGAGGACGAAGGCCGGGACGGCCAGCACGATGGTGCTTCCGGCGCCCATCCACAGCACCGGGCGCCTGCCGATCCGGTCCGAAAGGCGTCCGGTCAGCGGAATGCACAGGGCCATGGCTACCAGCACCGGGATGGTCAGCAGGGTGCCGTGGAGCGGATCGTAGCCCTTCGAATCGGTGAGGTAGGAAGGCATGTAGGACGTCAGGGCGTACCCGACGGTGTTCGCTGCGGCCACGAGGACCATGGCCAGCACGATCGGGCGCCAGTAGGTGCGGAAGATCCCAAAGGTTCCCTGCGCAACTGAATCCTTGTCCAGGTCCTTGCTGGCGGCGGAAGCGGCCTGCTCCTCCTGGGCGTCCAGGGTGGCCTGGAAAGCGGGGGATTCTTCGATCTTCAGGCGGAAGTAGATGGCAATGGCGCCAAGCGGTCCGGCGATCAGGAACGGGATCCGCCAGCCCCAGTCCAGCATGGTTTCTTCGCTGAGGGTCAGCTGCAGCGTTGAGACTGTCAGCGCGCCGAGGGCGAAGCCCATGTAGCTGCCGAGGTCCAGGATGCTGGCCAGGAAGCCGCGGCGCTTGTCCGGAGCGTATTCCGAGACGAACGTGGTAGCGCCTGCGTACTCACCACCGGTGCTGAAGCCCTGCAGGAGCTTCATGAGGACCAGCAGCACAGGTGCGGCCATGCCAATCTGGGCATAACCCGGCAGCAGGCCAATGACGAACGTGGACGCCGCCATCATGATCAGCGTGGCGGCCAGCGTCTTCTGCCGGCCAATCCGGTCTCCGATGCGCCCGAAGACGACGCCGCCCAGCGGGCGGGCAACGAAGGTCGCCGCGAACACGCCCAGGCTGAAGAGCAGCTGGGCGGCGGGGTCGGCGTCGGAAAGGAAGACGGCGCCCATGGTGACGGCCAGGTAGCCGTACACGCCGATGTCGAACCATTCCATGGTGTTGCCGACGACGGTGCCTCCGACGGCTTTCTTCATCATCGAATGATCAACTACGTTGACGTCTTCTACCTCGAGCCGGCGGCGGCGAAGCGGGTTGCGCTTCGGTTTGCGGGCCGCAGCGCCCGGGAGTGAACCGGGCGGAGCGGTGCTCGAATCAGGTGCTTCCTGCTGCATTTGGGCCTTTTCTCTAGAGGTCATCTGCTGAGGGGTGGTGCATCCCTGCACGCCGGCAGCGGGCCGGCAGACCCATAAGTCTAGAAAAACGGGCGGCTATTCCCGAATCGTAAGGGTGCTTATCCAGGTTCGGGCGCGCGGCAGCGCCCGCAGTGGCCAACAACTACGCGGCAATCCGCGAGTATTGTGAAGTGAGTCACACGCATGGTTTCGCGGGGCCTTTTCCGGCCCCGGACCCGGCTCAGCCCTGTGGAGCGAGCTGCACCAGCCCCGGGAATTTGGCGGTGAGATTATCTCCCGAGGAAACTCCGCGGAGGCGCCGGCTGACCCACGGACCGAGGTACTCACGGGCCCAGCGAGCGTCGTGCTTCAGGCGCTGGATCCGGTCGCGGGCCGGCAGGGTATCCAGCTCGGGAACATCCAGTGCGTCGGTGGCACGCAGCACCTCAAGGACCTTCTTCGCCGTCAGGATGTGGCCTGCCGGGGACATGTGAAGGCGGTCCACGTCCCAGTACCTCTCGTCCTGCAAAACCTTCAGGCGCCAGTAGTCCACCAGGATCGCTCCGCGTGCGTCCACGGCTTCGCGCACCAGCTCGTTGTAGAGTGCGGTACGTCCCCGCGTCCGGCCGAAAATGGGCGACTGGCCCGAGTCGAAACCCGTGAAGACCAGCACGGCCGCTCCGGAGGCCTGCAGACGGCCGATCGCGGAATCGTAGGCCTGGACAATGGCATCGATGTCCACCTTGGGGCGCAGGATGTCATTGCCGCCGGCATAGATGCTCACCAGCGTGGGTTCCAGTGCCAGTGCCGGTTCAATTTGCTCGTCGATGACCTGGCGCAGCTTTTTTCCGCGGATGGCCAGGTTGGCATAGCCCCAGGAGGGGTCGGCCAGGGTGAGCTGCTCCGCTACCCGGTCCGCCCAGCCGCGGACGCCGTTGGGGCGGGAGGAATCCCAGTCCCCCACACCTTCGGTAAAGGAATCTCCAAGGGCCACGTATCGCTGCGAGAAAGTCACCCCCACAGCCTACAAGCCGTTCTTCACGCCGGTGGCCCGGCAGCAGTCTAGACTCAGAGCCGGAACACTCCCATCTATCGAAGGGCATCATGTCCAGCCAGTCCCAGACGCAGGGCGCGGCAGAATCCGCTGCGCACTCCCCCGGTCGGCGCGCCGCCGTCGTTATCAACCCCACCAAGAAAACAGACGTGGACATCCGCGCACTGGTGGAGCAGGTCTGCGCCGGTGAAGGGTGGGCTGCGCCGCTGTGGCTGGAAACTGAGGCGGATGACCCCGGCCACGGCATGGCGAAGCAGGCGCTGGAAGAAGGTGCCGACGTCGTCATCGCCGCGGGGGGCGACGGCACCGTACGCTGCGTCGCCGCTGAGCTGGCCGGCACGGACACTCCCCTGGGACTGCTGCCGCTCGGCACCGGCAACCTGCTGGCCCGAAACCTGGACGTGCCGGTTGATGACCCGGAGGGTGCCATCCGCACGGCTCTGGCAGGGACCGAACGGCGCATTGACGTGGTCCACGTCAAGGTGGACGAGGCCGTGGACAGCGAAATCTTCCTGGTCATGGCCGGGCTCGGCTACGACGCCGTGATGATGGGGGACACCAATACTGCGCTCAAGGACCGCGTGGGATGGCTGGCCTACGTGGATGCCGGTATCCGCAACCTCCCCGGCAAGCCGGTGAAGACCATGATCTCGATTGACGGCGGCAAACCGTTCTCCCGGCGGCTCCGCAGCGTCATGGGCGGCAATTGCGGCAAGATCGTCGGCGGCCTGGAAGTCTTCCCCGGTGCCAAGATCGATGACGGCCTCCTGGACATCATGACCATGGCGCCGAAGGGCCGGCTCGGCTGGCTCTCCGTGGTGGCCGGGCTGCTGCGCCGCGGCAAGGGCCGGGGTACGGCCGTTGAGTACTTCCAGTGCCGCAGCGCCGATATCTGGGCGGACTCCCCGCAGGACTTCGAGATGGACGGAGACCACCTGGGCAGCGCAACGCGCCTGTCGCTGCGGGTTGATCCGAGCGCCCTGCGGATCCGCATGCCCCACGGAAAGAAAGACCCGGCGATCCTCACCAATCCGGAGCCCTAAGCTCCCGAAGACATAAGAAGGACAGCCCCCGGCTCATGCCGGGGGCTGTCTGTTGTGGCCTAGAGCCAGGTCATGGGATCGATGTATTCACCGTTGATGAGCACTTCGAAGTGCAGGTGGGGACCGGTGGAGTTTCCGGTGCTGCCAACTCCGCCGACTGCCTGGCCTTCCCCGACGGGCTGTCCGGGTTCAACCCGGATGTCGTTGAGATGGTTGTAGGTGGTCTGGGTTCCGTTCCCGTGGTCCACCACCACCCTGAGCCCACCGCCGCCGGTGGTGTGCCAGCCGGCTTCCGTGACCGTGCCTGCTCGGGCTGAGCGGACCTCGGTGCCCGTGACTCCGCGGAAATCGGTGCCGGTGTGCCACTCCTGGCCGGATCCGGTCATCGGGTTGATCCGCCACCCGAACGGTGAGGTGATCACCATTCCGTCCACCGGAACGGAAGGCTTGGCCGGTGGCTCTTCGGCAACGGGGGCGGTAGTGCCGGCGCCATCCTGGACCGGGGCGGTTGAGCCGGCGCCGTCCTCGACGGGAGCCTCTGCGGGCGGTTCCTCGTCAAGCTGACGGATGTTGACCAGCTGCCGTTCGGAAACCGTTTCGGGTGCTTCAAGGGTTGCGGCTTCGGCCACGCCGAAGACCATCCCGCTGAGCAGCAGGGAAGCGCCGGTTCCAAGCGCTGCCGTCTTGCGTGCGGGTGTGCTGTATGTCCGGGCACGCCGCAGGGCCTGCTGCAGCCCGGCGGAATCGAAAAGATGCTGACGGTCGCCTTCCGGCCCGGCATGCCGGCCGGGGGTACGGTACCGGGACGCGGTTTCGGTGATATACCGTCGGAAAGCGTCAGCCAGGTTCCGGGCGGTCTCGTTCAGTTTGGGGGTCACGCATACTCCACTGTGGATAGACAACAGTTCTGTCGGTACTGCGGTGCCTCTTGAGGGCGTGCGAGAGCCACGGAAAAGTGGAAGTGATTTCCTCCAGCTTAACGAAGCCCGTCTTGACAGTGGAGCTTTTGTGTCTAAACAAACAAGGGCGCGTGGCGGGGCCTACTGCCCGGCCGGCAGCGCCAATTCACACCAGGCGGGAAGCGGAAACCTAGGAAGCTTCGGCCCGTCCCTGCCGCCAGTAGCCCATGAAGGCCACCTGCTTGCGGTCGATTCCGGCTTCCCGGACCAGGTAGCGGCGCAGCCCCCGGACTACCGCCGCTTCGCCCGCAATCCAGGCATAGAACGGCAGCGCGCCGGCAGGCGTATTGGGGCTGGGAGAACCCTTGACGACGTCGGGGTCGAGCCGGGCGGGCGTTTCCCAGAGAATAACTGAATCGACGTCCACGTCTTCCAGTTCCGGCCGGCGGGCCGGAACAGGAGCAGCCGTTTCCGCGCGTTCAACCGTGGCGTAGCCCGGAACCGCGACGGCATCCCGTACCGCGGCTTCCAGCGCTTCGCCGTGAGGCCGGCCGTTGCGGGGGAGCCAGCTGATGCTCACCTTGGATGCCGTGGTGAGCTGCTGGACGTCTGCGGCGTCGGGAACTTCCAGCAGCGCGTGTCCGGTGAAGTCCTCCGGAAGGTTTTCGAGGATGGAGGCGATCGCCGGCACCGCGGTCTCGTCACCGGCCAGCAGCACGTGCTGGGCCAGTCCGGGACGCCATTCAATGCCACCGTAGGACTCCGCGGTGACGCAGTGCACTGCGTTGGGGCCGATGACCGTCACACGGTCCCCGGGCTTTGCCGCGGCCGCCCAGGTGGAAGCCGGGCCGCCGTCGCCGTCGGCATCGAAGTGCAGGACGAAGTCGACGTCGATCTCCGGCTCGGGCGCGGAGCAGCGGGAGGCCCGGACGGTGTACGTGCGCATCGAGCCGCGGGCCTGCGCATCCATGGCGAGCCAGTTCCGGTACCACCCGGCGTCGTCGCAGTCGATGGGAGGCAGCGGCGCCCGGGTGCCGTCAGCGGCCTGCGGCGGAATGACCAGCTTGATCCGGAGGTCGTCCGTGCAGCCCTGCACCCCGAATTCGCGCAGGCATTCCCCGCCGAAGGTGATGCGCTGGAAGTTGGCGCTGAGCCGCAAGACGTTCCGGACCTCGACGTCGAAGGCCAGTACAGCAGCATTCGCGCCCTGGCGCCGTGCCGGGGCAGCAGCCGCTGCCGTCGAGGTGGTGCGGATAGCGGTCATGAAGCTGCCTCCATTGGGTTGTGGTGCTCATGGCGGGAATCGTGCGGGTTGGGCAGGTAGCCCACGGCGGGGTTCTTCGCGGCCGGAGCCGGGCGGGAATGGTGGCGTCCCACCGGGACCACCATGGGCGTTCCGGATACCGGATCGGGGATGACGGCGGCTTCCAGGCCGAATACGTCCTGGACCAGTTCCTCGGTCACGACGTCGGCCGGAGCACCCTGGGCGGCGATGCAGCCGCCCTTCATGGCAATGAGGTGGTCTGCGTAGCGGGCCGCCAGGTTCAGGTCATGCAGGACTATCACCACGGTGGTGCCCGCGCGCCGGTTCAGGTCAGTAACCAGGTCCAGGACTTCCACCTGGTGGGTGACGTCCAGGAAGGTGGTGGGTTCGTCCAGGAGCAGGATGTCCGTCTGCTGGGCCAGTGCCATGGCGATCCAGACCCGCTGGCGCTGGCCGCCGGAGAGCTCGTCGATGTCGCGTCCAGCGAGCTCCAGCGTGCCGGTCGCTTCGAGGGCAGCGGCGACTGCGGCGTCGTCATCCGCGTTCCACTGGCGGAACCAGCCCTGGTGCGGGTAGCGGCCACGGCCCACGAGGTCCGCGACGGTGATGCCATCCGGCGCGTTCGGCGTCTGGGGCAGCAGGCCGAGGGTACGGGCTACTTCGCGGCTGGGCATTGAATTGATGTTCCGGCCGTTCAGTTCCACCACGCCGGAGGCAGGCTTCAACAGGCGCGCCAGGCCACGCAGGAGAGTGGACTTCCCGCAGGCGTTGGCACCGACGATCACGGTGATCTTCCCGGCGGGCAGCTCAACGGTAAGGCCGTCTACCACCGTCCGGTCTGCGTAGGAGAGCACCAGGTCCCGTGCCTCGAGCTTGTTCTGCATGCTTTAGCCTCCTCGGCCTACGCGGTTGGAGCTGACGAGCAGCCACAGCAGGAATGGCGCGCCCAGGGCGCCCGTCACAACGCCGACGGGCAGGGCACCCGGAAGCAGGTTGCCGGCCACGAAGTCGGCGGCCAGCAGGATGAGGGCACCGGTGAGGGCGGCCGCGGCCAGCGAGGCACGCCCGCCAATCAGCCGGCGGGAGATCGGGCCGGCCAGGAACGCCACAAAGGCCACGGGCCCCGCGGCTGCGGTCGCCACGGCAGCGAGTGCGACGCCGGTGAACAGCAGGCCGGCGCGGGTTCCTTCCACAGGCAGGCCCAGTCCGGCAGCGAAATCGTCCCCCAGTTCCAGCACGCGCAGGCGCCGGCCCAGCAGGACGGCGGCGGGGATCAACACCACCAGTGCGGCGGCAACGATGCCGGCACGCTCCCAGGACGCGGAGTTGAGGGACCCGGTCAGCCACACGAGCGACTCGGCTGCCGTGCGGACATCCGTGCGGGTGAGCAGGAAGTTCACCACCGCCTGGAGCACCGCCGCGAAGCCGATACCCATCAGGACAAGGCGTGCACCGGACGCTCCGCCGCGCCGGCTGAGCAGGTGCAGGGACACCGCGATTACGCAGGCCCCGGCGAGGGCAGCGAGGGAGACTCCGGCGCCGGTGGCACCAAAGACGACCATGGCCGTAACGGCTGCGGCGCTCGCTCCGTAGCTAATGCCGATGATGTCCGGGCTGGCCAGCGGGTTGCGGAGCATGGTCTGGAAAAGGTGTCCGGAGATTCCGAAGGCCGCGCCAATGAGGACGGCGGTCACGGCACGCGGCAGCTTGCTCTCCATAACGATGAACGAGGCGCCGGGGATCCTCTCCCCCGCCAGGATGCGCACAAAGTCAGGGATGGTCACGGTGTAGCTGCCGAGCAGCACGCCGGCGAAGAAGAGCACCACCACTGCGGCTGCAAGCGCAGCAAGTACCGCACGGCGGCGCCGCCCGCTGCGCCGGCGGACGTCCCGTACGGCTGCGGCGGCAGGCCGGTTCTCCTGCATCAGGGGTGCGGCGCTCACAGCTCGGCCAGCTTCCGCCGGCGGATGATCGCAATAAAGACGGGTGCGCCGATGACGGCGGTCATGATGCCAACCGGCACTTCGCCAGGGGGCAGGATGAGACGGCCGACGACGTCCGCCACCAGCAGCAGCACGGGCGCCAGCACTGCCGAGAGCACCAGGATCCATCGGTAGTCCGGCCCGGCCAGGCCGCGCACAAGGTGCGGAATGACCAGGCCGAGGAACGCGATGGGGCCGGCCGCCGCGGTTGCGGCACCGCAGAGCAGCACGACGCCAACTGCCATGACGCCGCGGGAAAGGGCGACGTTCTGGCCCAGGCCGCGCGCGACGTCGTCGCCCAGGCTCAGGCCGTTCAGCGCACGACCGGAGGCAAGCAGGATGGCTGCGCCCACGGCGAGGAACGGGATCAGCGGAAGCAGGACGTCCCAGCCGCGGCCGGAGACCGTGCCCACCTGCCAGAAGCGGAAGGTATTCAGGGTCTGCTGGCTCGAGACCAGCACGGCGGAGAGCAGGCTCGTCAGTCCCGCGGTGAGGGCCGCGCCGGCCAGTGCCAGCTTCACCGGGGTGGCCCCTTCCCTGCCCAGGGACGCGACGGCGTAAACCACCAGTGCGGCGAGGGCTGTGCCTGCGAGGGCGAACCACACATAGCCGGTAAAGGACGTAACGCCGAAAACGTAGATTGCGGTGACGACCGCGAAGGCCGCGCCCGCGTTGAGGCCCATGATTCCGGGGTCTGCGAGGGGGTTGCGGGTCATGCCCTGCAGCGCGGTTCCGGCAAGTCCGAGCGCGGCGCCGATGAGCAGCGCGGAGACGGTGCGCGGAAGCCGGCTCAGCACGACGGCGTGGTCACCGTTGGCGGGATCGGCGTTGACGAGGGCCTGCCAGACGGTGTCCAGGGAGAGCGGCCTGGCACCGAGCGCAACGGAGGCGAATGCGGCCACGGCCAAGATGCCGAGGGAGACTGCCAGAAGGAGCACCGGGGGCACCCGGCGGCCATTCTGCTGTGCGGGCCGGGAACCGGAGACGGGGGTGCTGAGCACGGCCGGTGAGGACACGGCGGCACCTCCTGAAGCCAGCGGTATAGGACTTAAGTAAGGCTAACCTACGGCTGGTCAGATTAAGAAACAGTTCTGTGCCGTATTACTCACCATGAGACACGCGAGAGGCCAGTTACGGCTCGTATGGACGTCCATAACAGCCGTGACTGGCCTCTCGCGGGTTCAGGAGTGAAGCAAAGCGAGTTACTCGGCGCCGTGGCCGGGGGCAACTTCCTCGCCGGGACGGACCGGTCCGGGAGCGGTTCCGTTACCGAACGGACGGCCGCCCAGCGCCTCCCGTCCGTGCTCGGTCAGCCAGACCGAGTTGTCAGGCCCCTTGGGCACGATCCCCGTGGGATTAATGTCCTCGTGGACGATGTAGTAGTGCTGCTTGATCTGCACGAAGTCCACGGTGTCGCCGAAGCCCGGAGTCTGGAACAGGTCCCGGGCGTAGCCCCACAGGTTCGGCATCTCGCTGAGCTTGTTCCGGTTGCACTTGAAATGGCCGTGGTAGACGGCGTCGAACCGAACCAGGGTGGTGAACAGCCGCACGTCGGCCTCGGTGATGGTGTCACCAATCAGGTACCGCTGCGTGGCCAGCCGGTCTTCCAGCCAGTCCATTGCCGTCCAGAGGCGGTCATAAGCGGCGTCGTACGCTTCCTGCGATCCGGCGAAACCGCAGCGGTACACACCGTTGTTCACCTCGGTGAAAACGCGCTTGTTGACCTCGCGCATCTCCTCAAGATGTTCGGCCGGCCACAGGTCCGGAGCGCCGTCGCGGTGGAAATCGACCCACTCGCTGCTGAAGTCCTCGGTGATCTGCGGGAAGTTGTTCGTCACCACGGCGCCGCTGGGGATATCGACGACGGCGGGAACGGTGATACCGCGGCTGTAGCCGGGGGTGCGGCGGAAGAAGGCCTCCTGCAGCCGCTCGATGCCCAGCACCGGGTCCTTGCCGTCCGGGTCAAGGTCGAAGGTCCAGCTCCGGGAGTCGTGCGTGGGACCGGGCATGCCCAAGGAGATCGCATCCTCCAGGCCCAGCAGCCGGCGCACGATGATGGTGCGGTTGGCCCACGGGCACGCGCGGGCCGCGATCAGCCGGTACCGGCCCGCTTCTACGGGGTAGCCATCACGGCCGTCTCGGGTGATGCGGGTTTCGATGTAGTTGGTGTCGCGGGTGTACTCCTGCCCGCCGGACACATAGGCCCCCTTGGTGCTGTACTCCGATGCTGCCTGGTCCGCTGCGTTCGCCATGGTCGCTCCGCCTTTCCTCACCGCTTGCCTGCTCTGGCCTCCAGCCTATCGCCCTGCCAGCCGGGCCGGTTGAGCTGTAGAGTCGGGAACCAACAGCAGTGCCGCAGCGGAACCGCGGGTTCGAAGAACGAAGGGACTTTCTTGATGCGTGTAGCCGTCCTTGGAGCAACCGGAAACGTTGGGACCGCCGTCCTGCGCAGACTGCAGGCAGCGCGGGCCGAACGTCCCGATGGCCTGGAGATCATCGGCGTCGCCCGCCGGATTCCGGAGCAGCGCACCGGCCCCTATGAGTCAGTGCAGTGGCACAGCATCGACGTCGCGTCACGGGCGGGAAGCGAAGAACTCACCGAGGTGCTGCGCGGCGTGGATGCGGTGATCCACCTGGTCTGGGCCATTCAGCCGAACCGTGATGAGGCGGAGCTGCACCGGATTAACGTGCGCGGTACGCAGAACATGCTCGCCGCCGCTGCGGAGGCCGGAGTGCGGCAGGTTGTCTGCGCGTCCTCCGTGGGCGCCTACTCCCCTGCCCCGAAGGACAGGCTCACGGACGAGTCCTGGCCGGCCCGCGGCATCGCCACTTCCCACTACAGCCGGCACAAGGGTGAGCAGGAAGAACTGCTGGACGAATTCGAGCGGCGCTTTCCGGAGATCCGGGTGGCACGGCTGCGTCCGGGACTGATTTTCCAGTCCGACGCCGGCAGTGAAATTGGCCGGTACTTCCTGGGCCCCCTGGTTCCCCGGTCCATCCTGAACAAACTCAGCCTGCCGATCATCCCGCTGCCCGCCGAGTTCTCCTTCCAGGTAGTCCACGCGGATGACATGGCGGACGCGTACTGGCGCGTCGTGGACCAGCGGGCGGAGGGTGCCTTCAACATTGCCTCCGATCCCGTCGTCACGCCCGAGCTGCTGGCCGGCATGCTGGGAGCTCGCAGGATCATTAACGTTCCCGTGCGTGTCATCCGTGCCATTGTGGGCCTCACCTGGGCCGCACATCTGCAGGCCACCGATCCGGGATGGATCGACATGGCTGCGGGAGCACCGCTAATGGACACCACCCGTGCCCGTGAGGTTCTTGGCTGGCAGCCGACCCGCACGTCCCTGCGGGCGTTCCAGGATGTGCTGGACGGACTGAGCGAGCAGGCCGGCGTACCGGCATCGCCGTTGCTGGGTCCCGGCCGCTGATCCGGCCTCCCGGCCTGCTGCGGCGGGCCGGGAGTTCCCGGTGCCTCCGGGACGTCTAGTAGCGTGGACCGAATGGTTTCTTCACACCCCTCGCCGCTGCCCACGCCGTCCAAACCCGCGCGGCCCGTCCGTTCCGGCGTCACCCACGCCGGCCGCGGCGCCCTCATTGGCCTGGTGGAACTTGTCCCCGGGGTCTCCGGCGGCACCGTTGCACTGGTCCTTGGCGTTTTCGACCGGCTGATCGCCTCGGCAAACCACTTCATCAGCGGCGCAGTGCACCTGGTGCTCCGGCGGGACCGGGCCGGCGCCGTCCGCAGGGCGTCCGGGGTGGAATGGAACCTGCTCCTCCCGCTGGCTGCCGGAATGTTCCTTGCCCTGATCTTCCTGTCCGGACCGCTGCATGCCTTCGTGGAGGGCCAGCCGAAGATCGCCAGCGGATTGTTCTTCGGCATGGTGGCGGCCAGCCTAGTTGTTCCGATCAGCATGGCCCGTGACGCCGCGCCGGCCGGACCGGCGACGGCGGCGGGCAGGCTGGCTGGTCCCGCGGTGGTGCTCGTGACAGCTGCCGCCGCGTTCGCGCTGCTCGGGATCCCCGCCCTGCAGATTGAGAACCACTCGTGGTGGGTCCTGGTCCTCAGCGGTGCGATAGCAGTCTGTGCGTTGGCGCTTCCGGGCCTGTCCGGGTCCTTCCTGCTGCTGACCTTTGGCATGTACGAGCCGACGCTGGAAGCCGTGAGCAACCGGGACCTGGGATACCTTGCCTTCTTCGCCGCCGGAGCGGTCATCGGCCTGGGGTCCTTTGTCCGCCTGCTGGGTTACCTGCTGCGGGTCCACCGCCGTGCCGTCCTGCTGGTGGCGACCGGCCTGATCCTGGGTTCCATCCGGGCGCTGTGGCCCTGGCAGGAAGACAGTGCCCTGCTGCCGCCCGATGATGCGTGGATGATGCCGCTCGCCGCCGCCCTTATCGGTGCCGCGGTGGTGCTGCTGCTGTGGTTCGCACAGTCCCGCGCCGAAGCGAAGAACCTTTCCGCCTAGCACCTGCGGCCTGGTTCCCGGCCCGCTGGAGCGGGCCGGGAAACCGCCTACAGGTCGTCGTCGTAGTCCTTGCCCGCGTGCTGCTGGCGCAGTTCCCGGCCCTGCTGGACGTCCTTTTCTTCTTGTTCCGCGCGCTTCTCGATCTGGCGGGTGTCCCGCGGAGGCAGCTGAATCGAATGCTCGGCCTGGATCCCGGCCTGCAGTTCCCGGCCGCGTTCCACCTCGGCGTCGAACTCGGCGCCAAAGAGCAGGGAAATATTCACCAGCCACAGCCACAGCAGCAGCACGATGACACCACCGATTGCACCATAGGTGGCGTTGTAGCTGCCGAACCGGCTGACATAGAAGGCGAACCCGAGCGTGGCAACGGCCATGACCACCAGCGCCAGGAAGGCACCCATGCTCATCCAGCGGAACTTGGGCTGCTTCACGTTGGGTGTGGCGTAGTACAGCACGGCAATCAGGATGACGGCGAAAATGACCATCACCGGCCACTTGGCGATGTTCCACACGGTCAGGGCCTGCCCGCCCATGCCGATCCAGTTGCCGATGCTTTCGGCGATCGGCCCGCTGACCACCAGCATAATCAGCAGGCAGGCCACGAGGAGGATCAGGATGAGGGTGACCAGCAGCTGGATGGGGCGCAGCTTCCAGATGGGCCGGCCCTCTTCGACTTCGTAGATCCGGTTCATCGCCCGCCCGAACGCGCCGGTGTAGCCGGAGGCGGACCAGAGGGCGCCCGCGAGACCAACGAACAGCGCCAGACCCGCTGCGGAGGAGGAAGTGAGCTGCTCGATCGGCCCCTCTAGCACCGTGACGGCTTCGGCCGGCGCGAAGGAGCGGACGTACTCCATCAGGGTGCTGGTGGTGCTCTCCGCCTGCCCCACAAGGCCCAGAATGGAAACCAGGGCCAGTAGCGCTGGGAACAGCGCGAGCACCGTGTAGTAGGTCAGGGACGCGGCCAGGTCGGTGCACTGGTCCTTGGAGAATTCCCGCGCTGTTTTCTTGAAGATATACATCCAGCTGGGCTTGGTGACTTCCGCTGGGGTGTCCGGCTTCGACGCCGTTCCGAGCGAACCTTCGCCCGACTGGTCAGATTTGTCCTGCTGAGCCATGGGGCCCCTCCTGGCATGCTCGAGTCCGGGTTACCCATGGTATTGCTAAGTAGACTTATGTCCAAGCAGCCTCACCGGGCTCACCAGGCCTTGTAATAGTCCTCCAGCTGCGCTTCCTCCTCCGGAGTAAGCGCGCCGTCGTGGTCCACGTCCGGGGAATCCTCGACCGCCTTGCGGGAATAGTTCACGTACAGGTCATCGTCGTCCCGGCGGGAGCCCTGCAGCGGCACGAAATACTGCCGGCCTTCAAAGAGCCCCAACGCCACCGTGATCCAGGCCGGCTGTCCCGTGGCCCGGTCCAGATGGACGTTGCCCACCAGCCCCAGCCGTTCGCCGTCCTTCGCCCACACATTCGAGCCCTGCAATTCGTGGATCACGTACTGGTCAACCATGGCCGCTGGCTCCTTCTCAGGGTGGTTCGCACAGCCTTTCCGGCTTCGCTGGCTACGCCGTGGGTATCATTCCAGCCCTAAGGCCCCCCGGGTTGTCAACACCTAGCGGTCCGTATGGTCATCCCGGTCTTCCCAGGTATCGCGGCCGGGACCGGCAAAACTGCGGTTGCGTTCCACCGCATCGATGCTGCCGGTGAACAGCTGCGACGTGCTGGTATCTTCGCCTCCGCCGCGGCGCTGCGGCTGCAGGCGCGGGGGCACCGCGTCCACGGCCGGCTGGCGCAGCTGCTCGAAGCGCTGCCGCGGCAGGGCCGCCGGGTGCTCATCCTGCAGGAAGGAAACCATTGACTCCCGGACCAGGCAGCGCAGGTCGAACAGGGTGCCCGAGTCCGGAGCTGAAACGAGGATGCGGACCCGAATGAGGCCCTGGATGGCATCGGTGATCTGGAGGACGCCGGTGCGTCCGTCCCAGAGATCCGTGCCGGCCAGGATGCGCTTCAACTCATCGCGCATTGCCGCCACCGGAGACTCCCAGTCCAGGTCCAGTTCAACGGTGCCGAGGATCGCGGACTGCTTGCGGGTCCAGTTCTCGAAGGGGGTGGAGGTGAAATAGGTGGAGGGCAGGATCAACCGCCGGTCATCCCAGATATGCACCACCACGTAGGTCATGGTGATTTCTTCGATGGTGCCCCACTGGCCCTCCACCACCACCACGTCATCCACGCGGATGGCATCGGTGAAGGCGAGCTGCAGGCCGGCAAAAACGTTTCCGAGGGTGCTTTGCACCGCAAGGCCGGCCACGATCGAGAGCAGGCCGGCGGAGGCCAGCAGGCCTGCGCCCAGGGCACGGACTTCCTCGATGGTCAGCAGCACGCAGGCTACGGCCACGGTGATGATCAGCGCGACGGCGACCCGGCGGCCCAGGATGACCTGCGTCTTCAGGCGCCGCAGCCGCCGGTTGTCCTTGGTGTCGGTGCTGTACTTCGTGAGGATGACGGCTTCGACGATCAGCAGTGCGACGACGGCGAGCCAGCCGATGGCAGCGATCAGCCCAATGACCAGCACGTAGTCCAGGGTGCCGTACCAGGACTCCCCGCGGGCCGTGGCTCCGAGGGCAATCCGGGTGCCGATCAGCGCGAGTACCAGCCGCAGCGGGTTCCGCCCCAGGGCGGTGACTTCGCGGATGTGCGGGACCTTCCGGAAAATCCGGGCAGCGGATCCGTGCACCACACGGGCGGCAATTAATGCGGCAGTGACGGCTAGAAGAACAGCGATCAGTGGCCGCAGCGGGTCCAGGGTGTCGAGGAATTCCTGCATGGGCCGATCATGGCAAACGTCCCGGGGGGCCTGTCCAATTCTGTGATTCCGGACGCAAAAGTGCCCCTCCGGACGAACCGGAGGGGCACCTGTGCGCGGAACGGTGTTACTTGACCTGCGCGGCGGCCTCGCCCAGCATCGGAACGAAGTTGTCCAGCGCGTAGGGGATGCTCAGCACGTTTGCGGCGGAGATGGACAGCGTGAGGGTGTTGTCCGAGTCCGCAACCAGTCCGCCGTTCTTGACGGCCGGAATCTGGCTCAGCAGCGGATCGGACACAATGGCTTCCTTGGCGGCGTCGTCCGCCACCCAGCTGACAAAGAGGTCGGCTTCGAGCTCATTGGCGCGCTCGGGAGACCAGGTCAGGTAGAACGCGTCGGAGGGAGCGTTCTCGTCCACCAGCGGAGCCTGGACCATGCCGAGTTCCTTCAGGAACTTGGGCCGGTTGTCCCCGGAGGTGTAGATCGAAATCTGGTCTGCACCAGCCGTGGTGTCCAGGTTGCCGTAGATGAAGCTGGTTCCTGCCAGTTCGGGGTATTCGGCGGCCTTATCCGTGATGGCCTGCTCGGTTTCCTCCACCAGCTTCGCTGCTTCGTCGCTCTTGCCCAGGGCTTCGCCGATCATCTCGGCGGAATCCTGCCAGGAGGTGTAGTACGGAGTCTCCGGGTAGGCGACCACCGGAGCGATGGCACTGAGCTTGTCATATTCTTCCTCGGTAATGCCTGAGTAGGCGGCAAGGATGACGTCTGGGGTGGTGGCAGCGATGGCATCGAAGTTGATGCCGTCAGTCTCGGAGTACTGGACCGGAGCGTTCTCCGATCCGATGGGTGCCCCCAGCTCTTCAAGTGCGTCGTCAATCCACGGGGTGGTGCCGTTCTCGTTGCCGCCCCACTCGTATTCCGGCATGCCCACGGGGACTACGCCCAGGGCCAGCGCGGTGTCGGTGTTCACCCAGGAAACAGTGGCGACTCGCTCCGGCACCTCATCGATGGTGGTTTCACCGAACGCGTGCTGGATCGTGACGGGGAACTGGTCGCTGGAGCCGGCAGAGCTTGCGCTGCCCGCATCCGAGGTGGACCCGGTGGAGCAGGCGGAAAGGGACAGCGCGGCAACGGCTGCGACGGCCGCAAGGCTGCGCATGCGGGACAGGGCCATTTGTGGGCTCCTTGATAGTGCAATGTGGACGGGGATGCCGGCGTTTTTTGTCCGGCAAGGTAAGGCTAACCTATTCGTCAGCTAAATACGCAAAACAGATGTGTCCTAATGGGTCACACTCAGGGCCGGGGACGCAGCAGCCGGCGCAGGTCAACCTTGGGATCAGCCAACGCGGCAGCGTCCACAGGCTTGCCCAGCGCAATCAGCCGCCGCGCGGCACGCATGGAGTTCCCGGCGTCTATTCCGGCTGCGCCGGCGAGCGTTCCATCCTCAGAGACGCGGAACACCATGTACCCCGGGCCGGGAAGTCCGCGCTCCACACTGGAACCGCTCCGGGTCATCGATCCCACTGCCTCGGCATGAATGCCATAACGGTCGGTCCAGAACCACGGCACGGCGGCTTCCGGGGGTTCCTGCCCCAGGATTCCGGCCGCGGCAGCCTGCCCGGACCGCACGGCTGCGTCCCAGTGCTCCGCTCGCCGCTCGAGGTGTCCGCCGCTCCGGAGGCGGACGGCGTCGCCCGCTGCGTAAGCACGGGGATGGCTGGTGCGCCCGGCGGAGTCCACCACAATTCCGTCATCAACCTCCAGACCTGCAGCTTCAGCGAGCGCAGTGTCCGGGACCATTCCCACCGCGGCCAGCACGGTATCCGCGGCCACCGCGGATCCGTCTTCCAGCAGCACAGCCAGCCCGGCGCCGTCGGGCACTACGTCCACAGGCAGGGCGGTAAGGGTTTCAACCCCGTTCCGGGCATGAAGTGAATGGAGGTAAGCGGCAGCTTCCGGCCCCATGGCCGGAACCAGCGGTACGGGCACAGGGTCAATGAGTACGACGGCGGTGCCGGCCGCGGCGGCCGTGGCCGCGACTTCAGCTCCGATGAGTCCGGCCCCTATGATGGCGAGGCGTTTTCCGGCACCCAGACGGCCGCGGAGGGCATCGGCATCTGCGCGCGTCCGCAGGGCATGGAGGAATTCCGCGCCGGGGACGGGCAACGTCCGTGCGGTGCCGCCGGTGGCCAGCAGCACAGCGTCGGCCTGGATCTCCTCCCCGCCGGCCAATACTACGGTTCCGGAATCCGGGTGCAGCTGCACGGCCGTCCCGGATACCACTTCCACGGCATTGGCTTGGTACCAGGAATCCTCGGCCAGGGCGGTGGCGGATCCGCCGGCCAGGTAGGCCTTGCTGAGCGGCGGACGGTCATAGGGCAGGCCGTCCGGATCGAGGAGCTGGATGCGTCCGGGGAAACCGCGCCGGCGTAGTTCGGCGGCAGCACTGAAGCCCGCCGGACCGGCCCCGATGATGGCTGCGGAGCGGGGCTGGGACATCCCCTAGGACCCGGCGGGGGCGACGCCCGGGTAGAGGATCACGTCCCCGTCCACGACCTCCACGCGGTGGGCAACGGCATTCACAGTGGCGGGAAGGCACAGGGCCTCACCGGTCTTGAGGCAGAAGCGCGCCGAGTGGACCGGGCACTCAACCTCGCCGTCTTCGATCCACCCTTCAGCCAGGGATGCTTCCTCATGCGTGCAGGTGTCATTGAGGGCGTAGAACCCGCCGTCGTCGCTATGGAAGACAGCTATGTCATCCGCTGTTCCGGTGGTGGTGGAGTCAACCGTGATGGCTTCGCCCTCATCGATGTCATCTGCTGCAGCTACGCGAATACCTTCACTCATGGCATCCACGTTACCGCGAGCCCAGCGCCCGAACTGAGCCGGCGCCTAGGCACCGGCGGGCCCTGCGGCTCCGTACTGGCGCTGTCCCTCCAGCTCGGAGATTAGTGAGATGAGCTCCTGGCGCAGTGCCGGCCGGAGTTCAGCCGTAAGGCTCTGGTCTTCCAGGCTGATTGCCTCTCCCAGCGCTTCGCGGCCGTACTCGGAAATGTGCACTGCACGCTTGGGCGCCTCGGCGCCGTCGCCCACTTCGTAGACGAGCCCCTGCGAGCGCATGCTCACCAGGGTGGTACCCAGTGTCTGCGCGGTCACCCGGAGCCTGCGTGCCAGTTCCGCCCGGCGCATCGGCCCAAAGTCCCGCAGGACCTTCAGAGCCGTGACCCGCTCCTGGGTCAGCCCCATGGCCCGCAGCCGGTTATCCATCTCCCGGCGCAGCATCCGGGCTGCCGTAGACAGCAGCCGGACCGCTTCCCAATCCCCCTCGTTCTGCATACCTCGGTTCCCCCTGAGTTAGCTGTGGCTGGTTTCCGATTTCCTCAGTGTACTTACTATCCAAACCGAAGCAGGGGGGTGGCTGTCAAGCTCGGCCGCCCTCAGGCCCCGGCATAGTCCTCGAATCGCGCCACGCACCCGGGCGCGCCGGAAATCCGCACCTGCGCGGCCGTTCGCCTTCCCATGGCATGCAGCGCCAGCTCGGTCACCGGGCCGGTGATGGTCACTGCCGGCTCGCCTTTGCGCACCGTCACCTGCTCTCCGCCGGGAACCTGCAGCACCACCCCCACGGGGCTGCGCCGGTACCCCAGGCGGGCCATCAGCGGCAGCCTGCGGCGCAGTTCGCGCAGCTCGCCCTCCGGCAGTTCCCGGGGTTCCGCATGGCCGGTTCCGCGGCGGATGTCTTCGTGGTGCACGAAAAACTCGAGGAGGTTGGCGGTGTCGCCGCCCCACCGCATTGGCGAGAAACCCCGGCTGCCGGCGGCGAACCGGTCAACGAGCTGCCGGTAACCGGTTTCCGTCGCGGCCTGGGCCACCAGCGGGTCCAAGCTGTGCTCCTGCCCCGGTTTGTCCCTCCGGACCACATGCCCTGCCATCGCCCACGGCCGTTCCTCCCGCACTATCAGGTGAGCGAGCAGCCTGCTCACGTTCCAGCCGTCGCAGAGCGTGGGTGCGTGCGGGTCAGCGGCGTGCAAAGTGCGGACCATGGCCCCGCGTTCGGTTTCCATCCATGCCATGCCCGGTACCCTACATGGCCGCCGTCCCGGCACCTGCAGAAGGGCGGTGTCGTGGATTGCCTACTGGCCGGTACCGGTTCTCCGGCTACCCCTTTACCGGCCAGTAGGAACGCGTAGCATGGCTGGCACAGCCAGCGGAGGCTGCATGGGGAGCGGCCCTGATCAGTTCAGAACTAGGGGAAAACCATGAGTTCAACTAATCTGCAGGATGCCCAAAACACCGGCGAGGATGATTCGGTCCGCCGGCTCCGGGAACGCAAGGTCAGCGAAAAGGACGCCCGCGACGTCGCAGAGGCGTCCCGTATCACCGACGAGCAGCGGCCCAGCTTCGCCAAGGGCATCTACCTGGGCGACTTCGATCTTTCCCTCATCCGCCCGCATCCCGCGCCGTCGCCCGGCGAAACAGCCCGTTCGGAGAAGTTCCTGGCGGACCTGACGGAGTATTGCGCCACCATGGACGGCCAGCTGATCGAGCGCACCGGGGTGATCCCGGACGAGTATCTGGCGGGCCTGGCCGAGCTGGGAGTCTTCGGCCTGAAGATTCCGCAGGAATACGGTGGCCTGGGACTCTCCCTGCTCTACTACGGCCGAGCCCTGATGATCCTGGGTACGGTCCATCCCAGCCTGGGCGCCCTCGTCTCGGCAGACCTCTCGATCGGCGTCCCTGAGCCCGTGAAGGTCTTCGGCAGTGAAGAGCAGCGGCGGGAGTACCTGCCGCGCTGCGCCGCCGGGGCAATCACGGCTTTCCTCCTCACCGAACCGGACGTCGGATCGGACCCGGCCCGCATGCGCACCACGGCCGTTCCCACTGAAGACGGCAGCGAATACGTACTGGACGGCGTGAAGCTCTGGACCACCAACGGCGTCATCGCCGAACTGGTGGTGGTGATGGCCGCTGTTCCTCCGCACGACGGCCAGAAGGGCGGGATCAGTGCATTCATCGTGGAGATGGATTCGCCGGGGATCAGTGTCGAGAACCGTAATAACTTCATGGGCCTGCGGGGCATCGAGAACGGCGTGACCCGGCTGCAGGGCGTCCGGGTTCCGGCGGCAAACCGGGTGGGCAGCGAAGGCCAGGGCCTCAAGATCGCATTGACCACCCTGAACACCGGGCGGCTTTCAATTCCGGCCATGTGCGCAGCCGGCGGCAAGTGGTCGCTGAAGATCGCCAGGGGGTGGTCGAACGCCCGTGAACAGTGGGGCCGCCCGATCGGCCGGCACGAGGCGGTGGGAAAGAAGCTGGCGTTCATCGCGGCCACCACCTTCGCCCTGGAGTCCGTCTTTGAACTCTCCGCGGAGATGGCCGACGCCGGAACCAAGGACATCCGGATCGAGGCCGCACTGGCCAAGCTGTGGGCGAGCGAAATGGCCTACGACATTGCGGATGAGCTGGTCCAGGTCCGCGGCGGGCGCGGGTTCGAGACCGCTGCATCGCTGGCTGCCCGCGGGGAGCGGGCGGTCGCCGCGGAGCAGCAGCTGCGGGACCTGCGGATCAACCGGGTCTTCGAGGGGTCCACGGAAATCATGCACCTGCTCATCGCCCGCGAAGCCGTGGATTCGCACCTCAAGGCTGCCGGGGACCTCGCGGTGGCCGACGCACCGCTGTCCAGCAAGGTGAGGGCCGGCGCGAAGGCCAGCGGCTTCTACGGTAAGTGGCTGCCCACCCTTGCGGTGGGCAGCGGCAACGTCCCGACGTCGTACGCCGAGTTCGGACCCCTGGCCAAGCACCTGCGCTACGCCGAGCGCGCTTCCCGGAAGCTGGCACGCTCCACCTTCTACGGCATGGCCCGCTGGCAGGCCGGGCTAGAGCACCACCAGGCGTTCCTGGGCCGGATCGTGGACATCGGCGCGGAGCTGTTCGCTATGTCCGCGTCCTGCATGAAGGCAGAAACCATCCGGCGGCGGGATGCCTCCGAAGGCGCCGGAGCGTACGAGCTGGCCGACGCTTTCTGCGCCCAGTCGCGGGTGCGGGTGGATGCCCTCTTTGCCGAGCTGTGGAGCAACTCTGATGCCGAGGACCACAGGCTTTCAAAGAAGGTCCTGGACGGCCGGTACACCTGGCTGGAGGAGGGCGTGCTGGACCAGTCGGAGGGAACCGGACCGTGGATCTCCCCCACGGCGTCCGACGGCGAACCCAAGGAGAACCTGCACCGCAAGTACCGCTGAGCGGAGCGCCTGCCCCGGAACCGTGTCCGGGGCAGGCGTGCGCGCCTGGCCGTTTTAGCGGCTTGAGGCGCGCGGTGCTCCGATTCCGGGGTCTATCTGGAAGGGTCCGGATGCCGAGGGCCGCACGTCGAAGTCGAAGATCGACGTCGGAATGTAGACGGTGGAGCAGGAGTTGGGAATGTCGACGACGCCGGAGAGCCTGCCTTCGATCGGCGCGGCACCCAGCAGCAGGTACGCCTGCTCCGGGCTGTAGCCGAACTTGGTCAGGTAATCGATCGCGTGCAGGCAGGCCCGCTGGTAGGACAGGTGCGAGTCGAGGTAGCGCTGCTCGCCGTCGAGAGTCACCGACGTTCCGGAGAACGCGATCCATTCGCTGAACTGCGGGTCTACGTTGCCGGGCATGAAGATGGCGTTCTCCTGCACTCCGTACGTGTCCATGCCGTCCTTGATGATGTCCACGCGCAGGTCGATGAAGCCGCCCATCTCGATGGCGCCGCAGAAGGTTATCTCACCGTCTCCCTGGGAGAAGTGCAGGTCCCCCACGGAGAGATTGGCGCCGTCCACGAACACCGGGTAGAAGATCCTCGAGCCCTTGGAGAGGTTCTTGATGTCCTGGTTGCCGCCGTTCTCCCGCGGGGGCGCGGTACGTGCCGCTTCGCCGCCCACGCGTGCCCATTCCTCCCGCGGCAGCCCGCCGAGGACGGCATGTTCGGCTTCCGGCGGCAGGGCCAGCGGCGGCACCCGGTGCGGGTCCGTGGCGATGAGGTCCCCCTCGCGCTTGTTCCACTTGGCCAGCAGCGCCGCGGACGGCGCCGTTCCCATCAGGCCGGGGTGGATCAGCCCGGTAAAGGAGACGCCGGGGACGTGGCGAGAGGTGGCCGTCTGGCCGTTGAAGTCCCAAATAGCCTTATAGGCGTCCGGGAACTGGTCCGTGAGGAAGCCGCCGCCGTTTTCCTTGGCGAAGATGCCGGTGTAGCCCCAGCCCTGTCCCGCCAGCGGGCCTGAATCCTCCTGCGGAATAGGCCCCACGTCCAGAATGTCCACTACCAGCAGGTCACCGGGCTTGGCGCCCTCCACTGCGAAGGGACCGCTGAGCTTGTGCACGGTCAGCAGCGGGGCGTTGAGGATGTCCTCGGCGGAATCATCGTTGACAATCGCGCCGTCAAACCATTCCCGGCAATCCACCCGGAAGGATTCGCCCGGTTTTACGACGGCGACCGGAGGGATCTCCGGGTGCCACCGGTTATGTCCCAGCTTGTCCTGGTCTTCGAATTTTCTGGCCGAGTCGAGTGGAAACAGGTTTTTTGGCACCATTCCTCCTTGTGGACATTCTTCAATCGGGGCGGGGAAGCTTCCGGTGGAGCGGATTCCGGGTAATCCCGGAAGACGGGAGCCGCCCGCCCGGGGAGGAAACGACGGCAGGAACAGACGCGCTGCGGGCCGTACTCTCGATGAGTTTGTAGGCGCTGGAGGACGCGCGTGACAGGTTAGGGGCGGTGAATCTCCGTGGTGCCGGGGCCCCGCAGTCCGGGCATGGTTCCGCATCCCGGACGCTGCCCATGGGTGACTGGACCTCAAAGACCGAGCAGTCCGTGCACCGGTACGCGTACAGCGGCATTAGTCACCTCTCTGCGGGCATTTCTTCCGGGCCCGGTTCCGTTTACGGATACATTCCAGAAATTCTGGAACCCGGGCCTGAATAGTTTTCGAAAAACCAAACGGCGATTGTTTCACACCCTAATGACGGCTCCTCATGAAGGTCAATGGTTCGTGCTGCCCGGCACTTTTGCCGAGTGCTGCGGTGGAACCTGTACGAGCCTTGACACCTCCCGGAGGCCGGCGCAGACTCGGGCCCTCCGGCAGCCGAGTCCGGACGGCGAACAGCGAAGGGGATGCCCGTGAGTACCTATCCGGTACCGGCAGCAGGCGGTCCTGGCCGCCTGGCGGGGAGGAGGGCAGTAGTCACCGCGTCCAGCCGCGGTATTGGGCTGGCCATAGCGCACCGTTTTGTGGACGAAGGTGCCCGCGTGCTGATCACCGGCAGGGACGCGGCTGCGCTTGGCGAAGCAGCCGCGGGATTCCCGGAGGGAACGGTGCTGGCCGTCTCCGGCAACGCGTCGGATCCGCTGCACCAACGGGCCGTGCTGGACGCGGCAGCCGACGGGCTGGGAGGCCTCGACATCCTCGTGAACTGTGCCGGGACCAACCCCGTCTACGGTCCGCTGCTGGACCTGGATCTGGACGCGGCGCGGAAGATCCTGGAGACGAACCTGCTTACCGCCCTGGCCTGGGTGCAGTCAGCCTGCCGCCATCCGGCCGCCGGATTTCTCGGCGGCGGAGCGTCGGTGGTGAACCTCTCCTCGGTGAGCGCGCGGACTGCGGCGAGGGGGATCGCGTTCTATGGCATCAGCAAGGCCGCATTGGAGCACCTCACCCGGTCCCTCGCCGTCGAGCTGGCACCGGCGGTGCGCGTGAATGCGCTGGCACCCGCCGTCGTCCGGACGCGCTTCTCCCAGGCCCTCTATGAGGGGCGTGAGGAGAAGGCTGCGGCCGCCTATCCGCTTGAACGGCTGGGCACCCCGGAGGACGTCGCGGCGGGAGCAGCGTTCCTGGCTTCCGACGACGCGGCGTGGATCACGGGCCAGGTGCTGACGCTCGACGGCGGACTGCTGGGCGGCGGTTAGCCTTCCCGCGGCAGCCGGTTACGGGACGATGACGGCGCGGCCCAGCAGCTGGTTGTTCTTCAGCTTCTCGTACGCAGACGGTGCATCATCGAGCGAGAAGACCTCGGTGTGCACCCTGATGTTTCCGCTCCGGGCGAGGTCCAGGACTTCGAACAGCTCGGAGCGCGAACCCCAGTACGGTGAGCGCACGGAGACGTCCCACGCCGCACCGGAGACCAGCCCCATCTTCAGGTTTCCGGCGCCGGCGCCCAGGAGCACGTGGTCGCCCTGGTGGCGCACCATGGCCTGGCCCAGGTCCAGGGTGGCCTGGTTGGCTACGAAGTCGAAGACGGCGTCTACACCCAGGCCGTTGGTCAGATCGCTGACCATGGTCGCGGCGCCGGCCTCGGACGGGAAGGTGTACTGCGCGCCGACGTCGCTGGCCAGGTTCAGTTTTGCCTCGTCGATGTCCAGCGCAACCACCGTGGCGCTGGTAAGTGCCCGCAGGATCTGGATGGCCACGTGGCCAAGCCCGCCAACGCCAATCACAACCGCAGTGGCCCCCGAGTGCAGCTTCTCCAGGGATCCCTTAATCCCGTGGTACGGGGTGAGGCCGGCGTCGGTGAGGGAAACGTTCCTGACCGGATCCAGGTCCCCCAGCGGCACCAGATGCCGGGCACTGTCCACAATCATGTATTCCGCCATGGAGCCCGGTGCACCCAGCCCGGGAGGAGTGATGCCGTACGTGCCCGCGTTCCGGCAGTAGTTTTCCCGGCCGGAGGAGCATTCGTAGCAGAGGCCGCATCCCCACGGTCCGTAGACGGCCATTGACTGGCCCTCCTCGATGTACTTCACCCCCTCGCCTATCTTGTCCACGATCCCTGCACCCTCATGGCCGAGGGTCAGCGGCAGCCCGTAGACATACTCGCTTTCAGGGAGGGACATGATGTATTCGTCGGAGTGGCACACTCCGGCGGCCGTGACCTTGAGCCGCACCTGTCCCGGCCCGGGCTCCGGGGTGTCGATTTCCACTACTTCGGGGGCTTGGCCAATGCTGCGGTATTGAAGGGCCTTCATGGCATGCTCCTGTCTCCGCACCGGCAGATCCTGCCCGCACGGGTGGATGGATTTGCCCTTTCATCGTTGCACCGTTGGGCTGATTACACAGCCCCGCAGCGCAGCGCACGGCGGCCCGGAGGCCACCTTAGGGGCTATCCGAAGAGCGCTGCCGCTTTGGTCAGGGTCTGGAAGACACCGTAGGCGAGGGGAATTCCGACCAGCAGCCAGCTAAAGGTCAGTTTCAGGTTGCTCATCGCGTGCCTTCCTCAAGGGGTTCGCTTGCATTGGGGTCCCGGGCCGGATTCTCGTCCGCCGCTTCGGACGCATGATCCTTGCCGGGCTCGTGGTACTTCGTGGCCACCGGCTTGATCAGCAGGTTGGCGATGACCCCCACGATCAGCAGTCCCACCATAGTCAGCAGCGCCGGCTGGTATGCCTGGGCGGTGAGTTCGCCGGGAGTGCCCTGCGCATCCAGGAAAGAGTTGACGATCAACGGACCGGCGATGCCCGCAGCAGACCAGGCGGTGAGGAGGCGGCCGTGAATTGCACCGACCTGGAACGTGCCGAAAAGGTCACGCAAGTAGGCCGGGACGGTGGCGAATCCGCCGCCGTAGAAGGAGAGGATGATGAAGGCCAGCAGCACGTACAGGATGGTGGACGTGGAGCCGAACAGGGCCAGCAGTACGTAGCACGCGGCACCTGCACCCAGGTAGACCATGTAGATGCGTTTGCGGCCGATCAGGTCCGAGGTGGCGGACCAGACAAACCGGCCGCCCATGTTGCCGATCGAGAGCAGTCCCACGAACCCGCCGGCGACGGCCGCCGTGACCAGGGAGGCGCCGTCGGGCTCCCGGAAGAAGTCCTGAATCATGGGTGCGGCCTGTTCCAGGATGCCGATTCCCGCGGTCACGTTGCAGAAGAGCACAATCCACACCAGCCAGAACTGGCGGGTCTTGATGGCGTTCGACGCCGACACGTTGGCGTTGGTGACCAGAGGTTTCCTGGCGACGGTGGCCGGATCGAATCCCTTGGGCTTCCAGTCATCCGCGGGCACGCGGATAGTCCATGCCCCGTAGAGCATATAGACGAGGTACACGATTCCGAGGGTCAGGAACAGCTTGCCGACGGCGTCGCCGCTGGCCACCCAGCCGGGGTTCCCTGAGTCCGGATCATAGAAGGCCAGCAGGGCCGAGGAAAGCGGGCTGGCGATAAGGGCGCCGCCGCCAAATCCCATGATCGCCATGCCTGTTGCCAGGCCTGGACGGTCCGGGAACCATTTGATCAGCGTGGACACCGGCGAGATGTAGCCGATGCCAAGTCCAATACCGCCCAGGAATCCGTAGCCCACGTACACCAGCCACAGCTGTCCGGTGAAGATGCCCGCGGCGCCGACCATAAAACCACCGGACCAGAAAAGCGCCGAGACGAACATGGCCTTGCGCGGACCGTTGCGGTCCACCCAGGTGCCCATGACCGCGGCCGAAAGACCGAGCATCACGATGGCGATGGAAAAAATCACGCCAATCTGGGTGAGGCTCGCGTCGAAGTACTCCACCAGGGCCGTCTTATAGACGCTCGTCGCGTACGCCTGTCCGATGCAGAGGTGAACGGCGAGTGCGGCAGGAGGAATGAGCCATCGGTTGAATCCGGGCGGGGCAATTATGCGGTCTCGGTCCAGCCAGCTCATCTGTTCTCCCAATCTCACCCAGCACAGTCATTGGCAGGCCGGTGCCGCCAGGGCAGCACCGGCCTGTGCGCCCCAGCCTTGTCGATGCCTGGGGATACGGGGGCCTCGACACGCCGTAAATTGCCGGATCATATGCGCGCCCGGGCCGCAACCTACCCGCGGGTAACTAATTTTGGAAAACCCTTGCTTTGTTACCAATCAGTAAGTTAGATGTAACCGACATCACATTCCTACTGTCCGGTAACCACCGTTCGTGACATTCCATGACACGGGGGAACTACCCGGCAGCGCACCACGAAGGCGGAGCCCACAGGCGTACTCCCGCCGTTGAAGCGGTCTCAAGACCGAAGTTGAATCAGAAAAGGGATATTCAATGACGAGTTCCACGTCCGGCCGGTCCACTAACCGGCCGCACACCATTCTGACCGGTCTTTTGGCCGTGTTCCTGGTCTTGCTGCTGGCGTTCTTCGTCCTCTTCACCAACCAGGTAGCCAACGGCGCCTCCCAGCTCTCCGAAGGGGCCGAGCGGGCATCCGCCGGTGCCGGAGACCTGAAGGAAGGCGCTGCTGCAGCCGCGGAGGGCGCAGACAAAGTCGCCGCCGGCAGTGAGAAAGTGGACAGCGGTGCCCAGACCCTCGCCCAGGGCATCGGGACCGCCAAGACCGGCGCCACGTCCCTGAATGACGGCGCTGCCACCCTGAACGACGGCGCCGCTGCCGCCTCTGAGGGCGCCAGCAAGCTCGCCGCCGGTGCCACGAATGCCTACACCGGAGCCTCCACGCTGGCCAACGGCGCCTACTCCGCTTCCGAGGGCGCCAACAAGCTGGCCACCGGCGCGACCACCGCCCGGGAAGGTTCCGAGCAGCTGGCTGCCGGAGCCAACGAGCTCTACACGAAGATGGAGCCCCTGGTAGGGGGCTCCAAGGAACTCGCCGCCGGTGCGGACGCGGCCGTTGCCGGCATCGGGCAGCTGGCCCCGGGGGCGCAGGCGCTGAGCAAAGGTGTGAACGACGTCTATGCCGCGATCAACCTCCAGCCGGATGCCGAAGGGCTCACCCCCTACCAGAAGATCTCCGCGGACCTAACGCCGTACTCGACGAGCGGAACCTCCGCAGGAGCCCAAGACCTCCGCGATGCAGGGGCAGCACTGGCGCCATTGGAAGCCCTTGGATTCGTTCCGGCAGGCAGCGGCGCCAAACTGGCAGTCGCAGCCGACAAGCTCGAAGGACTGGAACGCCTCGTTGTGGGCATCGACCTCGGCCTCAAAGGCAACCCTGCCGCCCCGTCCCATCCGACGAAGTTCGGAACCACTGTTTATCAGGGCGGGCTTGTATATGGCTCCGATGCTGTATCCGGAGGTCTAAGCGAGCTCAACACCAAAGCCCCCGCCCTCGCGGCCGGAGCAAACAGCGCAGCAGCGGGCGTCGAACAGCTCTACGCCGGAGCCGGAACGCTCTCCGCAGGTGCCCAGAACCTGAACCAGGGCCTGGTCACCCTCGAAAACGGCGCCTACACCCTCTCCGAAGGCAACGCGAAGCTCGCCAACGGCGCGGGAACCCTGACCAGCGGCCTCGGCACCCTTGAAGCTGGCGCCTACACGCTCTCCGAGGGCAACGCCAAACTGGCAGACGGCTCCGGCCGGCTGCTCTCCGGCTCTGATTCGCTGAATGAAGGCATGGTCAAGCTGAACGACGGCGCTCAGACGCTGAAGGAAGGAACCACCACGCTGAAGACCGGCGCGGCGGACCTCGCAGAAGGCAACGGCAAGCTCGCCGACGGCACCGTGACTCTCGCTGACGGCAACGGTCAAATCTCCGCCGGCGCCGGAACCATGATGGAACGCACCTCGGCCATGACGCCGGGTGAGATCCTCACCTCGCCCGCCATCCTGGCGGTCCTGATCCCGGTGGCTCTGCTGCTCATCCCGCTGGCCCTGCTGATCTCGGCCCGCAGCCACCGCTCACAGCACTAGAGCGGCGCGGATAAGCGCACCACCGACGAAGGAAAGGCCGGACACGTCCCCAGGGAGGTGTCCGGCCTTTCTACGTCCCGGCCGGCGCGCGGACAGGCGGCTTGGAGGCGCCGGGCCGCGGAACTAGAGTTCAACCATGCAGGAAAACCCCACGCACCAGCATGATCCGCAGGAATCGGAGCCCCCGGCCCGGCCTCATGAATTCTGGGACGGGTTCTACCGCGAACGCACCCAGGTGTGGAGCGGGAACCCCAACGCCCTGCTGGTCCGTGAGGTCGAAGGACTGAATCCGGGCACCGCACTCGAGCTCGGTTGCGGAGAAGGGGCAGACGCCGTCTGGCTGGCGAAAAAGGGCTGGGAAGTGACGGGCATGGACATCTCCGCGGTGGCCCTTGAACGGGCAGCCGCACATGCGCGCGACGCCGGCGTGGATAACCTGGTCACGCTCCTCGAAGCAGACCTGGCCGAGTGGTCCGCCACGGATCCCGGGACCTGCCCCGGCTATGACCTGGTCTGTGCACAGTACCTGCACTCCCCCACCGAACTTCCGCGCAACGCCATCCTGCTGCGCGCCGTCGCAGCCGTGGCGCCGCGCGGCCGGCTCCTCGTCGTCGGGCACCAGGACTTCCCGCCGTGGGGCCGCCACCCGGCGCCCGATCCCGCACTGCCCACCGCAGGGGAACTGGCGGAGGAGCTTGGCCTGGTGGCTGCGGGCTGGATCATCGAGACCGCTGAGGCGATTCCGGGGACAGTCCAGGGCCCCGAAGGCCAGGAAGCCGTTGTCCATGACAACGTACTGTTGGCCCAGCGCGGAGCCTAGAGGTATGGGCCAGGGGGGTTAGAAGGCCGCGCGAAACGGCCGCGGGAGAAGGGACAGTGCCACCAGGCCTGACTTGGTGACGTGCGTTCCCGCCACGATGAAGGACGACGGCGGCACTGAGTCCTGGAACAGCCGCTTGCCGGCACCCACCACCACGGGAAAGATAAGCAGCCGGTACTCGTCCACCAGGCCGGCTTCGTAGAGCGCCTGGGCCAGCTGATGGCTGCCGTGCATCTGCAGTTCGCCCCGTTCATGCTTCTTGATCCTGGCGACGGCTTCAACCGGGTCGCCGTCGAGCACCCTGGTGTTGTGCCAGCTCGGTTCCGCGAGGGTGCTGGAGACCAGGTACTTAGGCAGGTGGTTCAGGGAATCGGCTACCTCATCGCACGGATCCGTGACCATCTCCCAGTAGGGCTGCAGGATCTCATACGTGGTCCTGCCGAGCAGCAGCGCATCCGCCTGCCGGAACCATCCGGAGACGATGTGGTCCATTTCTTCGCCTGCCAGCGGCACCAGCCAGCCGCCCCGGTCGAACCCGTTGGACGGGTCCTCATCCGCACCACCGGGCCCCTGCATCACGCCGTCCATGCTCAGCAGTGTGTTTACGGTAAGCCGCATGGCCGGCACCTCCGGACTCCAGAACCCGAATGCCGCAGATGCGGCTATTCTCAGGCTCGGCCAGTGCCGAACCTGAGTCAAGAGAGGATCAGGCAGCCCAGGCGTGCGGAGCCGGACGGCGTGTACCGGGCAGCGCCACGTTGGCCCGCCAGTCAGCAATCCACTCAGGCAGCACCAGGTCTTCCGGCGGGCGGCGGCCCACCGCCTCAAAGATTTCCTCGTTGCTGACGGGCCCGTTCTTGGAGAGCATCCGGGTGGCGATGAACGCGCTGGCGTAAATTTCGCCGTCCACCACCATGCGCTGTTCGAAGTAGATGGCGCGCTCATCGAAACCGATGATCTTCGTTTCAATGCTGTAGCGCTGCCAGGGTTCGAGCGACTTGCGGAAACTGATGGTCTCGTTGCTGATCACCGGGCCCCAGCCCTTGCGGCGCATCAGCTTCCAGAACCCGCTGCGGATCATCAGATCGAACCGGCCCAGATCCATCAGCGAGAGGTACATGCCGTTGTTGACGTGGTTCGCGAAGTCGAGGTCCGTGGGCAGGACACGCATGGGCAGGGAGGACGTCTCGAACAGGTCGAGTGAGGGCCGGCGGCGGCGCGCGGTCAGGAGCAGCAGCAGGGTGCGGAAGATCAGGTGCATGCCGTCATATTACCCATGAGTAACATAGCTGCGCGCCACCCCGCCGCTGTGTTTCGGCACAGTGAGTGTGAATGCGTGCAACTACTCGTTACATGAGAGGCAGCCTGGGTGTAGAACTCTGCGCATGAGCGAGGAATTCAACGTGGGCGACAGGGTGCGGTGGAACTCGCGCACGGGAGCCGTCACGGGGGAAGTGACCGAAGTCCACACCGCAGACTTCGAGTTCATGGGCCGGCGCCGGGTGTGCTCGGAAGATGACCCGCAGTACAAGGTGCGCAGTGATGCCACCGCACTGCACGCAGTCCACCGGGCGGATGCCCTGCGGCGCCTGGGCTGATTCTCAAGCCAGACGCACGACGGCGGCGTCCCCGCCGGGGAAGCCGCCGCCGTCGTTGTGTTGCAGTGCCCTAGGTTGTGTTGCGGTGCCCTAGGAGCGTGCACCAGCCCTGGCCCGGAGCTTGGCGAGCACATGCTCCTCCGCGTCAGGTCCGGCCTTGATGCCGCCCGGAACCCGGAAGAAGAAGATGAGCCCAATGACCCACCATGCGCCGAACAGCAGCCACGGTTCGATTCCCAGCGCGGCAGGCATGCCCGGCATGTAGAGGCTGAACAGTGCGGTGCCCAGGATGACTGCGGCGATGCCGATGGCGATGCCGCCCTTGCCCTTGCCGCCTACGCGGAGCGGCCGGTCCATTCCCGGTTCACGGCGGCGCAGGATCAGGAAGGACACGGCTACCAGGGTGTAGGCCAGCACGATGCTGGGCGCGCCGGAGTCCACCAGCCAGCCGAGCATTTCAGCTCCGCCGAACGGCGCCAAAACACTGAGTCCGCCGATGAACAGCAGCGCGTTGTGCGGGGTGTGGTACTTCGGGTGCAGCCGGCCGAACCAGGCCGGGAGCATGCCGGAGCGGGCCAGGGAGAACATCAGTCGGGACGCACCCATGAGCAGCGAGTTCCAGGAAGTCAGGATGCCGGCGATGCCGCCCGCAATGAGGACCTTGGCCATGAAGTCGGAACCGAACATCGCACCGACGGCGTCTGCAGTGGCGATATCCGCACCGGCCAGCTCCGACGCAGGCATGGCGGATGACGTGGTGAGGATGACCATCACGTACCAGATGGTTGCCAGGATGACTGAGATGACAACCAGCCGGCCGATCTGCCGGGCAGGGATGTTCACTTCCTCTGCGGACTGTGGAATGACGTCGAAGCCGATGAAGAGGAACGGGACCACCACGAGGACCGCGAAGAACCCGGTCATCCCGCCGGTGAACCAGGGATCCATGTTGGCGGCGGCGCCGCCGGAGAAGGAACCGAAGATCATGATCAGCCCTATGGCCAGCAGGAACAGGACCACGAAGGTCTGCACAATGCCGGCTTCCTTCACGCCGCGGATGTTGATCCAGGTGATAACGACGGCGGCAATGGCACCTACCAGCGCCCACGTCAGGTGCACTTCGAATCCCGCCACCGTCCAGAGCGGAATCTGGCTGAGGTCCGGGAAGATGTACTGCACCGTCCGCGGCAGGGCCACGGCTTCGAACGCAACGATGGTGACGTAGCCGCCGATGATTGCCCAGGAACCGATAAAGGACGTACGCGGACCCATCGCCCGCAGGATGTAGTTGTGCTCGCCGCCGGCCTTTGGCATTGCGGCGCACAGTTCGGCGTAGGTCAGGCCTACGATCGCCATGATGACGCCGCCGGTGAGCATGGCGAGGATCGCGCCTCCGGTGCCGGCATTGGACAGCCAGTCCCCCGTCAGCACAACCCAGCCGAAGCCGATCATGGCGCCAAATCCAAGGGCCAGAACGTCGATGCGGCCCAGGACCTTTTTGAGTGAGGGTTCGGTTCCGGTTTCTGCTGCGGACACGCCGACACCCCCTTTCTGTAGAGCTGTGTCACGGGACACGAAACGAAATTGCCCACTCACGTTACTGGGATGGTCCGGCCACACCTAATGTTTCGTCCGGTCTGGGGACTCCAGGTAAAACGCGCTATGCGTCGTCTGCAGGTATCGGAAGAGTGCACTCAGTCCACGGTAAAGATTTCCAGCCGGACTTCGTTGGGGAGCCGGACCCCGGTGCCGATCAGGATCCGGCTGGTGAGCCAGGCCCAGCTGCCGCCGTCGGGCGCTTCGATTTTCGGGGTGCAGCGGAAATAGATCCGTTCCGGGTCCACCGGCTCGCCGCGCAGGAGGGCAGCAATATCCTCCTCACTGCCCGATCGCAGCCCGAAATTGTTCACGTAGAGCCGTTCACCTTCATCCGTTTCGATGGCGTACTTGGCTTCCAGTTCCGTCAGGGTGGAGGTGCGGAGCAACTGGAAATCCGCGCCGGCAGGCAGGACAGTGCCCCGCAGCGCAGGGCCGTCCACCTTTCCTCCGAGGATGGGAATGATGCGCCGCAGGCCGGCTGCGGTTTGCCCAACCTCAATGGGTTTGCCCACTTCAACGGAGACGGTGGCCAGATACGAGACAGCAGGAGCGGCAGGAGACATGTCCACGAGGCTATCGCCTGCAGGGGCCTCGTCCCGGCAGGCCGCGCCCTCACCTTCTTGTCCCGGAAGAGCTACGTGAGCCGGTTGAAGGCGAGCTGGGCCAGCGCCGCGGCCTGGTCCGCCAGCACCGAATCGTCGAAAAGCACCCGCGGGGAGTGGTTCCACGCGGCGGTGTCCGGATCCACGTCCGGCGGAGTGGCGCCCAGGAACAGGAAGGTGCCGGGAATCTTCTGCAGCACCAGGGAGAAATCCTCGGAGCCCATCAGTGGATCGCGGGACTGGAGAACCCGCTCCTCACCGAACATTTCCCGGAGCTCACGCATCGCTTCGAAAGTACGCACCGGGTCATTCTCGGTCATCGGGTAGAGGATTTCGAAGCTGACTTCCGCGGTACAGCCGTGGGCTGCGGCTATCCCGTCCGCGAGCGCCTTGGTCTCCACGATGAGCCGGTCCACTGATGCCGCGGACAGAGTGCGGACGCTCGCGCCGAGCCGGGCTGAGTCAGGAATGACGTTGATCGCTCGGCCGGCTTCGAGCTGGGTGATGGTCAGGACGATCGGATCAAAGACCGAGAACTTACGGGTAGCCATCACCTGGAGCGCACCGGCGATTTCAACCAGGGCCGGCACCGGGTCAAGGGCGTTGTGCGGCTGGGAACCGTGGCCGCCGGAACCGTGAACCGTAATCCGCAGCTCGTTGGCTCCGGCCATCAGGGTTCCGGGCTTGGTCCTGAACAGACCCAGCGGGCCGGGCCGGACGTGCACGCCGTACGCGGCAACCGGCTTTTCGCCGGCCGCCTCAAGGACGCCTTCCTCGATCATCAGTCCGGCACCGCCGTCGCCCTCTTCGCCGGGCTGGAACATAAAAATGACGTTCCCGGAGATGTCCCGCTGCTGCGCCGCGAGCAGCCGCGCTGCACCAACCAGGCCGGCAACGTGGAGGTCGTGGCCGCAGGCGTGCATGGCTCCGTTGGTCGAGGCGTACTCAAGGTCCGTGAGTTCCTCCACCGGCAGCGCGTCCATGTCTCCGCGGAGCAGCACCGAGGGGCCGTCCTCACCGCCGCGCAGCACTGCGGTCACGGAGCTCAGTGACTTGCCCGTGGTGATTTCCAGCCCCAGTCCGTCCAGCGCGTCCAGGATCTTCTGCTGGGTCAGCGGCAGGTGCAGGCCCACCTCGGGTTCGCGGTGGATATCCCGGCGCAAAGCCACCAGCTCCGGCAGCAGGTCCTGGCCCTCAGCAGCAAACATCCTCGTCCTTACGGTTGGTCCGGCACAGCGGGCGGAGTCCTCCTGCCCTGCGTGGAAGTAAACCACCCCGGACGGACAAACGCACTTGTCACAGTAGCTTTCCAGGTCCGCGGGGAGCAATGCGCCGGCAGGCCTGCCTCAGCCGTAAGGCGGATCCGGTGCCGGGTTCCCGGATTTAGACTGTTGGGCATGATTGAAACCCAGCCGTCCGGCACGGACACCGGCGGTCCAGCTGTGCCGGGGAAGAAGCCGGCGGTGTCCGCAGAGTCGCTCCGCGGCCTGGCCGGACGGATCCGCACGTTCCGGCTCAGCCTGCCCTGGCATGCCGAGGATGACTGGGAACGCCCGGCCCCCGGCCCGGAGGGGTACCGCCGCGACATTATCGGCGTCGGCATAGCGCTGTTGCTCAGCGCGGTAATGCTTGAATTCATGCGCGGATTCGCCTTCGGCGACGGCGACATTGGCAACCGCTGGGTCCAGCACCTGGTGCAGTCGTCCATTTTCGTCTTCCTGGTCTTCCGGCGCCGGTTCCCGATTGTCGTGATGCTGCTCAGTTCCGCAACGTTCGTCATTGTGGGCATCACCATGCCGCCAATCAGCCAGACCATTGGATTCCAGGCCGCCTACTTCACGTCCCTGTACAGCGCCGTGGCGTGGGCACGGAACCGGCGGGCCCTGTGGCTCTCCGTCACTGTGGTGGTCGCCGCCATGTTCCTGTGGATCATCGTTGGTTTCACGCTGTCCAGCAGCTACGACGAAATCCTGCAGACCTTCAACATGAGCTCCAATGACCCGGTTGGACTCTTCGCGCCGCTGACTTCCTACGTGCTCTACTCCTTCATGCTCAATGCCGCCTACTTTGGCGGCGCCATCATGTTCGGCTGGAACTCCTGGCGCAGCGCCCACCAGCGCGAACAGCTCGCGGACCAGGCCGTCCAGCTTGAGGCCCAGGCTGCTGACCTGGCCCGCAAGGCCGTCATCGAGGAACGCCTGCGCATCGCGCGTGAACTGCACGACGTCGTTGCGCACCACATCTCGGTAATCGGCATCCAGGCCGGTGCTGCCCGCCGGGTCCTGGAAAAGAGGCCGGATGCCGCGGCCGGGGCCCTGCAGACCATCGAATCTTCCAGCCGTGATGCCGTCGCTGAGATGCGCTCCCTGCTCGGTGTCCTGCGCTCCTCGGATGCCGAGACGGACGGTCCTGCCCAGCGCGAGCCGGAGCCCGGGCTGGAGGAGATTCCGCAGCTCCTGGCGGACTACCGCTCCAACGGCCTGGACGTGAAGTTCCACCGCGCCGAACACGAACCGGGCGTGCTGGAAAACCTCTCGGCGCCGCTCGCGCTCTCCGTCTACCGGACCATCCAGGAATCGCTGGCGAACATCCGGCGCCACTCCACGGCCGGAAGCGCCGTCGTCGCCCTGCGAAGCGGCAGCACACCGGCGGGTCCGGATACACCGCCCCTGCGCTGGGTGGAAGTCGAGACGGTCGACGACGGCCGTCCGCGCCACGGCACCGGCGGCACCGGTTACGGCCTGCGCGGCATCAGTGAACGGGCTGCCCTGCACGGCGGCATCACGGACATTGGCCCGCGCGACGGCGGCGGCTGGCGGGTGCGGGTCCGCTTTACGCTGCGCTGACATCCGGTTTGCCCCGCCCGGCGGCCTAGCCGATAGGGTGATTCCGGGGGACGGCACCGGGCCGGCCGGGATTTTTTCGAGGACTTATGGAACCGATCCGTGTTCTGCTTGCTGACGACCAGGCGCTCGTGCGCGCCGGCTTCGCCATGATGCTCTCCGTCGAGGAGGAGATCGAGGTGGTGGGGGAAGTCGCCAACGGCCAGGAGGCGGTGGACTTCGCGGCGTCCCATGATGTGGACGTCATCCTGATGGACGTGCAGATGCCCGTGCTGGACGGCATCCGCGCCACCGAACAGATCGTGGCCGCTGACCGTGCCAAGGTCATCATCCTGACCACCTTCGAACGCGACGACTACCTCTTTGACGCCATCCAGGCCGGAGCCAGCGGGTTCCTGCTCAAGAACGCGGATCCCGATGACCTGGTTGGCGCAGTCCATGCCGTCGCCTGCGGACACGCGCTGCTTGCCCCCGAAGTGACCGTGCGGGTGATCGAGCGGTTCGCCCGCCAGCTGGAGGCCGAGCGCAACACCGCCGCGGCCCCCGAGGGTCCCGCCGCCGTCGAGCCGCAGGCCAACCCGGCCCAGCAGCGGCTTCTCGCTTCGCTGACCGCGCGCGAGCGGGAGGTGCTGGAGCTGGTGGCGGCCGGGCTGAGCAACGCCGAAATTGCATCCCGCATGTTCGTGGCGGAAGCCACCGTCAAGACACACGTTTCCAATCTGCTGGGCAAGGTCCAGGTACGGGACCGGGTGCAGGCCGTGGTGTTCGCCTACGAATCCGGACTCATTCTTCCGGGTGAGGCCGGACGCGAAGCGTAAGCTGCGGCTTCCGCCGAACGGCCGATCCGGCGTCGTACTCCCTTCCCTAGGCTGGAGGCAGTTACTTTCGATCAACTGTCCGGCTCGCCGGGAAAAGGAGCAGTACCCCCATGCTGCAGGTCCGCAATCTCACCCGAAGGTTCGGTGATAAGACCGCCGTCGACTCGGTGACCTTTGACATCCCTTCAGGTCAAATGACCGGCTTTGTCGGTGCCAACGGTGCCGGCAAGACCACCACCATGCGCATGATCATGGGCGTGCTCAGCACCACGTCCGGTGAAATCCTGCTCGACGGCGCTCCGCTGGATGCCGAGGCACGCTCCAGCTTTGGCTACATGCCCGAGGAACGCGGCCTCTACCCCAAGCAGCCGATCCTGGACCAGCTGGTGTACCTGGGCCAGCTGCACCGGATGAGCTCCACCGATGCGCGGAAGGGCGCCACCGAGCTGCTTGAACGCTTTGGCCTGGGCGGCCGCACCAAGGACAAGCTGGAGTCCCTCTCCCTGGGCAACCAGCAGCGGGTGCAGATCGCGGCGTCGCTGCTGCACAAGCCTTCCGTGCTGATCCTGGATGAACCGTTCTCCGGCCTGGACCCGGCGGCCGTGGATTCGATGGTGGAACTGCTGCGCGAACGCACTTCCGCCGGAGTTCCGGTGCTCTTCTCCAGCCACCAGCTGGACCTCGTGGACCGGCTCTGCGACAACATGGTGGTGCTGCAGCAGGGCAAGGTGATCGCCTCCGGCACCGGGGATGACCTGCGTGCCAAAGCCGTCAACCGGCACCGTCTCACCATCTCTCCGGACGCCGGCTGGGTGCGCGACGAACCGGGCGTGCGGGTCCTGGACGTCGCCGGCCCCACGGCCATCCTCCAGTTCGACGACGACGACGCGCGCCAGCGGCTGCTGGCCACCGCCCTGACCCGGGGTTCCGTGGAGGAATTCGCCCCGATCCGTCCGTCCCTGAGCGAAATCTACCGTGAGGTCACCGCAGCATGAGCACCGTATCCCGGCCCACCCCGGCGTGGGCGATCGTCACCCTCCGCGAGGTCATGGTCAAGGCCCGCGACCGCAGCTACCTCATCTCCACCCTCGTCACGCTGGTACTGATCGTCGGCGTCGTCGTCTTCAACGCCTACATGAGCAGCAAGGCGGAGGAGTACACCGTTGCGGTGACCGGAGCGGACGCCGTTTCCGTTGTTGAGACGGCACATGAAACCGGCCAGGCCGACGGCGGCAACACCAGTTTCGAGGCGGTTGAAGCTTCCAGCCGGGAGGCTGCCGAGGAACTGGTCCGGTCCGGAGAAGCCGACGCCGCCCTCCTGGTGGCATACGACGGCTGGACGCTGACCGGCAATGAGGAACTCGCCAACGGCCTGCAGCAGGGCATCGCTGAAGCACTGCGGGCGGAGGTCCTGGAAATCAACGCCGCCAACGCCGGCACCACCCCGGAAGCACTGCTCGAAGGCAGCGAGTTCAAGACCGCCCTGTTGAATGGCGACGCTGAAAACCAGTTCGTTGCCCAGTTCACCGGGTTCGTGTTCGGTTTCCTGTTCTATATGGCCGCGATCGTGTTCGGCATGGCAATCGCCACCTCCGTCCTGGAGGAAAAGCAGAACCGCGTGGTGGAAATCCTCGCCACCGCCATTCCGATCCGCCAGCTGCTCTACGGCAAGGTTGCGGGCAACACCATCCTGGCCATGATCCAGCTGGCCCTGTACGCCGGCGCCGCCCTGCTGGCGCTGACGTTCACCGGCACGGCGGACTCGGTCAGCACCATCATTCCGGCGTCGGGCTGGTTCCTGGTCTTCTTCCTGGTGGGCTTCCTCATCCTGGCCTCGCTGTGGGCCATGATCGGTTCCATGGCATCCCGCACCGAGGACCTGAACAACAGCTCCGGCCCGGTGCTCACCGTGATTATCGTTGCGCTGTTCGCCGGCCTGTTCGCCAAGGGACAGCTGCTGGTCTTGGCGTCCTTCGTCCCGGTCATCTCCACGGTGGCCATGCCGGTCCGGATGCTCAGCGGAGAGATTCCGCTCTGGGAAACCTTCCTCTCCTTGGCGCTCGCCCTGGCTGCGGCCTACGCGCTGCTGCGGTTCGGCGAGAAGATCTACCGCCGTGCCGTGATGCAGGGCGGCGGCGCACTCACCCTGCGCAAGGCCATGAAGCTGGAGCAGTAGCCGCTGCCCCTCTCCCCCTTCGAGATGACAGAAACTGCCCGTATGAGCGCTCATACGGGCAGTTTCTGTCATCTCGATGCGTTGCATCGGCGGCGGGCTACGCGTCCTTGAGGTCGATTCCCTTGGTCTCGGGCATCAGCCACACTGCGACGGCGGTGCAGCCGCAGAGGATCATGATGTAGACGCTGGACATCCAGCCCACGTTCCACTCGATCAGCTGGGCGTTCAGGTACGGAGCCGTGCCGCCGAAGACCGCCACCGAAACCGAGTAGGCGAACCCGATGCCCTGGGTGCGCACCTTGGTGGGAAAGTTCTCGGACAGGGTCGCCGAGAGCAGGGCTCCGGGAATAGCGACGACGACGAGCGCCAGTGACGACGCGGCCAGCAGGGTCCACGGAGCGGAGCTGATCAGGCCCATTAGCGGCAGCTGCAGCAGGATCATCAGTCCTGCAAAGGCCAGCATCAGCGGACGGCGGCCCACTGAATCCGAGAGCCGCCCCCAGAACGGCAGCGAAACAAGGGCAATCAGCTGCGCGATGACGGACATCCAGTACGCCGAGGCCGCCGGCATGTCCTGCTGGGTGATCGCGTAGGTCGACGCATAGGAAGTCCAGGTGTAGTGCGCGGCCGTGATGCCCGAGGTCATGGCGATCATCAGCAGCACGGCCCGGACAATCTGCCGGCGCGGCAGGGGTTCCTGCGCGGACGCACCGGCGGTCGCGGCAGCGGCGTCGTCGAACACTTCGCTTTCAACCATGCCCTTGCGCAGGTACAGTGCGGCGAGCGCCAGGAAGGCACCCAGGATGAACGGAATCCGCCAGCCCCAGTCGGCCACGGCGCTTTCCCCCAGTACAGCGGTCACGGACCCGCCCACGGTGTACGCGAGGATTGACCCGGCAAAGATCGCCACGAACACGATGCTGCCCCACATGCCGCGGCGGTTGTGCGGAGCGATTTCGGCGATGTAGGTGTTGGCCGTGGCCGACTCACCTCCGTGCGCGAAGCCCTGGCCAATCCGTGCGGCCAGCAGGATCACCGAGGCCCAAACGCCAACCGTCTCGTAGCTGGGCATCAGCCCGATCACCAGGGAGCCGCCGGCCATCATGAGCATGGTGGTGATCAGCACAAATTTGCGGCCCCGGCGGTCGGCGACCCGGCCGAAGACGATGCCGCCAAGCGGGCGCATGAGGAAGCCGACGGCGAAGACGGCGAGGGTTGAAAGCAGCGCCGAGACCGGGTCATCCGGGTTGAACATCGCCGCGGCGATGAACGGGGCGAAGACCGCGTAAGCGCTCCATTCGTACCACTCCAGGATGTTGCCGGCCGTAGTGGCCAGCAGGGACTTCTTCTTACCTGCGGTGGCTGATGCCGGACGTGCCGGAACGGCAGCCGAAGGCTGTGCAGACATGATGGCTCCTTTGCCAGTGTTGCATCGGGGTGTCCCATCGACATGGCAGAAACTGCCCATTTGACGCCCGATACGGGCAGTTTCTGTCATCTCGATGGGGGGGACGGGGCTAGCTCCTCCGCAGGGTTTCGGCGGCTGATTCCAGCAGCAGCGGGACACCTTCTTCGAGGGTGGGTCCGAAGGTGTCCCCGGGGCGTTCGCCCTTGAGGTACCGCGTGTAGATCGCTTCGCAGAAGATGGCGGATTTCCACAGCGCCAGTGCCTGGTACCAGGGCAGGGCGCTGACATCGAGTCCGGTTCGGTCCGCGTATCCGGCCACCAGCTGGTCCCTGCTCCAGTAGCCGGGCTGCTTGGTGACCGAGGTCAGGTCCATCACGGTGGACTCGGCACCGGGTTCGGAGTAGGTGGCGGCGAGGTACCCAAGGTCCGCCAGCGGATCGCCCAGGGTTGCCATTTCCCAGTCCAGGATCCCCGTCACCGTTGCCGGCTGCTGCCGCCCGAACATCAGGTTCCCCAGCCGATAGTCGCCGTGCACCACCGAAGCGCGCTGGGACGCCGGCACACTCGCCCCCAGTTCCTGGGCGAGATGCGCCACCAGCGGCACATCGCGCAGGGTGTTCGCTTCCCAGAGCCCGGCGAACCGCCTGACCTGCCGCTCCAGATACCCCTCCGCACGGCCCAGCCTGGAAAGCTCCGGACCGGTGACGTCCACGCTGTGCAGCCGGGCAAGGGTTTCGACGACGGCGCGGCTGATGTCTCCGCGCTGCTCCGGGGTATCCAGGTGCTCCGGGGCTGATCCGGTAATCACGTGCCCGTCCAGGTAGGACATGACGTAGAACGGCACTCCGAGCAGGGTTTCGTCGCTGCAGACCGCCAGGATCTGCGGCACCGGGATCCCTTCGGCGCCGAGCAGCTGCTGGACCCTGGCTTCGCGCACCATGTCATGCGTGGACCGGGGAAGCGGCGGACGCGGGCCTCGCCGCAGCACGAACGATTCGCCGCCGCGGATGATCCGGTAGGTGATGTTGGACTGTCCGTCGCCGATGCGTTCCCAGGCGAGGTCCCCGCTGCCGAGTCCGTGCGCGTCCAGGAAACCGGTGACGGCGTCCAGCACCAGCAGCGGCGGCCGTTCGAGTGCGGCAGCCTCGGAACCGGTGGAGACAACTTCAGTCCCGTCCGCAGTGGTCTGCAGCCCGCTCACCGCTCCTGCTCCCCGCGGACGACGGCGTCGCCCTGGTAGGGCGCCCCGGCTTCCACTTCCCGGCGCCGCCGGGCCGAAGCCCGCCGCGCGATGGCCCACTTATGGGTCTCGTTCGAACCGTCGTAGATCCGGAACGGGCGCACTTCGTTGAGGTACTGGGCCAGCGGCAGCCCGTCGGAAACCCCGTCCCCGCCGCACAGCTGCACGCAGCGGTCAATCACCCGGTACACGGCTTCGGAGCAGTGCACCTTGGCCACCGAGGACAGGGCTGAGCCGGCCTTCGCATCCGCTGCGAGCAGGTCCGCCGTGCGGGTGATGATCGCGGCCGACGTTTCAATGTCGATCACGCTCTGCGCTATGAGCTCCTGCGCCAGTCCCAGTTCGCTGATGCTCGAACCGAAGATTTCCCGTTTCCCGGTGCGGTCCAGCGCGATGTCCAGCGAGCGCCTGGCCAGTCCCAGCCAGCGCATGCAGTGCGTCAGCCGGGCCGGACCGAGCCGCACCTGGGCATATTTGAAGCCCAGCCCCACTTCGCCGAGGACCGCCGAGTCCGGCACCGCGCAGTCCTCCAGGTAGACGTGCGGGTGGCCGCCTCCGATGGTCCGGTCGATCGTGTGGATGTGCTCCCCCACGCGGATGCCCGGGTTGTCCATGTCCACCAGGAACATGGTGGCACCGGCGGGGGCATCGCCGTCGGCCTCCGTCCGGGCCATGACAATGCAGAACCCGGCGCCGATCGCACCGGAGGTGAACCGCTTATGGCCGTTGATCAGCCAGCCGTCCCGGTTCCGGCGGGCTGTGGTCTGCAGAGCGTCCGGGTCCGACCCGGCGCCCGGGTGCGGTTCGGTCATGCCGAAACAGGACCGGACGTCCCCGGCCGCCAGCGGGGCCAGGTACTGCTGCTTTTGTTCCGGCGTGCCGATGAGCTCGAGCATGTGCATGTTGCCCTCGTCCGGCGCCATGCAGTTCAGGGCGGTGGGGCCGATCGGTGAGTAGCCGGCTTCCTCGAAGATTTCCGGCCAGTCCTGCAGCGGCAGCCCCTGGCCGCCGTACTCCACGGGCACGTGCGGGGCGAAGACGCCGGCGTCCTTGGCTGCCTGCTGGAGGCGGGCACGCTCGGACTCGGTCAGCGCCTGGCCCGGCACCGGCTCGGCGGGCATCACCACCTCCCGGATAAACGCACGTGTACGCCGGCGCAGGTCCGCCACGGCTTCGCGGCCGGGGGCAGTGTGGGCGGGCGCGCCCATCAGGCGGTACCTCCCGCTGCAAGCAGGCCGCCGTCGAGCGTCAGGACCTGCCCGGTGACCCAGGAAGCGTCCGGGGAGACCAGGTAGGTCACCGCGGAAGCGACGTCTTCGGGGGTGCCCAGCCGGCCCAGCGGATAGGCGCTGGTGACGGCGTCTTCCTTGCCTTCGTAGAGGGCCCGCGAGAAGCGGGTCTTCACTACCGCCGGCGAAACGGCATTGACGCGGATCTCCGGGCCAAGTTCGACGGCGAGGGACCGGGTCAGGTGCGAGACCGCTGCCTTGCTGATGCCGTAGAGCCCGATTCCGGGTGAGGGAGTGTCGCCGGAGACTGAGGACAGGTTGACGATTGTTCCGCCGCGTTCACGGAATCCGAGCCCGCTGTGCGCCACGGTGTCCTGCACCCAGGCGAGGGTGCCCAGGACGTTGACCTCGAAAATCTTCCGGGCCGCTTCGAGGTCCATCTCCACCAGCGGGCCGAAGACCGGGTTGATGCCGGCGTTGTTGACCAGGATGTCCAGCCCGCCGAACTCCTTGGCCACGGTGTCCAGTACGTCGGCACGGTGCACCGGGTCATCTGACGCCCCGGCGACGGCGATGGCGCTGCCGTCCGGGAACTGTGCTGCGGCTTCCTTCAGCGCGTCGCTGCGCCGGGCCGTCAAGCAGACCCGCGCGCCCTGGGAGACGAGGTCCCGTGCAATGGCGAGCCCGATCCCGCGGCTGGCGCCGGTGACGATTGCTGTTTTTCCTTCGAGTTTTCCTTGGAGCCCACGGTCAGTTGCCACGGATCATCCTTCCTTGGGGTCTCGCGCAGTCCCCGGCGGCGGATCTTGCCGGTCTGCGTCTTGGGCAGGTCATCGATCACGTGCACGGACCGCGGGTATTTGTAGGCGGCCAGGCGTTCCCTGGTGAAGGCGATCAGTTCTTCTTCGGTGGCCGCCTGACCGGATTTCAGGGACACGTACGCGACGACGGTTTCGCCCCGATATGCATCTGGCATCCCGACGACGGCGGCTTCGTAGACGGCCGGATGTTCATACAGCACGTCCTCCACCTCGCGCGGCCACACCTTGTAGCCGGAGACGTTGATCTGGTCTTTCATCCGGTCAACGATGTACACCCAGCCGGACTCATCCATGGTGGCCACGTCGCCGGTGCGCAGCCGGCCGGCAGGCATGGTTCGGGCGGTTGCTTCGGGGTTGTTCCAGTACCCGGGGACGATCTGCGGTCCGGCGAGTTCGAGTTCTCCCTGTTCCCCGGCCGGCAGCGGATTCCCGGCCGCGTCGATGATGCGGGCAGTGACGTTGGGCAGCGGAAGCCCGATGGAGAGGCTGCCGCTGGCCGGATCCACCGGTGCCTGCACTCCCGGCGGAACACCGATGACGGCAGACGTTGTTTCTGTCATGCCGAAGATGTTGTGGATATAGGCGCCGAACCGTTGCTGGAAGGACTCAACCGTGGAGGGCGGGATGGGAGCACCGCCGGAGTAGAGGGTTTTGGCGGAGGCGAAGTGCTCCGCTCCGGCATCCGGGAGCTGGTAGATGGCGTTGAAGACGGTGATGGAACCGGTGGTGCAGGTGACCCGGTGTTCGGCAAAGGCATCCACCGCCACGGCCGGGTCGGTTCGGTTCACCATAACCAGCGTGGTGTCCGTGAGCAGCGGCGCAGCGGCGTCGATCACGGCGCCGGTAATGTGGAACAGCGGTGCGACGGCAAGCACTGTGTCCCCGGGGGCCAGCCCCATCCAGGCCGAGCAGGTTGCCGCGACGTTGAGGATGTTGCCGTGGGTATTCATCGCACCCTTCGGCGCACCCGTGGTTCCGGAGGTATAGGCCAGCAGGGCGACGTCGTCCTGTGTGATGGTTCGCGGTGCCGGGGCGCGGCCGGTGAATTCGGCGATCAAGGCAGCCATGTCTCCGTCCGGGGACGGCGGCACCGGTTCCGCTGGCCCGAAGATGCGGGGATCGCAGCGGCTCTGGTACTCCAGGCCGGACGTGGTCAGGATCCACTCGACACTGGTTCCTGCGGCGGCCGCTGCCGTTGCCTGGTAGAGGGTGTCATCGGCGAGAATGCCCCGGGCGCCTGAGTCTTCGATCAGATGCCGCAGTTCGCGTTCCTTGTACATGGGGTTCATCAGCACCGCGATGGCACCCAGTTTCCACAGCGCCAGGAAGGCGATCACGTACTGCGGAATGTTCTGCAGCTGGATGCCAATCCGGTCCCCGTGTCCGATCCCCCGGTTTTCGAGCGCGGCCGCGAAGGCATCGGAAAGCCCGTCGAGCTCCGCAGCGCTGATCCGGCCGTCAAAGTAGGCGACTGCTGTTCCGCCGGGGTTCTTCCGGACGCGGTCTTTCCACGCCGCCACCAGCGAAGGGGCCGCCACTTCCAGCCTCGTTGAGACTCCGGCTGGATAGGCACCGGCCCACGCCGGTGAGAGCGCCATGTCCTCCACTGTGTGCCTGCTTCCCTGTAATGGTTCCGCATCTACCTTGCGAGCGATCGCTCGGTAGAAGTAGTGTGAAGAACGTCACAAGGTAGTGTCAACCCCCTTTGGCAACCTAATGTTTTTCCAAACACGAAGAGGTCCGATGGCAAAAGCTGCTGCACAGGAACCGGCTCCCAGCTCCGCCCCCCTGCCCTCCGGCACCCCCGGCTGGCGGAATTACGATATGGATGACCTGCCGCCCATGCTGGCCAGCGCACTGGAGTGCTTCATGGAGCACGGCTACCACGGCACCACCATCCGCCAGCTGGCCGCTCGGACAGGCTTGTCAGTTCCGGGCCTCTACCACTACTACCCCTCGAAGCAGGCGCTACTGGTAGCCATCGCCTCCCATGCCATGAACGATCTGTGGATTCGCAGCGAGCAGGCAATCGCCGAGGCCGGCGGCAACCTTTCCCGCCGGTTCGACCTGCTCGTCGAGTGCCTGGTGCTTTTCCACGCGCGGCGACGCGGCCAGGCCTTCATCGCTTTCAGCGAGATCCGCTCCCTGGAACCGGACGCCCGCGCCGCCCACATCGCGGCCCGGGACCGGCAGCAGCGCCTCATGGACACGATCCTTGAAGAGGGAACGGCGGCGGGAATCTTCTCCGCACCGCACCCGCGTGAGGCGGGTACCGCCGTCGTCACCATGTGCACCGGCGTCGCACAGTGGTTCCGGCTGGACGGTGAGCTGACTCCGGAGCAGCTGGCGGAACGCTACCGCACCATCGCCCGCATGGCCGTGGGGGCCAGGCCGGCCTAGGGAGCTGCCAGGGGTTCGGCGCCCGGACGGCCACCGGCTGGGGGCTGCCCGCCGGGGCCTCCCGGCCCTCCGGAAACACCGCCTCCGGGAGCACCTCCCGCGGAAGGCTCCGTGCGGGTGTCCACCGGGACGGCCAGGGTCGCTGAGTAGCCCTGGCCGACGCTGCCGGTGACCGTGCCCAGCTGGCTCTCACCGCCGTCGTCGCCAAACACGTTATCGCCTTCCAGCGTGACCCCGGACAGATTCTGCACCGAGGCCTCGTACCCGGAGGTGGCATAGACCGCGTTGCAGGCGTCCTCCGGAAGCGCCATCTGGGAGGTGGCAATGGCGTTGGCTGAATCGGTGATGGAAGCTTCGTCGGGGTAGACCTCGAAGTGGATATGCGGCCAGCGGCCCGAATAGCAGGCCGGGAAGATGCTGGTGAACCGGACTGCGCCGTCGCCGTCGGCAATCTGGACCCCGCGGAGGTAGTTCTGGTCCTCCACACCCTCGGAGTACATCGAGTACAGCCCCTCCCGCGTGCAGTGCCACACGTAGACGGCCACTCCGGCAAAGGGAGCACCCCCGTTGGCCAGGTCCGTGACCTTCAGTTCCAGATCCAGGGGAATGCCCTCGGCGGTGCCGGAGGACTCGCCAAAACTGGAGCGGATATCGCTGCGGACAATGCCGCTTTGTTCCAGTACATCCGGACCATTGGATCCGTCGCCCGGATAGGGACCCGCTGTCTCATCGGGGATCTCCCCCTCCGCCCCGGCAGGTCCACCGCAGGCCGCAAGTCCAAAACCGAGGGCGCCGATGCCGAACGCCTTCAGGACCTGCCGCCGCTGGAGGAGGGTCCCGACGTCGATTGGCAGGCCCTGGTCTTCCAGGTCCTCTTCCGGGCGGGGAAGCGGACGGCCCTGATAGGTGGCTTTCGGGTGCGGCATGGTTCTCCTCTTCTTCCGGAACTCTCCGGATTGAGGCTAGGCCCGCTTCCTATGTCGCGGCTGTGCCGGAGCTGTCCTTCGGGTAGAGCTCATCCAGCAGCGCCAGTCCGCGCTGTGCCCAGGCAATTTCAGATTCGGCCCGCGCAGTGAGCCCTTCATAGGTGAACCGCTTGAAGGCGGCTACGCGGGAATGGTCTGCGGAGGGGAAGGTCGCCAGGCGGCGGTTGAGCATGTCCGAGGTGCCGCCGTCAATCTCCTGGATCTTCTGCTGCCACTGGAGAAGGCGCGCGCCGTAGTGCTCGGCGTGGGCCAGCAGCTGGCTGCGGGCCGCGTCCGGATCCGCCCACTCCAGGTAGGCAGCCTTGAGGTGCATTGGATCCCGTTCGCGCGGATAGTCCAGCTGCGTGTTCACCCAGGTCCGGAATGCTTCACGGCCGGCATCCGTCACGTGGTACTGCCGCTTGCGTCCCTTGGTGCCCCAGGCGACTTCCTCGCCCTCCAGCAGGCCGTCACGCTCCATGCGGCGCAGCTCGGGATAGATCTGCGAGTCCGGCGCATGCCAGACATAGCCAACGGACGATTCGAACTGCTTGTACAGGTCATAGCCGGTCATGGGCTCCACGTTCAGCAGCGCCAGCAGTGCGTACCGAAGGCTCATGACGGCCCCATTCCGTAAAAAGAAATCCCTTGCCTAACCACTATAGACATAGATACTGTGGCGCATATCACTAACTATCTATGTCGATAGTGAGTTGTACCGCCGCATCAGTGCAGATGCTCCTGGAAGGAACGCAATGACTGCCGTCTCGACCGATACTGGAATCAACAGCCACACACAGAGCTCCACCACGTCCAAGGTGCTGGGCTACCCGCTGAACGCCTGGTACGTGGCTGCCTGGGACCACGAGGTGACCCGCAAGCCCATGTCCCGTCGGATCGCCGACCGCCCGCTGGCGCTCTACCGGACCGAGGACGGCAAGGCCGTAGCCCTGGCCGACGCCTGCTGGCACCGCCTGGCCCCGCTGTCCATGGGCAAGACCACCGGACGGGACGGGATCCAGTGCCCGTACCACGGGATCGTCTACAACTCGGCGGGCCGCTGCATCTCCATGCCGGCCCAGGAAACCATCAACCCCAGCGCCACGGTGCCCTCCTTCCCCGTGATCGAACGCCACCGCTACGTCTGGGTCTGGCTCGGCGACCCCACCCTGGCCGATCCGGACGCCGTGCCGGACATGCACCAGATGTCATCCGACGAATGGGCCGGCGACGGCGAGACCATCTTCGCGCCGTGCAACTACCAGTTGGTCCTGGACAACCTGATGGACCTCACCCATGAAGAGTTCGTCCACTCCTCCTCCATTGGCCAGGACGAGCTGAGCGAATCCGAATTCGTCGTCACGCATGACGACGACACCGTCACAGTGACCCGCTGGATGCTTAACATCGATCCGCCGCCCTTCTGGCTCAAGAACATGCGGGACAAATTCCCCGGCTTTGAAGGCAAGGTGGACCGGTGGCAGATCATCACCTACCGCGCGCCGTCGACCATCAACATTGACGTGGGCGTGGCGAAGGCAGGAACTGGCGCACCGCAGGGTGACCGCAGCCAGGGCGTGAACGGATTCGTCATGAACACCATCACCCCGGAGACGGCGAAGACCTGCCACTACTTCTGGGCCTTCATGCGCAATTACCGGCTGGACAGCCAGCTCATCACCACCCAGCTGCGCAATGGTGTCCACGGCGTCTTCGGCGAGGATGAGGAAATGCTCGCCGCGCAGCAGGCGGCGATCGACGCGAACCCGGACTACGAGTTCTACAACCTGAACATCGACGCCGGCGGCATGTGGGTGAGGCGGCTGATCGAACGCCGGCTCGAGGCCGAGGGACGCCGTCCGGACGGAAGCAGGCTCCCGTCCGGTGTCCGGCAGAGCGCGGCACTGGGCTAGGCGATGGCTGCAACAAATGTTGAGGCCTGGCAGCGCGCCGTCGTCCGGGAAACCCGGGACGTAGCGGAGGGCATCCGCCGCATTGTGCTGGCCCCCGGAGAACCGGTTCCGGCCGCGGCGGGAACCCATGTGGACGTCATGGTCACCATTGACGGCGAGAAGGACCGCCGCTCCTACTCGATCGTTGAAGCGCACGACGGCGGCAGGGAACTGGCGATCAGCGTCTTCCGTACCGCGGCGTCCCGCGGCGGGTCGGTCTTCATGCATACCCTGGCACCGGGGGACGAGCTGGAAATTACCCAGCCGCTGCAGAACTTTCCGCTGCGCGTAGGTGCGCCGCGCTATGTCCTGCTGGCAGGCGGCGTGGGCATCACCGCCATCCTGAACATGGCCCGGGTCCTGAAGAACGTGAAGGCCGACTACCGTCTGGTCTATGCCGGACGGAACCGCAGCGCCATGGCCTACCTGGCCGAGCTGCAGGCCGAGCACGGTGACGCCCTTGAAATCCACGTGGATGCCGAAGGCAGTGCGCTGTCCGTTACGGAATTGGTCGCAGGGCTGCAGGACGGAACGGAACTGTACATGTGCGGACCGATCCGCCTGATGGACGCGGTACGCCGGTCCTGGCGGGACCATGGTCTGGACCCCGCCAACCTGCGGTATGAGACGTTCGGCAACTCCGGCTGGTACCGCCCGGAGGAGTTCATTGTGCGGGTGCCGCGGCTGGGACTTGAAACCCGGGTGGGGCCCGGACGGTCCATGCTCGAAGCCCTCGAAGACGCCGGGGCGGACATGATGTTCGACTGCCGCAAGGGCGAATGCGGGCTGTGCGAAGTGCGGATCCTGCAGCTGGAAGGCACAGTGGACCACCGGGACGTCTTCTACAGCGAACGCCAGCAGCGGGCCCGGGAGAAAATGTGCTGCTGCGTCTCGCGTGCCGTCACAGATTCCGCCGCAGGGCCCGGAACTTCCGGGCTCCGCGCCGGTCCCGCCGTCGTCACCATTGAGGTCTCCTAAACAGTTCTGTGATACGTCTTACGAAGGCGCGGCGGCTACCTGCCTGAGCAGGCATGAAGCCGCGCATTCGTATAGATTGAACTGAGCATTCCGCATAACGGAATGGTCGGTGAGTCACCGAATTACTTTGAGGGGACCCCGCCCTCAACCGAGAGGCTGCATATGAGCGTCAGTGAAGACAGAACGGACATCCTCAGCGGGCTGACCAGCCAGCTGCCGGATCGTGACCCGGAAGAAACCGCGGAATGGATTGAATCCCTTGACGAGCTGATCCGCTCGCAGGGCACGGAGCGTGCGCAGTTCATCATGCGCTCGCTGCTCCAGCGGGCAGGATCCCGCTCCGTTGGTGTTCCCATGGTGACCACCACCGACTACGTCAACACCATCCCGGTGGACCAGGAACCCGAGTTCCCCGGCGACGAGGAAACCGAACGCCGCTACCGCGCCTGGCTGCGCTGGAACGCCGCAGTCATGGTGCACCGCGCGCAGCGCCCGGGCATCGGCGTCGGCGGCCACATCTCCACCTACGCCGGAGCCGCCACCCTGTACGAAGTGGGCATGAACCACTTCTTCCGCGGCAAGGACCACCCCGGCGGCGGCGACCAGGTCTTCTTCCAGGGCCATGCATCCCCCGGCGTCTACGCCCGCGCCTTCCTCGAAGGCCGCCTGAGCGAGGAGGACCTCGACGGGTTCCGGCAGGAAAAGTCCCGTGAGGGACACGCACTGTCCTCCTACCCGCACCCGCGGAACATGCCCGATTTCTGGGAGTTCCCCACCGTCTCCATGGGCATCGGCCCCATGAACGCCATTTACCAGGCGCAGTCCAACCGCTACCTGCACAACCGCGGACTCAAGGACACCTCGGACCAGCATGTCTGGGCGTTCCTGGGCGACGGCGAAATGGACGAGCCGGAATCGCGCGGCCTGCTCCAGCTCGCCGCCAATGACAAGCTGGACAACCTGACCTTCGTGGTCAACTGCAACCTGCAGCGCCTGGACGGACCCGTCCGCGGCAACGGCAAGATCATGCAGGAACTGGAAGCCTTCTTCCGCGGTGCCGGCTGGAACGTCATCAAGGTTGTCTGGGGCCGCGAGTGGGACTCGCTGCTCGAGAAGGACAACGACGGCGCGCTCGTGGACATCATGAACTCCACGCTCGACGGCGATTACCAGACCTACAAGGCCGAGTCCGGCGGATTCGTCCGTGAACACTTCTTCGGCAAGACTCCGCAGACCAAGGACATGGTTGCGGACCTGAGCGACCAGGAAATCTGGAACCTCAAGCGCGGCGGCCACGACTACCGCAAGGTCTACGCTGCCTACAAGGCTGCCACCGAGTTCAAGGGCAAGCCGACCGTCATCCTGGCGCACACCGTCAAGGGCTACGGCCTGGGCACGCACTTCGAAGCGCGCAACGCCACGCACCAGATGAAGAAGCTGACCCTGGAGGACCTGAAGGCCTTCCGCGACCACCTGCGCATCCCCATCACGGATGAGCAGCTGGAAGCCGATCCGTACCAGCCGCCGTACTACCACCCGGGAGCCGACTCCCCGGAGATCAAGTACCTGCTGGAACGCCGCCGTGAACTGGGCGGCAACGTGCCCGAACGCCGCGAGAAGCACGCCCCGGTGAAGCTGCCGGAGGCCTCTGCCTACGAGGTGGCCAACCGCGGTTCCGGCAAGCAGCTGGCTGCCACCACCATGGCCTTCGTCCGCCTGCTCAAGGACCTCATGCGGGACAAGGAATTCGGCAAGCGCATTGTGCCGATCATCCCCGATGAGGCCCGTACCTTCGGCATGGACTCGTTCTTCCCGACGGCCAAGATCTACAACCCCAAGGGACAGAACTACCTCTCCGTGGACCGGGACCTCGTCCTGGCGTACAAGGAGTCCCCGCAGGGCCAGATTGTGCACGTGGGCATCAACGAAGCCGGTTCCATCGCAGCGTTCACCGCTGCGGGCAGCGCCTACGCCACCCACGGCGAACCGCTGATCCCGGTCTACGTGTTCTACTCCATGTTCGGTTTCCAGCGCACCGCGGACTACATCTGGGCAGCAGCTGACCAGATGGCACGCGGTTTCCTGATCTCCGCCACTGCCGGCCGCACCACCCTGACCGGTGAAGGCCTGCAGCACGCTGACGGGCACTCCCCGATCCTGGCCTCCACCAACCCCGCGGTGAAGACCTACGATCCGGCGTACGGCTACGAGATCGGCCACATCATGCGCCGCGGCCTCGAAGAGATGTACGGAGAAGATTCCGAAGACCGGAACCTGATCTACAACATCATGGTTTACAACGAGCCGATCCTTCAGCCGAAGGCGCCGGAAAACCTGGACGTTGAAGGTGTCATCAAGGGCATCTACAAGGTCTCGGCCTCCGATGCAGAAGGCCCCAAGGCCCAGCTCCTCGCTTCCGGCGTGGCAGTCCCATGGGCATTGGAGGCCCAGCAGCTGCTTGCCAGCGACTGGGGCGTCTCCGCCGACGTCTGGTCGGTGACCTCCTGGAACGAACTGCGCCGAGACGGCCTGGCAGCGGAGGAAGAAGCCTTCCTCAACCCCGGCTCCGAACCGCGCGTGCCGTTCGTGACCCAGCAGCTGGCCGGCGCCGAAGGACCGATTGTGGCCTCCACGGACTACATGAAGGCCGTGCCGGACCAGATCCGCCAGTTCGTACCGAACGACTTCGCGTCCCTGGGCGCGGACGACTTCGGCTTCGCTGACACCCGTGCAGCGGCCCGGCGCTACTTCAAGATCGACAGCCACTCCATGGTGGTCAAGACCCTGCAGCTGCTTGCGGCCCGCGGTGAAGTGGATAAGGACGCTCCGCGCCTGGCGATGGAGAAGTATGACCTGCTGAACGTGAATGCAGGTACCAGCGGCAATGCGGGCGGCGACGCCTAAGTCCCCGTCTCACGAAGGAAGGGCCGGAAACCGTACGCGGTTTCCGGCCCTTCCCTCTTTCGGTTGGTCTCTCAGCGGTGCCGCAGGTCCTCCGCGACCTCCCGCGCGGCTGCTTGGAGCAGCGGAATTGCCCGCTGCCCAAAGGCTTCGTCCACCCGGGAGACCGGTCCGGACACCGAGATCGCGGTGGGGCTGGGCGCACCGGGCACGGCGACGGCGAAGCAGCGCACACCCAGCTCCTGCTCCTGCTCATCCACGGACCAGCCGCGCCGGCGGATCAGTTCCAGGTCCGCCAAGAGCCCATCGAGGCCGGTGATGCTGGCTTCCGTAGCTGCGGGCAGCCCTGTACGGGCCACAATGCCGCGAACCTGGTCATCCGGGAGCTGCGCCAGGACCGCCTTTCCGACGCCGGTGGCATGGGCATGGGCCCGCCGGCCCACTTCGGTGAAGGTCCGCATGGAGTGCCTGGACGGCGCCTGGGCGATGTACAGCACCTGGTCCGAGTCCAGGACGGCCATGTTGGCTGTTTCGCCCAGCTGGTCAACGAGTTTTTTCAGCACCGGCAGCGCCAGGGCACCCTGCTGTGCGGTTGCCCCTTCGCCAAGCCGGATCAGCCGGGGCCCCAGGGCGTACCGGCGGTTCGGCAGCTGGCGGACGTAGCCCAGGCCAACCAGGGTGCGCAGCAGGCGGTGGATGGTGGGCAGTGGCAGGTCCGCAGTGGCCGCGAGCTCGCTGAGCGCCGCCGAACCGCCGGCGTCCGTAATGAGCTCCAGCAGCTCGAAGGCCCGCTCCACCGACTGCACTCCGGGGCCAGCGGTTCGCTCAGCCATCACGGCAGGTCCTTCCGGTACGGTTCACCAAGGCGAACAGTTCAGCACTACGTTCTCATTCCGTATCGCAAACAATATTATCCGTTCTACGGAAGTCTCAGAGGAGGCACTGCCATGACTGGACCCTTGCGGGACCTGACCGTGAACTGTTCCATCATGCTCGCGGATCTTCCGCTGCTGGAGCGCCCGGCTGCAGCGGCAGCGGCGGGGTTCAGCGCCGTCGAATTCTGGTGGCCGTTCGAATCGCCGGTTCCCGGGGATCGGGAGGTGGATGCCTTCCTCACCGCAGTCTCCGACGCCGGCGTCCGGCTGACCGGGCTCAACTTCTATGCCGGGAACATGCCGGACGGGGAGCGCGGCGTGCTCTCCTCTCCCTCCCGCAGCGCAGCCTTCCGTTCCAGTCTGGAGACCACTGCCGGCATCGCCGAGCGGACGGGGTGCCGCGGGTTCAACGCACTGTACGGCCTGCCGGAGGAAAACACCGTCCCGGCCGCCCGTGCAGACTGTGCGGTGGAGAATCTGGCTGCGGCCGCCGACGCCGTCTCCTCCCTGGGCGGGACGGTCCTGCTGGAGCCGCTCAGCGGGGTCCCCGGGTACCCCCTCCGGACCGCAGCCGACTGCTTCGCCGTCCTCGAACGGGTGCACGGCACCGGACGGCAGAACCTCGCCCTGCTGGCGGACTTCTACCACCTGGCCGTCAACGGCGAGGACGTACCGGCCCTCATCGCCGGGCACGCGGCGTCGTTCGGGCACATCCAGCTCGCCGACGCTCCGGGACGCGGTGCCCCCGGAACCGGCGGCCTGCCTTTGGCACGGTGGACGGCGTCGGCCATCGCCGCGGGCTACCGGGGATTAATCAGCCTGGAATACCTCAGCCCCAGCGCGGAGGCCTTCACCTGGCTGGAGCCGTACCGGGCGGCCGCGGAGTAAACCCTGGCGCGGAGGTTCCTGCCGGTGCCGTGGGGAGTTATCGGGTGCGGGAGGTGCGCAGCGGCAGCCGGTGCAGTTCGACGTCGACCGTTCCGTTGCCGATGTTCGCCACCATATAGGTGCAGTACGGCTGGCGGCGCCGGTCCGTCGGGGACCCCGGGTTGAGCAGCCGCAGCCCGTTTGGCGTGGTGGTGTCCCAGGGAATGTGGCTGTGCCCAAAGACCAGCAGGTCAGTGTCCGTGAATGCGCCCTGCATACGCGCTTCACGGCCCTTTGCCGCACCGGTTTCATGCACGACGGCGATGCGCACGCCGCCGACGACTGCGGTGCCTGCCTCCGGCAGCCTGGCGCGGAGTCCGGGTCCGTCATTGTTCCCCCAGCAGCCCAGCAGTGCGTGCGAACGTTCCTGCAGCTCGTCCAGGAGGTTCTCGCTGACCCAGTCACCGGCGTGAATGACCAGGTCTGCCGCTTCCACTTCATCCCACACCTCTGCCGGCAGCGCCCTGGCCCGCTTTGGCACATGGGTGTCTGCAATTAGCAGCGCCCTGGTTGTCATTCCCACTTCCCTCTCGGTGCATTCCCCACGGGCACGTTCCGGGCCCGGACCCTAGGTTAGCCCGGTATTGATTCGCCGGCCGGGCCTACGGGTTCGCCCAGTCCAGGGAAACCCGGACCTGGCCCCGGGTTCCGTCCTTGTAGGTCAACTCCAACGGGATGCCGGCGTCCGGATAGTCCTTCAGCTCGTCCCCGGGAAACCACAGCACAAAGTACCCGTTGGCAACACTGCCGCTCACCTCACCCTGGGTATGACTGGCATAGGAGACAGCGCTGACATCGGCTCCCGCGGCACCCACAACCATGGAAAGCTCGCCAGCAGAAGTGGATCCCATCCCCATGGCGGTGGGAAGCAAGCCACGCGCAGCGGGCCCAGCTCCGCCCGGAGTCTTGCCTGAGTACCCAAAAGAACCGCCGAAGAGAGACCCGTCAGTAACGCACATGGATGAGAAGCCGCCTGGGCCGGAGAGGACAACCGTGGTCCACTCGCCCCGGCGCTCGGCAATTGCCACGCTTGCTCCTGCGGATTCGCGAGCCGTGTTCCGGTCCGACGAACGGCAGTCGTTCCCGGCCTTCTCGCTGCCTTCCGGACCCAGGGCAGACGGTGTCTGGGTCCAGCTGGCATACGCCGGATCACCGCCGCCAAGCACCGGAACGGCAAGAATCGCCAGGGCAGCTGCTGCGGCGGCACAGCCAAGGACAAGACGGCGGTTCCTTCGCGTCCGCGCGGGTATCGTCCGCAACTCTTCGCCGGCGTGGTCAGCAGCCAGTATCCGTTCAACGTCCGCAGTTCTCCGCTCCGGTCCTGTACCGGCCGGGGCAGCAGCGTCCAGTGACTTCAGCAGCACATCTGTTTCTTCATCCCGCAGCATTACGGTTTCCTTTCGGCAGCAGGTACCCGCACCGCGGCGGCAGCGGGAAGATGGTCCAGCAGCAGCCGCAGCGCCCGGCGGGCGCGGGTGAGCCGGATCCGGTAGGCGACCGGGGAAATGCCCAGGACAGCCGCAGCCTGCGGCCCTGGAAGGTCCTCGAAGACAGCCAGCCCCAGGGCTTCCTGGTGGACCTCGAACAGCTGCCGCCAGGCGCGGGCAACATCCATCCGCTGCTCCGCGAAGTCAATCTCGGCCGAAGAGACCGGGACTGAAACGGCTTCACTGAGGCGGACGCCCAGCGCGCTGCGGCGCTGCTCGCCGCGGCGGCCGTTCAGCATCATGTTGCGGCCTATGCCAAAGATCCAGGCACGCCGGTCCGCCTCGCCTGCGGGCAGGTCCTCGAACCTGCGCCACACCACCAGGAAGGTTTCGGCGACGAGGTCCTCGGCATGGCCGGCGCCCGTGCGCCGCTGCACGAACCTCAGCAGGTCCGGGTACACGGCGGCATAGAGAGCCCTAAAGCGCGCCTCACGGTCCGGCTTTCCTGGGAACTGGGTCATACCCCGTACCTGTCCGCCATGCGCCCGAGTGTTTCACACCGGCACCGGGGATTTTCTAGCCGGCGTACTGGCGCTTCAGGTCAGCCTTGCGGATCTTGCCGCTGGCCGTGCGCGGAAAATCGGAAACGATCTCCACGGTTTTGGGAATCTTGTAGCGTGCCAGGCGGCCGTCCAGGTGCGCGGCCACCTCGGCCGGCTCCAGCGTGAACCCGTCCCGCAGGGTTACCAGCGCCTTCGGCACCTCGCCCCACTTCTCATCCGCCACACCGATGACCGCGACGCCGCTAACCGCATCCAGCTCGCTGATGATCTGCTCCACTTCGGCGGGGTAGATGTTCTCTCCGCCGGAAATGATCATGTCCTTCAGCCGGTCAGAGATGAAGAGGAACCCGTCGGCGTCGAAATAGCCCATGTCCCCGGAGCGGAACCAGTGTCCGTCCACAAAGGCAGCTTCAGTGGCGTCCGGCCGGTTCCAGTAGGACTTGATGACATTCGGCCCGCTGATCTGTACCTCGCCCACTTCGCCGGGGTCGGCGTCGCTCCCGTCCAGCCGGGCCACACGGACGGAGGTAAAGAAGTGCGGAGCGCCGGCGGAACCGGCCTTCTCCCGCGAGAACAGCGGGGGCAGGGCGGTGGCGCCGGGCGCCGTTTCGGTCATGCCGTAGCCGCCAGAGAAGCTCAGGCCGCGTTCCTCGTACGCGTCGATCACGCGCAGCGGCACGGCTGACCCGCCGCAGGTGAGCTTGCGGAGCGAGCTGATGTCCCGCTTGTCCCAGTCAGGGTGTTCGCACAGCAGCTGGTAGGTGGTGGGGACGCCGCTGATGTAGGTGGCCCGGTACTTCTCGATGAGTTCAAGGGTCCGCCCCGGCTCGAACCGGGTTTCGAGGATCACGGTGGCACCCTTGAGCAGGTTCGGCAGCACCCCCATGTCCAGGGACGCGACGTGGAACAGCGGTGAGATCATCAGCGCAATATCGTTCTCCGCGACGTCATAGTCCACCAGCACGTTGAAGCAGTTCCAGGCCAGGTTGGCGTGGGTGAGCAGGGCGCCCTTCGGCTGTCCGGTGGTCCCGGACGTGTAGAGGATGATCGCGGCGTCCTCGAGGGACACCGGAGCATCCGCGAAGCCGGACGGTGCCTCGAAGGCCGGCTCGTACGGCTGGACCCGGCCCTCGGGATCCTCGGCACGGACGGCACCTGTGCCGTCATCCACCAGGAGACGGAGCTCGACGCCGGTGCCCCGTGAGCCGCGGACCGCAAGCTCGTCCAGGGCCAGGGTGTTCACCAGCACGGTGCTGCCGGAGTCCTGGAGCGCGAACTGGATCTCGGGCGGAGCCAGCCGGGTGTTCAGTGGAACGAAGACCGCGCCAAGGGAACCGGCGGCGAAGAAGGTCTCAAGGAAGGAGGGGTGGTTGTCGCCAAGGAAAGCCACGCGCGTTCCCTGCCGGACTCCTGCCGCGCGCAGCGCTGCGGCGAGGCTGTTGATCCGATCGTCCAGCTCCGCGTAGCTCGTTGCCTGGTCACGGAAGACCAGTGCCGTTCTGGAACCTGACTTGATCCGCTGGCGGTGGATCCATGACCCAAGGCCCTGGTTCTGCATTGCTGAAACGTCCTTCATCCGTGCCGGGTGGTTTGGGTGTTGGCGAGCGGGTGTGCCGGAGTCCGCCTGAGGAGGTGCAGGCGGACCCCGGCACGGCTCATTACTGGATCGTCATTGCTTCCAGGTCGGGTGCCTTTTCAACGAACTTGTACTTGAGCATCAGTTCGCCCATGTCGTTGAGCTGTTCGGTGCGCAGCTCGGCGTCGTACTGCTCCATCTTCAGATTGGCTGCCACCTCTGCAGGCATGTTCATGAAGGCCGGGAGGACTGCCTTGACGTCGTCAATGTTGGCTTCTGCCTGCTCCAGGAGGTCTTCCATGGCGGTCTTGAACTTCTCCACCGTTTCCGGGCTGGAGGAGGCATAGTTGCCGGACGTGAAGGTCACCATGGTGGGCATGCCCGGGACGGCTTCCTGGTTGGAGTAGCCCACCAGGACGTTGTCCGGGTTGGACAGTGCCTTGCTGAGGAAGGGTTCCGGAATCCAGATGGCGTCCGTGTTGCCGAGGTCCAGCTGGGCTTCCATGTCCGGGAACGGCATCTCGGAGAACTTGATCTGCGTGGGATCAGCCCCGGCCAGGGATGCTGCTTCCATGATGGTCAGGTCGCCCTGGGTGTTCACTGCGTTGACACTGGCGGTTTTGCCCTCCAGGTCGGCGAAGCTGGTGATGCCGGAATCCGCCCGTGCCACCACGCCGTTGATGTCTTCGCCTTCGGCGTAGGAGTTGGAGTACCCGGTGACGATCTTCATGTCCAGGCCCTTGTCTTTGGCCACCATGACGGTCAGCGGGTTGCCGACGGCGAAGTTCATGTCTCCGGTGGAGACTGCCGGGAGCATGGCTGCGCCGCCCTGGCCGGTCTGGAGTTCAACGTCCAGTCCGTGCTCCTCGAAGATGCCTTCGTCCACGCCGTACTGCATGGCGGCCGAGGGCGCGATGCCGATGACGCCAACGACGATCTTTTCGAGCTCGCCGCCCGCTGCAGCGGATCCGGACGCGGACGGGGAGGAGCTTGAATCGCTGCCGGACAGGCTGCCGCCGCCGCAGCCCGCCAGTGCCAGGGTGGCGACTGCGCCGAGCGCAAGGGCCTTGGCAGCCCGCCGGGTAATGAAGTGCCTCATGACTTTCCTCTTCCTTGAGGGGAGAAATGGATACTGCTGGAGGGGTGGTGCTGGTGGTGCATTGGTGCTGCCCGAACCGCGGACGGGGCCGGGAGTGCGGCTGGCAGGTTAGGCGTAGAACCGTGCCAGGAACTCTGCGACGACGGCGGGACGTTCTTCGCCGTCGATCTCGATGGTGTTGGACGTCTTGATCTGCACGCCGCCCTTAACCTCGGTGACCTCGGAGATTACCGAGTGGAGGCGGACCTTGGAACCCACCTTCACCGGGTTGGTGAACCGGACCCGGTCCAGGCCGTAGTTGACCTTGGTCTTCACGCCGTCGACGTCGAAGAGCGAGCTCCACAGCGGAATGATCAGGGACAGGGTCAGGAAACCGTGCGCGATCGGGGCGCCGAAGGGGCCATCCTTCGCCTTTTCCGGATCGGTGTGGATCCACTGATGATCATCAGTGGCGTCCGCGAACGTGTTGATCTGGTTCTGGGTGATCTCGATGTAGTCGGTGTAGCCGAGGTCCTTGCCTACCAGGGACGGCAGTTCTTCGAAGGTGACAACAGTGGCACTCATGTGTTTTTTCCTAGCGTTTAGTTGGTAGCGGTCTCGGGCTGGAGCTCGGCGGGCAGCGGCGGGAACTTCTCGCCCACACTTTGCTGCTTCCCGGCGAAGGGGAAGCCTTCGGCAAGATCCTCGTAGCTCCAGCCGCCGTCGCGGTATTCGGATTCGACTGCTTCCGGGTGGGACCACAGCTGCAGGCGGTCACCGCCCACTCCGATTGCCTGGCCGGTGATGCCGGCTGCCTCTTCGGAGGCCAGGAAGGCGATCAGGCCGGCAACGTCCTCGGCCGTCCCGAAGCCGAGTGTCTTGCGGAAGAAATCGGGCATGGCCTCGCCCCGCTCGTCCGCTTCGACGGCGGCCGCGAAGTACGGCACGGTCTTGGTCATGGCGGTTGCCGCCACCGGAATGACGGCGTTGGCGGTGACGCCGGCCTTCTTCATTTCCAGGGCCCAGGTCCGTACCATCCCAACAATCCCGGCCTTGGCGGCTGCGTAGTTGGTCTGCCCGAAGTTTCCGCGCTGGCCGGTGGGGGATCCAATGGCGATGATCCGGCCCTGAACATTGTTTTCCTTGAAGTACGCGTAGGCTTCCCGCACGCAGGTGAACGTTCCGCGCAGGTGCACGTTGATCACCAGGTCAAAGTCCTCATCCGTCATCTTCAGCAGGGACTTATCCCGCAGCACGCCGGCGTTGGTGACCAGGATGTCCAGGCCGCCGAAGTTTTCCACGGCGGCGTTCACCAGCGCCTTGGCGGTCTCGGTGGAACCTACCGGAGCCACTACGGCCACGGCACGGCCGCCGTCGGCGGTGATGGTCGCCGCGGCTTCCTCAGCGACGGCGGCGTCGACGTCGTTGACCACCACTGCCGCGCCCTGCCGTGCCAGTTCGCGGGCGTAGGCCAGGCCCAGCCCCCGTCCGCTGCCGGTAACGATCGCAACTTTGCCCTGAAGGGACATTCGAACTCCTCATGATTGTGTCCTGTCTCACACCATGACATCCGAGATAGTTGAGAAAGTCAACAGTTGAAACGGGGCGTACTCTTGACTCATGACTGAGACGGCCCACCCAACTGCGCGCGCTGCAGCACCCCCGTCACCCGAAGCCGGAATCGAGCGCCTGTACTCATCCGATCTGGCCAACGAGACGGAATTTCTTGCCGCACGTGCACGCTCGGTGGGTTCACGGCGTGCCAACGAACATTTGGCGGCGCTGGACCTGAAGGTCCGGTCCTATTCGGTCCTGTCCCTGGCGTGCAGCGGGCTGAACCCCTCCCAGCGGGAACTGGCCGAGTTCCTGTTCCTGGACCCGAGCCAGATCGTTGCGCTGGTGGACCAGCTTGAAAAGCGCGGAGCCGTGAAACGCAAGGCAGATCCGCGGGACCGCCGGTCCAACATCATCACCCCGACGGCGGCAGGCAAGCGCCTGTATGCCCAGGCGGCCGCGGTGGTCCGAGGAGCCGGGGAGGCCTCACTCGGAGCGCTCTCCCCCGCCGAGCGGAACCAACTGAGGGACCTGCTGCGCCGGGTGGCCTTCGCAGACCAGGCCTAGCCCTTTCCCAGCGCGCTGTTCATGACGCGTGTGAGTGACGCGAACCGCGGGTTGGCAGCGAGGTCTTCGACCAGTACCGGTTTCCCGTCCGGGCCGGCCAGTGGAATGCACCAGTTCGGATATTCACGCGCCGTCCCCGGCTGGTTCTGTGTGCGGCGCTCACCGACGGCATCCACCAGGCCCACCCCCACCAGCGACGAGGGGCTCAGGGCGATGAGCCGGTGCAGTGCCTCCACCGTCTCCTGCTCGGAGGCACCCGGTTCCAGCAGTCCGTGCCGGCGGGCCAGGTCGAGGATGCCGCGGGTGGCGGCGGCATCCAGTTCGCGTTCTTCCTCCACCGGACGGTTCAGCAGTCCCAGCGAATCCCGCAGCGTGACGTGCTCTCCGGCCAGGTATCCGGCTGCCGGCGGCAGGTCGTGGGTGCCGATCGTGGCCAGCGCCCCCGGCCGGTACTCCGCGGGCTCCCGCGGCCCCTCCCCGGTCTGTTCGAACCACAGGATCGACGTGCCAAGCACGCCCCGCTCCGCCAGGTAGCCCTGGACCCAGGGTTCGAACACCCCAAGGTCCTCGCCGATCACGACGGCGCCGGCCCGGTGCGCTTCCAGGACAAGGATCCCCACCAGCGCCTCATGGTCATAGTAGACGTACGCGCCTTTGCCCGGCTCCTGTCCCCTCGGGATCCACCAGAGACGGAACAGGCCCAGGATATGGTCCACGCGGACACCACCGGCATGGCGCAGGATGGTGCGCAGCATGTCCCGGTACGCGCCGTAGCCGCTTGCCGCGAGGCGGTCCGGATCCCAGGGCGGCTGGCTCCAGTCCTGGCCAATCTGGTTGAACATGTCCGGAGGCGCGCCCACGGAGACCTCCGGGGCCATCACGTCCCGCAGCGTCCAGGCATCGGCGCCGCCGGGATGGACCCCCACGGCGAGGTCGTGGACGATTCCGATTCCCATGCCCGCGCTGAGTGCTGCCCGCTGGGCAGATTCGAGCTGCTCGTCGCAGATCCACTGCAGCCACTTGTAGAACATGGTTTCGTCCGCGAGTTCGGCGGATTTCTCCGCCGCCAGGGCACTGTGCAGCCCTTCCTGCCATTCGGCCGCTTCCGGAGGATAGTCGGCCGCGAGGGCACACCACAGGGCAAAGCTCTCCAGGCCGGGCCCCGCCTCGCGGACGAAGGCCTCGAACTGCTGCGCCCGGGCGGGGCTGCGCGGCACCTGGTAGACCGCGCGGAGTGCCTGGAGCTTGGCGGCGTAGGACGAGTTGCGGTCCAGCAGCCGCCCATCGCGGTCCACTGCCCGCTGGTTCGCGGCCAGGGCCTCGATCCCGGCACGCTCCGACCCGGGAAGATAGGCATACTCCTCGATCGCTTCCACCCGGATGTAGAGCGGGTGGAAGAAGCGGCGGGTGGCCGGAAGGTAGGGCGAGCCCTCGACGGGAGGCACTGGTTCGGCAGCGTGGAGCGGGTTGATGAGCATAAAGGCAGCGCCGGCGCTGCCTGACACGGCAGAGAGGTCCGCGAGGTCGGAAAGGTCCCCGATCCCCCAGGACCGTTCGGACCGCACGGAGTAAAGCTGGGCCATCATCCCCCACCCCCGGCCCCCTGTGTTCGGAGCGGGCAGTCGGTCAGGGGTGACCGCCAGGACGGACTGTTCTTCCCGTCCGGGGCAGGAAACGTGCAGGGCATGCCATCCCAGCGGCAGGCCGGCCGGGAGCAGCAGCTGCCTGGCTTCCAGTTCGACGCCGTTCATGATCGCTGTTTCGGCCGTCTGTTCCGCAGCCGGCGGGGAGGGCAGCGGCACGGAGCTGCCGTCCTCCAGGGTGATCCAGGCCCGCGCCTCGGCTCCGCGGGGCACATGGACCGTGACTGGCAGGGGCTGCTGCCGGCGCAGGACTACCGTGGGCGGCAGCATACTGCGCCAGGGCGCCAGGGCCGCTTCCGCCAGGGATGCCTCGGCCTGCTCCCGGGTCGCTGCCGGCGCTCCGCGGGCAGCGAGGACGCTGATGAGGGAAGCATCCGAGACCTGCTGGACACCGCCGTCCCAGCCGGTGAAGGTTGTGGCAACGTTCTTGGCTTCTGCCAGCTGCTCCAGCAGCTCCCTTGCCGGTGCGGCGCCGTCGTCGTATTCCGTCATCGGGTCTCCACAGTCATGCGTGCCAATCTAGGCGCAAAGGCACCCCAAGGACAGGGGCGGGGTGGTCCGTGCAGCCAAAGCACCGCGGTGCTGGACGTCAGGGCCGTTTTTCAACCAGCCGCCAGACGTCCTGGTAGTCCACATGCTCCGCATAGGGGGCGGCCAGCGCAGCGAGCGCCAGCGTGGTCCATTCCAGTTCGTCCGCATAGGTGCGGCTGTCCCCTTCAGCGTCCTGCAGCATGCGGGAAAGCGCGTTGCGCCGGGCGCCGCCAATGATGTCAATCAGCATCAGCTTGGCCTCACACTCGCGCAGCAGGCGCTCTTCATACCAGCGGTCAGAGAGCGAAATCTCGGAGCCGCCCAGCAGCTTGCGTGACTCCGCGGCGTCTTCGTGAAAGCGCGTCAGCAGGAAATCCACGATGTCCATGCCCAGACTTTACGCGCAGGGTATCCTCCGCGTCAGGGGTCCGCGGGCGTTCCGGGAATATTTTCGTGCACTTGACTGGTTGACATAACTAGGTCCCCTATCGAAGACCCCAGCCAACTATCCAGGAGTTCAGTTTGCCCTCAGCCTGCGCGTCCCCATCCCGTTCCAATGCCCCTGCCCGCCGCGTCCGCAATGTCAGCTCGATCCACCGCGGAGACTACGTCGAAGCCCGCAGCGGCGACGAGGTCTACTACCGCGGAGAAGTCCGCGACACAGCGCCCGGACTCGCAACCCTGTGGCTCAATGACGAGGAAACCGGGATGCACACGGCCGTGAGCACGGAGGACTTCACCATTTGGCGCACCCAGCGCTAAACCCGTCCGCCTGACGGGACCGCCCGGCTCAGCCAGCCGTCAGGCTCAGTCGAGCATCGCACCGGCGCTGATATTGATGGTGGTCCCGGTGATGCTCGCCGCCATGTCCGAAGCAGCGAAAACAGCCGCGTTCCCAACATCCTCCAGCGTTGCCGCCCGGTTCAGCAGCGTCGCTGCGGCGATGGATCCGGCTATTCCTTCCCGTCCCTCCATGGCGGCGGGGAGGGATTCCGGGACACCGCCGGAGCGCAGTGTCACCACCCGGATGCCGAACGGGCCCAGTTCGATGGCGAGCTGGCGGCGCATCGATTCGATGGCTTCCAGGGCTGTGACCAGCCCGCCAAGATACTGTCCCCGGTCTTCGGTTCCCGAACCGCCAAAAGCCAGGATCACCCCGGATTTCTGTTCCATCATGTGCCGTGCGGCCGCCTGCGCCGTGATAAAGGTTGCCTGCACGGCGGTGGAAACCGGCCGAAGGTAGTCCTCCAGGTACATGGCGGCCATGGGTGTGCCCTGGACGTCGCCGTGCTGGATCACGTTGAGGGAGATGTCCAGGCTCCCTGCCGCCGCGGCGACGTCATCCGCATGCTCGTTGACCGCTTCCTGGTTCAGCGCGTCCAGCACTGCTGATTCCGCCAGTCCGCCGGCGGCCCGGATTTCCGCGGCCACCTCCTGCAGCGGCTCTGCGTGCCTGCCGGCCAGGAAGACCCGTGCGCCCTCGCGGGCAAACGCGCGCGCCGCGGCGCCGCCAATCGATCCGCCGCCGCCGTAGATGACCGCATTCCTGCCGTTGAGGAGCATGCCGGTGTCCTTGCCTGAAGAGAATGTGGACGCAGTGCGCCTCATTCTGGCACCGGAGCAATCAGAGGGCCAGAGTCCAGGCCACGTCGGCCGGATCGACGCGGTCAAGCCGGGCAGGATTCCACTGCGGCTCGTTCCGGTCCAGGAGGCGGGCGCGGACGCCCTCACGGAAATCGGGGCGTCCGATCATCCTCTCCGCCATCACCAGGTCACGCTGCAGGACCGTGCCGAGGTCCGGTTCCTGTGCGGCGGCGCGCAGCGCGGCAAGCGCAACCCCCAGCGAAAACGGTGCCATGGCCCGAATGGCCCGGGCTGCTTCCGCTGCGGCCGGCGCCGGGTGCCGCTCCAGGTTCTGCAGGATGGCGGCCACGTCCCCTCCCCTGTAGCACTCGTCGATCCAGTCCTGCTCGGCGGCGAGCGGCGCGGCCGGAGGTTCGACGGCGAACGCGGCCACCACATCCGCGGCGCTGCTGCCCGCGGATTCAAGCGCGGCCAGCAGGTCGGCTAGCGACCCGGAAGGGACGTAGAAGTCCGCGAAACCGCACAGCACGGCGTCGGCACCGGTCATCGATCCAGCGGTCAGCGCCAGGTGGGTGCCGAGTTCGCCCGGTGCGCCGGAGAGCAGGAGGGACCCGGCGCAGTCGGGGCTGAAGCCGATGCGCACCTCCGGCATGGCAGCAGTGGTCCTTTCGGTGGCGATCCGGATCCCGGCGTGTCCGGAGACCCCAATACCGCCGCCCATGACCACACCGTCCATCACTGCGACATACGGCTTGGGGAAAGCGGCCACCCGCGCATCGAGCGCGTATTCGGCGGTCCAGAACTCCATGGCCTGTTCATCCGTGCCTGACGCAATCGCACGGATGTCACCGCCCGCGCACAGTCCGCGTTCACCGGCACCGTAAAGCACCACGGCCTGCACGGCACTGTCTGCCGCCCAGTCCTGCAGTACCCGGTCCATAGCCCGCACCATGTCCAGGGTCATGGCGTTGAGGGCCCGCGGCCGGTTCAGCCGGATGGTTCCCAAGGTGCCGGAGGTCCAGGCCTGCAGTTCTTTCGTGGCGTGCGGGGAGGTTTGAACCGTTGCGGGGGCGGGCGAGGAATTCATGCCCGCTAGCATCCCAAGTTTTTCCATCCGGCCCAACTCCGGACAGCGCCGGGAACGCAGCTGCGCCGGCTGCAGGCGATGTTGCCCGCAGCCGGCGCAGCTGTGTTTACCGGATGTTCCGCTCTCCTACCAGCGGACCTTGCGTTCGCGGCGGCCCTGGCGGCCGGTTACATGGTTGGGCTTCCCGCCCTTGCCCAGGCTTTGCCAGCCGGGCAGGTTGGCTTCCTGCTCGCGGGCGGCCGCTAGCCGCTGGAGGCCTTCCTCACTGAGGCGGCGGGCGGCTGCGGGGGCAATATTGACCTGCAGCTGCGTCTCCTCCTCAGCGGAGGAGCGGGCAGGCAGACCGGCTGGTTCGAGCGGTTCCTGTGCGGGATTGGATGTAGGTTCAGTCATGGTTTGCTCCAGTTCATCTCTGGCGTGGCTGTGCCAGGGTGAGCCCTTCCGGGCACGCCGGGAATACTTTCCACGGCGGGATTTCGAGCTGCAGACGGAAGGACGCCTGGCCTTGGCCAGCGGTTGCGGGTGGGTCTGCGTTGAGCGGTTTGCGCCACTGTGAAGGGCCGGAGTGTTCCGGCGGGCGCAGTTCGCTACTCGAAAATGAGCGTATCCATGTGCAGGACCCTAACAAGCGCAGAAGGTAATGAAAAGAGCGAATCCACGAACCGCGTGAATTACCGGAATCCGCCGTCACTGCTCAGCACCTGGCCCACCATCCACCGCCCTTCGTCGCTGACGAGCCACGCGATGAGCCGCGCCGGATCATCCGGTTCACCAAACCTGCCCGCAGGGAAATGTGCCAGCACATCAGCGAGGACCTCCGGCGGCCGGTCGGCCGTCTCCACCGTCAGGTATCCAGTGTTGACTGGCCCGGGGTTCACCGTGTTGAGGAGGATTCCCCGGCGCGCCAGGTCCGCCGCCACGGACGGAGTGATGCCGGCAAGGGCGGCCTTGGACGTCGCGTAGGCAATTTCCGAGTCCATGACCCCGCGGTTGATCTGCCCGGACGTCATCCAGATCACCCTGCCTCCGGGCCGGCCGTCATGCTGCGCCGCGAACTCGCGGGTGGCGAGCAGCGTGGAGCGGGTATTGACCTGCCAGTGGGCATCGAGCTTTTCCGGGGTCATCTCCGCCAGCGGGCCGTCCCCGCCGCTGCGCGCGTGGTTGCAGACCAGGATGTCCAGGTGGCCCAGTTCCGCGGCTGCGGCACTGACCAGTTCCGAAGCGGCTTCAGGCTCGGCCAGGTCGATGCTCCGGTGCGCCAGGACTGCCTCCGGGGCGAGCTGCCCGCGCAGCCCCTCCGCGACGGCGTCGAGGGAGTCCCCGCCCCACGGCTGGTCCAGGTCATGCGGTTGGTAGTGGGCGGTGAAAAGGCTGGCTCCCATCCGGGCGAGCCGCGACGCCACGGCATAGCCAATGCCCTGGCGGCGGCTCACCCCGGTGACGACGGCGGCACGGCCCGCCAGCGGGAGGGGACTTTCCAGTGTCACGGCCTTCCTGGCTCGGTGTCGGCAATGGGGCTCGGGGTGCCGAAGCGGTGGGCCGTGATACTGATCGCCTGTTCGTGCAGGAACGGCAGCAGTTCAACCCTTCCCGATTCGGTGACCGGCTGCGCGTAAACCGCACAGTCCGGCCGCCCGCCAAGGGCCGCTGCCAATGCCCTGCGGTCTCCGCCCAGCAACCGGATCCGGGACGGAGGGGCGTCCGCTGTTCCCATCCGGGATAGCCATTCGGCGTCATTTTCAACCGTGACGGAACAGGAGAAAGCGGCCAGGACAGCGGTAATACCCGGAGCCAGCGCATCCGGAACCGAGACCGTGACGTGGGATTCCGCCAGCAGTGCCGCCGAGAGGACGCGCAGCACGGACGCTTGCGGTTCGGATTCCGCGAGCCGGACGTGGACGGGAACCGGCAGGTAGCGGAAGAGGTTCCGTTCCGCACTGAGACCGGAGACGTCTCGGACCTGGCCGTACTCGGCCGCCCAGGCTGCGGCGTCGGACGCAGCTGCCCGGTGCAGGAAGGCGAGGTCCGAACTGGGAAGCACTGATGCGCCGCCGGCTTGGTCCAGCAGGGTGCGGACCTTGTCCCCCGGAGCCGCGTCTGCCGTGGAGGGCCCGGTGCTCCAGCTGCCCAGTCCCAGCAGGTAGTTGGGGCCGCCCGCCTTGGTTCCGGCCCCCACCGAGGACTTCTTCCATCCGCCGAAGGGCTGCCTGCGGACAATTGCGCCGGTGATTCCACGGTTGACGTAGAGGTTCCCCGCTTCAACCGCCCCCGTCCACCAGCGGATCTCTTCCGGGTCCAGCGAATGCAGTCCGGCGGTGAGGCCGTAGTCCACCTGGTTCTGCAGCCGGACTGCATCCTCAAGCGTGTCTGCCCGCATCACGCCCAGTACCGGGCCGAAGTACTCGGTGAGGTGGAACTCCGAGCCCGGCTGTACCCCGGCACGGATTCCCGGGGACCAAAGCCGTCCCTCGGCGTCGAGCTTTTGGGGCTGGAGCACCCAGGTCTCCCCAGCGCCCAGTTCGGTGAGTCCGCGCAGCAGTTTGCCGGCAGCAGGTTCAATGACGGGCCCCATTTGTGTCCGGGGGTCCTCCGGCTGCCCCACTACGAGGGACTGGACGGCGTCCAGCAGCTGGTGGTGGAAACGGCGGGACTCAGCCACGGAGCCCACCAGGATCACCAGTGAGGCTGCCGAACACTTCTGCCCGGCGTGCCCGAACGCCGACGCCGCCACGTCACGGGCGGCGAGGTCGAAGTCCGCGCTGGGGGTCACCACAATGGCGTTCTTGCCCGACGTTTCTGCCAGCAGCTCAAGGTCGGGGCGGAAGGAGCGGAACATTTCAGCAGTTTCGTAGGCGCCGGTCAGGATGACCCGGTCCACTGCCGGATGGGAAATGAGTTCGCGGCCCAGCTCGGACTCGCCCAGCTGCACGAAGCGCAGGACGTCCCTGGGCACGCCGGCTTCCCACAGCGCTTCCGCCAGTACCGCCCCGCACCGTGCTGCCGGTCCTGCCGGCTTGAGGATCACGGATGAGCCTGCCGCCAAAGCCGCCAGCGTTGAACCGGCCGGGATTGCCACCGGGAAGTTCCACGGCGGCGTGACGAGCGTGAGGCGGGCTGGATGGAACCGCGCGCCGTCGACGGCGTCCAGTTCACGCGCCCGCTCGGCGTAGTAGTGGGCGAAATCGATGGCCTCGGATACCTCGGGATCGCCCTGGTCCAAGGTCTTGCCCGCCTCGGCCGCCATGACTTCGAGCAGCTGGGCGCGCCGGGCTTCCAGGATGTCCCCGGCCCGGTGCAGGATCTCCGCGCGTCCGGTTCCGCCGAGGGCTGCCCAGTTCTCCTGGGCGGTCACCGCACCGTTCAGGAGTTCGTCGAGCTGCTCTTCGGTTACCACCCGCGATGCAGAGACGAGCTCACGCCCGAGGTCCGATCCGGGTACCCGGGACAGGATGTCCCGGCCCCAGCCGCGGTTGGCAGGCAGGGAAGGATCCGTGTCCGGGGTGTTCGCGAATTCGTCCGGCCCGGGCTCGGGTGCCCGGGTACGGTCCTGCTGGCGGCGGGGAGCCGGAACGCTGCTGTCCACCGCGGCCAGGGAGTCGAGGAAGCGCTGCTTCTCGCGCTCGAACAGTGTTTCTTCGTCCGCCAGGTCGAAGACGGCGGACATGAAGTTCTCACTGCTGGCCCCTTCCTCCAGCCGCCGCACCAGGTAGGCGATGGCGACGTCGAACTCCTGCGGGTGCACTACCGGGGTGTAAAGCAGCAGTGAACCGACTTCCTTCCGGACCACCTCTGCCTGTGCGGCTGCCATTCCGAGCAGCATTTCGACGTCGATCCCGTCCCGGACTCCCCGGGCGCCGGCGAGCAGCCAGGCGTAGGCGATGTCAAAGAGGTTGTGGCCGGCGACGCCGATGCGGACGTTGCGGATTCGCTCCGGGTGCAGGGCGTAGTCCAGGACGCGCTTGTAGTTCGTGTCCGTTTCGAGCTTCGAACCCCAGGTGGCCAGGGGCCATCCGTGCAGGGATGCCTCCACCTGTTCCATGGGGAGGTTGGCCCCCTTGACCAGCCGGACCTTGACGGGGGCACCTCCGGCGGCGCAGCGGGCGGCGGCAAAGTCCTGGAGCTGCTGCATGGCTGCCAGCGCGTCCGGCAGGTAGGCCTGCAGGACCAGTCCGGCTTCGAGGTTGTGGAACTCCGGACGGGAGAGCAGTTCCATGAAGACCGCCATGGTCAGTTCAAGGTCCTTGTACTCCTCCATGTCCAGGTTGATGAACTTGGGGCGGGGAGATTCGGCGGCGAGCCGGTACAGCGGGGCGAGGGTCTCCGCCACATCGGCGACGGCTTCGTCAAAGGCCCACGGGGCGTGCGGCGCCACGGTGGAGGAGACTTTGATGCTGACGTAGTCCACGTCGCTGCGTTCCAGCAGCCTGCGGGTGCCTTCCAGCCGGCGTTCGGCTTCCCGGCGTCCCAGCACCGCTTCTCCGAGCAGGTTCATGTTCAGCCGCACGCCGTCACGGCGCAGCCGGGCGATTGACTGGCCGAGGCGCTCCTCGGAAGCGTCGATGATCAGGTGGCCTACCATCCTGCGCAGTGCCCGGCGGGCTGCGGGCACCACTACGGAAGGAACAGCCGGCCCCAGCACTCCGCCGGTGCGTACGGCGGCTTTCAGGTACCAGGGCAGGAAGTCCGGAACCCGGGGGGCGAGCGTGGCGAGGTTGCGGGCAGCGACCTGCAGGTCTTCGGGGCGGATGACCCCGTCAACGAATCCGACCGTGAAGCCGAGGCCGCCGGGGTCTTTGAGGATTCCGGCCAGCTGCGCGGCAGAGGCGTCCACTTCGAGAGTGGACGCCTCTGCGAGCCAGGTGCGGACCAGCTGGATCGTTTCCTCTGCGAGGTGGGCAGATTCGGGATCGGAGCTGTAGTGGGCATCATTGCCGGGGTGTGGCGATGTGGTGTGGGTCATCCTCCCAGTATTGGAGTCTTTCCTCCTGACGGGAAGGGGTTACCGGTTTCACCTGCGGTTATGTTCCTCCGCGCCGCACAGGTCAGGCCTGCGGGTACGCTCCGTACTGCGGGGCGCCGGCGTCGTAACGGGCACCTTCCGGCTTGCTCGGCATCAGGGCCAGCACCAGGAGGGCGAGTCCACCGAGGCCCGGAACCAGGGCCAGAAGGAACAGCCAGCCGGTGAAGCCGCCGTCGTGCAGGCGGCGCACGGTCAACGCGATGCCCGGCACCAGGGTGGCCAGGCCCCAGAGTCCGATCAGCGCGTAGGGGAACAGGAAGCTGGTGCCCTCCAGCTCTCCAGTCACCGTATTCACGCTGCCAACAGCGGCGGTGATGGTCCAGATGCCCAGCACGGTGAGAACTACCGCGTTCACCAGCGTCCACCACCAGTACTCGCTGCGGCTCGCTCGGCCGGAAAACGTGGCGTACTTCTTGAAAAAGCGCTTGACGGCGTCGCCGATCCCGGCTCCGTAAAGCGGCTGGGACAGGTCCGTGGCGCCGGGCTGGCCCGGCGCGTACGGGTTGGATGCAGAGTGCTGTGCCATGTTGGTGTTCCCCCTGTAGCTGATAAGTGAAGGCCGCTTAGTATTTGTGCGACCGAACGGATACTAGCCGACGAACGGGGCACCGTCGAGACAGTTTTCGCAGGTCAGAGCGGGCGTCAAGAACGCGCTGACCTAGAGGGATTCTGCAGCCGCGCCGACCCTTCCCTGTGCGAAGAGCGGTCTTCCGTTTGTCAGTTCCTTCAGCGGCGTGGGGCCGGCGATTTCACCCGTGAAGGTCCCGTTCTGGAATCCGAACAGGACCCATTCGCCGTCGCGCTTCTGCACCAGCTGCGCCGCATAAATGCCGTCCAGATAGAACTCGGAGGTCGCCTCGAGCTGCCAGGGTCCCAGCAGCGAATCGCCCGGAGCGATCCACGTGCCTGTGGGAACACGCGGCGCTTCGACACCGGGGGCAAATTCGGGCAGGCAGGAGAAGATCAGGACCGGCTGCCCGTCGACCATACGGGACTGGATAACTTCCATCTCGCCGTACCCGGCGGGCGCCGAGAGCGGCGGACGGACTTCCCACTCCTCCAGGTCAGCGCTGACGGCGTGACCCACCACCGAACGGCCGGCAGGGTCGCCCTCGCGGCAGCGGGCCGTCACCAGCATGTGCCACTGTGCCGAGTCTTCATCCCAGAACACAAACGGATCCCGCCACGCTTCATCCGGCCAGGTCCCCTCCCCCAGCTTCTCGTACCAGCGCGGGTCTGCCTCCAGCGGCGGCCGGTCCCGGCGGGTCCAGGTGACCAGGTCATCCGAGACAGCCTTGCCAATGCGCTGCTGCAGTCCGTTCTCTGCGCGGCTGACCCCGGTATAGAACAGGTGCCAGCGCCCGTCCTTGCCCTGCACGGTGCAGCCGGTCCAGGTGGCGAGGTCATCCCAGGCGGGGGCATCCGCTGCCACCAGTGCGTCCGGGAGCAACTGCCAGTCCTCGAGGTCGGTTGACACAGCATGGCCGATGGATGCCCGGTAGTGTCGCCGCTGCGGGTCCTGGAGCGCCCGGGAGGCACGCAGGAAGAACAGGTGGTACTGCTCGCCGTCGTCGGCCAGCCAGCTGTCCCACGCCCAGTGGTCATTGAGCCTGAAAACCATTGTTCTATCCCTTCACAGCAGAGGAGGCGACGCCTTCAATGAACCAGCGCTGGAAGAGCAGGAAGACAACAAGCACCGGCAGCACCAGCAGCACGCCGAAGGCCATGACCTGCCCCCAGGCCGGCGGCAGCTGGCCGGCAAAGACGCTGATCTGCAGCGGCAGCGGACGCAAATTGGGATCCGAAATCATCAGTACCGGCCAAAGGAAGGCGCCCCATTGGGTGAGGAACGTCAGGATGGCCACCGATGCGTAGACCGGCTTGCTCATGGGAGCGATGATCAGCGCGAAGATCCGCCAGGATCCGGCCCCGTCCAGCCGGGCAGCCTCATCGATGCTGCGCGGGATGCCGGAGAAGAATGAATAGAACAGGAAAATGGAGAGCGCGTTGCCAATGAACGGGACAATCTGGATCCAGAGCGTGTTCCGCGCGTCGTTGTACAGGTAGAACATGGGGACGGCGACGGCTTCGAAAGGCACGATCAGCAGCATCAGGATGCCCAGCAGGGCAATCCCCCTGCCCTTCCACTCCAGCCGGGACAGCGCGAACGCGGCCATCGAATTGACCACCAGGCCCAGGCCGACCACGGCGACGGTAACGGTAAAGGACACCAGGAAGAACCGCCACAGGTGCCCGGTGCTGTCCGAGGACAGGCTGGAGGTGACGCCCGAGTAGTTGTGCAGCCCCCACTGTGTGACGTCGAAAACCTTGAAGCCCGCCAGGGTGTCCGATGCCGGCGCGAAGGATGCCGCAACCATGTAGGCAACGGGAGCCAGGAACACCAGGCTGGTGACGACCAGCGCCAGGTAATGGGCGGTAATGCCTGCGCGGTGCCGGGGGCTGCTGCGCCGAAGCCCGGATGCAGAATTCCCGGCACGCCCTGCGGTTTCGGCGGGCGCACCGTTCTGGGTTGTGGTTGCCATGGCTAGACCTCCCGTTCGCGCGTGAGCCGGCGCTGGATCAGGGACAGGATCAGCACCAGGATGAAGAAGACCACCGAGATGGCGCTGGCCCGGCCGATGTTGTTCTGGTCAAAGGCGGACGTGACCGCCTGATACATGACGGTGCGCGTGGCGTCCTCGTTGAGCCCGCCGCCGGATTTGGCCAGGACGTAGATCTGGTCGAAGACCCGCAGGGAAAGAATGGTTGTGTAGAGGGCCACGAATACGAGCGTGGTGCGGATGCCGGGCAGCGTGACATGGAGCAGCCGCTGCCAGGCGTTGGCCCGGTCCAGTTCGGCAGCTTCATACAGCTCGCCGGGGACCTGCTGCAGAGCTGCCAGGAGGATGACCATCTGGAAGCCGCAGCCCTGCCAGATGGAGAGCACGATTACCGAGCCCAGGGCTGTCAGTTCCGAGCCGAGCCAGTCCTGGGCACCGAAGTTTCCACCGGAAAAGAAATTGAGGGTGGCGTTTAGCAGGCCCTGGTCGCCGCGCGCCAGGATCAGCCGCCAGATGATCGCAACCAGCGCCATCGGGAAGATCACCGGAAGGAAGTAGACGGCGCGGAAGACTGCCATGCCGGGCAGCGCTCGCTTGACCAGCATGGCCAGAGCGAGTGCCAAAGCAGTCTGCACCGGTACCACGATCACGGCGAAGATGAGGTTGTGCCCCAGAGCACTGAGGAACTGGGCTGACACGTCCGGGTCGGTGAGGATCCGGACGTACTGGGTGAAACCCATGAAGCTCGGTTCGCGGGGATCGCCCAGGCGGACGTTGTAGAGCGAGAACCCAATCGCGGCAATAAAGGGAACCGCCACGAACAGGGCAAGCAGCAGCATGGCCGGAGCGGCCATGGCGGGACCGGCGCCGCCGCGGCGCCTCGTGGGTCGCGCGCCCGCTTCCGGACTGCCGCTCCTGGGCGGCAGCAGTGACGTGGTGGTCATGACATGTTCCTCCATCCCGAGAAGAGCGGGGCCGGGCACGGTGTGCCCGGCCCCGCTGCAGCCGGAATTATTCGTCCTCGTAGCCGTTGTTGTCGGTGAAGTCGGCGTCGATCGCGCGGGCGGCCTTGTCCAGTTCTTCCTTCACGTCCGCTCCGCCCCAAATAGCCAGCAGCGCACTGCCAACAGAGCTGGTAACTGTCGGGTAGCCCGGTGTCACCGGACGGGCGACGGCAATACACTCTGCGGTGACGTCCTCGGATCCGCAGGCGGAGGCGAGGTTGTCCGCGAAGAGGGCAAGAGGCTTGCCTTCGCCGTACAGCTCGCTGGTTTCCAGGGCCGAGGTGCTGCCCGGGATTGCGGCGTTGGCGGTTGTCATGGCGGTGATGGAGTCATCCGACAGGAGGAAGTCCAGGAACTCCCCGGCAGCTTCCTCATTGCCTTCGGCTGCCGGCGTTGCGCCCCACTGCCAGGAACCGTGGCCGGCCTTGGTGCCGTTGCCGAAGTCAGGCAGCGGCATCAGGACCAGGTCCTCCCCCAGTGCTTCACTGAAGCCGGGGTACATCCAGTTGCCGGTCCAGGTCAGGGCAACCTGGCCTTCCTGGAAGGCGGTGCCGCTGGTGTTCGGGTCCGTGTAGTCCTTCCAGGAGGACCACTCCGTCAGAGCCTCGACGTTCTCTGCGGAGTTGAGCACGCCGTCAGCCTTGCCGTCCTTCATCAGCGTTCCACCGGCGGACCAGAGATTCGGGCTGGTGGTGAACAGTCCCCACTCGGCGGCGAAGGAGTTCGCTTCGCCCAGGTCGATGGCATTGCCGGACGGGCTGACTTCGGCCAGCTTCGCGAGGTTCGTCCTGAATTCGTCGACCGTCCAGGCTTCGTCGGCGGACACCGGAGCTTCCAGGCCGGCCGCCTCCAACAGGGAAGCGTTGCCCCAGAGGCCAAGTCCGACGTCGAACATGCCTACGGCGTAGGTCTCGCCATTGTAGGTGCCGCTTTCCTTGACCCCGCCGATCCGGTTGTCCAGGACCTCCTCGGAGACAATCCCCTCCAGCGGGATCAGCTTGCGGTCGTAGACGAAGGACGCCATGGTCGGGGCATCCATTTCCATAATGTCCGGCAGGTCCTCGGCCTTGGTGGCCTGGATGGTGCTGGTGTAGTCGGCCTCAGGTACCAGCGTCAGTTCAACGGTGATGTCCCCATTGGCATCATTAAACTGATCCACGAGCCCCTGTAGTGCTTCCGCTTCGGAAGCCTGGCCGGAGTGTGCCCAAACCTTCAGCGTGCCGTCAGCATCGCTTCCTGCATCGCCGCTTCCTCCGCATGCCGTCAGCACCAGCGCCAGCGCTACGCCTGCCGCCCCCATCGATCCGGCGCGCAGCCGGGTGTTCCTCATTGAACGCATTTCTGCCCTTCCCATAGGTCCCCATGCCGAAGGCAAGTGGGCTGTCGATGGCCCTTAGTTTGGCCTAGACCAATTTAGGAGTCAATCGCTATGCTGGTTCCGTGACGTCACAATCCCATCCGGCTCCGAAGTACTACGTGCTCAAGGAGCGGCTGCGGGCGCTCGCCTCAGAAGGCGACCCGGGCACGCTGATGCCCACCGAGCGGGCCCTGGCCGCGGAGTACGGCACGTCCCGGACCACCGTTCGGCAGGCGATCGCGGAACTCGTCGCCGAGGGGGTGCTGGACAGGATCCAGGGCCATGGCACGTTTGTGGCCCACAACCGCCCAACTTATGTGCGCCAACTGACGTCTTTCTCGGAAGACGCGGAGGCGCAGGGGCTCCGCAGTTCAAGCCGGCTGATCGGGATCTCCACCGTGCCTGCGGAAGGTGAGGCCGCGCTGCGGCTCAACGTGGAACCGGGAACGGCTCTAACCCGTGTGGAACGTGTGCGGCTCATCAACGAAGAGCCGCTGGCCCATGAGACCGCCCTGCTTTCCGGGGAGCTGCCTGGCCTCGCCGATGCCCTGGACCGCACCGGGTCCTTGTACGCAGCACTGCAGGAGAGCTACGGGGTGCGCATCACGGACGCCGAGGACACCGTGCAGACAAGGCTTGCCGGCCCGGAGGACGTCCGCCTGCTCGGTCTTGAGATGGGCTTCCCGCTGTTGGTCATTCAACGGCTTGGATTCGCCGGAGGACGGCCCGCGGAATGGACCTATTCTGTGTTCCGGGGAGACCGGTTCCGATTCCAGGCGCGGCGGCACCGGGACTGAGACGCCAGCACCGGATAGGGAGAGGAACCCGCAGTCATGGCAGGACCCCGCCGGCCCTGGCGGGCCGGCGGGGTCCTGCTTGATGAGCCGGTGGTTCCGGCCTCCGTCATCCGGGGGCGGTTAGCGTGAACTGCCGGAGCCGGAATCACCGTGGCCCGAATCGTGGCCGGAGCCGGAGGAATGGTGCCCGGTATGGCCTTCGGTGGACGCGGAGCGCCCGGAGGCGTCTTCCACCTCGCTCTCGATCCGCTCCTTGCGGACTTCCTCGGAGACGTTTTCCTGCCCCGTGACCGTTTCGGTGTCCAGCCGCACCCGCTCCACAGGTTCGGTGTGCTTGTGGACTACAGGCTCCTCGGCATGCAGCGTGACTTCGTATTCGTCGTCGCGCATCTCGGGGCCGCGCATTGCAGCTTCACGGTTGGCATCCGTGATCGGCTCCCGCTCGATCACCACTTCCTCATGACTGACCGGCACCTGGGTGGTGACCGTCTCCGTCACGGTGTACTTACGCAGCCGTGCCTTACCGGTTTCACGGCTTTCGGTTCCAACGTCCAGCTGCTCTTCCGAACGGGTCATTGCCTCGTCGATTCCGGCACCGGAGGAGAATCCGGCGGTACCAGCACGCCCGGATTCTGAGCCGGCCCCTGCGCCGGAATCGTCAACCAGGCCGCTGCGCCCCCGGTCCGTGCCGGAAAGGGTCTCCGTGTCGGACTCGATGAGGGTGTCAGTGCCGGCACCCGCGCTGCGCGTATCTGCGTCCGATGTTCCGTCGTCGTACGTGAAGCCGTAGTAGCGGTAGAGCGTTACTTCCTCCTCCGCACTAATGGAGCCGTCGCTGTCGATCTGCGGCGCGTTCTTCACCTCGTCCTTGGAGTAGGGCACAAGCACATCGACGCCTTCAACGCTGGCCTCGCTCAGCGGAACGAAGGTCTCGTTCGTTCCGAACAGGCCGGTGTTCACCGTGACCCAGGCCGGTTCGTTGGTCTGGTCATCGAGGTAGAACGTTCCCACTGACCCGATTTTGTCGCCGTTGGGACCAAGAACGTTCCCCGAAGCGGCCATGAGTCCTTCGACTTGCTCGTTGCTGATCATCGTTTTCTCCTTCGGCAGCGAATCTGCGCCGGGGTCCGGCACAGCGATCACGATTCACGAGCCGGATCCTTCGGAGCAGCTTCCGCCCGCAGCTCCCCGAACACCGTGCCGGGCATACCCGCCCGCGCGGCTGTACCGTTTCACCGGCACCGGTTCCGGCTCCTCTGGCCATTCTTCGGCCGGGCCTGAATTGCCAAGCCTACTTATTATTCCACTGCCTGCATGCGAGCAGCGTCAAGAGAAAACCGGGCTCGTCCGAAAAGCCCTGCCGAGGAGGAGCGGGAAGGCACCAGGCGGGCCTCCGGTGTGGGAAAGGGGAGGCTAGAGCGAATCCTGGAGGGACTCCCGGACCTGCTTGCGCAGGACCTTGCCCAGCATGGACTTGGGCAGTTCCTCGATCGCCACGATCCGGCGGGGAACCTTGTAGGGGGTGAGGCGTTCCCGGCAGAAGGCGCGCAGTGCCTGCTCATCCAGCTCGGTGTCCGGCTGCATCACGACGGCGGCAACCACCTGCTCTCCGCCGGCACCGCGGGACAGCCCTACCACTGCTGCGTCAGCGACTGACTGGTTGCTGCGGAGTACTTCCTCCACCTCGGACGGGGAGACGTTGAAACCGCCCGTGATGATGAGTTCCTTGCGCCGGTCCACAACCTTCACGAACCCGTCCTCGTCCACCGTGACGATGTCCCCGGTGCGAAGCCAGCCGTCTTCCGTCAGGATCTCTGCGGTTTCCTCCGGGTTGTTCCAGTAACCGGAGAACACCTGCGGGCCGCTGATCAGCAGCTCGCCCGGCTCGCCCTGCGGAACATCACGGCCCAGGTCTTCGGGATCCGCAACCCGCATGAGGGTGCTCGGGAAGGGCACGCCGATGGTTCCGTTGCGGCGGGTCTCCGCGAACGGATTACCGAGGGCAACCGGAGAAGATTCGGTGAGTCCGTAGCCTTCCACCAGCAGGCCGCCGGAGACCTCTTCCCAGATTTCGACGGTCTTCGCGGACAATGTCATGGCACCGGAAATGGCGAAGCGAATGGTGGAGATGTCGATTCCGCGCTTCTTGGACTCGGTTGCCACCTTCTCGTAGATCGGCGGCACGGCACAGAAGACGGTAGGCCTGGACTTCCTGGCAGCGTCCAGGACCAGGTCGACGTCGAACTTCGGGAAGAGCACCAGCCGTGAACCCGTAAGCATCGCGAACGTCAGGTAGAGGGTCAGGCCGAAAGCATGGAACATCGGCAGGACGCCGTAGATGACTTCCTCGCCCTCCTTGGCTCCGTGCATCCAGGCCTGTCCCTGCAGGGCGTTCGAGCGGAGGTTGTAATGCGTGAGCATGACACCCTTGGGGATTCCGGTGGTGCCGGAGGTGTACTGCAGCGCAGCGAGGTCCTGCACGGACGGCTTGGGGTGCTGCGGGTCGATCGGATCGTTGGCGAGCAGCTTTTCCCAGGGAATCGTGTTCTCGGTCTTGGTGGTCAGACCGGCACGGGTCCGGCGGATCGACGGGATCGGCAGGCGAAGGCCAATCCGCTTCAGGCGCGGCATGGCCTTGGTGATGTCCACGGAAATGATGCTGGGTACCGCAAGGTCATCCGGGAAGTCCTGTACCTTCTCCACGGCCTTGTCCCACACGATGGCAACCTGCGCACCGTGGTTCTCGAACTGGTGGCGCAGTTCGCGCTCCGTGTAGAGCGGGTTGTGCCCCACGACGACGCCGCCGAGGCGCAGCACCGCGTAGAACGCGATGAGGTACTGCGGGCAGTTGGGCAGGATGATTGCCACCCGGTGGCCCTTCCGGACGCCCAGCCTGCGCAGCCCTTCAGCGGCGCGGTTGATCTGGTCTCCCAGCTGCGTATAGGTGGTCTCGGCACCGAAGAACTCCAGTGCCACCTTCGGCCCGAACCGCGCCACCGCGTCTTCCACCATGGAGGTGAGGGATTCGGTGGGCAGTTCGATTTCTGCCGGTACACCGGGCTGGTAGTGCTTTACCCACAGCGGTTCCTGGGCAGCGGTCATGGACGGAGCTCCTTAGGTTCGGTACTTTCGACTATATTCCAGTCACCGCATAGGTAGGGAAAGCACCGGGAACTCCGGACTATTCTGCCGCGAGCCCTCCCAGGTACCGCGCCAGCTGGCGCGGAGCGGACACCGGGGCCGCGGCGTCGACCACCGCGTTGTAGTTGGTGTTGGTGTTCACGTCATAGGTCAGAACCCGGCCGTCAGCCGCTTCGATGAATTCAATGCCGCAGACCTCCAGGTTCATCCGCCGGGCGAACTCCTCGTACCTGCTGATGATCGGGTGGTCGAATCCTTCCCGCAGGCTGAACAGCTGGGTATCCGGATCCGGCGCAATGGATGCTCCGGGCGGCATGATGGGCGTGCCGGTGGCCGGATCGATGGCGCAGGCGTCCGCGGGGCAGAGCTGGAAGCCCCCGCGGGCAGTGTCGGCGCGGATGGCGTAGACGAACTTCCCGCCGACGAGTTCCACCCGGCTGATGGACGGTTCAGCCGCCTGGATGAATTCCTGCACCAGGGTGATGCCGTCCTGCGGTTCCTCGAATTCGTCGGAGGCGACGTAGTCGGCAAGCTCTCCGTGCGATTCGAACTTGCGCACCCCCAGTCCCTTGCCGCCCTGGTTGTGCTTCAGGATGAACGGCACCGGGAATTCCTTGGCCGCGGCCAGGATCTGGTTCCGGCCAATCGCGGCCACGGTGCGGGGCGTCTCAATGCCTGCAGCGCGCAGCGCGGTGAGCTGGTCCACCTTGCTCATCTCAAGTTCCAGCACGCGGCGGCCGTTGACGGTGCGGCGGCCGTGCGCCTCCAGCCAGGCCAGGACTGCCCGGGCGTAGTCCTTGGAGAGGCCGTGCCCGCGGGTGTGCGAGGAGGCGCTGATCCGGGACCAGAAGATGCCTTCCGGCGGCGCTGAATCCAGATCCAGGACACCGTCGGTCAGCAGCCATTCATGCACCTCAACACCCTCGGCCTCAAAGGCCTTGGCAAAGGGCGGGAACCACTCCGGATTCTCATGCACGGCGTAAACGGGCAGTGCCATGGGGAGGCCTTTCACGAGCGTTGGACGGAATGGAAGCCTACTGGATGAAGATGCCGTTGCCCGGGCCGAGGGGCAGATCAAAGACATAAAAGACCGTCAGCACTGCCACCCAGGCCACCCAGAACACCACGGTGAACGGCAGCATCCGGGAGATGACCGTGCCCAGGCCGGCGGACGGCTCGTAGCGCCGCAGCATGGTCAGCAGGACGATCATGTAGGGGTTCAGCGGTGTCAGCACCTGGGTTGCGGAATCCCCCACCCGGAACGCGGCCTGCACGAAGGCGGGCTCATACCCCAGGAGCGCGAACATGGGCACAAAGACGGCGGCCATCAGGGTCCACATCGCCGAGCCGGAAATGATGAAGAGGTTCAGCAGCGAAGCGAGCACTATGAAGGCGAGGATGGCCGGATAGCCGGTGAGCCCAATGGATTCCAGTCCGGAGGCTCCTGCAACGGCGATCCAGTTGCCGATCCCGGACCAGTTGAACAATGCAATGAACTGACCCAGCACAAATGCCAGGACCAGGAACCCGCTCATCTCCTTGATGGACTGGCCCATGACGCGGGGAATGTCCCGGGCGTGGGGCATGGTCCCGGTGATCCGGCCGTACACCAGGCCCGGAATCACGAACATGACAAAGACAATGAAGACGATTGAGGAGAGCAGCGGCGATGCCGGCAGGAATCCGCCGTCCTCATTCCGCCACGGCGAATTCGGTACCAGTGCCGCCGCGGCGATGATCCCCGCAACCACGATGCCGATTCCCAGGGACCAGCGCAGGCCGCGCCGTTCCAGCGCGGACAGGTTCGGGTCCAGGGCTTCCCCGCCTGCGGGAGCCCCGTCGTCGGGATCCTCCGTTTGGCTGCGCGGCACTGACTGCCTGACCAGCCGCGGCTCAAGGACCTTGTCGATCAGGAAGCCGGCGGCAAGGATCAGCACCGCTGAGGAGGCCACGTTGAAGAAGTAGTTGGAGACCGGATTGACCGGTGAACCCGGGTTGGGCAGCGAGCCGGTCACCGCCGTCGTAATCCCGGCGAACAGGGCGTCCAGGGAGGTGACGAGCATGGAAGTGGAGTAGCCCGCTCCGGCTGCCGCGAATCCGCCCAGCAGCCCGGCGACGGGGTGGCGTCCGGCCGCCTTGAACACCAGTGCGGCCAGCGGCGGGATCACCACAAACGCGGCGTCCGCCATGATGGACCCGGCAACGCCCACCAGCCCGACGGCGTAGGGCAGGGCCCAGCGCGGGGCAGCGCCGAAGGCGCGGCGGATCATGGCAGCCAGCAGCCCGGACTTTTCTGCCACGCCGACCGCCAGGAGGATTGGCAGCACGGTGGCCAGCGGCGGGAAACCGAGATAGTTCTCCCCCAGCGTGGTGGTCAGCCAGCTCATGCCTTCCGCGGTAAACAGTCCGCGGATGCGGGTGGCCTCGTCGCTGCCGGGAACCGTGACGCTGACGTTTCCCCACGCCATGGCCGTTGAGGCAACCGCAACGATGCCGAAGAGCAGCAGGAAGAGGATGAACGGGTCCGGCAGTTTGTTCCCGGCCCGTTCCACGGCGGCCAGCAGCCGGTCAGTTCGGGAGGAACGGGCTGCGGTGGGTGCTGTGGTCATGGAGCGTCCTTCGGAGAGTGCGGATCCTTAAGGCGGGGTTCCCCGTCCGGCGGGCACCGGCCCGGCGGGTATTTCCGTGGGGCGGTCAGTCGAAGTAGCCGGCGACGTCCACGGGACCGCCGGCGTCGGCGAATTCCTGGGCGGCGGCACGCTGCAGCTCCGGGTCCCAGAAGTAGTCCAGGGCCGTCAGCGCCAGGCCGGCGGCGCCGTCGGCTGCTCCCCGGGCAGCCTCGGGTGAGCCCGCAGCCGCCGCGAACTCGCGGGTGTGCAGGGCAACGTCCGGGGCGGATATGGCGATCAGCGGATGGATCCCGGGCACCCGGTAGCTCACATTTCCGAAGTCCGTCGATGCCGCCAGCGTCTCCGAAACCACTCCTGCGGGCAGGGGGTCGCGCCCGCGGCGGCGCTGGGCGGAGAGCCAGCGGCCTGTTAGCGCGCGGCTGGAACGCACGGGCAGCGACGGCGGCTCCGCGTCCCATTCAATCTCCACCCCGGTGCCGGTCATGAGCGCTGCCCCGCGGACAATGTCCTCGATACGGCCGCTGAGCTCCCGCAGGGTCTCGGGGTACTTGGACCGGGCGTAGAACTTCATTTCGGCGAATTCCGGAATGATGCTCGGCCGCTCGCCGCCCTCGGTGATGATGGCGTGGATCCGGTCCGACGGCGGCATCTGCTGGCGCAGCAGGCCCACCCCCTGGTAGGCGAGGGTGGCGGCGTCGAGCGCGTTGCGGCCCATGAAGGGCTGGGCGGAGGCATGGGCCGCAACTCCGGAGAACTTCACCGTGAGCACCCGCCGGCCCAGCCAGACCTGGTCAACGACGTCGGCCCCCAGCGGGTGGACCATCATCGCAGCATCCACGCCGTCCAGGGCACCGTGCTGGATCATCACTTCTTTGCCGGAATAGCCTTCCTCTGCCGGGGTTCCGAGGAAGACCACCGTTCCTGGAAACGCGTCCGGATCATCGCGGAGGGTCTCCGCCAGCGCCAGGAACGCGCCGGCTCCGGCGGCGGCAATGACGTTGTGTCCGCAGGCATGGCCGATCCCCGGAAGCGCATCGTACTCACCCATGACGGCAAGCACCGGGGATCCGGAGCCGGCCTGCGCCCGGACTGCGGTGTCCAGGCCGTGGACCCCCACTTCGGCGGCGATCCCGTGGCGTTCCAGCAAGTCCGCCACGCGGCGGGCGCTGCGGTGTTCCTGATAGGCCGTTTCCGGGTCCTGGTGCAGCTGGGCAGCCAGGTCCGCCAGCTCCGGGGCGAGCGCGTCCACCCGGGCCAGGACGGCGTCGGCGAGCGCTTCCGGAGCTCCGGCGAACGGCGAATCCTCGTGCCGGATGTGCCGGGCACGGACCTGCGTTTCCTTGTCCAGGTAGTCCAGGTAGTCGGTGCTTGGCTGCGTTGGATCACTCATGGGGGCCACCCTACGACTGATCCAGGGCTAATGCCTGCCGGACCCGTAATGCGGCGCATAGGGGGTTCCAGTGCCGCCGCAACCGGATTAGGATTCGGCCGGGCGCCCGGGTGGGGTGCCGGATCCTGTGCCCGGAAACCGGGTCAGCGCCCGCGGCCGCCTATCCGCGCCACCAGCCCCTGGGGCCCTCGGCTCCCCACCGCGGCAAGCACCTTGTACCGCTTCGACGGGATGGAGACTCCCTTGCCCGCGAAGGCATCGGCGAGGCCTTCGCGGACCACCCGGTCCGCGTCCAGCCACATCCACCGGGGATAGAGCGTCTTGTCCATCTGCATCCGCTGGTGGAACTCGGTGTGCACGAACCCCGGGCAGACTGCGGTCACGGAGATGCCGCGCCCGGCATAGTGCAGGTTGGCCCAGCGGCTGAAGTTGATGACCCAGGCTTTCGCCGCACTGTAGGTACCGCGGGGAATGAAACCCGCCACCGACGCGACGTTGATGATCCGTCCGCCGCCGCGCTCGAGCATCGAGTTGATCGCGGCGTGGCTCAGCAGCAGGGGTGCCTGGACCAGTACGGCCAGGTGGTCGAGCTCCATCTGGGCCGGGTTGGCGTGGAAGTCGTTCTTCAGGCCGTACCCGGCATTGTTGACGAGGACGGCGACGTCCGGCTGGCCCACCCGTGCGGCCACCTTCTCCACGCCCTTTTTCGTGGAAAGGTCCGCGGGCAGCACTGAAGCCTCAACCTGGTAGCGGGAGGAGAGCTCTTCAGCCTTGGCCCTGAGCCGTTCCTCGTCCCGGGCCGTCAGGACTACGTTGTAGCCGCGCTCGGCCAGGGCACGGGCGAACTCTGCTCCCAGGCCTGCGGTGGCCCCTGTGATTACTGCCGTTTCAGTCATTGGGACAGCCTGCTACGCCTGCAGGGGGTTTGGCAACGCACGCTTCGCGCGGCGCATTGCCTCCCGCGGCGGGACGCACCTACCGTGGGAGGACCAGGACCCGCTGATGCCGGGAGTGCCATGGCCGTCCAAACCGCCCATCCGTTCCCCTATACCGACCGCGCCGACGCAGGCCGGGTCCTGGCAGGTGCGCTGGAGCGGTACCGGGGCGCCCCCGGACTGATGGTGCTGGGTCTCCCGCGCGGCGGGGTTCCGGTTGCAGCGGAGGTCGCCGGCGGCCTGGGAGCAAAGCTGGACGTGGTGGTGGTGCGCAAGATCGGCCATCCACGACAGCCGGAACTCGCTGCCGGGGCGGTGGCCGAGGCCGGGGGTGCCGCTGCCGAAACCTGGAATGGGCCCGTCGTGAACGCATGGCTGGCCGCCGCCGGGCCGGGCGGCCAGGCTGGGCTGGATGCCGTCCTGGCCTCCGAGCGGGAGGAGCTGCAGCGCCGGGCCCGGAGGTTCCGGGGCGGGCGCGGTGTGCAGGAACTCCGGGGGCGGACGGTGATTGTGGTCGACGACGGAATTGCCACGGGTGCCACCATGCGCGCGGCCCTGGAAGCTGTCCGCAAACTAGATCCGGCGTGGCTGGTGGCGGCGGCTCCCATGTCCTGTGAGCGGACGGACGCGCTCGCCGAGGCGGCGAACGACGTCGTCATTCCCTGGCCGGACAGCGGCCTGCCGGCGGTGGGTTCGGCTTACCTCCACTTCGGGCAGACCGGCGAGGACGAGGTGCGCTTCCTGCTGGGCCTCGCCTGACCTTCCCTGGTTTTCCCCTGCTCCCGGCGCCGGAACGGCTGCCCCATGCTGGTCTGGGAGGTAGGCCGGGAGGATAATTCGAAGGGCTTGGGGACACCATTTTCGAGAGCTCGGGAGGCTCCAATGTCCATGACCAGTGGTGCTTTCTACGGCTGGGGAGGGCTCGGCCTGGATACCAGCGAACTTTCGTCCCGGACTATCTCCGCGGTGCGGACAGGTTTCGGCGTTGTGGGGGCGGTGTCCCTGATCCTCGGCCTGCTGGTCCTCTTCTGGCCGCAGGCCACCCTCTCAGTGATCGCGTTCCTCTTCGGCCTGTACTTCCTCATCTCCGGTGCCCTGCGCGTGGTCAGCGGAATCGCCGCGCCCCTCACACCGGGACTGCGGGTGCTGAGCATCATTGTGGGGCTGCTGCTCTTCATAGTGGGCATCGTCGCTATCCGCAACCCGCTGTCCTCACTCGCCGTACTCGGCATGCTGGTGGGCATCGCCTGGATCATCGAAGGCATCATGGCGCTGGCGGAGACGGAATCGGGCGGTTCCCGCTGGTACGCGATTACCTTCGGCATCCTGAGCATCGTTGCCGGCGTCGTTGTCCTGTTCCTTCCGGTCGAGTCCCTGGCAGCGCTGGTGATCTTCGGCGGGATCTTCCTGGTGGTCCTGGGCGTGGTGCAGCTGGTCCGGGCCATCACCTTCGGACGCGGCGGGGTCCGCACCGCCTAACCCGCTCCGGCCTGCGCTTTTCAGGCAGCGCCCAGCGGCCTCCCAGCAGCTGTTAACACAGCGCTAACGTGCGTGCGCTGCCGCCTGAAACACTCCGGCTCCTACGCTAAGGACAGTGGTGGGGCCCCGG